>JAUDUO010000004.1:0-288190 GCA_032468405.1 Staphylococcus chromogenes
CCCTATGCCAAGCCGAACCGCAAAGTGGGAAAGATTTGTTTGGCTACATTACCCGAGATACACAAGAGGCTGAAGTGACACTTTTCCAGCCCGGCCCGATCAAATCCTTCCTGCCACAAAACCGCACGAAGCACGCGACGTGAAGAAATTTCCCCCGCCCGTTACCCAAGTGACTCAAGTAACCCCATGAGGCGATTTCTCCACCGCGCCGCGAAGAAACTTCACGCCCCATGCCAAGCCACACCGCAAGGCGGGAAAGATTTGCTTGACCACATTACCCGAGATACACAAGAGGCTGAAGTGACACTTTTCCAGCCCGGCCCGATCAAATCCTTCCCGCCACAAAACCGCACGAAGCACGCGACGTGAAGAAATTTCCCCCACCTGTTACCCAAGTGACTCAAGTAATCCCGTGAGGCGATTTCTCCACCGCGCCGCGAAGAAACTTCACGCCCCATGCCAAACCACACCGCAAGGCGGGAAAGATTTGCTTGACCCCGTTACCCGACATACACAAAGGCGGAAGTGACCCTCTTTCAGCCCACTACGATCAAAAATTTCCCCACTCACCAGCATGAAAAGCTAAAAAGAAGAACACAAAATCCACCCTCACCAGGCGAAGCCCAGCGAGGATGGATCAAAGGAGAAAGAACTAGACGTTCTTAGCCACCAGCTCATCCAGCTCGAGAGGGTGGATCAGATATGGCGCGATCTCCAGGACGGTGCGAGCACCGGTCTCGCCAGCTTGTGCTAGGCGGTGAGCTGCACGGCCGTAGGCAACCATGGCACCCGCGGTGAAGTCTGGGTTGCGATCCAGCTTCAAGGTGTATTCGATGAGGTGCTTGGTGTCACCGATCTTGCCAGCGGTCACCACGTGTCCGCCGTGCGGCATACCGGTGTGCTCAGCGTCGAAGACTTCGTCAGAGATGAAGTTAACCTCGACCTCGTAGCCCACGAAGTAATCCGGCATGGTGCGGACGGTTTCTTCGATGGCGGCTTGGTCAGCGCCTTCTTCAGCCACGATCCAACACTGACGCAAGTGCGCGTTCTTGCCGGTGATGCCAGCGCCTTCGCCTGCGCGTGCTTTGTCCAGCGCGTCGTCGGCAGGGATGGTGTACTGGACGGCTTTCTTCACGCCGTCGATACGGCGCAGCGCGTCGGAGTGGCCTTGGGAGAGGCCCGGACCCCAGAACGTGTGCTGCTCGGCGTTTGGCATGACGGCCGATGCGTACACGCGGTTGAGCGAGAACATGCCGGGATCCCAGCCGGTGGAGATCACTGCGACGTGACCGGATTCCTTAGCCGCTGCGTCCATCTCGGCGCGGTGGCGCGGGATTTCATTGTGGTTGTCGTAGGTGTCCACGGTGTTGTACAGCTTCGCCAGGTCAGCTGCCTGCTCTGGCATATCGGTGGCGGATCCGAGGCAAAGGTAAAGCACATCGATTTCGTCGGTGTACTTGTCCACGTCAGCGACAGGAATGACCTTGGCATCAGTGTCTAGGGAGTCGCGGCGCGAGAACACGCCGACGAGGTCAATATCAGGCTGAGCGGCGATTACCTTCTCCACGCTCTTGCCGAGGTTGCCATAACCAATGATGGCGGCACGAATATTGCTCATGTTGGTGTCCTTTCCACAAACAAGCATTGCTTAGAGTTTTCATCCTACTGAACTTGCCCGTTTGTGCCCGATTTAATTCACCCGTTTTCAATAGGTGCTGTTAGTGGTGCTACGGCGGGCGATGCACACTAGGCAAGCGCCCGCCGACGTGCACGTAGCAGCCACGCCTCAGCACCTCTCTCCAGTAAGAATCCTAAGGCCGTGGGATGTTGCGCACGTTGGACTTCGCTAGGTCCACCATGCGTCCGACGCCACCGCCGAACACAGTGCGGGTGGCTGCCTTGGAGAAGCCCAAGATTTGTTCGAAGGTGATGTTTGGCGGGATGGACAGCGCGTTTGGGTCCGTGACCACATCCACCAGAACTGGGCCGTCGTGACGCAGGGCGTCTTCCAGCACTCGGTGCAGGTCCTTTGGGTGCTCGACGCGCAACGCCTTAATTCCGGCAGCCTCTGCGATAGCCGCATAGTTCACGCCCTCATGATCAGTCTCAAACTCGGGGAAGCCTTGGACCAGCATTTCCAGCTTCACCATGCCAAGGGAGGAGTTGTTGAAGGTAATGATCTTCACGGGCAGCTGGTGCAGCTTCACGGTGAGGAGTTCGCCCATGAGCATGCCGAGGCCGCCGTCGCCGGACATGGAAATAACCTGGCGGTTTCGGTCCGCAGCGGATGCGCCAATTGCCTGTGGCAGCGCGTTCGCCATAGTGCCGTGGCGGAAGGAACCGATCAATTCACGACGGGAGGAGAAATTGTTAATGTAGCGAGCTGCCCAGACGTTGCACATGCCGGTGTCCACGGTGAATACGGCGTCGTCATCTGCCAATTCATCGAGGTAATCCGCCACCAGTTCAGGGTGGATTGGGGTGTGCTTCTGCATCTTATTGGTGTAGGCCTCAATGACAGTCTCCAGCTTGCGGTGGTGATTACGCAGCTGTTCGTCGAGGAACTTTCGGTCCGTCTTTTCCTCCACGTGCGGCAGGATGTTTTCGATGGTTGCCGCAACATCACCCACCACTGGGTGTTGGACCGTAGTACGACGACCGATAGCGGCCGCGTTAATGTCCACCTGCGCCACGTTGTGCTTAGGCAGGAACTCGGAGTACGGGAAGTCGGTGCCAAGCAAGATCAGCAGGTCAGCGTCGTTGGTGGCGTCGTGGCAGGCGCCGTAGCCCAGCAACCCGGACATACCGACATCAAATGGATTGTCGTGCTGGATGTACATCTTGCCACCGAGCGCATGGCCCACTGGCGCCTTGATCTTCTCCGCCAGCGCCAGCACCTGATCGCGCGCATCCTTACAGCCGGCGCCACAGAACAGTGCGACGGTCTTTGCCTCGTTGATCGCCTGAACCAGGTCAGCTGCCTGCTTTGGGTGCGGGAAAGAAACAGGCTTATCGACGGCTATCGCAGAGTCAAGGTACGTATCATCCGCAGCATCCTCCATGGAGATATTGCCCGGAAGTACCAGCACAGAAACGCCGTGTCCACCCATCGTGGACTGGATTGCATGGTGAAGAATTCGAGCGCCCTGGGCTGGATCGTTAACTAGCTCGCAGTAGCCGGAGCACTCGTTAAACAGGAATTCTGGGTGGGTTTCCTGGAAGAAGTGGGAGCCAATCTGTGGGCTCGGGATGTGGCTCGCTAGGGCGAGTACCTTGGCGCCGTTGCGGTGGGCGTCGTAAAGCCCCTGCACCAGGTGGGTGTTGCCTGGTCCGCACGATGCGGCGCAGACGGCGAGGTCGCCAGTAACGAGGGATTCTGCACCCGCGGCGAAGGCTGCAGCCTCCTCGTTGCGGACGTGGATCCACTCGAGGCTGGATTCGCGGACGGCATCCGAAATCGGGTTGAGGCTGTCGCCCACCAGCCCGAAGATTCGCTTAACACCCTGTTTTTCAAGGGCTTCAACCAATTGTTGTGCGAAAGTTTGTGCCATGATTTCCTCCATAATTGTTTGCGTGCCACTATCCAGTGTGCGTGCATTGGAGGAGCTTCGCCACCCCAGCCCGTCAATCCACCGGCAAGGTTAGCTGGTAAACCGCCAGGTCAAGGAAGGTATCGTTCTTGAAACCGACCCCGGGCATAAGCCCGACCTTGGTGAAGCCAAACTTCTCATGTAGGGCGATGGAGGCAGCATTCCCGGCCTCAATATTGGCCACGATCACCCGGTATCCCTGCGCTGGGGCAGCCTCAATCAACGCACCGAACAAAGCGGAAGCTATGCCACGGCCGTGGAAACCGTCCCGGATGTAGATGGAATCCTCCGCAGTATAACGGTATCCGCAGCTGCCTTTCCACTGACCAATTCCGGCGAATCCCGCGACCTCGCCAGCTAGTTCAGCGACCAACACGCGCCGTTGCGCCATCCACTGCGTGCGCTCGGCGGCATCCACCGGCTCCGACAACCAAATCGCGTTCGTGTGCTCAATCGAATGATTGAGGATGTCTGCAAGAGCCTGCGCGTCCGCGCTGGTAGCGGGCCGGATGATTGGTGCCGTTTCCATGTATTCCTCGGGGTAGCTAGAGATCGGGTTCAGCGCGAGACACACAAAATGCCTTTGAAGTGACACATTTTTACAAATAATGAGCCAGTTCAAAGGCATTTTGGGGCGTTCCCTAGAAAAAATTTTGAGCTGGAGATGGGACTTGAACCCACAACCTACGCATTACAAGTGCGTTGCGCTACCGATTGCGCCACTCCAGCACCGTGGTCGATCCCAATCGCAAGAAGCGATGGCATCAAGCACGAGAAAATAATCTACCTGAACGGTGTCTTTGATTCCAAGCGCACCCGCCTGGCAGGCACACAACAGGCTCGGTAGGTAGGGTGAAGAGGTCTGTTGGTGCACGGTTCGCAGGACGTTAACAGCTCTGGATCGGGTAGCGATAGCTCTAATGCACCGAAAGTCACCTTGACGTTGACTCCCCATCCGAGGAGGGATTGCCTGTGGGCTGGTTGCCCGATTGGCTGCACCGACCGAAGCGAATCGCGACGATTGACGCCGCTAAGGCTGCGCCGCCGCCATCGCCACTCGCTCCAATTGACCTGCAAGACCCTGGCCAGGTGGCGGGCGTCATGCACATCGCCGCGCGGATTGGGGACATTCTCCTTAGCTCCGGCACAGGCAACAACGATGCCAAGGCACAAATCCATGCGGTGACCTCTGCGTATGGTTTGCACTACGCGCACGTGGACATCACGATGAACACCATCACCCTGTTTACCCACATGGGTTCGTTTAAGACCCCAGTGAGCGTGTTCCGGGTGGTTAACCGATTGGGCACCAATTTTGGGCAGCTGGCAGAGGTGGACCGCTTGATTAGGTCCATCCAAGCGGGCGCGACCAGCCCCGAGCTGGCCGAAAAAATCCTGGATGAAATCATCTTGTCCAAGCCGACTTTCCGGTTCTGGAAGTTCAACGGCGGCTGGGCCGTCATGGCCGCGGCCGTGGCCGTATTGCTGGGCGGTGGCTGGCTAGTAGCCTCAATTTCGTTCTTTGCGGCCGCCATCATCATGGCTGGATCTGAGTGGCTGGATTCCCAAGGTCTGCCTCCGTTTTTCCAAAACCTGTATGGCGGTTTCGTTGGCACGGTGCCCGCAGCGATTGCCTATTGGTTTGCTCTCGAACGCGGGCTGCACGTGGTCCCTTCGCAGATCATCGCATCAGGAATCGTGGTGATGCTGGCAGGGTTGACGCTGGTGCAGGCCTTGCAAGACGGCATTACCGGCGCGCCGGTCACTGCGAGTGCGCGCTTCTTTGAAACGATGCTGCTCACCGGCGGTATTGTCGCCGGTGTGGCAATCGGCATCCAGGTTTCCACCGCGATCGGTGTGGAGCTGCCACCGATTCAGACCTCGGCACCCGCGAACTTCCAATCGGCAACGGTGAAGGTGCTCTCCGGCGCGATTGCCTCGGCGGCGTTCGCGGTCGCATGCTTTGTGGAGTGGAAATCCATGTGGATCGCGGGCCTAGCAGCAGCTTTAGGGTCTGCAGTCTATTACTTTATTTTGATTCCTAATGGAGTTGGTCCGGTCGTCGCAACGGGCATTTCGGCGGCGATTATCGGCCTTGCCGGTGGTCTGATGGCGCGTCGTTTCCTGATCCCGCCGCTGATCGTTTCAGTATCGGGAATTACTCCCCTACTGCCAGGTTTGTCGATTTACCGCGGTATGTACGCGATCCTCAACGAGCAAATGCTGATCGGCTTTTCAAATATGGCTCTGGCGCTCGCCATCGCTACCGCCCTTGGCGCCGGCGTGGTGCTGGGCGAATGGACGGCTCGCAAGCTTCGTCGCCCACCGAAGTTCAACCCGTACCTCGGGTTCCGGCGCAAGCGTCGCTTCTTCAGCAAGCAGGTTTCCCCCTACATCTAGCTGATGGCGTAATATGGTTAACCTACGTGTGTTCTCATAGGGGCGTGCCCGCTTTTCGACGTCCACGCCCTCGGACACATTACGGTGCAGGCCAATGCTTGCACCGGCCGTTACTAGCTTTCGATTCCAGGAGGATCCTTGCCACCCAAGGTGACTGACACCCGCACCGCGTCCGCCGAAGCACTCCACGCTGTTGAAGCTGAAACTGCGCTGGCTGCCCGTCGAATCGTGGCTACGTACTCCCATGACTTCCTTGACGCAGCCACCTTGGCTTGCATGCTTGGCGTGGAGCCAGAAGGCCTCATTTTCCGGAAGGTAGCTGCCGAACACGAAGCGGAACAGCCTAAGAAGGCAGCGAAGCGTACCCGCAAGGCTGCAGCAAAGAAAACCACCAAGAAGGCTGCCAAGAAGACCACGAAGAAAGCCACCAAAAAGGCCACCAAGAAAGCTACAAAGAAGACCACCAAGAAGGCCGCTAAGAAGGCTTAATTCGCTTCACCCATAGTGAAGCCCCTGCTCCCGCGGGAGAAGTTCTTAACAAGTTAGGCAGGTGTTGCTGCAATGACCGATAACAGCTTCGTGGTGGTAGCAAACCGCCTCCCCGTGGACCGCGCCCCAGATGGGACGTGGCAGCCCAGCCCCGGCGGTTTGGTCACCGCCCTTGCGCCGGTCTTGCAAAAGCACCAGGGCTGCTGGGTGGGTTGGCCAGGTAATGCTGGTGAAAATCTTGAACCGTTTCGCACTGATGAAGGTGTGTTGCTGCACCCGGTCACGTTGACCGAGAGTGACTACGAACTGTTTTATGAGGGTTTTTCCAACGCCACTTTGTGGCCGTTGTACCACGATCTCATCGTGACGCCGAAGTTCGATCGCAGCTGGTGGGAAGCCTACCGAGAGGTAAACCTGAAGTTTGCCGAGCAGGTCGCGCAAGTAGCGGCCGAGAATGCCACGGTGTGGGTGCAGGACTACCAATTGCAGCTGGTGCCCGGCATTTTGCGACAAACCCGTCCGGACCTCAAGATCGGATTCTTCCTGCATATCCCGTTCCCAGGCGCTGAGTTGTTCCGCCAGCTGCCGTGGCGGGAAGAACTCATGCGTGGTTTGCTGGGCGCGGACGTCATCGGATTCCACGGGGTAGAAAACGCCCAAAACTTCCTCAACTTGGCCGCCCAGGTTGCCGGCGCGGCGGGATCCCACATCGGTCAGCCAGACTCGTTGGAAGTTTCTGGCGAGCCAAGTGTGCGCGAGGTTACCGCGCACGTCACCGCCCCGGATGGTCGCCGGGTAGGGGTCGCCGCATTCCCGATTTCGATTGATTCCAAGGAAGCTGCCGCGTTAGCCGCCAAGCACGGCGAGCTGCGCCGACGCGTCGGCGAACGCACGCTCATTCTCGGCGTAGATCGGCTCGACTACACCAAGGGTATTCTGCAGCGTTTGCTTGCGTTTGAGGAGCTGCTCGCCACCGAGGCCGTCAGCGCCCAGGATGTGGTGTTGGTGCAGATCGCTACGCCGTCCCGCGAACGTATCGAGCACTACCGCGAGACCCGTCGAGAAGTAGAAGCTGCGGTGGGTCGAATTAATGGTCTCTACGGCGAGATCGGCGCGCCTGTAGTGAACTACATTCACCGTCCGGTGCCCAAACGGGAGCTCATGGGCTACTATCGCGACGCAGACATTATGCTGGTCACCCCACTTAAAGACGGCATGAACTTGGTGGCCAAAGAATTCGTTGCCTGCCACGGAAACGGCACAGGCGCACTAGTGCTCAGCGAATTCGCAGGCGCTGCGGTGGAACTCAGCGAGGCTTATTTGTGCAACCCGCACGATGTGGAATCCATCAAACGCCAGCTGCACGCAGCAATTGTCGACGTCCGCACCGATAATCCCGAAGCCGCACGGCGAATGAACCAGCTGCATCAACAAGTAATGACCCACGATGTTGATCTATGGGCTCGGAGTTTCCTCGGCGCACTGGAGAACCACGAATGAAAAGACTCCTTGCTTGCTTGACTGTTGCCGCAAGTTGCTGCGCTCTCACGGCCTGCGCCGAACAGCGCAACAGCGACGCCACCTGGCAAATCACCGAAGTTCACACCGACCCCGCTAAACCCGGTGGCCTCCCCCAAGATGTGAGCGCTGTGATGGTGCTAGGCACCAAAACGGTTACCGGGGATACCGGTTGCGCGCCGTTTCAGGGCAAAGTGGAGTTCGACAAACTCGACCAACCAACCAAGGCCACCTTTTCCAAAGTGCGCTACAAAGTCACCGACTGCGTGGGAGCAGGCAGGTACTTCCACGATGCGCTAGTTACCCTCCTCGACGGCGAATTCGCCGTGAAAAAGAGCGATACCGAGCTACTGCTTACCAAAGAGCCAGCAGGCTTAGATGCGCCGTCGATCAGGCTTGTCGCGACGCGCTAACTGCGAACAGCTACATTGGAATCCATGAACTTTGCATCTGCGGCAGACGTAACCTCGGCACTCACCAGGGTGGCCAACGCCCCATCTTTGCTGGTGGTCTCCGACTTCGACGGCACGCTGGCAGGTTTTTCTACTGATCCCTATGACGTTCCGATCTGTGACCGCTCCATCACCGCGCTGCAAGCCTTGAGCACGCTGAACGGCACCACCACGGCTATCCTTTCCGGCCGCCACCGCGAAGGCCTAGAGCGGGTTTCCGGGGCTCCGGAAGGAATTATCCTGGCCGGATCTCACGGCGCCGATGCACACGTGCTCACCCCTGAGCAGGCCGATGCGCTCCAGGCGGTTACGAAAAAGCTCGAACAGCTGGTGGAAGGTATTCCAGGTGCGTTCATCGAATACAAGCCGTTCAACTGCGTGATGCACTACCGAGCTGTGGAAGGCCCGCGACAGGAACAACTAGTCCGGGCTGCCTCGGCAATCGACATCCCCGGCGCGAAACAGATCCAGGGCAAGTTCGTTATCGAATACACCGTGGTGGACATCACCAAGGGCACCTGGATCACCGAGGCGCGCAACCGCTACGCTGCAGACGCCGTGATTTTCCTCGGCGATGACATCACCGACGAGAACGGTTTCCGCGCGCTAGGCCCCTCTGACCTAGGCGTACGCGTGGGCGAAGGCGAAACCGCCGCGCATATTCGCATCCCAGGAGTAGAGGATGTCGCAGACGTTCTCGAAGAGCTGGTTCAATTGCGCGGTGCGGCGACCGTAGAGCCAGCACAGTAACTGGTCTTCAGGATTTTCCGGGGCGGGTCGATGTGCCGGTCCGCCAGGTGGGCGTCGATAAGCATGTGCAACATCTGACCGGCAGCAGCTCCCTTGGCTCGATTCGGTTGGAGGACAGTGCTCAAGCCCCGCTCCAGCGCCGTGGAGATGCCATCGAATCCGGTCACGCTAAGGTCTTCCGGCACGCGGATGCCACGCTGGCGAGCATACTCAAGCACGCCTAACGCCATGGAATCGGTCGTGCACATCACCGCGGTGAGGTCAGGATGCGATTCAAGCAGCTCCCGAGCGGCGTCGATGTTATTGGAAGCGTCGTTGATATGCCGTTCCACGATAGGCACGGATGCTGGATCAATACCTGCCCCCGCCAGCACATCCAAGGCACCCTGCACCCGGGCCTGCTGTACATGCAAGCGTGCCGACGCCACGCGTGCTAGGCTCACCGGCCCATCGTTTCGCACGCGATCTAAGCGAATGGACAAAATCCCGATCCTGCGATGACCGGCAGCCAGCACGGCCTCGGCTGCGGGCGCAATCGCGAGGTAGTCATCGATCCCCACGAACGGCAAATCGGTGTGCGTGGGCTGGTCGCAAATGACCAACGGAAGTCTGCGGGAGCGCGCTGCTTGTAGGTAGGGATCATCGCTAGCCACGGAGTAGGCCACAAACCCATCCACCACTGCCCTGCCTAGCAGTTGATGCGGATTAATCCCCGATTCACCGTCCGGGCCTGCCGGAATCAACGTCAGCGAATCGTGCGAGCCATAGGAAGCCTCAGCCATCCCAGCTAAGAAATCAACCGAAGCGAGGTCCTCGAAAGCGTAGGACAGATGATCGGTAAAAAGTACCCCCACCGTGTCAGTTCGGCGGGTGCGCAGTGAACGCGCGGTGGGATCCGGGCCTGGGTACCCCAACTGTTCTGCGGTGGTCAGAATTTTCTCGCGCAAAGCGGGAGAAAGCTGTTCAGGGCGGTTATAGGCATTGGACACGGTTGTCCGAGACACCCCGAGTTCAGCAGCCAGCGAAGCCATAGTGCCCCGGCCGGATCGTCGTTTTGCCATGACAGCACTCTACCACCCTTTGGCCTGCTCAGATTCAGTAAGGACACCTTATTGAAATTAAGTTTGACAAGATTCCGGAAGCAGACTTACCTATAAACCATGACATCTCAACTTTCCATCTCCACACCTCGAATTCGTCGCACGATCGCCCGTACCGCGGCGGCCCTGATCGCGGGAACTGCAGCCATCGGCATGACCGCTTGCTCTCCTTCCACCGGCGACAGCGGCGAAAATGGAAAGAAACCAACTGATGACATCTCCATCGTCGCATCCACCCAGATTTGGGCGGACGTAGCAGATTTGGTTATCGAAGACGACTCCATCAAGATCGAATCCATCATCAAGGGCAACAACATCGACCCGCACGGTTTCGAACCATCCGCCGCTGACATGGCAAAGGCGGAAAAGGCCAGCCTAATCGTGGCCGGTGGCGGCGGATACGATTCTTGGCTCTACTCCGCAGTGGATCAGAAGAAGGTCATTCACGCCCTTCCACTCACCGAGCACGACCACTCCGGTCACGACCACAACCACGAAGGCCACGACCACGCCCACGGCGGTGCTGAGGAAGCGCACGAAGGCCATGACCACGCACACGGCGGTGCTGAGGAAGCGCACGAGGGTCACGACCACGCACACGGCACCAAAGCCGCACACGAAGGCCACGACCACGCCCACGGCGGCGCTGAAGGTGCCGACACTAACGAACACATCTGGTACGACACCACCTCCCTCAACGAGGTAGCCAATGAGATCGCCAAGCGAGTCAAGGAAGCCAAGCCAGATGCGAAAGTGAACCCTGCAGCGGTGGAAACTAAAGTAAACGCGCTGGATAAGCGCCTGCATGCTCTGGGCGGCGCAGATATTGCGCAAACTCACCCACTGGGCGACCACATGGTCAAGCACACTGAGCTGCACGATATCACCCCAGCCGGCTACCGCAAGACCACCCTCAGCGAAGCCGAGCCTGCAGCAGCAGACATCAATGAGTTCCTCGAAGCTATCGAAGCGGGCAAGATCCAGGTCCTCCTTGATTCGCCACAGACCGAGACCGAGTACTCCAAGCGCATCCGCGCAGCCGCTGAGGCCAAGAAGATCCCAGTCGTAGATGTCTACGAGACCCCAGAAAAGGGCACCAATTTCTTCGACATGTACGACAAGACGATCACCGCCCTAGAAAAGGCTGCCAAGTCTGCCGGCGACCACAAGCACTAAGCCGTCCGCTGATACGCGTATTCTGAAACAGTGCTTTTAAAGTTCAACAACGCCGCGGTGAGCCCACTGTGGGAAAACCTCAACCTCGAGGTCTCCTCCGGTGAGTTCATCGCGGTTTTGGGCCCTAATGGCGCCGGAAAATCCACCCTCCTCCACACGATCCTGGGCACCCGCAAGCTCACCGCAGGTACGGTCGAATCCACCAAGCGGATCGGGTTCATTCCGCAGCAACGCATGTTCCCTATCGAGCTACCAATGCGTGCCCGCGACCTCGTGTCCCTATCCGCCGCCCACGGCGTGTTCCGGGGCCGTCGCGCGCCCCGCTCGCTTGTCGACGACCTACTTAAATCCGTTGGCGCTGAAGGAATTGCAGATCGGCGCGTCGGCAAGCTTTCCGGCGGACAGCAGCAGCTGATTCGGCAGGCGCAAGCGCTGGCCAGCGACCCGGAGCTCCTGCTGTGCGATGAACCTTTGCTCAGTCTGGATATCGGCGTGCAACAACGCACGGTGGCCCTGCTCGAGCGGCGACGTCGCGAACACGACACCGCAATCCTCTTTGTCACGCACGGCATCAACCCGATCCTGGAGCACGTCAATCGCGTGCTCTACCTCGGTCCATACGGTCACACGCTCGGCGACGTCTCCGAGGTCATGCGCTCCGAAGTGCTTTCCGAGCTCTACCGCACCCGCGTAGACGTACTTAACATCGACGGCCGATTGGTGGTGGTCTAACCCATGTCCCAATTCTTCGCGGACACGATGTATCTTCTCGACGTCGGCTTCGTCCAACAAGCCCTCATCGCCGCTGCCCTACTGGGCATTCTCTCTGGCGTCATGGCGCCGATGATCGTGCTGCGCCAAATGTCTTTCTCCGTGCACGGCACATCTGAGCTGGCGTTGATGGGTGCCGCCGCAGCGCTGCTGTTGGGACTCAACATTGGCATCGGTGCAGTGGTGGGATCTATTGTGGCCGCCATCGTGTTGGCGCTGCTTGGACTGCGTGAACAAGACGCTGCCGTGGGCGTGGTGATGAGCTTCGGCATGGGCCTGTCTGTGCTGTTCATCCACCTATACAAGGGCCGCTCTTCCACTGCTTTTTCGCTGCTTACCGGCCAGATCGTGGGCGTTTCCGGCGCCTCACTCTGGTTACTCGCCGGGGTCTGCGTTTTTGTTGTTGCCGCGGTGGCACTCATGTGGCGCCCCCTGCTCTTCGCCTCCGCAGATCCCGCCATGGCTGCCGCTGCAGGGGTTAATATCCGCTTGATTTCGGTTGCTTTCGCAGTACTTGTTGGCCTCACCGCCGCACAATCCGTCCAGATCGTGGGCGCGCTATTGGTGATGGCCCTGCTCATCACCCCAGGCGCGGGAGCAGTTCACATTACGTCCAATCCGCTGCACGCTGTGTTGTGGTCAATGCTATTTGCCGAAGTGGCCGCCGTGGGTGGCTTGGTTTTGTCCCTTGCGCCTGGCCTGCCGGTTTCCGTTTTTGTGACCACGATTTCCTTCGTGATCTACCTGGTGTGCCGACTGATCGGCTGGCTACGCGGGCGCGGGGCTACGCGTGACGAAGTAGTTGCGCGGGCGTATGCACTGGATGCTGGGTGCGAACACGCGGGTTAGCAGTAGATCTATCCTCGCCCCGGACTATTTGCGCTCGAGCCTCATGCACATTACCCCCACGGCTGCGCAAAATATTGCGACGAGCAGGTAAGTGAACATCCTGTCAGTAGCTGAAGCCACATACTGCGCGCCCAGGTCATTTCCGACAGAGGCATGCCGGTTCAGATTGTAAAACCCATTACCTGCCCCGATCGTGGAAGCCACGAACCCGATGGCACTGGCAGTGCTAAGAAACGGGGCAACTTTTGGACTAACCATCATCCTCGATTCCAGCGGTTGAAATTGTGTGCTTCACTCAGATCGATTCTCAATGAAACCCCTGGACGCGCAATCCAAACGAGCACACAATTTCCGAATAGGTTTTACTTCACGCGGCGCTGGCGAGCGAACTCGCTCAAGACCACACCGGCGGCGACGGAAGCATTGAGGGATTCGACCCAATCGACCATCGGCACGCTCATGATCGTGTCACAGGTTTCGCCAACGAGGCGGGAAATGCCCTTGCCCTCGGAGCCGACCACGATGACCACGTTGTCGGTCCCATCGTAGGTGTCGAGGGTATGGTCGCCACCGGCATCGAGGCCAACCACCTGGTAGCCATTCTGCTGGAACATCTTCAGCGTGCGCACGAGGTTCGTCGCGCGAGCAACCGGCAGGCGCGCAGCGGTACCTGCGGAAGTACGCCATGCAACGGCGGTCACGGATGCGGAACGGCGCTCCGGAATAATCACGCCGTGGCCACCGAAGGCCGCCACAGAACGGATTACGGCACCGAGGTTACGCGGGTCGGTGATGTTGTCCAAAACCACGATGAGGCCCGGTTCGCCCGAAGCGCGGACGCGGTCAATGAGGTCTTCGGCCGCCGCGTACTTAAACGGCGGGATCAGCAGGCCCAGACCTTGATGCATGGCATTACCGGTCATGCGATCCAGTTCGAACTTAGGCTTCTCGATCACTGCGATGCCGCGGTGATTCGCTAGCTGCACGGCCTCAGTCAGTCGGTCGTCAGCACCGGTGCCAGCGGCCACGTACAAGGCAGTAGCGGGCACCTTGGCCTTGAGGCACTCCACTACTGGGTTACGGCCGACCACGAACTCATCGGTTTCCTTCTCGTGGCGGCCCTGGGCGCGTCGTTCTGCGGCTTTCTTGGCCTTGTATTTTGCGTGGTATTCGCGGTCCTCTGCCTTTGGCGTGGGCCCCTTGCCGCGCAGTGCGCGTCGAGCCTGGCCGCCAGAGCCCTTAACCATGCCCTTCTTGTTGGTTTTGCGCAGTCCACCGCGTCGTTGGTCGTTACCTGGCATTACTAATTCCTTACTTCAACGTCCACTGTGGACCGTCGGGGGTGTCTGTTACTTCGATGCCTGCTGCTGCGAGGCGATCACGCACCTCGTCGGCAGTAGCCCAATCCTTGTCCGCACGAGCCTGCGCGCGACGCTGCAATTCGGCCTCGATGAGAACATCGAGAGCATGGTGCGCGTTGTCGTTGCCGTTGCTTGCCGACGCCCACTGGTCGGACTGCGGGTCAACACCAAGAACCGCCATCATCGCACGAACTTGCCCCGCAATGCGAATTGCTTCAGCCTTGTCACCAGATGCGAGCGCAGAGTTTCCGGCACGCACAGCGTTGTGGATTTCAGCAAGCGCGCGTGGCACCGAGATGTCATCATCCATAGCTTCTTCAAACACAGGAGTCCACGTGGTCTTCTCTACCGCGCCAACGCGCTCCAGGAATGCCTCAATGCGCTGGTAGCCCGCGGCGGCCTCCTTCAACGCAGCCTCGGAGTATTCGAGCATGGAGCGGTAATGTGCCGAGCCCAAGTAGTAGCGCAGCTCAACCGGTCTCACAATCTGGAGGATGTTAGGAACGGAAAGCACGTTGCCCAGCGATTTGGACATCTTTTCGCCGGACATCGTCACCCAGCCGTTGTGCATCCAGTAGTTGGCGAAGCCGTCACCTGCAGCGTGTGCTTGGGCGATTTCGTTTTCGTGGTGCGGGAACTGCAGGTCAAGGCCACCACAGTGAATGTCAAAGTTCGCCCCCAGGTACTTGGTGGCCATGGCGGTGCACTCGATGTGCCAGCCCGGGCGGCCGCGCCCCCACGGGGTTGGCCAGCTCGGTTCACCTGGTTTGGCTGCCTTCCACATAGCGAAGTCCCGTGGGTCGCGCTTGCCGGTGCCGTCTGATTCGCCCTGATCCATCTCATCCAGCTTCTGACCAGACAGCTGGCCGTAACCTTCGATGGTTACCGGCGTGGCGTAGACGTTGCCGTCGGCGGCGTAGCCGTGCCCATTGTCGATGATCCGCTGCATATATTCGATCATCTCGGTGACGTGCCCGGTGGCATGCGGCTCAATAGAAGGTGGTCGCACACCGAGCTGGTCATAAGCCCAGGAAAATTCGCGGGCGTGCGTTGCGGCCCACTCCCACCACGGGCGACCGTTTTCTTCCGCCTTGCGCAAGATTTTGTCATCTATGTCTGTCACGTTGCGTACGAACGCTACGTCGTAGCCTTTGGCTTCCAGCCAGTTACGCAGGATGTCGAAGGCGACGCCGGAGCGAACGTGGCCAATGTGTGGGATCGACTGCACCGTCGCACCACACAGGTACACCGACGCGTGGCCTTCCTTTACTGGGACAAAGTCGCGAAGGGTACGGGTATTGGTGTCAAAGATGCGTAGAGTCACGCATTCAAGTCTAGCGGGTATGTTTCACTTCTTTGCCTTTGAGATGGCCCACTTTTGCAAAAACCGAGTCACCTCAAAGGCACAGAACGATGTGGCATAGTGCGCAGAGCCACACTTCAGAACCTGTCCGAGCGGACTACCATTCGATAATCTCCAAACTATGAATCTTCGAATGTCCGCGATATGCATCATCGGCGCCCTTGCTCTCGCTGGCTGCGGCTCTCAAACTGAGAAGAACCCAGCAGGAAATGAAGTTGACCTGCATTTTCTAGGAATGATGACCCCGCACCATCAACAAGCCGTGGATATGAGCGACATTGTGCTGTCCAAACCGGGCATCTCACCGGAAACACGCGATATAGCGCAGCGGATCAAAACGGGCCAAGAAAAGGAAATCGTCTACATGAAAGGGCTGGCAAACGAATGGGGCGCGCAAAAGACCATGGAGCATCATTCATCGCACATCGCTAATGGCATGATTACGCCCCAGCAGATGAAACAGCTCGAGAGTCTTGAAGGGGCGGGTGCTGAGGAAACCTTCCTGAAATTGATGCATTCACACCATGACGGTGCGGTAGCCATGACTCAGGACGAAGTAGATAACGGCCGTTATCAGCCGCTACGCGATGCCGCGCAGACGATGATTAATGTGCAAACCGCCGAGATGAAGGAAATGGAGCAACTACTCCACCGCTAGGCCCGCCACACCACCGCGGTCGCTACCGCCGCGCGCCCTTCTGAGCGCCCGGTAAAACCAAGGTGGTCCGTAGTGGTTGCAGAAACGGATACTGGAGCACCAAGATATTCGCTCATCACCTTTTCTGCTTCCAAGCGGCGCGGCCCCATCTTCGGGGTCTGCCCCACCAGCTGCACCGCTGCGTTGCCAATGACGAAGCCTTCTCGAGCCACGTATTCGCGCACTTCGCGCAGGAGGCGTTCGCCGGAGACATTGTCATACTCTTTCCGCCCCACGCCCACGAAGCTACCCAAGTCGCCCAGCCCAGAAGCCGAAAGCACGGCATCAACCACCGCATGGGCTACCACATCGCCGTCCGAGTGGCCTTCACAGCCATCGACGCCTTCGAAGAGCAAGCACGCGATCCAGCACGGCTTTCCTGCCTCGATCTGGTGTGCGTCAGTTGCGATTCCTACACGGGGGATCAGGTTATTCACTTGGTACCTCGAATATCGTTGGTTCAGCGTCGTCGGTAATCATTTGGGCCATAGCCATGTCCATCGGCGTGGTCACTTTAAATGCCATCGGGTCGCCTTGCACTGTGTGCACGCGGTGGCCTGCCCATTCCATCAGGCTTGAGTCATCGGTGGGCACGAAGTCCTGTTCCCCGCCGAAGAACTTTTCGTTAGCAGCGCGGAGCGCAGCCAAGTCGAACCCCTGCGGGGTTTGCACTGCTCGTAATGCCGCCCGGTCAGGAGTTTCGGCAACCACGTCGCCGTCGATACGCTTGATGGTGTCGGTGACCGGTAGTACCGGAACGGCCCCGAGCTCGCCAGTGAGCACGGTTTGAGCGACGCGGGCGATCATGCCAGGTGGGGTAAGCGCCCGGGCGGCATCGTGGATGAGAACCACGCCATCTGCGTCGGGAATCGCCTGCAACCCAGCCCAAATCGAATCGGCGCGTTCGCCACCGCCGTGGACAAGGCACAGGGGCACCTCCGATTCGAAGAGACCACGCTTGCTCAGCAATTCGCGCGCGTAACTTTCCATGTCGGGGCTCACCAAAACGATGATTTCATCGACGACGGCAGAAGTGATCATGGATTGCACGCTGCGCTCAAGCAAGGTCCGTCCGCGCAGGCTAACGAATGCCTTCGGAACGGGCGCTCCGAGACGAGTGCCTTTGCCAGCTGCTGCGATAAGCGCGGTGACGCGGCGAGTCATAGCAGGGCCGCGTTAGTCTTCGTCGTCGAAGTTGAGGTCATCGAGATCCACGTCCAGATCGTCGACATCCTTCTTCGGCTCATCCTCCAGCACCATGGAGCGGTGACGTTCGATGGTGGCGTCCATTTGAGCGAGGACGTCATCGGCCTTCTTCTCATCCACCGTCTCGGCGAGGGCGAGCTCACCGACCAGCACTTGACGAGCCTTTGCGAGCATGCGCTTTTCACCAGCGGACAGGCCACGGTCCTGATCGCGACGCCACAGGTCGCGCACTACCTCGGCAACCTTGTTCACGTCGCCGGAAGCCAAACGTTCCTGGTTAGCCTTGTAACGACGGGACCAGTTTCCTGCTTCTTCCACGTCCGTCTCACGCAGCACCGAGAACACCTTTTGCAGGCCTTCTTCGCCCACGACATCGCGGACGCCCACCAGCTCTGCATTCTTAGCAGGTACCCGAACGGTGAGGTCAGACTGGCGAATCTGCAGCACCAGATATTCCATCATCTGCCCACCCAATTCACGCTGCTCGATCGCCTCAATGCGAGCTGCACCGTGATGCGGATAGACGACGACGTCTCCGACCTTAAATTCCATTCCCACTCCTAGCAGCTGGTACTCACCCGAACCACCCAGGTGGCTCGAAACAACGCAAGCCATTCTATCATGCCATCCACCTGCAGTTTCTACTTGTGCCTAGCTTGTCGACGCCCGGCCGCACTCCCCTACCTCACGCCGTTGCGGCAGCCTAACTTCAGATAAGTTCCGGGAAAAATTGTGATTTTCGTCCCCTATCGCCCCCAAAAGGCCGTTAGATTTCAAAAACGAGTATGTGAACTGCACCTCCCCCGGCTACACTGCCTTAGAGAACATAGTCGAGCATTCATGCCTCAGATGGAGGACGTATACAAGTGATGATCCTGAAGACTGCCCGCCGTGGCGCAATCTTTACCGTAGCTGGCGCTGCAGCCTTGGCCCTTTCCGCATGTAGCGCTGGCCAGATCACGCAGACCTCGGACCAGGTTGCCGCTGTTGATGGTTCTGGTGCGGAGACTGCCAACAAGGAAGTCGCCGTCCGCGACGTCACCGTCATTGTCAACGAAGACCAGTCCGCAGCGCTTAAGTTCACCGCTGTGAACCAGGATTCCAAGAACAAGGCTCACAAGCTGACCTCCGTCAAGGTCAACGGCAAGGACGTCACTCTGTCTGCTCAGCCAGAGATCAAGCGCAACTGCTCCCTGGTTGCCGATACCGCCAAGAACATTCAGACGCTGAAAAAGAGCGACAACGTCTGCATCGAATACGTCACCACTTCCCTGGCAAACGATAAGTTCGCACCAGGCGGCCGCAAGCCAGTCACCTTCACCTTCGACGCTGGTGAGATCAAGGTAGACGCCACCATCGCTACCAACCACAACGAAGAAAACACCGGCAACCGCGTGACTCCATCTCACTCGGCTCACTAATCTTTAATCCTTAGCCGGCTACCCGCGATCCCCACTCGGATCGCGGGTAGCTTTTTTCGCAGCTACAGGCACTAGAATCGGGCGCATGGCTAAAAAGGCGCGCAGTCTGCATACCTGCAGTGAATGTGGATATTCCAGCCCGAAATGGCTGGGCCGGTGCCCAGAATGTGGGGCGTGGGGAACGCTCACCGAATCTGCACCCATGTCCACCGATAAGCGGGTGCCTACGCAGGCTTTGACGCCATCCTCCCCGGCTGTTTCCATCACGCAAATCGATGCCAAACGCTCAGAAAGCGTAACCACGGATATCGGCGAACTAGACCGCGTGCTCGGCAACGGAATCGTCCCCGGATCTGTCGTGTTACTCGCTGGCGAACCAGGTGTGGGCAAATCCACCTTGCTGCTTGAAGTAGCGTCCCGCTGGGCAGCCCAAGGTCGAACGACGCTTTACGTGACGGCAGAGGAATCCGCCGGGCAAGTTCGTTTGCGGGCGGAACGCACCAATGCCGTCCAGGAATCACTGTATCTTGCTGCGGAGTCCAACTTAGATATCGTGTTCGGGCATGTGGAGCAGGTACAACCGTCCTTGCTGATCGTAGATTCCGTACAAACCATGAATGTCCAGGGCGTTGAGGGCGTAGCAGGTGGTGTGGCACAGTCTCGTGCGGTTACCGCGGCGCTGACTTCGCTAGCTAAGACCAAGGGAATTCCGGTGGTCTTGGTCGGCCACGTCACCAAGGACGGCAACGTGGCCGGTCCGCGTGTGCTGGAGCACCTCGTTGACGTGGTGCTGCACTTTGAGGGGGATCGCCATTCGTCGCTACGCATGCTGCGGGGCATCAAGAACCGCTTCGGTGCAACTGATGAGGTGGGCTGTTTCGAGCAGCAGTCAGATGGCATTCACGAGGTGGCTGACCCTTCCGGCTTGTTCTTATCGCACCGGGAGGAAACTCCCGATGGGACCGCGGTAACGGTGGCGATGGACGGCGTGCGCCCAATGCTCACGGAGGTGCAGGCCCTGCTCGTGGACACCCCTGCCAAGAACCCGCGTCGGACGGTGACCGGGCTGGACCCCAACCGCGTGCCGATGGTGCTCGCGGTGCTGGCCGCTCGAGCCAAGGAACAAACCGCCACCAAAGATGTCTATGTGGCTACTGTCGGCGGCATGAAGGTCGCCGAACCAGCTACTGACCTCGCCGTCGCTCTAGCTACGATCTCAGCCATCCACCAGCGTCCTCTCCCACCACGCACCGTGGTGCTTGGCGAAGTAGGTTTGGCCGGCGAAATTCGGCGCGTGCCTAATCTAGCCCGCCGACTACAAGAGGCCGCGCGGCTGGGTTATACCGCTGCGATCGTTCCTGCGGGAGAAAAGCTCAACATTCCTGGGCTTAAGATTAAGCAAGTAGGCGACATCAACTCCGCCATTAGCCAAGTAAAGTGAACCCCATGACTGAATCTGCGCTCCCTCCTGTAGCAACCTTGCGCGACACCCTTGAGCGGCTCGCCCCTGGCACCCCGCTTCGCGACGGTCTGGAACGCATTCTCCGGGGCCGCACCGGCGCACTCATCGTCCTCGGCTACGACGATGACGTAGAGGCGATCTCCGACGGCGGATTTGAGATCGACGTTCCCTTCGCTCCCACCCGCGTCCGTGAGCTGTGCAAGATGGACGGCGCAGTCATCTTGTCCTCCGACAGCATGCGAATTCGCCGGGCAAACGTGCAGCTCATGCCCGACCCGACCTTCCCCACCGAAGAATCCGGCACCCGGCACCGTTCGGCCGAACGCACTGCGTTGCAGACCGGCTACCCGGTTATCGCGGTGAGTCAGTCGATGAACATCATCACCGTGTACGTCGAAAATCAGCGGCACATTCTGGAAGGTTCCTCCGATATTTTGTCGCGCGCCAACCAAGGCATTGCGACGATGGAACGCTACCGCACCCGCCTCGACCAGGTGAACGAGCGACTCTTCGTAGCTGAAATGCACAACTATGCCACCGTATCGGATGTCATCACGGTGGTGCAGCGCATGGACATGCTGAAACGCGCCGCAGAATCCATTGATCGCGATGTCGTAGAACTCGGCACGGATGGCAAGCAGCTGGGGGCGCAGCTCGAAGAGCTTTCCGGCGACAACGCCAAGGACCGCGAGCTGATCTTGCGGGACTACCTGGTTACCCCGGGACTACCGACCACGGAAGACATCCAGCGGGCGCTGCAGGAATTGGACCAGCTAGACGACAAAGATATCGTCAAGCCAACCCACATTGCTCGCATCCTAGGATTCCCGACCGCCGAGGAAGCGCTGCACCAGTGGATTGTGCCTCGTGGCTACCGGGTGCTCGGCCGAGTCCCACGTGTGCAGCCATTCCTCATGGACAAGCTCATCGCGGCGTTTGGCGATATCACCAAGCTCACCGAGGCCTCGGTCGAAGACATTGCTGCCGTGGAGAATGTGGGCACCCTGTGGGCACGCCACATTCGGGACGGGATCGTGCGGCTGCGCACCTAAACGCGCAGCAAACCTACTTCAGGTTGAACGTGAACGCCTCGGAGTGATTCTGCCCCACGAGCGTGTGCAGGAAGTAGCTGCCGGCAGGCACCGGTTGGCGGTTATCGCACTGGTTCGGAGCGGACGTGGTGCGGGACCAGACTGCTTCGTAATGGCGTTCTTGCCCGGCTGGGAAAATCCGCTCACTGGTGTCCTCGCTCGGGTTACAGTCGGTATCGCCCCAGATCCGGTGGTTATTTGCCAGGTCGTAGACCTCAAACTTCAGGCCGTCCTTGCGCAGATCCACCTTGCAATCTGCCTTAGTTGGGTTCTTCACCGTGAGGTAGAAAGTAGGGCGGTCTTCTGCGCCGAAAGTGGGCTGGTTCGCCCGTGCCTCCACGATGAGGTCTTCCACTGCACACGTGGTCTTGTTTGCCACGACATTGGTAGGAGTAGGAGCGGGCGAAGCAGATTCGCTTGGCTTTGCTGTGGAGGTCGCATTCCCCGTAGGGGTAGCCTCTGGCGTTGGGGTCAGCGAGGTGCGGTCAAACGCAGAAGTCGCAGCAGGTTGCTCTTGCTTGTGCTGTGGGCCGCCCAAGCTCATCATGAGCCACACTGCCATTGCGATGACAACGAGGAGCACCAGCAGCGCGGCGATGCGGCGGCGTCGGTAGATGTAATCAGGCAGTGGTCTATTAGTCACAGCACCTAATTTAGTTGTTTTAACGTACAAAATGCCGCTGCCCAACTGGGTGTGTCTGGGGCAGCGGCGTGGGGCGGCGTCAAGCTGCTAGCTAGTCGACACCGATTTCTACGACCGGCTCCGCGTAGCCGTCGGAAAGGCGGTAACGGACACCGACGATGCCGACTTGGCCCTGCTGCAGCTTGTTTTTGACCTCAGGGGAACGCGAAATGATCTGGTCCACGGTTTCAGCAACGTGGTGCGACTCGAACTCTGCGGCGGTCGTCTTGCCAGCGTCGCGGGCATTCATGATGGAAGGGCTGATCTTTTCCACCAACACGCGGCGGAAGCCATCTGGGATTCCCGCGCCCTCCATCGCGGACTTCGTGGCCGCAACCGCACCACAGGACTCGTGGCCGAGCACCACGATGACCTTGACGTGGAGATCTTCGACGGCGTACTCCAGGGAAGCCAGCACGGATAGGTCGATGATCTCACCGGCGGTGCGGATCACAAAGACGTCACCCAAGCCTTGGTCGAAGATCAGCTCCACTGGAACGCGCGAATCCGAGCAGGACAGCACCACAGCGATGGGGTTCTGGCCGTTGGTCAGCTCCATGCGGCGGGTAAAGTCGGTGTTGGGACGTTCCTCATTGAAGGTCTGGAAGCGACGGTTACCCTCTTTCAGGGCGGCCCAGGCGCTCTGCGGAGTACGTTCTTCGTTAGTGATCTGCGGCATACCCTCCATTGTGCTCTTTTCCTTCCATTTTCAAAAGTTCTATGCTTATCGACTATGGATTTCCAGCCCCTGATCACCTGGTACCGTGCTCATCAGCGCGACATTGTCTGGCGTACGCCCACTACCAGCGCATGGGGAATTCTGCTGTCTGAAGTGATGAGTCAACAAACTCCGGTCGCTCGAGTAGAGCCAATCTGGCAGGAGTGGATGCAGCGCTGGCCCACCCCAGCCGATTTCGCCAACGCCACCCCCGATCAGGTGCTTCGCGCCTGGGGAAAGTTGGGGTATCCCCGTCGCGCTCTGCGCCTGCTGGACTGCGCCCGCGAGATCGTCGCGCGCCACGACGGCGAGGTGCCACAGCTTCTCGACGATCTCCTCGCATTGCCTGGAATCGGCGATTACACCGCACGCGCCGTCTTGGCCTTCGCCTTCGGCCAACGAGTTCCCGTGGTGGACACCAATGTGCGGCGGGTGGTTTTCCGCTTGGTTCACGGTTCATTGCTCCCCGGCCCTGCCCGGCGTGCTGACCTCAACGACGTTTCTGTGTTACTCCCTGACTCCGGTGCACCAGAGTTTTCAGTCGCACTTATGGAGCTCGGTGCCCTGGTATGCACCACTCGCCCTCGGTGCCAGGAATGCCCTATGCTGGCTCAATGTGCCTGGCAGCAGGCGGGTCGACCGGAACCTTCTGAGGCAGAATTGGCTGCGGCCAAGCGTCGAGTGCAAAAATTCGCCGGCACCGATCGGCAGGTACGCGGGCTGCTGATGGGCGTTTTGAGAAACGCCACCACACCTGTCCCGCAGTCTGAATTGGACATCGTCTGGCCCGACGCTGTCCAACGTTCTCGAGCCTTATTTTCCCTGTTGGAAGATGGTTTGGCAGAACAAAACGACGCTGGCCTATTCCAATTGCCAACAACCGTCGCGGAATCTGGATAGCCTTAGGCATGGATGTTTTTTGGATCGTAGCCATCGGCGCCATACTTTTAATAGCTATTCCTGCGGGTATGTTTCGACGTCGAATCGACCGCGAGATGGATTCTGCAGATCCTGAGGCTAGGCAGGCTGCCGCCGATTTTCAACGCGATGTGGGCCGTGGGCGTGCCGGTTTCTAGTTGTCTTCCAGACGTCCAAATTCGATCAGTTTGCCATAGGTCCAAGCACTATCGGTCAGCAACCTAGCAAAGATCAACCCGGCGGAAATCGCTACCACCGAAAAAGCCGCAGTAGCTGCATGAGAGATTACTTGGTCCATGTCGCCTGCGTTGAGGTAGTAGACGGATTTGAACATCGCCACTCCCGGAATAAGGACGACCGCAGCCGGTACGGTTGTAGTGATCCGAGGCAAGTGCACCCGCTTGGAAAGCAAAGCCCCAAGCACGCCAATAATCGTGCCCGCCACGAAAGCCGCGGCCGCCGGAGTAGTGCCGATCTCCAGCAGAATCATGCGGGTCAGATTTGCGATTGTCCCGATCACGGCGGCTGTTAAGATCATCCGAAGGCTGGAATTAAATAGGAACGCAAAGCCAGCGATACCCGCAAAACTAGCCACCGCCACCGTGAATACCGATGCATGTAGCGCCGATTCCACCGGCGCTGGACTAAGCCCCGTTAGCCAGCTCACCAAGGTGACCACAAATGTTGCCGTCACGATAACCGTCATCGCATAAGACAACCGAGCTAGCCCGGCATCAAAATCAAACCGTGCTAAGTCGATCATTGCGGAAAATAGTGGGAAACCCGGAATCAGAAACAGCGCAGCCGCCACGTAACCAGCGGTCAGGTTCGATGCTTGACCAGGGAAAACTAAATCAAGGGCCGCAGTGACCAAGAAAAACACCGTCGATGAAGCCGTTCCCGCGGCCGCGATGCACCCCAGTTGATGTACCCGCTTGTGGTGCAGCAGTGTCCGAGTAGCTTGGCCACAACCTGCTGCAAAAGCCACTAAAACGGCTTGGAGAAGCGTGAAGTGGTTGAGCATCGCAAAGCTAGCGCAGGCAATCGCGGCCGCAAGCGCCAAATGCAGGGTGCTCCACCGCTTAGTCACTTGAGTTTCCACCCGATCGAGCTCTGCATTGAGCTCATCCACCGTGATTCGGCGGTGCAACTGGTGCGTCAGCTTCTCCAGCGCCTCAATTCTCGAAGCATCCACCGCCGGGTTGTGCGACCGCGCGACGATGGTTCGGAAATGATGTCCGCGGTGAAATGAGCAAGTGATTTGGTTGATGCCCACTACCGCGTCCAATGCATCGAAGCCGAGTGCGCGGGCTGCGCGCTTCATCGCCCGCATCACGCGATACCCGGAGGTGCCGGCGCCGGTCATCATCATCCCGAGGCGAATAACGGCATCGGCTGCCAGGCCCATTTGGTATTGCGCGTTGTCTTTCATGGTTACGCGTTGATTTTTGACTCACGAATGTCTCCTTTTCCTGCAGAATGGGGACATCTGCGAGTCAAAAATCCACAGCCATTACTTCCAGCGCCCCCGGAAAGTCATGCCGCCAGGCAGGTTAACCCACACGCCACCACGACTGTTGATGGTGACGGGGCCTACCTTGGTGGAAGCTGAAGCGCCGGAACCTGTGATGTTCAGCCAGCTATTTTTGCCCAGCTTCTTCTTCTCACGAAACTGAATACCCATCGATAGTTCTCCTTAGATTCCGGATTCCGGAGAGTGATCCGGAGTTTGATCTTCTTCGGATTCTACCGGCTTAACAGCCTCGGCTGCTTCCACGGAGATTTCAGAGAACTTGCCTTCCGGCAGCGGCTTAGGCTTGGCGCCGAACACGAACTTGGCGTCCTCACCCTTGGACTCGCCATCCCAGCCCTCGACGTCGACGGTGACGATCTCACCGGCACCCATCTCACCGTAGAGGATCTTCTCGGAAAGCACGTCCTCGATTTCGCGCTGGATCGTCCGGCGCAGCGGACGAGCACCAAGTACTGGGTCGAAGCCTCGCTTGGCCAGCAGGTTCTTGGCCGCATCGCTCAGCTCAAGGCCCATGTCCTTGGCAGCCATGGACTTAGCAACGCGGGCAACGAGCAGGTCGACCATCTCAACGATCTGCTCCTGAGTGAGCTGGTGGAAGACCACGATTTCGTCGATACGGTTCAGGAACTCTGGGCGGAAGTGCTTCTTCAGCTCGTCGTTAACCTTGCCCTTCATCCGCTCGAACTGCCCGGCGGTATCGGTTTCACCAACGCCGGAGAAGCCCATGCCAACCGCCTTGGAAATATCACCGGTACCGAGGTTTGAGGTGAAGATAAGCACGGTGTTCTTGAAGTCCACTACGCGGCCCTGACCGTCGGTAAGGCGTCCTTCTTCCAGGACCTGCAGGAGGGTGTTGTAAATCTCCTTGTGGGCCTTTTCGATTTCGTCGAAAAGCACCACGGAGAACGGCTTGCGGCGCACCTTTTCGGTGAGCTGGCCGCCCTCTTCGAAGCCGACGTATCCCGGAGGGGCACCGAATAGGCGCGACGCGGTGAAGCGGTCGTGGAATTCGGACATGTCAATTTGGATGAGGGCGTCGTCGTCGCCGAAGAGGAATTCCGCGAGGGCCTTGGAAAGCTCCGTCTTACCCACACCGGATGGGCCGGCGAAGATGAAGGAACCGGATGGGCGCTTCGGGTCCTTCAGACCCGCGCGGGTGCGTCGAATAGCACGGGAGACCGCCTTGACGGCGTCTTCCTGGCCGATGATGCGCTTGTGCAGCTCATCTTCCATGCGCAGCAGGCGGGAAGATTCTTCCTCGGTCAGCTTGAACACTGGGATGCCGGTCCAGGAACCGAGGACTTCAGCGATCTGTTCCTCGCCGACCTCAGCGATTTCCTCGAGGTCGCCGGAACGCCACTGCTTTTCCTTCTCCGCGCGCTCTTCGTGCAGCTTACGCTCTTGATCCCGCAAGCCTGCTGCCTTCTCGAAGTCCTGAGCGTCGATCGCGGCTTCCTTCTCGCGGCGGACATCAGCGATACGCTCGTCAACTTCGCGGATGGATTCCGGAGCAGTCATGCGCTTGATACGCATGCGGGCGCCGGCCTCGTCGATGAGGTCAACGGCCTTGTCTGGGAGGAAACGGTCGTTGATGTAGCGGTCGGACAGGTTTGCAGCTGCCGCAAGTGCGCCGTCGGTAATGGAAACGCGGTGGTGTGCTTCGTAGCGGTCGCGCAGACCTTTCAGGATCTCGATGGTCATCTCGACGGATGGCTCTGGGACCTGCACCGGCTGGAAACGACGCTCAAGAGCGGCGTCCTTTTCGATGTGCTTGCGGTACTCATCCAGCGTGGTCGCGCCAATGGTCTGCAGCTCGCCACGAGCCAACTTTGGCTTCAGCAGGGAGGCCGCGTCGATTGCGCCTTCAGCGGCGCCGGCACCGACGAGGGTGTGGATTTCATCGATGAACAGGATGATGTCGCCGCGCTGGTTGATTTCCTTGAGCACCTTCTTCAGGCGCTCCTCGAAGTCACCGCGGTAACGGGAACCCGCAACCAGGGAACCCAGGTCGAGCGAGTAAAGCTGCTTGTCCTTCAGAGTCTCTGGCACCTTGCCGTTAACAATGTCCAAGGCAAGGCCTTCAACGACGGCGGTCTTACCCACGCCAGGCTCACCGATGAGCACTGGGTTGTTCTTGGTACGACGAGACAGCACCTGCATGATGCGCTCGACTTCCTTTTCGCGGCCCACCACTGGGTCCAGCTTGCCGTCTTTCGCGGCCTGGGTAAGGTTGCGGCCAAATTGGTCCAAGACCAGCGAATTAGAGCGCTCGCCTACACCACCCTGGCTGCCGCCACGCCCGCCTGGGGCAGCTCCGGCGCCTGCTAAGTTTTGACCAGAGCCCTGCGCATCTGGGGACTGGCCTTCGCCTTCATAGCCAGAAAGCAGCTGAATAACCTGCTGGCGCACGCGTGGCAGATCCGCGCCGAGCTTAACCAGCACTTGTGCTGCTACGCCTTCCCCCTCGCGGATCAAGCCGAGCAGCAGGAATTCCGTGCCGATGTACTTGTGCCCCATCTGCAGGCCTTCGCGCAGCGAAAGTTCCAGCACCTTCTTGGCACGCGGCGTAAACGGAATGTGGCCGGTTGGCGGTTGGGTGCCGTGACCGATGATTTCCTCAACCTCGCGGCGCACATCTTCGAGATTAATGCCCATCGATTCCAGGGCCTTGGCTGCAACGCCTTCGCCCTCCGAAATCAGGCCAAGCAGGATGTGCTCGGTACCAATGTAATTGTGGTTCAACATGCGCGCCTCATCCTGGGCGAGCACGATGACGCGACGAGCGCGATCCGTAAACCGTTCAAACATGCCAGTTCTCCTTTTGTTTGCTAATTGCACCTACTCTAACGCGGTTGGTTCGGCAAAATTTCCGGTTTAGGCACCAGCACGCCCCTTTGAACGGTTTTTAAGCCATCTACCTGCAAAAATGGCGCTGTACGCCATAAGCGAACAGCGCCGAAAGCAGGCGATTTTCCGGGTTACATGTACCAGCGAGGCATCGGATTTAGCGAAGGATTGGTTGCCAAGCAAACCCAGGTAGCTACCATCTGCACAGGCTGAATTTCGGCGCTTCCTGCCACTTGTTGCACGCAGGTACCAAGAGGTCCCCACGCAGCAGCGTTGCCGGTTGCGATGGCGTCTGGCACAGCCATCCCTAAGAACGAGGCCTGCATAGTGCTCATGAGGGCCTGATCCTGCAGCCGTTCGAGTGGAGACTTGGCTTGTTCCCGCGCGATTTCTGACGGGTGGCGAATGTCCATCTGTGCAGAGGCGGCTGGGGCCACGGCAAGCGAGCTGATCACGACAAGCACTGATGCGCATAGTTTTCTCATGTATTAAACCCTATGCGACTTGGGCGTACTGCGCAGCAGTTTCCGCGCCTCACCCGCTATTTCGCACATATCACTAAACTGAGTGCTTATGAAAAAATTCGTGCGACGCGGCGGCCTGGTGGCAAGCGTTTTCGGCGGGCTAGCAGTAGCGCTATCTGGTTATCAGAGCGCTACCACTCCGTTTCGGGAGTGGCTGGACTTTGACACACCTGCAAAGAAACTCATTGCGCATTACTCGTACTTCACCCTGTGGTCGAACATCATTGGCACCTTTGTCGCTGCCCAGTACGCGTTGGGCAAGCGCCCCACAAAACTAGCTTTCTTGCGTATCGACGCCGTTACGATGCTGGTAGTAACCGGCGCGGTATTCAACCTCGTATTGGCTAAAACCACGGTCGTCGAGGGCCTAGGTAAGTTCACTAATCCGATCGTCCATACTGCGATGCCAATCGCGTTGCCGGCATTGTGGCTGGCCGACCGGACGACCACCTCCGAACCCGACATGACTGCGGATGCCATCGCGTGGTCTTTTGCGATTCCTTCCGCGTGGCTGCTCTACACCTTCCTTCGCGGACCGCAGGTGGGCGGCTATTACCCATATGAATTCCTCAACCCAACCGTGCTGGGCTACCCCACGGCCGTGCGGAACGTGGCCGGGGTGACGGCCACGCTTGGTGTTCTGATCGCCGCAATGAAAGCCGCCGAGCAGCGGATCCAGCAGCGCTAGCGAATGAAGCCTTGGCCTGCCCGCCAGGTCTTGGTCACCGCAACCGAAGTTCCGGAAGCCGGGTCTTCGACGTTTGCCACGCGAACAAAGTCCACCGTGACTTCGTCGCGAAGCAAGCGCGCGATGCTATATCCGTGCGCGTCGAAGTCTAGGTGCTTGACCCACGGGTTGGCGTCGGTGAGCATCTTTTCCACAAGCAGCGACGTGGAGTTGTCCGGATTGTGCTCGATGCCGGTCTTACTGGTGAGCAAATCGTCGATGTTTGGCGAGGTTACAGAGGTGCACACTAGCTCGACACCGATTTCTTTTCCTGCGTGATACACACTGTTGGCCCATTCGGAATGGATGTCGCCGGTGATGAATAGGGTGTGCGCATTAGTAGCCGCCAGCTGCGCGAGCAGCCGATCCCGCTCCGCTGCATACCCATCCCATTGGTCGGAATTAATGGCCGAGCCCGAGGCTTGCTGCTTGACGTAAGTCAGTGCTTCGTTGGCATCTTTATTGTCTGGGATCGTGAAGATCTTCAACGGCGAGACCATCACTGAGTTACCCAATACATTCCACTTGGCAGTTGATTTTGCGATTTGCGCGGACACCCAATTGAACTGTTCGCCACCCAGCATTGTGCGATCCGGGTTGCCGAAGTTCGCTGACGATGTTTCCGAGTCACGGTAAGTGCGCAGGTCCATCATGTGCAGCTCGATCAGGTCGCCGAAACGCAGCGAGCGGTACAGGTGGCCCTGCTCGCTTGGCGACGTCGCACGCACCGGTAGCCATTCGAAGTAGGCCTGCATCGCAGCGTCGCGACGTGTCAGCCACGGCCCCTCCGTTGCTGGACTGTGGTTTTCCGCCCCTTCCCGCCACGAGTTGTTCGCAGTTTCGTGATCATCCCACATCACAATCCACGGCAGTGCCGCATGGGCTGCCTGCAGGTTCGCATCAGTACGGTAGTGGCCGTACCGCACACGGTAATCCTCTAGGGTCAAAATTTCCCACTCCGGATGCGTTTTCCGGACCACGCCGTGTTTACCGCTATAACCGCCGGTTTCATATTCGTAGATGTAATCGCCGAGAAACGCGGTGAAGTCTAATTCACCTGCGCGACCGCGCTGCGCCATGTCAGCGTATGCCACGAAATGCCCCGCTTCCCAGTTCGCACACGAGGCTAACGCAAAGTTCAACTTTGAAAGGGATTCACCCTCGGCTGGTGCAGTCTTAGTCCGGCCTACCGGCGAGGCGCTACCCGCGAACGGCCCATCGGCGACCACAAATCGGTAGAAATATTCCGTGCCAGGATTCAATCCACCGGCGTCAACCTTGACGGTATGATCGCTGTCCGCGGAGGTGGTCACGGTGCCGCTGGCTACTACCCGGCCAAAGGAGGAATCACCCGCAACCTCCCACTTCACTACTGTCGGTGCGCCAAGAGTCGAACCTGGCAAGGCGTCTCGGTCCGGGGTGACACGCGTCCAAATAATTACGCTGTTAGGCAGTGGGTCGCCAGAAGCAACACCATGAATGAACGGTAGATCGCTTTTCGACGCCGCGGTGAGTTCCGAGATCCGCGCGCGGTTCAGCCGTTCAGAAGACTGCGCATGCGCAACGGCGCCGGTTGCACCAGCAGCAGCCGCTGCGGTGGCTGCATAGCGGAAGAAGTTTCGCCGCGACACGCGCGAGTTGTTCTGAGGCATGGGCTTAGACATGGCTCAAAGAATTGTTAAGGGCTCCTGTAAAAGCAAATTCTGACCAGTCAGTTCATAAAAAGTTCATTGAAAATTACGATTCGGCATCAACCGGTCAACTACCGGCCAGAATTCGCCTTGCAGTATTTACCTAAGCGTTAACTTCTTGTCACCTTAACCTGTTTAACTTCCCAGCGTCCAGTAGTTTGCCAAACCAGTTCAAGGACTTATCCAGCTAATGTCGCGCCGCACTCTCATTGCCACTGTCACCGCAAGCTCCTTATTTTTCGGCGGCTTCACCGTCCCGGCACAGGCTTCCAGTTTCCCAGGGCCGGTAGGGCGCATCGTTCTTGGCGCAGGAGCAGATCAAACCCAAAACACCGTTTCTTGGCGCGCCAAAGGCCTCGGGCCACAGCAACTCAAATTTCACCCCACCGCAGAGCCAACTAAAGTTACGGTCCTTGACGCTCAGGAACAAGACAACGGCGCGCTTCTCTACCGTTCCTTCGAAGCAACCCTCACCGGCTTAGCACCAAAAACTTCCTACACCTACCAAGTAGGATCTGACCAAGGTGGATGGTCCGATCCACAAACGTTTACCACCTCCGATTTTGATTCAACCTGGAACTTCCTGGCGTTGGCAGATGCCCAAATCGGCGTCAACTTGGATAACGCCACCCAAACCAAAGCGTGGCAAAACGCCCTCCAAAAGGCCACCACAGATGTTCCCGACGCTGAGTTGATCCTTTCCCTCGGTGACCAGGTTGATGGCTGGGGTGCTATCGAAGCCCAATACGACGGCTACTTCCAACCTGATCAACTGCGCACCATTCCAGTCGCAGCCATCGCCGGTAACCACGAAACCTATATGGACGGCCACAAGCACTTCGCCGAGCACTTTTCCTTGCCTAACGAAGTAGGCGATACCGGAAATTACTACTACGAACGCAACAACGCCCTATTCATCAACCTAAACTCCAACCGCTCCACCGCAGCGGATATCGACGAACACATCAAGTTCCTGCGCGATACTGTGGCAAAGCACGGCGCAGCCAATGACTGGACAATTGTCTCTTACCACCACGGCCCATTTTCACAGGGCAGCCACGTGACAGATAACGATGTAGTGGCGCTGCGCGAAAAGCTCACCCCGGTCCTTTCCGAACTCGGTGTGGATCTAGTGCTCTCCGGCCACGATCACATTTACACCCGCACCCACCTGATGAATGGCACTACCCCAGTGACCCCAGAAAAGCGCGCGGAGCGAGGCGATCGCCTTACCCCGAAAGATGGCGAAGTTTTGTACGTAACCACCACCACTGCAGGCGGTGGCAAATACTACGACTTCACCGACGTCAACGGCACAGAGCACCCTGGGGCGCGACACGAACTCATTGACCCCGCACTCGAACAGCCGTGGACGGCCTACTGGCGCCAGGATTACACGCCGGACTACCTCAAAGTTGCGGTAACTCCAGGCGAACTCACTTTGACGACGTATAACGTGGATACCCCATACGTCGTGGACAAAGTCACCCTGGTTAATCCGAAGGCACCGGCACCAGTAAAGACAACTACCGCAACCCCTACACCGACGAAGCCAGCTTCAAGCACCCCGTCTGCTATTGCGACCAACACTCCGGTAGTGCCTCCTAGCCCGCAAGTCACCGAGCCGACTGTATCTTCTGCGCCTAAGCCAAGTTCATCTCCAGTCACAAGCAGCACGCCGACCACCACCAAAACTGTAACGAGCAAGCCATCCTCGAGCAGTGCTCCTGCAGCTACAACTACTGTTCAACCATCCCCAAGTAGCTCAGTGTCACCTACCGTCTCACCTACTCCGGACGCAGCGGATCCAGGCAACGCGAAGGCCCCAGGGTCAACTGGTTCTTCGACCCTGGGCTCGTCGACAAGCTGGTGGCGCATCCTGCTCGCGATTCTCGGAGTGGGCAGCTTGTTCGCCGGACTGGCGTGGTCTTGGAAGAATAACGGCTTCAAGTTGCCGGAGATTCGACTGCCTAAGCTGTTCTAACGGCAATCTTCTGGATAAACAAAGTGCTAGCGCCCTGGGGAACACGGGGCACTAGCACTTAACTTTTCGCCACGCTGCAAATTGTTAGTTGTCTAGGGCTGTTTTTGGCCGAGGTTGCCTACACCTGTGATTTCAGCCGAGCAACGTGCAGCGCCAGATAGGAAATCTCATCTTCTGTGAGGCTCTCGCCTAATCGCAGCTCAGCGAGCTCGCCAAGCAAGCGGGCACAAGATACCGCATCTGGGTAGGTTTCTATGATCGCTTGGGTCACGGGCGAGGGCTCGTCGGACAGCTGTCGATCCTGCGCCACCCGCACAAACAGGTAGCGCAAGTGAGTGATAAAGCGGGCGATACTAATTTGATCAAGCGTGGTAGCACCAACCTCTTGCTGCACAATTTCAATCATCTGCTCGATGAGGCCAGTCATTTGATAGGTATAGGAAAGATCGCCGCTGGTGAAGCTAGCATTAACCAGATGCAGGGCAAAAGCAGTGGCTTCCTCGACCGGAATCACGGCGCTGATTTTGCTATTTAGTGCCGTGACAAGCCGTTCTGCCTGGGCGTATTCCTCCGCATAAAGCTGCTGCACTTCCTCTTTGAGCGGATACACCAGCGATTCTAAATTCACCGCCCGGCGAATGGCGCCGGAGACGTGATCGGCAAGAGCAATAACGAGGGTGAGCTTTTCCTGTTGTTCGGTGCTTAAGCCGATCTCCGCCATTGCCTCGATCACCAGGCGAATGTGTTCCGCAGGAATAAACGACAACATTTCCGCGAGGTGGTCTGGATCTCGGCCATCATCAGGCCTAAATACTTTGACGATGCGCGACTGGTCGATGTCGTCGCCACGCTTAGCCTGGAACCCAATCCCTCGGCCGGTAACAACAACTTCGCCGCCCTCGCCAGTAGCGGCGAGGACGACGTTGTTGTTAAAGATTCGCAGTACACGCATGAGCGTAGTTTACCTGGGGATTCTAGCCTTCTACGGTTACAACCTCATCGCCTACGCGCACCTGCCCGGCTGCAACCGGATTGATACCGCTGAACTTCTTGGAGTTGGTGACGGTCATGATGACGGTGTCATCGTATCCAGCGGCGGTTACCGCAGCGAAGTCAACCTCGGCGAGCGGCTGGCCGACGGTGATTTCGTCGCCCTTGTGTACCAGCTGGGTGAAACCTTCGCCCTTCATCTTCACGGTATCGATACCAATGTGTACCAAGACCTCAACGCCCTCAGCGGTCTTCAGTCCGTACGCGTGACCGGTCTTCATTGCAGACACCACGGTGCCGGCAACTGGGGAAACAATGGTGGACTCGGCTGGCTTAACCCCCACGCCCTCGCCCAATGCGCCGGAGGCGAACACAGCATCGGAGAGATTCTTCATCTCAACGAGCTCGCCGGTCACCGGGGCAGCCAAGGTAGCTAGCTTGGTTGCTACTGCAGTGCCCGTTGCGACGCCCACGGCGTCGGCAGCAGGCGCAGTTGCCACAGGAGCTACGTCTGCGTTGTTGTCTTCCGATGCAGCAGCTCGGGCAGCTGCGGCTGCTGCCTTCTCTTCTGGGGTGCGGTAATCCGTAAGAACGATCAGGATGAACGCTACAAAGAATGCGACGGCAATCGCGATGGCGTAGGTCAGCATTGGGGAGAAAACAGGGATGGTGAGCAAGGAAGTAAAGACGAAGGCGGAAGTCTTCACACCATCAGAAGCCATACCCAGGATGGCGATGGTCAGGCCACCCGCGAAACATCCAACGAGCATGCGTGGGTAGATGCGCTTAAAGCGAAGGTGAATACCGTAAAGCGATGGTTCGGAGATACCGCCGAGCAGGCCAGCGGCCAATGCGGAAGCAGAGGTCTGGCGCATTTCCGCATCCTTATCCCGAATAGACAGGAAGAGCACGCCCGCGGTAGCACCGAAGCAAGCGAAGTTCCACGCACCCATTGGGCCCTGGATGAAGTCGTAGCCCAGGGTCTGAATGTTGACCAGCATCAGCGCGTTCAACGGCCAGTGCAGGCCCAGTGGCACGAGGAATGGGTAAAGCATTGGGATCAAAATTGCGAAAACGAACGGAGCGTGCTCGTTCATCCAAGACAGGCCGATACCGATTTCGTTGCCCAGCCACACGCCGAACGGACCGATCAAGAAGGCCGTGAGCGGGATCATGATGACCAGCGTCAAGAATGGCACGAAGACCATGTGGACTGCGGAAGGAATGATCTTCTGGAAGAACTTGTACACCACAGCTGCGACAGCGGCCATGATCAGCGGGACGAAGACGTTGCCGTCGTAACCCTGCAGCAGCATAGGCATGCCGAAAATGGTTGCCTTGCAGACGTCCGTGCCGAGTGCCTCGTTGGTGGTACATACGGTGGCGGCGTTCTTAGACAGGGAAGTAAATTCCGGAGTGAACAGTGCGAACATAATCGACGCAGGCACCCAAGGATCGATCCGCAGCTTCTTGCCGGCGTTGTAGGCCACCATCACTGGCAGGAAGAAGAATACCGAGTGCCACATGGCGTCGACGAAGACCCACGAAATTGGCTTGTCGGTTGCGCGGAACTCGACGATCTTAAGCGCATCAAGCACAGCAGCGAACGCGATGACCAGCGATGCGCCGAGCAGGACGCCCAGGATTGGGCGGAAAGAATCGGAAAGGTACTCGAAGAAGGCGTCCATCCAAGGGAGCTTGCCCTGTGCCTTGGCTCGGTGCTCTTCTTTAAGGTCTTCGTCGCTCTTAGTGACCTTGACGGCTTTCATCGAAGGCAGGGCCTTCATATCTTGGTACACCGAGGCTACGTCGCCACCGATGACTACCTGGTAGTGGTTTCCGCCCTGAGGGATGGCGCCCATGACCTTTTTGATGCTTTCTAGCTTGGCTTTATCGGCCTTCTTCGCATCTTTAAGCTCAAAACGCAGCCGAGTTGCACAGTGCGTAAACGATGCGATGTTATCCGGTCCGCCGATGCCGTCGAGAATAGCTTGCGCGGTCTCTTGGCGAGTGGTTGCAGCGCTCACGGTCATCACTCCTTCGATTTTTCTGCGGGGCCGCTACCGCAAAGCACTGCAAAAACGCAAAAAGACCTGAGGCTAGAGGCCACCGCCGTGGGATTACGGAGACGCTCTAACCTCAGGTCTTGCCTCACAAAGCTCGTAAGTAACAACCCTGATGGTTAACGTTAGGTTAATAATAAACGTGGTGATGTTGAGTAGTCAAAGTTCTATTCAGTGAAGGGAAACACACGCATAGAGCAAAAATGACCCTCACGAATGAGGGCCATTGTCAGTGTTTGGTTAGGCTTCCGGCTTCACCATCGGGAACAACACGGTCTCGCGAATGCCGAGGCCAGTTAGCGCCATCAACAGGCGGTCAATGCCCATGCCATTACCGGAGGTAGGTGGCATGCCCTGTTCCATGGCGGTGAGGAAGTCCTCGTCGAGAACCATCGCTTCGTCGTCGCCACCGGCGGCGAGGCGAGCCTGGTCTTCGAAGCGTTCGCGCTGGATAACCGGGTCAACGAGCTCGGAGTAGCCGGTGGCTAGTTCGAAACCGCGGACGTAGAGATCCCACTTTTCGGTGACACCCGGCTTGGAGCGGTGCTGGCGAGTCAGCGGAGAGGTCTCGACTGGGAAGTCGCGGACGAAGATCGGGCCGTACAATTGGTCTTCGCACAGCAGCTCCCAGATTTCTTCCACGAGCTTGCCGTGGCCCCAGCCTCCCTTGGCGGGTACGTCCAAGCCGATCACCTTGGCAATGGCCTTGAGTTCTTCCACCGAGGAGTCGATGGTTACCTCAGGCTGGCCTGGGAACTTGCGGGCCAGCGCCTCGTTGAGGGATGGGTACATTTCGATTGTCTTCCACTCCCCGCCAAAGTCATACTGCGTGCCGTCGGCAAGCGTGACTTCAAGGGTGCCAAAGACTTCCATCGCAACGGACTGGATGAGGCGCTTGATCAGGTCAGCGCCATCGTCGTAGGTGCCCCAGGCCTGGTAGGTCTCGAGCATGGCGAATTCTGGGGAGTGGGAGGAGTCCACGCCTTCGTTTCGGAAGTTGCGGTTAACCTCAAAAACTCGCTCGATGCCACCGACAACGCAACGCTTGAGGTAAAGCTCGGGAGCGATGCGCAGGTAAAGATCGATATCCAGGGCGTTAGAGTGCGTCTGGAATGGGCGGGCTGCCGCGCCACCGTGCAGCGTCTGCAGCATCGGGGTCTCTACCTCAAGGAAACCTTCGGACTCCAGGAAATTGCGCAGCGCGCGCATGACCTTGATGCGGGTCATTGCGTTATCGCGGGCAGCCTCGCGCATGATGAGGTCGGTGTAGCGGTGGCGCACGCGGGTATCTTCCGACATGTCAGCGAACGCGACCGGCAGCGGGCGCAGGGACTTTGCCGCCATAGCCCATTCCGAAGCCATCACGGATAGCTCGCCTCGCTTGGAGGCGATTACGCGGCCACGCACAGAGACAAAGTCGCCGAGGTCCACGTCAGACTTCCAAGCTGCGAGGCGATCTTCGCCTACTTCAGCGAGGGAGAGCATCGCTTGAATGCGGGTGCCGTCGCCTTCTTGCAGGGATGCAAAACACAGCTTGCCGGTGTTGCGAACAAAAAGCACGCGGCCCGCGATAGCTACTTCGTCTTGAGTTTCTTCACCCACCTCGAGGTTTGTCACCCCTTCGATAGGAGTCACGCCTTCGGTGAGCACGTTGTATTTCGCACGAAGATCCTTAATGGACGTCGTGCGGTCCACGACAACTGGGTAGGCTTCTACGCCACCGTCGAGGAGTCGCTGACGCTTCTCACGACGGATTCGCAGCTGCTCCGGCAGTTCGTCGGTTGGATTCTGGGTATTCTTCGCATCAGTCACGGTTTACCAGCGTAGTCTATCCACGCCGGTCCCAGTAACGAGGCGGGAAACCACCAGAAACCATCGCTCAATCTTGCTTGGCAGCTTTACTAACCCTGGGCAACCCAAGGTTCGCTGGTGAGCCGCCGGATGCAGCCTGGGCAATTAAATCCCCTAGCAACAGATCATCAAGGGAAGCAAAAAACGCTTCTTTGGCCGCCGCGAGCCTGTGCCGGAGTAGGCAGTCGCGTGAGGCATAAGGGCACTCCGGCTCAACGCAGTTGACTACTTCCCCCTCGCCTTCGAGCTGTCGAAGCAACCATCCCACCGAACGTTGCGCTGCGTGTTCCTGCAGGTAAACTCCGCCGGCGCGCCCGCGCTCACTGCGAATTACCCCCAGCTCGGCCAAAGCAGCTACCACCCGTGCGACGTGGGCGTACGAGGCGTTGATGTCGTCGGCAAGCATGGCTACGGTCGTGCGCGGCACTTGCTTTGCGACGTCGCCCCGGTCAGCCTCCCCCAGCCGCATAACAAGGCGTAGGCCGAGATCTGTAAAACGCGTCAGGTGCATGAAAACAGTCTAACTATTTATGCACCTAGAATAAATATTTTGCTAACTTTGCGAGCTTCACTAAAAGTTCACCCGAGCGTAACCTCAATGCGACGTGATCGCAACACTGTCAGCCTAAGGTTCCACACGTCAGTTAACTTGCCTTGTGCCCAGACTCAGCCCAGTTTGGACACATTTTTATTTATGGAGGCCCGTGTGGAACTCAAGGGATTGAACCTATTCACGTCTAACCGCAGCAAGACCACCTGTACCTACAAGTGCGGCAATGCCTGCCTTGGCGAGTGCTCTAACCAGTCCGGCAACGAATACTTCGGCGACATCACCCGTCGTTCCGCTCTGAAGGCTGGCGCTGTAGCTACCCTCGCAGTTTCCGGCGTCTCCGCTCTGGCAGCCTGCACCCCTGCTAACCAGAAGGATTCCGACAGCGGCTCCTCCACTGGTACTTCTTCCTCCAACAAGCAGGTTTCTGCTCCTAAGGGCATGGACTTCACCGCGGTTGAGCCAAACACCGAAAAGGTTGTGAAGATCCCAGAGGGCTACGAGCAGAAGGTTCTGATCCGCTGGGGCGACCCAGTTATCGAGGGCGCACCTGAGTTCGACGTAGACAAGCAGACCCCAGAGGCAGCTGAAAAGCAGTTCGGCTTCAACAACGACTTCGCTGGTCTTCTCGAGCACCCAACCGACAGCAACCGCATGGTTTACGTCTGCTCCCACGAGTACTCCACGGAGCCAAACATGTTCAAGGGCTACGACGCTAAGAACCCAACCGAGGACCAGTTCAAGATCGGTCTGGCAGCACACGGCCACACCATCCTCGAGGTTTCCAAGGTTTCCGGCTCCGGCGAGCTCAAGCGCGAATTCGGCAAGCTCAACCGCCGTATTACCGGCACCACCCCATTCAAGGTAACCGGCCCAGCTGCAGGCTCCGACCTGCTCAAGACCGCTCAGGACCCAGAAGGCAAGACCGTCCTCGGCACCCTGAACAACTGCTCCGGTGGCATCACCCCTTGGGGCACCATGCTCTCCGGCGAAGAAAACTTCGACCAGTACTTCGGCAACGCTGACCTGCTCACCGACGAAGACGCCAAGAAGAAGCTCAAGCGCTTCGGCATCAAGGGCAAGGAGACCGAGCGTAAGTGGGAGCGTTTCGACGACCGCTTCGACGTTTCCAAGACCCCTAACGAGCCAAACCGCTTCGGCTGGCTGGTAGAGATCGACCCAATGGATCCGAACTCCACCCCAATCAAGCACACCGCTGTGGGCCGCTTCAAGCACGAGGCTGGCAACATCCACATCACTTCCGACGGCACGGTCGTCTGCTACTCCGGCGACGACGAGCGCAACGACTACCTGTACAAGTTCGTTTCTTCCCGCAAGTTCAAGAAGGGCGACCAGGAAAACAACCTGAAGATCCTGGACGAGGGCACCCTATACGTTGCCAAGTTCGAAGGCAACTCCCCTAAGGAAGAAATCGACGGCTCCGGCCAGCTGCCTAAGGACGGCGCGTTCGACGGTAAGGGCACCTGGATCAAGCTCCTGACCGCTAAGGCTGACGGCTCCGCAGAATCCCACGTCGAGGGCATGAAGCCTGAAGAGGTCGCTGTCTACACCCGCCTGGCAGGCGACAAGGTCAAGGCAACCGCCATGGACCGCCCAGAGGACGTAGAAATCTCCCCTAAGACCGGCAAGGTCTACGTCGCACTGACCAACAACAAGTACCGCGGCGCCGTCGAGGAAGGCAAGACCTACCCAGCTGTTGCTGAAGAAGCTCCAGTCAAGGAGAACAAGAACGGCCTGGTCATGGAGATCGACGACGATCACGCCAAGGAAAATTTCACCTGGAACCTGCTGCTCGTCTGTGGCGATCCGAAGGAAGCCTACACCTACTTCGGTGGCTTCGATAAGACCAAGGTTTCCCCAATCTCCTGTCCAGACAACCTGGCATTCGACTCCCACGGCAACCTGTGGATCTCCACCGACGGCAACGCCCTGAAGTCGAACGACGGCCTCTACGCTGTCTCCCTCGATGGCTCCAACCGTGGTCTGCTCAAGTGCTTCCTCACCGTGCCTAAGGGCGCTGAGACCTGTGGCCCAATCGTCACCGACGAGCGCGTCCTGGTCAACGTCCAGCACCCAGGCGAAGGCGACGACGCCAACGCTGACAAGCCAACCATCAACTGGCCAGATGGCGGCAACGCTATCCCGCGCCCAGCTGTTGTGGTGGTCTGGAAGAAGAACGGCAAGATCGGCGTTAAGTAAGCCGTAGCTGCCTAACACTTTCGCGATTGATCCGCCCCAGCCCTTAGCGGCTCGGGCGGATCAATCGTTTCACAGGGGCTTTCGGGCTCATTTAAGGTTTCTGCTTGGGCTCAGCGATCCGCGCAGCGTTCGGCCTAAACCAACGGATTCTGAATAGCCTGCTGTACCAGACGCGCTGCGCCACCTGAACGCATCGATGCCAAGATCGAGCGCTGCTGCGCTCGGGTTCGATCGATTGCCGCCAGTGCGTCGATAAGCTCCTTGCGTTCAGCTTCAGGCACCGTGACCGGCTCTAGGTCCATTTCGTGAACGAGCATGACCGCGATAGTTTCAGAAAGCTCATCCTCAGACCCCACCACGCACAGCTGACCCTGCGGATGCAAGGCAATGCTTACGGCTTGAAGCTCGGTGAGCACGTCCACGCCTTCAGCAAGGCACGTGTGAAAAAAGATCTGCCGTGGGCTAGCGTGCGGGACGAGCCTCGGGATGGCATCGTGAAGGTCATCTTCGGCAAGCGCGAGCAACACACACTCATATGCCCCAATCCCATCCCAAGGGACGTTGGGAGTAACCACGTGCCCGACCTTTGCCAGCCGCTCAGACAAGCCGAAGTCTTCGGCCCCGATCAGCCCGATGTTAAGGCGTGGCGCTGGCATTAGTCCTTCTTCAAATTGGCCAGCAGTTCCGCGACGGAGACACCGGAGGCGTTTTCATCGCGACGGCGCCGACCGTGCCGTGCCTTTGGTTCCTCGTCGTGATTAGCTGCTGGTGCGTCCGCAGCGGAGTGGTTTTCCGGCACGTCCAGCTGCACCGCCGCAAAAGATCCAGTGTTAAACCGATCCTTGCCCGACTTCTGCGCAGACTCGGGCGCAGCGGAACGGCTTGCTTCGGGAGCAGCAAGCGGAATCTCGGCGGTATCATCCACCTGCGCAGCGTATGGACGTGCGACACCGGCGGTCGCTTCCTGCTCATCTGGCAGCACAACTGCTTCGGTTTCTGCCGTGATCGGGTGAGTAGCCGAAGGCTTTGCCTTTTCGACGCCCGCCGCCGATGCTTCAATTTCTTGAATCCGGCGGGCTTCCGCGCGCAGGGCTGCTGGTTCGTAGCCAAACTCGCGTCCGGAGAGCTCCTCCAGCTGTTCCTTGAGCTCTGCGAGCTGGCCCCGGATTTCTTCTAGCAGTTCAGTTTCTTTAGTCGAAGTCTGAGCCAGCTGCTTGGAATGCAGCTCTTCCTGTTCGCGGCGCAGTTCGTTTTCGAACTGCAGCCGGTGGGCTTCGCTACGGACGCGTTCATCGTCGGCAAGCTTGCGATAACGAGCAACGAGGAACAGCCCCAGGAAAGCCGCCCACAAGGCAGCTAACACCGCAATTTTCATTGCTGCGTCGGAGTGAGAAAACAGCATAATGATGCTGGCCAGCACGGCAAGAACAACCAAGGCAATGAGCATGAGGGTGCCTCGGCGGGTATTGCTGTCTTGAATTTCGTCTGCTGGGACGTACTCACTCCGGTGTTCGCTCATGCCGTCTAATTTAACGCACTGGACGGCTTGATTGGTGACTAAACCGCGGATTCTATGCAGCTTCACCGTCTGCGGGTGGTGGGACCTGACAGCTGCGCTCCAAAACCACCCCAGCTACTGTCACCGCGAGCCCAGCCAGGGCACCGCTTAACACTCCCGGGGTGTCTGCTGCGGCGGCGGTGAGCTGGTTGTAGTGCGGCAAAATATGCGCTGCGATCCCCGCATATGCACCGCCTACAATCGCTCCGGTCCACGCGGAGGCTTTGCCAATCACCAAAAAGTTCGCTGCCGCCAATGGGCTGAGCTGGGAGCGATCCATCCCGATTTTTCCGGAAGATTTCCGGTCACGCACCCGCCAGCTGAGGACGGCACACACCACGGCGAGAAACCATAGCGTCAGCGTAGCCCGGGCGGAGATTGGCCCCATTTGGCCGTAAAAAGCCCGCGTGAGGATCCAGACCGCGAGCCCAAAGAACACAAAAGTGCCCGCGAGCCCGGAAATCGGCGTTACCTTCATACAGTCAAACCAGCCTGAAATGAACCGACCTTGCGCACTTCAGCCACGTTATCTGCCGGCATTTGCGCCACCAAGGCGCGCACTTGCTTACCCAGCAACATCGCATCAGGTTCCACTTCCAACCACGGAACGAGGACGAATGCGCGTTGGTGAGCCCACGGATGCGGCAAGGTGAGCACCGGATCAGTACTGGTCAATTCGGCGTTGGCATCGCTGCACTGGACAATATCGATGTCCAAGGTGCGGGGACCCCACTTTTGTACGCGGCACCGTTCGGCCTGTTGCTCCACGTCGTGGGCTTTTTCCAGCAATGAGTAAGGTTCTAGCGCGGTGTCCACCACCAAAATCGCGTTGAGGAAATCATCTTGGTCCTCTACGCCCCACGGCGGGGTGGAATAGATACTGGATGCGATCACGAGTTCGCTGGAAAAAGCGTCGTAGGCCAGTTGGAGCAGTGCCAACCGGTCATTCATATTGGAACCGATGGACAAGACCGCGCGCATGTTCTGCTCCTAACTCTTTACCGACTTGCGGGACCGACGCGCCACCACGGCTACATCGCCGAACGGTAGCGGGATCGGGGCGTGTGGCTTATGGATCTTAATCTCCACCGCATGCAACATCTCGTATCGCTTCATGACAGTGTCGGCGATTTCAGCCGCCACGGTTTCAATGAGATTCCGCGCCTCGCCTGTCACGATATCGCTAATTACCTGCGCTAGCTCGGCGTAGTTGAGAGTGAGACTTAAGTCATCTCCTGCAGCTGCCGCGCTGCAGTCCAACCAGCAGGTTGCATCGACCAGGAACGTTTGCCCATCGCGTTTTTCAAAATCCAGCACCCCGTGATGCCCAAAGCATTCCAAGCCGGTGAGTTCAATGCGATCAGCCACACCCGCCCCCTCGCCAATGCTTGGCGACGTCCACCGCGTCGCGCGAGACCGCCACGTTGTGCACTCGGACGCACCAGGCGCCTAGCTGAGCGCTGATGGCGGTCACTGCTGCAGTCGCAGGGTCTGCCTCCAGCGGGGTGGCTTCATGGTTGCCCCGATCGGCACGAATGGCAGTCAAAAAGCGCTTCCGGCTGGCGCCCACCAGGATGGGGTATTCGCCCGCGATAAACTCCGGCAGCGCATTCAGCAACGCCCAGTTATCGGCGGCCGATTTAGCAAAACCCAGGCCGGGGTCGAGCACGATCTGATCCTGGGCAACTCCTGCGCTCACCGCGTTGTCCACCAAGTTGTCAAAGACGCGTCGCACGTCCGCTACTACGTCGCCGGTAGCGTGCGCCTGGCCCGCGGCGTCCCCGAACCGAACCGTTTTCCAATGCATGAGGCACACGGGAAGGTCAATGTCAGCCATAACGCGGTACATGTCTGGATCTGCCAAACCGCCGGAGACGTCGTTGATCAGGCTTACGCCAGCCTCCGCGGAGGCAGCGGCAACCGAAGCCCGCATAGTGTCTACCGACGTCTTGATGCCCTCGCTAGCCAGTGCCTGGATCACCGGGACCACCCGTTCTCGTTCCACATTGGCTTCCACGCGGGTAGCACCAGGGCGCGTGGATTCACCGCCGACATCGATGATGTCCGCGCCAGCGTCGATAAGCTGATGCGCATGTGCCAGCGCAGCATCGAGGTCAAGGTAGCGGCCGCCGTCGGAAAAGGAATCTTCGGTGACGTTCAAGATACCCATGACCAAGCAACGGTCCGGCAGGGTGAGATCTGCAACTCGCATCATGCGCCTCGGATCAGACTGAGAACTTCGGCGCGGGAGGCCGCGTTGCGCTGGAAACCGCCACGCACGGCGGAGGTGGTGGTCACTGCGCCAGGCTTTCGGATGCCCCGCATTGCCATGCACAGGTGCTCACACTCAATCACCACGATTGCGGAATGCGCCTCAAGCTTGTCCATGAGGGCGTCAACGACTTGCGAAGTCAGTCGTTCTTGGACCTGTGGCCGCTTGGCGTACATATCCACCAGGCGCGCCAGCTTGGAAAGGCCCGTGACTTTGCCGGATTCACCAGGGATGTAGCCGATGTGCGCGTGCCCGTAAAACGGCACCAAATGATGCTCGCAGGTGGAGTAGATCGGAATATCACGTACCAGCACGAGTTCGCGGTGGTCCTCGGAAAAGCTTTTGTTCAGCACCTCCGTTGGATCCACATGGAGACCGGCGAATACTTCGGCGTAGGCGCGGGCCACGCGGGCTGGTGTTTCCAGCAGCCCTTCGCGGTCCGGGTCCTCCCCCACTGCAATCAGCAGCTCGCGTACGGCTGCTTCCGCGCGAGCTTGATCGAACTTCGGGTTAGCCGTTTCAGTCATCCTTCTTCTCCGGATTCTCCGTGCGCTCGTGTTCCGGCAGCTTGAACCCAAATTCCTCAGTCGGCGCGTCGCTAGGCCGTGGCTGCTCGCTTTCCGACGCCCCACGTGGCTGACCAGCGTCCCCAAGGCCCACCGGGCGTGCCACGCCTTGCGTAGCTTCCGGCGCACTTGGTGCTTCCGCTTCGCCGTAGTTCTTCATCCCCGGGTGCTGTGGCTGAGCAACAGGAGGCTGAGCTGGCTGCTGGGCTGCTTGCTGAGCGTAAGGGTTTCCTTCCCCTGACTCACGTGGTGGCCAGCCTGGCGCAGACCAACCAGCCGGAGGCGGTGTGCCGCCATAGGTAGGCGTGCCTTCTGCAGCGGCGTGCTTGCCACCAGCAGGTGGCTGCCCTGGTGCTGGTAGTTGCCAGCCCTGTGGCTGCTGCGCATTCCGGGCAGCTTGGGCTTCCAGTTCCTTCTTGCGTCGTTCGCGAGCCGCGCGCGAGGCTTCGAGGATGGAGAAACGCTTTGGTGGTTCTTCGCCTCGTTCAATGGCCAGCTCAACCGGGGTCTTAACTGGCTCACGGCCCGCTTGAGCAGGGAATTTGAGGTCTTCGCCTGGGAACACTTCCATGGCGTCGCGTGGCTCGAGCCCCTCGAAGATGACCTCGAGGTCTGGGCGGCGCAGCGTTTCCTTTTCCAGCAGCTTTTCTGCGAGAGTATCCAGGTAGTCTCGGTTTTCTGCCAGGATCGCATAGGCGGTCTCGTGTGCCTTGTTCACCAGGTAGCGCGTTTGTTCGTCGATAGTAGCTTGCAAGGTTGGGGACGGCGCGAAGGTTCCGCCGCCACCACGGCCGGAGAATGGGTCGCCTTCTTCGGTGCCGTACTTCACGGTGCCGATTTCCGGGCTCATGCCGTATTCGGTGATCATCGCGCGAGCAATGCGGGTGGCTTGCTCAATGTCGTTCGAAGCGCCCGTCGTGGGCTCGCCGAAAACGAGTTCTTCTGCAGCGCGACCGCCCATCGCAAACACGATGCGAGCGAAGAGCTCGTCGCGGTTGTACATGCCCTTGTCGTCTTCTTGCTCGGTCATGGCAAAGCCGCCGGTCTTGCCGCGGGCCAGGATGGTGACCTTGTAGATGGACTCGATGTTCTTTAGCCCCCATGCTGCGAGGGTGTGTCCGCCCTCGTGGTAGGCAGTGACCTTCTTGATCTTTTCCGAGATCACCTTGGATTCCCGGCGCGGGCCACCGATAACGCGGTCCGTTGCTTCTTCCAGGGCATCGGCAGTAATTACCGTGCCGCCGACGCGGGCAGTCAGCAACGCAGCTTCGTTGAGAACGTTCGCAAGGTCAGCACCGGACATACCAGCGGTACGCTTAGCCAAAGAAGTGATGTCCACGTCCTTGGCCAACGGCTTGCCCTTGGCATGTACTTGCAGGATTGCTTCGCGGCCCTTGAGATCCGGGTTCGTGACCGGGATTTGGCGGTCAAAACGGCCTGGGCGCAGCAGGGCAGGGTCCAAGATATCCGGGCGGTTGGTGGCCGCCATCAGGATGACACCCTGGCGGTCGCCGAAGCCGTCCATCTCCACGAGCAACTGGTTCAAGGTCTGTTCACGCTCGTCGTGCCCGCCGCCCATACCGGAGCCACGCTGGCGACCGACGGCATCAATTTCGTCAACAAAGATGATGCACGGGCTGTTTTCCTTGGCTTGCTTGAACAGGTCGCGCACGCGAGAAGCACCAACGCCTACAAACATCTCCACAAAGTCCGAGCCGGAGATGGAGTAGAACGGTACACCGGCTTCACCGGCGACAGCGCGAGCCAGCAGGGTCTTACCGGTACCCGGAGGACCATAAAGCAAGACGCCACGCGGGATCTTCGCACCGAGGGCTTCGTAACGGGATGGGTCCTGCAGGAAGTCCTTAATTTCGTGGAGTTCTTCCACGGCTTCGTCGGCACCAGCGACGTCGGCGAAGGTGTTGGTGGGCATGTCCTTATTGAGTTCTTTGGCGCGCGATCCACCGAAGCCGAACATGCCCATGCCGCCGGACTGCATGCGCGTCATGAAGAACATCAGCAGGCCGAAGATGAGCAGCATCGGCAACACCATTTGGATCATCGACCCCAAGAAGCTGTCTCGGGTGACCTTGGTGTTGTATTCCTCCGGTTGCGAGGCCGCCACCTTGTCAAAGATCACCGGCGCCGTGCGGGCCGGGTAGTCCGCGATGATCTTAGTGACGTCATCGCGTTCCTTTACCTTGATCGGTTCCTTAAGTTCCAGGCGGATGCGCTGCTCGCGATCGTCGATCTGAGCTTTCTTGATGTTCTTGGCATCAAGCTGCGCAATCGCGATGGAAGTTTCAGCCTTTTGATAGTTGCGAGTCTCGCTGGTCAACATGGTGATGGTGAACAGGGACAGCAACAAGACCGAGGCAATGCCGGCGTAGCGGAGGATTTTCTTATTGTCCATAGATTGCCGCCGCCACGCTTGCCCGGGAAGGGTTACGCAGCGGCCGGAACCTTTCTTCTATTTGCAAAGGTTGACGAATGACACAGCAACAACGAACGACCACACAGATTTAGTTCCCGCGGTCGCGCGAAGTGGGGGAACTTAGGCGGAATATACCTTTGGGTGCAGCGTGCCCACGTAAGGCAGGTCGCGGTAGCGCTCCGCGTAGTCCAGGCCGTATCCGATGACGAATTCGTTCGGAATATCGAAGCCCACGCCGAGCAATTCCACCGTCGTCTTCACCGCTTCTGGCTTGCGCAGCAACGACACCACTTCGAGAGACTTCGGGTTGCGGTTTTGCAGGTTGCGGATCAGCCACGACAGGGTCAGCCCAGAATCAATGATGTCCTCAACAATCAGTACATCACGGCCTTCGATGTCGCGATCCAGATCCTTGAGGATGCGCACCACGCCAGAAGAAGAAGTGGCGTTGCCGTAGGAGGACACCGCCATGAATTCCAGCTGGCATGGGATGCTCAGCGCGCGAGCGAAATCGGTGATGAAGATAGCCGCGCCCTTGAGCACGCACACGAGCACGAGGTCTTCGGCTTCGTCGCGATATTTTTCCGAGACCATGTCAGCAAGCTCCTGGATGCGGGCATGCAGCGTGGATTCGTCGATAAGCACGGCCTCGACATCGTCGCCGTAGCGATTAGCTGGAACGTTGAAGTCTTTCTTGTCATGCATGAGCGTGGGCGACCCTTAACTTCTCTTAAGCGAACAACAGTTATAGCCAGCTTGCCACTTTTTGCCGTCCAGCACCAAGAATTGCCTGCCTTATCGACGCCCCACGTCGCGCTCCGTACGCTCCAATACCAAAAACTTCCCCCGGCGCCGCACGCTCACCCGCGTGTGTTCGTCGCCCCCAACCGCGATCGGGCCTTGCCCGTGCCAATCGGTTACCAGCCGCTCCACCTCGTGGACCACAGGCCAGGTAATCTTTCCAACTTTATCGATCAGCCACGCACCAATGCTGGCTTGCCGCACCGCTGGGTGCGCTTGCTTAAGCGCATCGACATTGATGTCTACCCGCTGGCTCGCGATGTAATCCGCGGCTAAGGCCGCTCGCTGCGCCGCCTGGGCCATTGGTACCACAGCGTCCGTTCCCGCGAGGGTACTTAACTGCGGGAGGAAGTCGTGCCGGAGCGCGACGCGTCGAAAAGCAAGCTCACTGTTGTGTGGGTCCTGCCAGGGCTGTAGCGCTAACTCGACGCATGCCCCGGCCGTATTGGCCCGGCGCACGCTGAGAAACGGGCGGACCAAAACAGTCTCCCCGAGCTGTGAAATAGGCAGCATGCCCGCTGGATTTCCTCGCAAGGCCCCCAGCAAGTACGTCTCGGCTTGATCATCCATCGTGTGCGCAACCCATACTGGCTGGTGAGACTGCTCAAGCACGGCGTAACGAGCCTTACGAGCGTTCGCTTCCACGTTGCCCGGCGCGACCTCAACCCCAACGACCTCGGCAGTACACCCCAACGCAACGGCCTGCTCAGCGGCAGTTTCAGCCACCGCGCGCGAACCTGATTGGAGGCCGTGGTCGACGCATATCGCGTGTACCTCGGCCCCCTCAGCGCGGGAAGCGGCCACCAAGGCAAGGGAATCCGCACCGCCAGAAAGCCCAATGCTGATCGATTTCTCGCGAATCAAAAACGGGCGAACCGCCCGGCGACAAAGTAGAAAATTCGGGCTGCGATCTGGGAGTTCAACCGAGCCGATGCGAGCAGGCATCAGCGCAGCCCGGAAGCGAATTCATCCAGCGCTGCGCGGGCCGGAGTGATCTCCGAGTCATTGGAAAGCAACGCAAACGTGTACACGTGACCGCTGTCAGAAACCACGTAGCCTGCCAACGCCGACGTTCCCGTTAACGTGCCGGTTTTCGCCCGTACCCAACCCCGGGCCGCGGAATCTCCGAAACGATTAGCCAACGTACCGTTGCCACCTGCTACCGGCAACGTGGCGAGCAAGGGACGCAGCTTCGGATCTTGCGTGGCCTTGACCAGGATGGAATTCAGCAACCGCGCGGTGTTGATGTTTGTTTCCGACAGTCCCGAGTTATCCTTCAACTCCAGGCCCGTGAGGTCAAATCCCTGTTCCCGCAGGCTATCTTGAGTAGCTTGGATCGCGGCGGCGACATCATTACCGGTGCCCCGCTTGAGGGCAACTTCCCTGCCAATCGCTTCGGCCATCACGTTGTCAGAATCTTCCATCATCTTGGTCAATCGCTCGGACAACGGCGGCGACTGGACCTTCCCCACCACTTGCGCGCCCGCGGGTGCTGTGGCCTCGCCACCCGACTCAGCCCCTAGCCGTTGGGCCAAGGCTTTGACCACGTCAGCGGCCGGATCATGGGAGCGGGGCACATCGCCGGTCTTGGCTCCGATTCGACCGCAATACAACATCGCAGGTTCGAGCGGGGCGATGTAACCGGCATCGATGTTCTCGGCTCCCCACGACTTCAAAAAGGCATCTTGGCTCCACAACGAGGTATCAATCTGCACCCGTTGCGCCTGGCCTATTTGCTGCGCCAACCGATCCAACTGCTCGTTGGTCAACCACACATCGCCCGCAGCTTTGATCACCACGGTCCCCGGCTCGGCCTGGACCACTTCCGTGGTGATTCGATCATCAGCGGACAACGTATGTAAGGCGGCTGCGGCCGTCAGAATCTTGGTAGTTGAGGCTGGCTGGGAAGGCTGCGTCGCCTGGCGTTCCCAGACCACCTGGCCGGATTCCGCGTCGGAGACCTGCGCGGTCAGCTTGCCCAGCCGTGGATCTGCGGCCAACTTATCCAACCGCGCTTTCAGCTCGGACACGTCGGTAGCGGGCCCCTGGGCAGGCACGATGCTGCGGGTCGGTGCCGCAATTGTCGACGCCGCGCCATAGGTCAACTTTCCTCCGGCTTGATTTTGCACCACGGCGAACGTCGAAACGCCCCCTACGGCGAGCACCGCAGTGGCCACAGCAACTACCCAACCAACCTTCTTAAGCACCACACTAGGGTAGCCCTTGTGCCGGTGCCTCCGCCGGTTCGGCGCTACGATGGAATGGAAGTTTTGACTTTTATCCCGCTCGCTAAGGAGTGCGCATGAGCATCGAAGTAACCATCGAGATCCCAAAGGGTTCCCGCAACAAGTACGAAGTTGACCACGAGACCGGCCGCGTCTACCTGGACCGCTACCTGTTCACCCCAATGGCATACCCAGCTGACTACGGCTTCATCGAGCACACCCTCGGCGAGGACGGCGACCCACTCGACGCACTGGTTATCCTCCCAGAACCAGTGTTCCCAGGCGTCATCGTTAAGGCCCGCCCGCTCGGCGTGTTCAAGATGACTGACGAAGCTGGCGGCGACGACAAGCTGCTCTGCGTTGTCGACGACGTCCGCTGGAATCACCTGCAGGACATCGCCGATGTTTCCTCCTTCCAGAAGGACGAGATCGAGCACTTCTTCACCCGCTACAAGGATCTGGAGCCAAACAAGGAAGTCACCGGCTCTGGCTGGGGCGACAAGGCTGAGGCAGAAAAGATCCTCGCCGAGGCTATCGAGCGCTACGGCAAGTAATCCCCTCTTTGCTGGTAGGGATTAGGCACCGAGTTTTTCTCGGTGCCTTTCTTTTTGGTTAGGTCGCTTTGGTTAGGTCGCTTTGGTTAGCGATGACGACACCACGATGACGACAGTTCCTGGTCGGCAATGACCTGCCTCGGCGAGCGGCCAAATTTTACCTGCACCTGTCGCCATCGTGGTGTCGTCATCGTGAATCAGGGGCGCGGATTCACGCTCCAAATCAGCGGCGTGCCCTAGGCCGGAAACCTGGGGCGTGGGTTTTCTAGTGCCAACCGCACCAGCTTCTCAAATTCCCCGTTGTGGAGTTGCTTCCAGTCAAACCTCAGGAGCGTGTACCCCGCGTTGCGAATGCGCTTTTCCCGCTTGCGCTCGTTGAGCAGGACCTTATCCAGGCCGGGGCCGGTGTATTTGACATCGCCATCGATTTCGATGGCCAGCCAGTCGTCGATAACGAAGTCGATGAAGTACCGCCAATCGGGCCCGTAAACTTCCACCTGCTGGCGCCGCACGCTCCCCAAGGAGTTTTCGATGAGCAGGGCTTTTGCTAGAGATTCCGCAACACTTTGGGAACCGCGGGAAGCATATTTAAGTACTTTTCGGCATGCCCTCACCCCGGGTACCCGCCCCATCTCCGCGAGCTTTTTCTGCAGCAGCCACGTGTCTCTGCGGGGGAATTTTCGCAGGTAGCCCTCCACCAACGCGAGACTTTCGCCGAAGGGATGCCATCGACAAAAGTCCAATACGCTGCGCTCGACGCTAGTTATCCGCAGGCCGTCTTTTTCACAGAGGTGGCTGGCCGGGAGCGTGATGCGTCGATAAGCAACGCCCGGGGGCCACAGCTTGCGGCTCTTGATGGTTCGCCCGCCGTCGTAGCCAAGCTCGACGATGCCCTCGTGAGAAGCCAGTGGCAGATCCCAGTATCTGCAGGCGGAGCGGCCAACGAGCACAGTAGTGGGAGACGCAGCCGCGACCACGAGGGTGCGGATCCGATCGCGATCCCAAGGATTCAAAGCATTCCACTGCTCCCGGTGCGCAACAAAGGTTCCATGCACCCGAACGTAAGCACCGCGGTGGTACGCCACCCAAAAATCCAGCGCTTCGGCCGGTTGGGTCGCGGTATTGAAAATTTCAAAGTCCCCCCAGACTGCCATGCGTCTATTAGAGCAGATCGGCTACTCCCCTGCTTGCCGGTATCCGCGGCGCAGGTCATCGACGATAAACGGCCGGTCCAGCGTAGAAGGCTCCAGGTCACGGGGCTGGTTGTCGGAGCCGAACACAGCGGAGGCCTGCAACACTTCTGGGTTTAAGTACCGCAGACCAGAAACCTGCGGCATGTCGAGGACCGGGGAACACAGCTGAAATCCCCAGTCCCCGAACGTCGGCACGTGGGTATGGTACGGAATAACCGAAGAGCAGCCTGCAGCTTTGAGCGTCGAATGCACGCGCCAAAACACATCCGGGGTAGTAAAAGCCGAGGACGCCTGCACCACCATTCGCCCACCAGGGCGCACAACCCCCAATGCCATGCGGTAGAACTCCTGGGAATACAGCCGGGCGAGGGTGGGGTTGTCCGGGTCCGGGAGATCGATGATGACCGCATCGTAGGTTGCGCCTAGGCTGCCGGAGCGCAGCCACGTGAAGGCGTCGTCATGCACGAGTTGGACGCGTTCGAGGGCGCCACCATTGTCGCTGCGCAGCACGGTGTTAGCTACCTGAACGACCTCGGGATCAAGTTCCACCTGCGTGACCTTCGCACCGAACCGCAGCAACTCGCGCGCCACCAGCCCGTCGCCGCCACCGATCACGAGGACGTCGCGTGTCGACGAAGTCAACGCCGGGTACACCAACGACTCGGTGTATCGATACTCATCTCGGCTGGAATACTGCAGCCCGCCATTGAGATATAACCGCTGGTCTTTGCCCCGCTTGGTCACCACAATGTCCTGATAATCCGACTGGTGCGCGTAGATCACCGGATCTCGGTAAAGCGCTTGGCGGGCGGTAGTGACAATGCCGTCGGAACGCACGAGCAAAACCACCAGGATCGCCAACGAGGCAAGGAGCGCGATAACGCTCACGGACAACTGACGCCAGGGCACGATCCGGCGCAGCAGCACAATGGCGATGAACAAGGCAGCTACGATGTTCACCATGCCGGCCGCCAGCGTGCCGCGGATCATGCCAAGGGATGGCAGCAGAATAAAGGGCCAGGCCAGACCACCAATTAAGGCGCCGAGGTAATCTGCAAAATTGAGGGTTGCCAGCAGCGATCCGGTGCTGCGGGCGTCGGCGAGGCGACCTTGTTGAATGAGCGTCATCAACAGCGGAAGTTCCATGCCCACGAGGGCGCCGATCAAAAAGGTGGCGAGCACCAGCACGATGACCGACTGCCCCACCGTGGCGAACACGATGTAAAGCACAAGCGCCGAAATACCGCCGATCACACCCAGGCAGGCTTCGACGGTGAGGAAGGTTACCGCTGGCCAGCGCAGGAATGGTTTCGCCGCGAGCGCACCCGCACCCAAAGCCGCTACATAACCTGCCACGATGAGAGAGGTTTCCACCACGCCACCGCCATTGAGGCTGGTAGAAAGCGTCAGTAGTGCTAACTCGTACACTAGGCCGGAGGCGGCGCACACCCCAACGGAAATGAGGAGTAGGAAACGCCAGGCCCGGCCGTGGATGAGCGGAGCGGCTACGTCAGGCATGCGGCATTAACGCAGGCGAGAACCACCAACAACAGGGAAGCCACCGCCGCTCCCGCGCGCGGCTTGCGGTCCAAAACGAGGTCGCGGAAGCGGCCCGGAATCAATAGCTCCATCACAACGAGGGATAAGGCCTGAAGCAGGATCCCCAGCAGGCCGATGACGGCTACTTCGAGTGCGCCGTCGATAAGCGTGGCGGGAGAGACGAGGACGGCAGTGATCACGATGATTGCCAGCCCCACGATCTGGCCAGAGGCAATCAGGGCAGCGTTGGGTAGGTGGTCTACGAATACGGCTCGGTAGAGTTTGCCTGGGGTGAGCAGGTCTAATACTCCGAATCCGAGGAGCAGGATGATGGTGGCGATCACGAAGTACACCAGCGTATCGCGGATGGCAAAGACGAGTTCGGTCTGCATGTGTTGTCCTAAAGAAGTTGTCTAAGGGTAGCTATTTCACTCCGGAGCCCGAACCGCCTGAGCCCGAAGATCCCCCGGAGGAACCAGAAGGCGCGGACGGCCCAAAGCCGGGGCCAAGCCAGATGAGGCCACCGTCGTGGTAGCGGTCCAGGTTTTCCACGTGGATCATGCAGCCGGTGGGCCCGGCTTTGCTGACACTCACGATCCGATCGCGGTACCGCAGGTATTCGGTACCGGAAGCGGAATCAAACTGACGGGCCTGCGGGCGCTGCTTGGCGGCAATGTCGCTGGCGACTTTCTGCACGTCCCCTTCACAGGTGTAGCTGCCAGCGCCTGCGTGTGGGTAGGTATCGCTGATCGTGTGCTGGATCTTGGGTTTTGCGCCTACTTGGCAGGATGCCATGAAGAAAAACAGCGACAAAACGCCGCACACCGCAGCGATGATTCGTCGGCGATGAGGATCCATGTTCACAGCTTAAACCTGCTTTCTGTGCTCACTATCAATCCTTCTTCAGGATAGAAATGCCTGGTTTCCCACTGCCATGTGCCTGCAGCAAACTGCCCGGTTAGCGCAGTCAAGTGGAAGCGTCCTTCGCCGGGAAACTGGGCGATGTGCCAATCCTGTGCCAGCCGCAAGAATCCTTCGGCGTACGCGGCGAAGTCTCGTGGCTGCAACAATTCCGAATGCAATTGGTAGCTCGGTTGCTGATAATCTCGCGGCAGCGCACCCGACGCGTGGCAGGAAATCTCCTCCCGAAACTGCCTGCCAGCATGCTGCACCGTAGCCACATGGGAAGCGCCAATCACACCCAACTGCAGTTGCGTATCGACGCCCGCGTGGCAGGCCACCAGCTCAACCTCCGACAAAATCTCAGGTTGGGGGCCGTCTAACTGAAGCCCCAGCCGGTGCGCGGAAACATCAGCGATCCGACAACCAAGTTCTACTAGCATCGAGGCTTACACCTTGGGAGCCGGGTACACGGTCAGTTCACCAGGCAAAATGGTGCGACCGGTAGAAACTTCCCACGATTCATCGTTTGCCCAGCCTTCAAAACCGAGTAGCTTGTTGCCGCTGGCGTCTGCGTAATCGATGAAACGCATCTCGCCAGATTCAGGCAGGCCCGTGGTGCCCTTGGAGGAATAGTTGGCGTGACCGCGTTCGCCTTCGAGATAGGTGACGCCGTCAAATTCGATGGAAGATTGCGGGGAGATCCCGGCGCCTTTTCGAGTCACCCACCAGGTGAGGTTCAGTTCGCCTTCATCGACTTCCACCCCGAACCACTCGGAGCCGTCTCCTCCGTCAAGCAGGTGCTCCCACCAGTAGTAAGGCCCCTGATTGAGAGTCAACGTGCCGCGGACAACGTAGTCTTTTCCGCCATAGGAAATGATGGCGCCCGGCGCGATGTTTTCTGGGCCGAATTTGTCTGCCCCAACAACATCCTTAAGCGGATCCTGGTGGAATCGTTGAGGCTGGCTCAGTCCGTCTTCCTCGAGGCGCTTGGCTGAGGTGGCGAAATACACTGCGGTAGCTGCGAGGACTATTGCGATGATGATTAGAACAAGAAACATCGAATTCATAACGGGCCCTCTCAATCGGAATTAACTGCCCACAACCATAGCTAGTTCGGACCCTGTCTGCAGACTAGGGGTTACCTGCTTATTCGCTCCATGCTTTCAACAGCCCGACAGAAAGTACCGCGCCAGCGCCAACCAAGAGCAACCAAACCCCGGCCGCGAAAAACCATATGGCCCAGCGATCGTGGGTAATGCCGATCCCGACGAGCCCTACGACCGCGGTCGTGGCGCCACAAACAAGCATCCAGCGTGGGGTCTGATCGATGGGGCGTCGCCAAGTAAGAGCGGCGAGCAGCACCAGCAGCGGCGGGGCACAAAGAGCAGCCACCGCGGCGCAGATAGTGAATATATAAGCCCCGGCTGCGGTGTTCGGAATGAAGCGAAATGCCAGGTAAGCAAGGGTGGCGGTGAGGGCGCAGACGGCGGAAAGTCTCAAAGTGGTGACAAGTGTGAGCCGGTGGGCAAAAGTGTCCCGCATTGAGATCCTTCATGGGTAAGGTAGCAATAGTTGTAACTTGAACCATAGTAGGAGAACTGTCATGAAGTCCGTAGCCGTAACTGAAGTACCCGCAGACGCGCAGCTTATTGACGTCCGCGAAGTTCCCGAATTCGCCGAGGTGCACGCTGAGGGGGCAATCAACTACCCAATGAGCGAGTTCACTCACCACACCGGCAAGCTGGATAAGACCCGGCCGGTGTACGTGATTTGTAAGTCCGGTGGTCGCTCGGCTCATGTAGCGGAATACCTGGGCGAGGTAGGCCTGGAAGCAATCAACGTGGAAGGTGGCACCAACGCGTGGGTAGCGGCCGAGCTGCCGGTTGTCCGCGAGGGTTAAGTCACCCATCAAAATAGTGGTTCCCCACCAATGATTTCAGAAATCTATGGTGGGGCATTTACTATGAGGAGGTGACTACTCCTGCCGAAATTCCAAACTTGCTGCTGGAATCTCCATCGTTCCAGCTAGAACGCCTCCGGCGTCGCACCCGCGACTACGTTGAGGCATCACTTTCTGAGAAAAACACTTCACTGCGCGAGTACTGGGTGCTTACCTGTCTCATCGACGCAGATGCCGCCAGCCAATCCGCGCTGTGCGAAATGCTTGCCATCGACGCCTCCGACATGGTTCGCCTGATCGATGCCCTGGAGCAACGCAACTGGGCCAAGCGCGAACGCGACCCCAAAGATCGACGACGACAAATCGTCACCTCCACCAAGAAGGGCAAGAATGCCCATGCCGATCTCACTGCGCTGGTGACCGCGGCCGAGGATCGCGCGCTCGACGATTCCACGTCCAAGCAGCTCAAGCATCTGAAAAAATTGGCCACCGCCATTATTGTGGCCGAGGAGGACTGACCTATTTCTTCCCCACTCGATCTCACCGATCTAGTTCCAAGACAGTATCTGCGCTCTGCCGAGGCCCCGGCACCGCGCACGCTGTATGACATTCTGCAGGCCACGGCGGCTGCCAACCCAGATGCCGCCGCCATCGACGACGGCACCGTACTCACCTACGCCGATCTCGTCGAAGAGATCGACCATTTGGCTGCCCATTTGCACCAGCATGGCATTCGGCGGGGCGACCGCATCGGTATTCGCATGTCCTCCGGGTCGAAGGATCTCTACATCGCGATTCTCGCAACCATCGCGGCCGGCGCAGCCTACGTCCCCGTCGATGCCGATGACCCAGATGAGCGCGCAGACATGGTATTCGGCGAGGCCGACGTCAACGCAATCTTCACCGACAACGGCCTGACCATCAAACGACGCTCCACCGGCGGCGACACCGCGCTGCCCCAGCTCGACGACGACGCCTGGATCATCTTCACCTCCGGTTCCACCGGCAAACCAAAGGGCGTGGCAGTCACCCACCACTCGGCGGCCGCGTTCGTGGATGCCGAGGCCCAGATGTTCCTGGTTAACTCCCCTGGCGGCCCGCTGGGCCCAGAAGACCGCGTGCTAGCTGGACTATCGGTTGCCTTCGATGCCTCCTGTGAGGAGATGTGGCTGGCTTGGGGCCACGGCGCATGTTTGGTACCCGCCCCTCGTTCACTGGTGCGCTCCGGCATGGACCTGGGCCCGTGGTTGATCCGCCAAGACATCACCGCCGTATCGACGGTCCCCACGCTGGCTGGAATGTGGCCCGCCGAAGCCCTAGACAACGTGCGGCTGCTCATCTTTGGCGGTGAGGCTTGCCCACCAGAACTGGTGGAACGCCTAGCCACAGAAGACCGCGAAGTTTGGAATACGTACGGCCCCACCGAAGCCACCGTCGTGGCCTGCGCTACGACCATGCAGCCTAACGAGCCGGTGAGCATCGGCCTGCCGTTGGCGGGTTGGGACCTCGTGGTCGTCGATAAGCAGGAACGACCGGTCTCCGTCGGCGAAGTGGGCGAGCTGGTCATCGGTGGCATCGGCCTGGCGCGCTACCTAGATCCAGCTAAGGACGCCGAAAAGTATGCGCCGATGCCAACCATCGGCTGGGAACGCGCCTATCGCTCCGGCGACCACGTGCGCTTGGAGGAAGACGGCCTGTACTTCGTGGGGCGCGTCGACGACCAAGTCAAAATCGGCGGCCGCCGCATTGAATTGGGCGAGGTGGAGGCCGGCGTGGCTTCCCTACCCAACGTCCGGATGTCTGCCGTAGCGGTGCAAACGACGGGTGCCGGCGACAAAGTCCTCGTGGGTTACGTTTCCTTGGAAGATCCTTCAGTGGAGTTCGACCACGCCGTAGCACACCAGCGCCTTGCGGAAATCATGCCGGCCGCCCTGGTGCCCCGCATCCACGTCATGGATGAAATCCCCGTGCGCACCTCCGGCAAGGCTGATAAGAAGGCGCTACCGTGGCCTTTGCCTGGCACCACCGTGGAAGCCACGGGCTTGACCCCCACCGAACAATGGCTCGCCGAGCTGTGGGTTGATTCGCTGGGGCTATCCGTGGACTCCAAGAATGCAGACTTCTTTGAGCTCGGTGGCACATCCTTGGCTGCGGCCACCCTCGTTGGTTCCATCCGCGACCGAGTGCCTACCGTGTCCGTGCGCGACCTCTATGACCACCCACGTCTGGAGAAGCTCGCCGAGCGTGTCGACGCCATCGCGGCGGCCAGCGGAATCGATATCGCACCGGCCGCGCCCGTGGATGTCTCATCCGAGGTGCGCCCCGTGGGCTTCGGAACCCGCGTGGCACAGCTGCTCATTCAAGTGCCAGCAATGATGCTTGCAGGCACCCAATGGGTAGCAGGTCTTGCCCTGCTCAACTCCCTGCTTTTCCAGCTCGGAATTGATTGGGCTCTGCCCATTTCTTGGTGGCTGTCGGGGCTACTAGGCGTTATTTTCTTGACGCCGTTGGGCCGCCTGCCCATTGGTGCGGCGCTTATCCGCCTGCTGACCGGATCGATCAAACCAGGTGACTATCCTCGTGGCGGCTCCGTTCACCTGCGAATCTGGGCAGCAGAGCGCGTGGCCGATACTTCCGGCGCGCAAAACATCTCTGGAGCCACCTGGATCCTCACCTATGCCCGCATGATTGGCGCTCGAATCGGACGCTCGGTGGACTTGCACACGTTGCCACCAGTAACCGGCCTGCTTACGCTCGGCGATCACGCAGCTATCGAACCCGAGGTTGATCTCACCGGTTACTGGGTCGAAGGCGACGTGCTGCACGTCGGCGCGATAACCGTCGGCAAGAATGCACGCGTCGGTTCCCGCTCGACGCTCCTGCCCGGTACGGTGATCGGCGAAGACGCCCATGTCGAAGCAGGCTCCACGATCACCGCCGATAAGAAGGTCAAGGCCGGGGCACGCTGGGCAGGCTCACCAGCACGTAAGGTAGGCCGGTCCAAGCACCGCTTCCCGGACTATCACCCACCGCGGCGTAGCTACTGGGTTCCGTTGTACGGGTTGACCTCGATGTGGCTTTCCCTGATGCCATTGCTGGCGTTGGCGGTAGGCGCACTCGTCGTCATCGCCCCAGGGCACTACCTCGCGTCCTCCGGCACCGGCTGGACCGCCCTCGGCTGGGCACTTGCGCTCACTCCGCTCGGAGCACTGACGGCCTTCGCCACATTCATGCTGCTGGTCTGGTTCCAGGTCCGCATGTGTGGAATTGGGCTGAAGCCGGGCGTGTTCCCCGTCCGTAGTCTGCAGGGCTGGCGGCTGTGGACCACCGAGCGCTTGCTTGACGACGCCCGGACGTATCTCTTCCCGCTCTACGCATCCCAGCTGACCCCCATCTGGTTCCGCTCGCTGGGTGCGAAGGTGGGCAAGAACGCGGAAATCTCCACCTCCGTGATGATTCCAAAGCTGGCAGACATCCGGGAAGGCTCTTTCCTTGCCGACGACACGCTCGTCGGCGGCTACGAACTCGGTGGCGGCTGGATGCTCACGGACGTAGCCCGCATCGGCAAGCGTTCCTTCCTGGGCAACTCCGGCATCGCGGGACCGGGACGCAAACTGGGTAAGAACTCGCTGGTAGCGGTGCTATCCTCCACGCCGAAGAAGGCCCGTGCCGGCTCCAACTGGTGGGGCTCGCCACCAGAACGACTGCGTCGCGTGGCAGCCAGTGTAGGCGGCGGTGAAGATCGCACCTACAACCCTGGTTTCGGTGTGAAGTTTGCCCGCGGTTTTGTCGAGACTCTCCGCTTGCTGGCCCCCATCACCTCCGCACTGCTGTTTGTTGGCGTACTCGCGCTGCTGCAGGCTATCGCCATGCGCTATGGCTTACTAGTAGCCTGGGCGTGCTCTGGCCCGGCGCTCATGGTCGCTGGTGTCCTTGCCCTGGTGGTGACCGTGCTGGTCAAGTGGTCCTGCGTCGGCTTTATCCGCGCCGGTGACCACGCGCTGTGGTCCCGCTTTGTCTGGCTCAACGAGCTACAAGACGCCTTCGTGGAAGGAGTGGCGGCCCCATGGTTCCTCAACCACAATCTAGGCACCGGTTCCCTCAACGCAGCTCTCCGGATGCTCGGCGCACGCATCGGCCGAGGAGCGTGGATTGAGTCTTACTGGTTCCCAGAAGCAGACCTATGCCGTGTGGGACGCGGCGCCAATGTGGGCCGTGGTTGCGTGGTGCAGACTCACCTGTTCCAGGACCGGGTGATGAGCCTAGATTCCGTAACGATCGCGGATGGCGCCACCCTGGCGCCACACTCCGTAGCGTTGCCGGCCGCTGAGGTGCGCGTCGATACGTGCGTCGGCCCCGGATCACTAGTCATGCGCGGCGACCGAGTCCCCGCGCGCTCCAGGTGGCAGGGCAACCCGATTGAACCGTGGGAAGACGCCTAACCAGCGCTAGCTCCCTAAATAGCCAAACGCGCCCGCTCACTTTCCACAACTTAGGAAAGGAGCGGGCGCGCTTTTTTAAGTTGAAAACCGCTAAATCTGCTTCGAAAGCTAGCTTAGAAAACTGGCAGCTGGCGGATGATGTTGCCGTTTACGTGGCCGTGGTTAACCAGGAAGTTGTAAACGGTGCCCCAGAAAGCGAGGGAAAGAGCAATGCCAGCGAGGGAACCGATGATGGAGATAGCGGTGGTGCCAGCAGCGGAAGAGGTAGCTGCAGCGTTAGCAGCTGGGGCGACAACGGCGGTGCCGGTGGTCAGAGCGAGAGCGGTAGCAGCAGCTACAACGCCGCGACGGAACTTAACGGACATAGTCTTGTCTCCTAACAAAAGCTGGAAATTCTCAAGGATGAGCACCTAAGTTCTTAGTGCTTGACAGTGAGTGTAAAACAGATTCCCAGCCCGCGCTGATCAACATTAGATCTCTTAACCAAAAAGTTATATTTCGTTTGATGGTTAATCGCGGGTCAGGCTGGGCGCAATTTTTAGGACGCACTTGAGCTATTCAATGCACTGCACCGCACAAAACAGCCGCCCACCAATCATTGATTGATGAGCGGCCGTGGCTAAACCGAACAGGAATGTGCGGACTAATCGGTCAACAATTAGTCACCGATCTGATCGCGACCACGCAGGACGATCTTAGGATCTGGTTCGCCCACTAGCTCGTGGTCCTTGCCGGTGTATTCAAACTTGGACAGCACGTATCGCATCGCGTTCAGGCGAGCTCGCTTCTTGTCGTTGGACTTAATGGTGATCCACGGAGACTCATCGGTATCCGTGTAGCGGAACTGCTCTTCTTTGGCTCGGGTGTAGTCATCCCACTTGTCCAGCGAAGCAAGGTCCATCGGGGACAACTTCCACTGACGCACTGGGTCCACCTGGCGGATCGCAAAACGAGTACGCTGCTCCTTTTGCGTCACGGAGAACCACAGCTTAGTGAGCGAAATTCCGGAGCCCATGATCATGTTCTCTAGCATCGGTACTTCGCGCAGGAATTCAGCGTGCTGAGACTCGGTGCAGAAACCCATCACGCGCTCCACACCAGAGCGGTTGTACCAAGAGCGGTCAAAAAAGACGATTTCGCCAGCGCATGGGAAGTGCTGAATGTAGCGCTGGAAGTACCACGAAGTACTTTCGCGTGGCGACGGCTTCTCCAACGCCACCGTGCGCGCACCGCGCGGATTCAGGTGCTCGTTAAAACGCTTAATCGTGCCACCCTTGCCCGCAGCGTCACGGCCTTCAAAAATGATGATGTGCTTCTGGCCCGTTTCCTTGGTCCAGTTTTGCCACTTGAGCAGTTCGATCTGCAGACCGCGCTTAATCCGCTCGTATTCGTCTCGCGAAATACGCTCATCGTAAGGGTAATTTTCCCGCCAGGTGTCAATCGGCTCACCAGATGGGGTCAGAAGTACTGGGTCGTCTTCGTCAGAATCATCAACGACATAGCCTTCCGTAGCGGCAAGGTCGACGATGTGGAATTCCTGCTCTTGTGATTCAGCCATGCCTATGATCCTACCCTGCATAATGGGTTTGCATCGGGGTGAAAGTTAAACCAATTCAACGAGTACAGCCCCCTCCACGCAACGTTGGAAGGGGGCTTAGAAAACTAGCCGTGAGAAGGCGAGATTAGGCGATTAGGCCGAAGATCTCTCCGGCAGCGTCCGCCCACTCTCCCATCACTTTAAAAACCGCGAAGATGCTGCCGAAGGTGCCGGTGGTGGACAGCTCAACCATGTTGCTGATGAATTCCATGCGATGCTCCTCAAAGACAAGACGAGACCAGGTTAACCTGACCTCAATTCAAAGTGAACGTAAGCTAAACGCTACCACCGAGCGATCAAGCAAGAAAATGAAATGCAAAAAATCCCTAGGATTAATTTCCTAGGGATTCTTCAGATGCGCGTTAGCGCAAAAAATTACTAGAACTTAACCAGACCAGCGAGCTTGCCAGCAGCGGTTGCCCACTTGCCGATAACCTCGAAGACCTCGAACATGCGGCCGATGGTGCCGGTGGTGGACAGTTCAACCATATTGCTAATGAATTCCATGATGATCTCCTTGAAGATTTGCTGGAATCTTATCCCAGCTAGAAAGATGAAAGGGGGTAGGACTTATTACTTCTCGCCGAAGATGGAGGAGGTGACAGCAGCGTCAGCCTCAGCCTGGGTGCCGTTTTCGCCAATAGCGCCAGCGATTGCACCGATCACCTTGAAGACGTTCAGGAAGGTGCCGATGTTCTGCATGAAGGTGCCGAAGTCCTGCAGCTGAGTAGAGATGAGCTTGAAGTTCATGAGAAAAATCTCCTTGAGAGGCACCAGCTAGTTATAGCCGGTGAAAGTTTCCAGTTGCTGACGCCCCTCAGGACGTCACGGTCTCAATTTAAGCACATCCTCCCCGTAGGTCAACCGGAAAACTGCAATCCATTTGTTAACTTGCATCACTTTTTCATACGCTTCAGTTCGCCCCACAAAACCACCCCGCCCACACGTGACCTGCACTTATACGATCACGCTCCAAAATTATGTGATGTATCACATAGAGTTTCGTGAAAAGTTTTGGAATTTATCCAAATTTAGGTAACGGACCGGAAAACGGCGGCGATACTGCAATCTTGCTTAACCCCGCTCCAAAAGTTTTCCATTTTCCCGCCCCCATCTAGGGGTAAATTAACCACAGTTAACGTCAGGTCTTTTTTGTGTTCATATTTAGTTAACCATTTTTCCAGCTCAACACCGCAGTTCCGCATAGAAAAACGCTCCGAACCCCACCTTTAATGCCTTTATAGCAGCCTCTAAACCAATAGGAAAAGGCCTCTCTCAATTCAGAGAGAGGCCTTAACGGCTCAATATGTAAGGCTAAGGCGCCTTATGGCGTTTAGAAGCCGCCCATGCCACCCATTGCGTCTGCATCAGGCATAGCAGCGCCTGCTGGCTGTGGCTTGTCAGCAACAACAGCCTCAGTGGTCAGGAACAGCGCCGCGATGGATGCAGCGTTCTGCAGTGCGGAGCGGGTGACCTTAACTGGGTCGTTGATGCCAGCAGCCATGAGGTCGACGTACTCGCCAGTGGCAGCATTCAGGCCCTGGCCGGTAGGCAGGCCAGCCACCTTGTCGGCAACCACGCCTGGCTCGAGGCCAGCATTCTCAGCGATCTGCTTCAGCGGAGCGGACAGTGCGGAACGAACGATCTTGACGCCGGTAGCTTCGTCGCCTACCAGGCCCAGCTCGTCGTCAAGCACATGCGATGCCTGCAGCAGAGCCACGCCACCGCCGGCAACGATGCCCTCTTCAACGGCAGCCTTTGCGTTGCGGACTGCGTCCTCAATGCGGTGCTTACGCTCCTTGAGCTCAACCTCGGTAGCTGCACCAACCTTGATCACTGCCACGCCACCGGCGAGCTTAGCCAGGCGCTCCTGCAGCTTCTCGCGGTCGTAGTCAGAGTCGGTGTTCTCGATCTCGGCGCGGATCTGGTTGACACGGCCTTCGATCATTGCAGAGTCGCCAGCGCCCTCGACGATAGTGGTTTCGTCCTTGGTGATGACAACCTTGCGTGCAGAGCCCAGCAGCTCGATGTCGGCGGTCTCCAGGGAGAGGCCAACTTCTTCGGAAATGACCTGGCCACCGGTGAGGATAGCCATGTCCTGCAGCATTGCCTTGCGGCGGTCACCGAAGCCTGGAGCCTTGACCGCAACGGACTTGAAGGTGCCGCGGATCTTGTTCACCACGAGGGTGGACAGCGCTTCGCCCTCAACATCTTCGGCGATGATGAGCAGTGGCTTGCCGGTCTGCATGACCTTCTCCAGCAGTGGGAGCAGGTCCTTAATGTTGGAGATCTTGGAGGAGACCAGGAGGATGTATGGGTCCTCGAGGACTGCTTCCTGGCGCTCCATGTCGGTAGCGAAGTAACCGGAGATGTAGCCCTTGTCGAAGCGCATACCCTCGGTAACGTCCAGCTCAACGCCGAAGGTGTTGGACTCTTCAACGGTGATGACGGATTCCTTGTTCAGCTTGCCGCCGCCGACAGCGTACATAGCCTGGGCGATCTTGGCGCCGATTGCAGGATCAGCTGCGGAGATACCAGCGGTTGCAGCGATCTCTTCCTCAGTCTCGATGTCCTTGGCGGTGGAAAGCAGCTGCTCGGTGACCTTCTCTACCGCCTTCTCGATGCCGCGCTTGATGCCCATTGGGTTGGAACCAGCAGCTACGTTGCGCAGGCCCTCGCGAACCAGTGCCTGTGCCAGAACGGTTGCGGTGGTGGTGCCGTCGCCAGCGACGTCGTCAGTCTTCTTGGCAACTTCCTTGACCAGCTCAGCGCCGATCTTCTCGTAAGGCTCTTCCAGTTCGATCTCTCGAGCGATGGAAACGCCATCGTTGGTGATGGTTGGGGCGCCCCAAGACTTCTCCAGCACAACGTTGCGACCCTTTGGCCCCAGAGTTACCTTGACTGCGTCAGCCAGGGTGTTCAGGCCCTTCTCCAGGCCGCGGCGTGCTTCTTCATCAAAAGCGATGATCTTAGCCATGTAAGTATGTACTCCTAGTTATTTGAGGACGACACTCACGTCTAGTTCAGCGGGCGCCCGCGACGGCACGGTCGGTGAGTGTGTTGCCAACCTCACCCGCCAAGTTATTCATTCCTGGCACTCTGACAATTCAAGTGCTAACTCTCGTTTTTAGCAGTCCCTGCGCCCGAGTGCAAGATTTTCGCCCTCAGCAGACAGGCTCACTTAGCTGGGATGAGGTGCACGGTGGCGTTATCCCCACCCCGGCAGACAAAGGCGCCTTCCTTAGCCGGCGAACACGTGACGTCATAGGTCTTCCGCGTTGCGTCGCTCTCCGCCTTAATCTTCACGTCCTTTTTTGCGCCAGCTTTAGGCTCCATTTCCGAAAGGACATTTTTGGCAAACCCGCACGACGTGGTCTTATTTGCAGCATAGGCCTTAAATTTACGACCGTCCGCACACCAGACTGCCCCGGCCGGGGCGCTTATCGACGCCCGCGTGGTGGCCCGAGTTGTCGTGGGCTTCGCTGTAGACACGGTCGTAGGCTTTAGCGTAGACGTGGTAGTGGGCGAAGGAGTTGGCTTGGGCGCAGGCTGTGTCACAGCCTGGGTCTTAGTCTGCGCCGTCGGCGTCGGCTGAGAAACGGCTGCTACCCGCTGCTCTTCTTTGTTTAGGAATGCACCACCGAGCGTCGCAAAGCACAAGAGCGCGAAGGACAACAGGGCGACTAAGAGGCCAATTGCAAGTTTGGTGGAGCGACTCATACCCAGCCAGGATAGTCGGCCCCGTTTAAGTCACGAACAGGTTGGGGATCCTTGCGTCCCAGTTGTTGCTGGGATGTGGGAGGCAAGTTGAGTCAAAAGTGTTTGTGCAGATTCGTAGGTGCCATCGTTGGCGATCGCCGCGATAGCTACGCCATAACGCCCGGTAGAAGTGTCAACATAGCCGAACTGGCGTACTAGGTATGCCCCGTTTGGTCCGGGCCCCCATCCGCCTTTGAAATGAGCGCCCGACAAGGTCCCCAGACCGTAGCGCTGCGACGGCGCCACCGCGCCCATTAACTCCGTCACCTGAGCCCCTAAATCATGGCACGGCAAGCGGTATCCAAAAGTAGCCTGGTCCACCAAACTCCATTGTGTTTGACCAAAAGCAGAAAACCCAGGTCGCACTGCCTGTGTTTGCACTTGAGGGGCCGCGGCTACCTGGGCGATTTCCGCCTGGACCGCTCGCCCAGCTACGTTCGGCGCTCCTAAGGAATCCCACATGGCCTGGGCAGCTGCATTGTCTGAAGACTGCAATGCCGCGGATAGCAGGCCGGGTTGGGCGGTGCCTTTGCGTAAGGCGGCCAGAGCAACGGGAACCTTCATCGTGGACCACGAGACATCCGAGAGCAGGGTCCCGAAGGAGCGAGCGCCGGTGGCGTCGACAAGCACCATGCCCACCTGTCCCCCAGACACGGCCAGCTCGGAGGTCGGCGCCGGGGACACCTTGGCGTGCGGCAAAGTCGGCGGAGTCACGGCCGGTGCTGGCGTTGCCGGAGGCTGTGCGATGGGCGCAGCCGCGGTGGAGGTCAGCCGCACCACTCGTGTTTCCGAAGGTGGCGCTGATTCAGTGGGAATCGTGCACCCCGCCAACGCTCCAACCAGGATGAAGACGGATAATTTAGCCTGCCGCAACAAGGTGAACCACCGCGTTGGAGCCACCGCTACACGTGAAGTTGCCGGGCTGGACTGCGCGGCAATACATCGAGTAGGTGGTGCCCGTTACCGGGCTATACACCTCAGTGCTAAAGCTATCCGCGCTATTGGCGCGCGCGGCAGCTGCCCCGGCCACGTTCGTGGCAAACGGACAAGAGGTGACTGAGCTACCTGCATAAACTTGGAAAGGCCCGACCTTGTCGCAAACTGTCGAGTACGGCGGAACGGCCATTGGCTGAATCTTTAGCTGGGCCGGAGCAGCGGGTGCAGCTGAGGCCTTCCCCGCAGGTTGCGACGGAGGGACAACTACCACCTCGGTAATGACAGTCTCCGCAGGTTCATTCGAGCCGGCAAAGAACTTGCTATAGCCGAACCACCCCGCCAGGCCGAACAACGCCAAGACAAGCAGCACAAGCAACGCAATACCCCAACCCGGCAATCCCTTCCTTTCTAGACCGTACTGCATCGGATACTGCGGTTGCGGGGAGCCCCACGCAGCGGGCTGGTCGACATACTCCGGCCTAGAACCCGGCGCGTTGAACTGTTCCGTTGCTGGGTTATGCCACGAGTTTGCTGCAGCTGACTGAGGTGGATCCGGCAACGCCCACCCGTCGCCCTTTCCAGCATCATTTCCTGCATTTGGCGGAACTGCCCACTGGTCGGTATTAGACACTTTAACTTCGCCTCCACGCGATTTCTAAGATTAATATTCATCTTATTATTTCGCGGTAACTAGGCGCACGCGAAAGGTGAGATTGCCACCACCTACACTGGGGAACATGACTAATTTTTCCAACATTGAAGCCGTGCGGACGCACGTCACTGACCAGCGGGAACAGATCTTCACCGATCTTTCCGAGCTCACTTCCTTCAACTCGGTGCACTCGACCCCTGAGTTAGCCGATCAGCTTAATGGCGCTGCCGATTGGGTGGAGGCGAAGCTTAACGAGGCCGGCCTCGACGTCCAGTCCCATACTGGCATTGACCAGGCCCGCATTTTTATCGCCACCAAGGAGCCCGCTCCTGACAAGCCGACCATCTTGCTGTATTCCCACTACGACGTGGTTCCGGCAGGCGACCTGGACAAGTGGACCTCCGATCCGTTTACCCTGACGGAACGCGATGGCCGCTGGTACGCCCGCGGTGCTGCCGACTGCAAGGGCAACTTGGTCATGCACCTTGCCGCCCTCCGCGCGGTAGCTGCGCTTGGCGGCACCGACCTCGGACTACGCGTCGTTATCGAGGGCTCTGAAGAAATGGGTGGCGAGGGTTTGGAAGATCTCATCGCCAAGCACCCAGAGCTCTTTTCTGCTGATGTCATTTTCATCGCCGATTCCGGCAACGCTGCGGTAGGCGTACCTACGCTGACCACCACCCTGCGTGGCGGCGCCCAGTTGCACGTCACTATCGATACCCTTAACGCACCGGTACACTCTGGCAGCTTCGGCGGTGCAGCTCCAGATGCCGTGGCTGCTATGGTGCGCCTGCTGGATACCCTGCGCGACGACCACGGTTTGACCACCATCGACGGCGTCGATTGCACCGCTACCTGGGACGGGCTCCCTTACGAAGAAGCAGAATTTCGAAAGGATGCGGGTATTCTCGACGGCGTGAGCGTCATGGGCTCTGGCGTGGCAACCGTTGCAGACCAAGTGTGGTCTCGCCCAGCCATTTCCATTACAGGCTTCTCCTCTACCCCGGTAGAAAGGGCCGTCAACGCGGTTCCTGCTACCTGCTCGGCAGTGCTCAACCTGCGCGTTCCACCAGGAATGCGAGCAGCTGAAGTGGCCGACGCTTTGGCCCAGCACCTCACGTCCCGGGCACCGTGGGGCGTTCACGTCAAGGTGGACATTTCCAGCGTCAACGATCCTTTTGCCACGGACATCACCGGCGAGGCTGTCTCGACGCTTTCCAACGCCCTTGCGGCCGCATACGGAAAAGAAACCGTTTCGATGGGCGGTGGCGGTTCCATTCCACTGTGCGTGAAGCTCCAGGAGCTCATGCCACAGGCGGAAATCGCCCTCTTCGGCGTGGAGGAACCACAATGCGTCATCCACTCCCCGGATGAGTCCGTTGACCCAAATGAGATCCGAGACATCGCTATTGCAGAGGCAGCGTTCTTACTGAACTTCGGCAAGTAAGCTCCGCCTATTGTCCGCACACCGATCGGTGTGCGGACTTTCTTTTTGCCCAAAGATCAGAAAAATGTGACTACCCCCACACAATACCCCAGCCGTTGCCAGCATACTGTGACGCGGGTTACCCTAGCCGCATGATCCAACACCTCATCCTCCACGCGCTTGCCGCCGTGCTTAACGCACGAGTGGCCAAGGCTACGTACCCCCACGGAGGATAAGGACTGACCCCTCCGTCAGGGGGAGTAGTCGTTAGGCAAGACAAGTACAACTGGTCGGTCCCACCAGCTATCGCCCATAACTTTCACGGAGGCCGCCATGTTTACCCAAACCCGCACCACCCAGCTCACCGATCCCTTTGCCGCTCGCTTCGGTCACGCGCTGCCTCGAGGGCTCAAGGCCCAAGCGCACGGCATGTCCTGGCGCACGTTTATGGACACTTTCGCCCCGCACGGCGACCTCAGGCTCAGCAATATCCACGAGGAAAAGATCCGCGGCGGTGAACGTCGATACTGCGCGCAGCTAACCGACACCCGCAGCGGCCGCCCACTAACAACTGGACGGCAACAGACTGCGTCCGGCGCTGTCCGGGCAATCTCCGAGATGTTGTGGGAGCTGGGGCGCCCAGTGGAAATCCTTAATTTTCACCAATGTGAAATATTTGAGGCCACCGTCACGTTTATCTATGTAGGACACCTTCGAAAAACGACGTGGGCCGTGGGGTTTGGGCCAGATTCAAATAACTCGATCGCCGCAGCTCTCAGCTCCGCAGCGCATCTGCTACATAGCGCGTAGTGCTACGAAACCGCTGAGCTTTGCCCCCTTTCGCTGGTATTCTGGGATAGCTGCCAACTTATTCGTGTGCGTCTATGCGTGCATAAACCCAACCGAACCAAGGAGTTGCCCTCAAACACGTGTTGCCGCTATTGATCTCATTAATGCTGGCCACCGCGGTGGCCCCCGCCCTCATCCTAAAATTAGGGCGCCCCGCCTTCGGGCTGCTTGCCACCGTGCCGGCTGCCGGGTTTGGGTGGGTCGTTAGTCAATTTGCAACCGGGCAACTCAGTGCACAACACATCGCCACCTTTACCTACGGCTGGATACCCAACGCGCACTTAAGCATCCATTTACGCATGGACCCCCTTGCCGGAATTTTCAGCCTGATTATTTTGGGTATGGGCGCCCTCGTCCTCCTGTATTGCTGGGGCTATTTCGAATCCGCCCCCAAACGCTTAGCGCTGTTCGGCGCGGAGCTGACGGGTTTTTGCGCTGTGATGTTCGCGCTCGTGGTTTCGGACAACCTGCTGTTGATGTTCACCTTTTGGGAGATCACCTCGGTGTTGTCTTTCCTTTTGGTGGGCTATTACTCGGAGCGTGCGTCGTCGAGACGCAGCGCTGGCCAGGCGTTGATGGTGACCACTTTGGGCGGCCTGGCGATGCTGGTGGGCATCATCATCCTGGGACATTACAGCGGATCGTGGCTGCTCAGCGAGGTGCTGGCCAATCCTGATCTCGCCCACATGCCGTATATCACTGTCGCAGTGGTGCTCATTCTCGCTGGTGCGTTGAGCAAATCAGCCATCGCCCCCATGCACTTCTGGCTGCCCGGCGCTATGGCCGCTCCCACTCCGGTGAGCGCCTATTTGCATTCCGCCGCGATGGTCAAAGCGGGTATTTACCTGGTAGCGCGCTTGAGCCCTTCCTTTGCGGAAGTGCCGTCCTGGCATCTAACGGTGATCCCCTTGGGCTTGTTCACAATGCTCATGGCGGGGTGGATGGCGCTGCGGCAAAAAGACTTAAAGCTGATTTTGGCTTACGGCACGGTCTCCCAACTGGGCTTCATCATCTCGGTGGTTGGCATTGGTTCGCCGAAAGCGATTCAAGCCGGTCTTGCGCTCACTCTCGCCCACGCTACCTTCAAAGCTGCCCTATTTATGCTGGTGGGCGCTATCGATCACTGCACGGGGACGCGGGATATCCGCAAGCTGTCTGGACTCGGCGCTAAGCGACCATCGCTCGCTTTCCTCGCCACCGTTTCAGCAGCCAGCATGGCCGGTGTCCCGCCTTTGCTGGGGTTCGTAGCCAAAGAAACAGCACTTTCAGCCGTGCTCCACGAGGAACTGCTCGTAGGCATGCCAGGCAAGCTAATGCTCACCGCAATGGTTCTCGGCTCGGCTCTCACCGTGGCCTACAGCTTGTACTTCCTACACTCGGCGTTCGCGCTCAAGTCCGGCGGCGAGAGCGAGGCCGTGCGCACCATGCACCCGGTTTCGTTGTGGCTGTGGTTCCCGCCCACCTTGTTAACCCTGGTCACTGTGGTGTGCGGCCTCGAGCCTATGCTTATCGACGCCCCGCTGGCAGCCCATATTGCCGCGCAGTTCCCAGAATCCCACGTGCCGCATCTCGCCCTGTGGCACGGGGTGAATCTTCCGCTGCTGTTGTCCGTGGTGATCATCGTGGCGGGTGCGTTGTTGCACTGGCAGCGCGGGCTCGTCGGCAAGCTGCATTTTTCGCAACCGGCCTTGGGCAGCGCGGATGCGGCCTATGACCGCGTCTTGGAAAGTTTGCGGAACATCTCGCTGCGGCTGACGGCAACCACCCAGCGTGGTTCCCTACCGATCAACGAAGCCGTCATTTTGCTCACCTTGGTGGCATTGCCACTGGTAGCGCTGATTTCCGGCGAACGGTCTGACGTGCGCATGGAACTATGGGATACCCCGCTGCAAGGATTGATCGCCAGCGTAGTTATCATCGCTGCCCTCGCCGCCACGGTTCTAGACAACCGCGTTTCAGCTCTGTTCATGGTGGGCATGACGGGCTACGGAATCTCCATGATTTTCGCGCTGCACGGCGCCCCGGATTTGGCGCTTACGCAACTGCTGGTAGAAACCGTTTCGCTAGTGGTGTTCATGCTGGTCCTGCGTAAACTGCCTGCGAATACGCACCGCAAGCAGGCTGGCGGATTCAAACGTTTACGCGCCTGGCTATCCGTAGCCGTGGGCTTAGCGGTGGTTGTGGTGGCAACGTTTGCCATGAATGCCCGGTCGGCGCAGCCGATTTCCACCAGGATTCCGATGCTTGCCAAGGAGATTGGTCATGGCGCCAACGCGGTTAACGTCCTGCTCGTAGATATCCGGGCCTGGGATACGTTTGGGGAAATATCTGTGCTGGTCGTAGTAGGCACCGGTGTGGCTTCGCTGGTGTATCGCACCCGAAACTTCCGGCGCGATAGCCGACGCCCCACGCTGCAATCCGGTGGTGGCCGCTGGCTATCCACCGCTGCGGATGATCGCGCCCGGAACCGCTCCCTCATGGTGGATGTGGCCACCCGCATCCTTTTCCCATCAATGATCGGCCTGAGCTTCTACTTCTTCTTCGCCGGGCACAATGGCCCCGGCGGAGGCTTCGCAGGCGGTTTGGTTGCCGCTCTGGCGATCACCCTGCGGTATCTTGCCGGGGGTCGCGAGGAGTTGGAAGAAGCCCTTCCGGTTGATCCTTCCAAGCTGTTGGGAATGGGCCTATTTCTTTCCGCCGTTCCAGCGGTTGCCCCGTTGTTCTGGCACAAACCACCGCTAACCAGTACGTACCGCGAATTTAGCCTTCCCCTCATCGGTGACCTCACCGTGCTTAGCCCAATGGTTTTCGATGCCGGGGTGTACCTGATCGTTCTAGGACTCGTTATGCACATCCTGCACGCTTTGGGCGGACAACTCGATAGGGAAGAAGAAGTCCGTAAGCAGCGGGCCCGGGAGCGTGCGCGTCGATTAGCCGAGCACGGCACCAAGCTGAAGGAGGTGGCTGAGAGTGGTCGCTAATCTATTTCTCCTGCTAGCCTCCGCGGTCCTCATCGGTGCGGGCGTGTATCTGCTGCTCGAACGCGCAATGACCAAGATGCTCATGGGCTTGCTGCTTATGGGCAACGGCACCAATCTGCTGATTTTAACCTCGGGCGGTGGCGCCGGAGCCCCACCGATCCAGGGACGCGATTCCGCTATCGTGGCCCAGGATTCTGACCCCTTGGCTCAGGCCATGATCCTCACCGCCATCGTGATTTCGATGGCGATGACGGCCTTCATCTTGGCGCTGGCCTACCGCCAGTACCGCTACCGCACCGCGGACTTCCTGCAGGATGATACGGAAGATACCGCAGTGGCCAAACGACCGCCGACAGCCTCGGCTGCCCCAGACCACGATGCGTCTGATGATCCAACCACCGGCCGCCCCACCTCTATCGGCGACAACTTTGGGCCGAGCTCCTTTGAGCAACCGATCCGGGAAGGAGATGAGCAATGATCGATTCCACGATAGAAGCGTTGCTGCCTGTCCTTCCATATCTGGTTGCGCTGCCCATCATCGTTCCTGCACTCACTACCGCTCTGGTACTGATTGCCGGTGACCGCCCCAAGCTGCAGCGACTACTGGCCTTGTTCGCGCTGGCCACCTTGATCGTGCTGTGCGTGGTGTTGGTGATCGTCGTGGACCGAAACGGCATTCAAACGCTGCAGATCGGTGGCTGGGATGCACCAATCGGCATCACCCTGGTTGCAGACCGCCTGGCTACCGTGATGCTCGCGGTTAGTTCACTCGTGTTGTTCTGCGTGATGTGGTACGCCATCGGCCAGGGCATGCGCGACGGTTCCGAGGAAGAACCCGTTGCTGTGTTTCTTCCGGCGTACCTGTTGCTCACCATGGGCGTGAACATGGCGTTTCTGGCCGGGGACCTGTTCAACCTCTACGTGGGGTTTGAGGTGCTCTTGGTGGCGTCGTACGTGCTGCTCACCTTGGGCGCCTCTCCAAGCCGTGTCCGCGCGGGCGTGTCTTATGTGATGGTGTCGATGCTGTCTTCGATCATCTTCTTGCTTGCTCTCGGCTTGGTGTATGCCAGCGTGGGCACGCTCAACATGGCACATATTTCCGTACGAATGGAAGATGTCCCCAGCGGCACCCGCACTGCGATTTTCGCGGTTCTGCTGATCGCTTTCGGTATTAAAGCAGCCGTGTTCCCGTTGTATTCCTGGCTGCCAGACTCCTACCCCACCGCCCCAGCCCTGGTCACCGCCGTGTTCGCCGGACTGTTGACCAAGGTTGGTGTGTATTCCATCATCAGGGCGCGCACGGTGCTGTTTGTCGACGGCCGCCTCGATACCGTCCTCATGTGGGCAGCTGCCTTCACGATGGTCTTTGGCATTTTAGGCGCGATGGCGCAGAACGACATTAAGCGTCTACTGTCTTTTACCCTGGTCAGCCATATTGGCTACATGGTAATGGGCGTCTCCTTCTACTCAGTGCAAGGGCTTTCCGGCGCAATTTTCTACGCAGTCCACCACATTTTGGTGCAAACCGCGCTGTTTTTGGTGGTCGGCTTGATTGAGCGTCAGGCTGGTTCCTCATCGCTGCGGCGCTTGGGGTCCCTAGCGTACGTCTCCCCACTGCTCGCCGTGCTGTATTTGGTCCCCGCGCTCAACCTGGGTGGCATTCCGCCGTTCTCCGGTTTTTTGGGCAAAGTAGTGCTGATTCAAGCCGCGGCCGATCGTGGCGGGTTCATGGCCTGGCTTCTAGTGGGATCAGCCGTGGTGACGTCGTTGCTCACCCTCTACACGATGGTCTTGGTGTGGTCCAAGGCGTTTTGGCGCGACCGCGCTGACGCCCCAGACGGGCACCTGGCGAACTCACGCCCCTCCCTGCTTGGTGATGTCTCCGATTCCGTGCTCCTTAGCGAGCGTGACGATGTTGGCCAGATGCCCATCGGTATGGTGGCTCCTACTGCGCTACTCGTTTCCGCCTCGTTGGCGGTGACGGTGCTAGCCGGTCCGCTAAGTGCCGTGACTACTCGTTCTGCCGAGTCCATCACCAACGTCAACATCTATCGCTCTGCTGTGCTCGGCCCAGATCACAGCTTCCCCGCCCGCACGGATTCCCTCACCCCGGCCAGCGGACTCGAACCCGGCGATCACGCCAGCGTTAAAGGAGAGGGTAAGTAATGTGGCAGGGAGTTAAGCGCCGCATGCGCCCCTGGTCGCTGGCGTGGATCACCTTGATGTGGAACGTGATCTATGGCGAGTTCAGCTGGGGAAACACCATCGCCGGGTTCTTATTGGGCCTGGTCATTGTGCTCGGATTACCGCTGCCACAAATCCCGGTTTCCGCTTTGGGGATTCGCTGGCTCCCCCTGCTCCAGCTGCTGCTGGCGTTTGGCGTGGACTTAGTGGTCTCCTCAGCCCGGGTGGCGTGGCTCGCCGTCCGGCCTGCGGATCAACCCCCTTCGGCCATCATTGAAGTCCCCATGCGCGTCCAGGAGGACATGGTGTTTGCTATCGCAGTAGCCCTGCTGAATTTGACGCCAGGTGGCACGGTGACGGATATGGATATCGCCAACCGAAAGCTCACGATGCACATCCTGGACGGTCGCTCCACCAAGGCGATTGAGGCCGCTGAGCGGGACGTCGCAAAGCTGGAGCGGCAACTGATCACAATCTTTGAAAAGGAGGTCAGCGCATGAACCCAGAACTGTACGAAGCGCTGCTCACAGTAGCCGCGATCGGCTTTAGCGTGGCGTTCCTCATCAATGGCTACCGTCTGCTGGCCGGACCGAATTCCCTCGACCGGCTGCTCAGCCTGGATGCGACGGTGGCAATGATGCAGTGTGCCCTCGCCACGTACATTTGCTGGACTCTGGACACTACCGTCTCCAACGCGATGCTCGTGGTGGCGATGCTCGGCTTCATCGGTTCCGTTGCGGTGACCAGGTACCGAAAGAAGGACACCCCATGAGCCTGATTCTGGACATCGCCTCAATCACCTGCATCCTCATGGGCACCCTGCTGGTGCTCACGACCGCGATCGGCATGGCACGCTTCCGCGACACGATGTCACGGCTGCACTCGGTCACCAAGCCACAGACCCTCGGTCTCGTACTGACCGTCATCGGGGCGATTTTGCGCATCCTGGGGATCGGCGGGCTAACCCCGGGCAACAAGGGTGACCTCGGCACCCTGGTCCTGGTGATCATCTTTGCCCTGCTCACCGCCCCCGTTGTGGGCCAGCGGGTCGGTCGCATTGCGCGCCGCGAAAAGCTTTACGACGCCACGCAGTTGTCCCGCATCGACCGGGAATAGCCCAAGGGCTTAGCGAGGGGGCAGCATGTGTTCCAGCTCGGCGCAGGTCTGATCCACCACGGCTTTCCAATCCTGCGTGTCTTCGAAAGTCCGTCGCTGACGCTGGTAGGCCGCGCCACTGCGCAGAATTTCATTAACCAGCTCGAGCTCTGCCACGCAATCGAGTTGCTCGGCAATGGGTGCTAGGACGTCGAGAAGCACAGGCATTTCATCACGAAGCAGCACCTCGTCGGTGTCGCGAGTCGTGATGATGATGGAGTCCATGCCATAGCGGGCAGCGCGCCACTTATTTTCGGTGTTGTGCCAGTGTGGCAGGCTTGGCAGCTCTTCCCCGCGGTCAATCATCTGGTCGTAGTAGACCACAAGGCAGTGGGTGAGCGCCACGAGGGCAGACAATTCCCGCAAGTTCGATGGGGCATCGGAAATGCGCAGCTCGATAGTGCCGTATTTCTCACTCGGCCGGATATCGAAATGCATGGCGGATTCCTCATTGATCACGCCGGATTTACGCTGATCAGCGATGTAGGAAGACCACTCATCCCACGTCTGAAACTCATAAGGGATGCCTGCCGTCGGCAGCTGTTGGTACAACATCGTGCGATTGGAGGCGTAGCCCGTGTCCTTGCCCAGCCAACCAGGCGAAGACGCCGACAGCGCAAGCAAGTGGGGGAATTTAGTCATGAGGGCGTTAATTATTGGCCAAACCCGGTCGCGTTCTTTGATGCCGACATGGATATGCACGCCCCAGATGAGCATCTGGTGCCCCCAGTACTGGGTGCGTTCGATGATTTCGTTGTAGTGCTCTTTGTCCGAGATGTCCTCGGCCTGGGATTCTGCGAAAGGATGCGAGCCGGCGGCCCACACTTTGATCCCGCGGGCGGTCGCTGCGTCCCGCACCGCGTTCAGCCCCTCGGCTAGTTGGCCTACGGCCTCGCGGGTGGTTTCGCACACCCCCGTCACCAGCTCGACGGTATTGCGCAGCAATTCCCGCTCAAGTCGCACCTCGAGCGGCTTCTTGCTGGCTGCTGCGATTACTTCTTCGGCGAGAGGAACGAGGTTGCGCGTTTCGGCGTCAACAAGCGCGACCTCCCATTCCACGCCCAGGGTGTGGTTATGAGTCCCCGCGTAATCATTGGTCATGCGCTTGATTCTAGCGGTTTAAGTCCTCTGTAATCACGAGAACAACTCCCGTTGGGGCCTCTTTAAGCGTTTCCCCACGCGGTTCGGCCTTAACACCAAGGTTCTGCGCGATTGCTTGCGCGGCTTGCTGTTCCGCTCCATTACCCGGGGTGTAGAAGACCACAGAGTGAGGTAATACCTCGTGAGGGAAGTTTCCGGAATCTACTTGAGAAAAGCCTTGGCGCTTTAGCTTATCTGCTACTCGGTTGGCCAAACCCTGGACGGTGGAATTGTTCAACGCGTGAATTTTAACCGCCGTGTAGTCCCCATTTTGCGTCCCAGCCCCTGCACCGGCTGCCGCATTTGGGGCGGGGGCCGGGGTTGCTGGTGCCCTAGGGGCAGCAGTTGGCTGTGCCGGCGAGGCTTGTGGCGTTGCCGGAGCGGGCGGCGCCGGGGTCTGTGGCCCGGCTGGAGCTTGTGCCGACGTCTGGCTCTTCTTCGCAGGAGCTGCAGTTTCCGTGCCAGAATTAGTCATTGCATAAACTCCCCAGGCCAACAGCAGCACGGCCACCGAGAGCAGGATCATGGCGATCCCTCGAACTGGGATGCGCGGCGAATCTGGACGTTGCGGAGTTTCATTCATAGACACAGTGGCTATCCTACTTTTCTGCCTTAAGGTTTTAGCTCATCGGCTCGCTGATCCCTCAGTCGACGCAACCGGGAAACCAACTGGGGGAATTCCGCACTGGCGGCTGGGGTGTCAATCAGTTGATTCAGGCGGTGATAGTAACGCATCGGGCTGATGCCAAACTGCTCGCGGATATTTTCTTCCTTCATTCCGATATTGCGCGGAGCATTGGATTCAAAGGTCAGGAGGGCGCGATCTTCGTCCGTTAATTGCATGGGAAATTAGCGTATATGCTTGAGGCTTATGACAGTGCGTCCAATCGTAATTCACGGAGATCCCGTGCTCCACAATCCCACTCAGCCGGTCACCGAAAGCCCTGCTGAGCTGGCAGAACTCATTGCTGATATGTACGAGACCATGGATGTGGCGCACGGCGTTGGGCTGGCCGCCAATCAGGTAGGCGTGGGCAAGCGACTGTTCGTTTACAACTGCCCAGATGTAGAAGGCCCAAACGGTACGGAGAAAACCCCTGAAGAGATCGAAGCCCAGGGTGGCGAATTCCGCCGGGGCTGCGTAATCAACCCGGTGTTGGAAACCTCTGAGATTCCCGAAACGATGCCACGTACCGACGGCTCCGACGAAGAAGGGTGCCTTTCGGTTCCAGGCAAATCCTTTCCTACCGGCCGTGCGGACTGGGCGCGAGTAACCGGCACGGACGAACACGGCAACCCCGTTAGCATCGAAGGATACGGTTTCTTCGCCCGCTGCTTGCAGCACGAGGTCGGCCACCTCGATGGCTTTTTGTACACCGACGTCCTGGTCGGCCGCTGGAAGCGCACCGCCAAGAAGCACATCAAGGCCGAAGGCTGGCTCACTGGTGGCCAGACGTGGCTGCCCGGTGTCGACGCCGACCCGTTTGGACACGACGATTAAGCGCGAAGGCGCTCACAGCGGAGCGCACCCGAAGATCGGCGACCGCGTCATCGTGCGTCGAATCCTGCCCGATACTCCTGGCCATCTCACCGACGTGATCGGCCACGTCGAATCCCTCAATCCCCTACGTGTCCGCCCACAGTCTGTGGGCGGGTTCCTTTCGGATGCCCCTATCGTAGAGATCCCTGAGGAACTCATCCAGGTGATTAAGGTGTTGCCACCCCGCCGGGTCCGCAACTCGGAAATCCGAGCGGTGGAAGTTGCCACCGCCCACGCTTTCCCTGGTATCGAGCATGTTGAAGTCGATGGCTGGCTGCTACGCGCCGGCGATGGCATCACCGAGCGGTCTAATTCTGCTGCACCGTTAGGGGCTTCGGCGGGGCTTTCTCCCGTACCAATTCAGGCGATTATTGATTTCTACCGGCGGCACCAACTAGAACCTTGTTTGTTGATTCCCAATCGGATCGCTCCTGCTGCGCTGCGTTTTGCGCACACGCACGGGTGGCGTTTCGGCCCAGAAATCGTCGTCATGACTCGCCCCCTGCAAAAGAAGCCTTATGAGTTGCCCGAGGGTTTCCACTTGGAGGTCTCCTCCCTGCCTACTCCTGACTGGTTGGATTTGTACCACTTCCGGGGCGAGCCATTACCGGCGCAGGCTCTAAAATTCCTGCAGCAGGAAATCGACGGCCACCTCGGTTTCGGAGCAATTCGCGCAGATAGCGGCGAGATCGTGGCTATCACCCGCGCTACCGTCACCACGGCTAACGACGTGCAGTACTTGGGCTACTCAGCCGTGGAAGTTTCCCCCGCATTCCGGCGCCGCGGGCTGGCCAGCGCCCTCGGCAACGCCATGCTGTCCTGGGGCGCTAATCAGGGGGCAACGCAGGCCTACCTGCAGGTAATCTCCACGAACGATGCCGCCATCGGCCTGTACGAAAAGCTGGGGTTTATCGAGCACCACCGGCATCGTTACGCCCACGCGCCGGCGTCGACAAGCTAGCTCTGCACAACGCGGGTGCGCGCGTGCCGATCGTGCGGCGCCACCCCGAACGCGTCGGCTTTCGCCACGCCAGCGAACCACATGCCGACGCCGATCACGGCGACCGGCCCCGCGACTGGGATGAGTGGCAACAGCAACCACGTGTTTCGCTTCGCAGCCTGCGCGAAGTCCACCGGAGTGTGCGCTGGCCCCACCACTCGCAGCCCCATCGCCCGCTTGCCGACGGTCCCGCCAGTGGCGTCGAATGCGGACTGGCTAAGAAAGAACCCCAATGGTTGCGCGAGTAGGAAGGCCAGCAGCCACGGCTGACCAAGCGCGATCGACATTGCCACGACGATCGTGGTTGTGGTGCCCAGGAACAGCGCGAGATCAATCGCTAGCGCACTGACTCGCTTGACCACTGGCGCGTTGTCTATGGACCGCTGCCCCGTGTTCCGCCCCGGGAGAAATGCCTGGTAAACCTCCATCTCCCCATACTGGGTTGGCGGTTGCATGGCATCCCGCCACTCGCTGTGCAGCCGCTTGCCGACGCGATGCACCGGGCGAGATTGCTGCGGGCGAGTCATGATTCCTCCTGGTTTTTGCTTGGCTTTCTCCTGTTGGAACGGATGGGGTTGGGGTTTGGTTCCCTGCTCATTATTTTTCGCATTTTTACTTTCGCTTGCGAGTTTGTTTTTATCTAGTTTCAACGCTGTTCGACCCTAACTTTAGCCCTTGTGTTCTAACTGCTGGCTGGTGAAATAGCAGGTAGTACATCAGGGAGGTGAACCATGATCCACGCAGCACGCGACCTACTCGCACACGCACTCGATGAAGGCGTGGACTTCAGCGACTTCACCTGCCTGCTCGACATCAAAGAACTTGTAGCCCGCATCGAAACTGACATGGCGCGCAACCATGACCGCCACGAACTCGAAGTACGCGGCGCCTCCACCCACACCGCCCACCTCGACATCCACGACGGCACACCCCACTGGATAGAACACCTCGGCACCGCACACCGCAACAACTCCGCCAGCGCCCAACGCGCCGCCAGCAGACACCTCCAACCCATCTAGGTCTCTGATGGAGCGGCGGCGTTAGCCTACCCGCAGCCAGGCAGGTACACGCTAAGGTAGTGGTCATGCGCATCGCCACGTGGAACATCAACTCGGTTCGCACCCGCATCGACCGGGTGACAGACTTCCTCGCCCGCCACGACATCGACGTTGTGGCGCTGCAGGAAACCAAAGTCGCGGACGATAAATTCCCAGTGGTAGCATTCGAAGCCGCCGGGTACGAAGTTGCCTACCACGGGCTCAATCAATGGAACGGCGTAGCCATCGCCTCCCGCGTGGGACTCACCGGGGTAACCAAGGGTTTTCCGCGCCAGCCTGGGTTCCACAAAGACCCCAACCAGCCACAGGATGCCGAAGCCCGCGCTATCGGCGCCACCTGCGACGGAGTACGGATCTGGAGTTTGTACGTCCCCAACGGACGCGAAATCGCCGACCCCCACTACGACTACAAACTGCGTTGGCTAGACACCTTAGCCAACGAAGTGGAAAACACTCTCAACGATGAGCCCGAGAAGCAGCTGCTCTTGCTCGGCGACTTCAACATTGCCCCGCTGGATGAAGACGTCTGGAACATGAGCTTCTTTGAAGGTAAAACCCACGTCACTGACCCCGAACGTGCTGCCTTTGACCAGCTCCTCGAATCCGGGCTGACAGATGTCACGAGAGCGATGATTCCCACCGGCTACACCTACTGGGATTACAAGGGCATGCGCTTCCAGCGCGGCGAAGGCATGCGGATTGACTTTCACCTGGCCTCCCGGGCGCTCGCAAAAGGCGCTCAACAAGGTTGGGTGGACCTCGAGGAACGCTCCACCAAGGGGGCATCCGACCACGCACCCGTCATCGTCGACTACCAAACAGCCCGCACCGACGACGTCCGCTAACCCACCATGCTCGAGCTGTTCGACCTCCCAGACCCCGGCTGGTTGCAAACCACCTTCCTGGTCCTCGACTACCTCATCAAGATCATCGCGGTGGGCACGGTGCCGGAGGGCCGCAAACCCGCAGCATCCAGCGCTTGGCTGCTTGCCATCCTTCTCGTCCCAGTGGTGGGCCTGCCACTGTTCTTGCTCATGGGCAGCCCCTACATCAACCGACGCCGACACCGAATCCAGCAACGCTCCGATGCCCATATTCGGGACGTCCAAAAACAAGCACCCGACTTCCCCGAGCACTGCACTCTCTCGCCTGAGCTGGAGTCCATTATCAAGCTCAATCGGCGCCTGACTCGCTTGCCTGCAGTCACCGGGCACAACAAGGGTTTTTACACCGATTACGTGGAATCTATCCAAGCGATGGCCGACGCAGTAGACCGCGCACAACGCACCGTGCATGTTGAGATCTACATCATGAGCTGGGACACCACCACCGCGCCGTTCTTCCACGCCCTCGAGCGCGCGGTGCAGCGCGGGGTCAAGGTCCGCCTGCTTTTCGATCACGTAGGTTCCTGGAAATACCCCGGTTACTGGACGCTAGGGCGAAGGTTAACTCGCATCGGCGTCGATTGGCGCGTCATGCTCCCCCTCCAACCCTGGAAGTGGCGCTTCCGCCGACCCGACCTGCGCAATCACCGCAAGATGCTGCTTATCGACGGCCATACGGGGTTCATCGGCAGCCAGAATATGATCGATGCCTCCTATCTCCTACGCGGCAATCGACGCCGGGGTTTACAGTGGATCGACCTCATGGTGGAACTCACGGGGCCGGTCGTGTCCTCGATGGAGATGGTCTTTGCCACCGACTGGTATTCGGAAACCAATGAGGCCTTGGACCTGGCTGAACTGGCTGCCTCGCCTGCCTTGCCAGACCACCGGGGATCCGCCACCAACGTGCTGCAATTAGTCCCCTCCGGCCCGGGTTACACCACTGAGCCGAACTTGCGGCTGTTTAACTCCCTAGTCCACCACGCGAAAGAACGCCTGGTGTTGTGCTCGCCCTACTTCATTCCGGACGAGACCCTCCTAGAGGCCGTGACTACCGCCTGTTACCGAGGCGTGCGCGTGGAACTCTACGTGAACGAAGGCTCGGATCAGTTCATTGTTTCCCACGCACAGTCCAGCTACTACCGCGGTCTGTTGGAAGCTGGCGTTCATATTTATCGCTACCCTGCTCCTGCGATCCTGCATTCCAAGTACATGCTCGCCGATCCGGATTCAGACAATGCCGTGGGTGTGCTGGGCTCCTCAAATATGGATATGCGCAGCTTCGGCCTGAACTACGAGGTGTCCCTGCTCGTAGCGCGCGGTGACCTCATTGAGCGGCTAAACGATCTCACCTTGCAGTATCGAGGTCTTTCCACCAGATTAACGCTCGAAGAATGGGACAAACGCTCGCTGCTGCGACGCTATGTGGATAACGTCATGCGGTTGACGTCGGCACTGCAGTAACCCGCTCATGATTTAATGTGGCTATCTCTTACGGAAAGGAAAAGCATCGGTGAAGCAACCGCTCCCCAGCCGCCCAACTTTTCCCGGCACGATTCACTACATCAACCCGAAGGTGATTCCGGAGGATGCCGATGAAGTCCTGATCTCCACGTTCGGCCGGTTAGTCCGCTGGTTTGTGGTTGCCTGCACACTATATCTGACTGTCATAGCCATCAACCTCATCATGGACGGCATTTCAGGCTTGGGCTTTTCCAACCTGGTTGGCCTCATGGAACGAGCCAAGAACCCACTGCTGTGCCTGATGATTGGTGTGCTGGCCACCTTTGTCACCCAGTCTTCGACAGTGATCACCACCATTACCGTGGCTGCGGTTGGTGGCGGCCTGGTTCCGGTGGAGTCGGCCTCGATGCTGATCATGGGTGCGAACGTGGGAACCTGTTTTACAGCGTTGCTGGTGGCCTACGGGTATTTTGATAAGCCAGCTGATTTGCCGCGCGCAATCGCGGCTGCGCTGACGCACTGGACGTTCAATGTCTTGTCTGTCGTGATCCTGTTCCCGATCGAGCTGGCGTTTCGTCCCCTGCACCATTCCTCAGCTTGGCTGGCAAATCATATGGTTGGCGGCACCACCGTTTCGCTCCCGACTGGTGGCCTGGTGGAATGGTCGGTGAGCCCGGTTATCCACGTCCTCGGCATGCGCGGGCTCGCTCGGTTCATTGGTTCGGATGTGGCAGCAGCCATCCTCTGCATCTTGGCGGGTTCGCTGCTGATTGCCGTGGGAGTGCAGCTTTTTACCATGCAGCTGCGCCAGCTTACGGCGTTTCCGTCGCACCAATTGCTCAAACGTTTTGCGTCAAACTCCAATTCCATCCGCCTGGAGTTCGGCTTCGGGTTGGGGCTGACGCTGTTGACGCACTCTTCTTCGGCGACGACCTGCGCCACCGTGCCGTTTGCCGGGTCGGGCACGATTACCACTCGGGGCGCGTTGGGGGTGGTTCTCGGCGCAAATCTGGGCACCACTATCACCGCTGTGTTCGCGGCTTTTGCGGTACCCGGCGCGTTGGGTTCAGCCGCCTTGCAGGCTGCTTTGGTTCACGTGTTGTTTAATGTCGCCGGTGTGGTGGCGGTCTTGGCACTCCGCCCGGTTGCCACATTTATTGTCAATGTGTCAGACCGATTGGCTCGGTGGACAGTCCACACGCATGTGCTCGGGTTCATGGTGTGGATCTGTCTCTACATGGCCGTGCCCGGCGCAGTGATTGCGTTGCTGAGCTGGTAGACGATTTAAGCGTCGCGACGATACAGCAGCACGAGCCCCACGGCGTAAATACCAACGGCCCAAGCCAGGAAGTAGATCAAGCTGCCGGTTACATCCCACGGGGTGTTTGCCAGGTCTTGATTGTGGAAGAACGCTCCCAGGTTGGACAGCGGGCCGTAAGGGTGAATCTTTTCCCCGAGCTTTGGAATCATCGGGATAACCATGACTTCAAGCACCATGTACCAGACCAGCATGATCACGATTGATCCGGCAGAGTTGCGTACCAGCCATGCCACGCCCTGGGCCAGCAGGACCAGCATCACGGTGTAGAACGGGCCAATCCACAGCATGCGGACGAAGTCTTTGTTGTCAAAGTTCAATCCATTGAGGGCATCGGCACCGGCGATAAAGCGATACATCACCAACGCAATGCCGATCGAAATCACCGTGAGCACGATGGCGATCAAAGACATCAGCAACAGTTTTGCAATAGCGACGTTCCACCGCCGGGGTACCGCCTGGAATGTCATCGGCGCATATTTGTGCCCGTACTCGGTGGTTACCACGAGGATGGCCAAAATCATCAGGATCAATCCGCCGCCCTGGGCAGCCATGGAATTGATCACGCCTGGGTCGAGCGGCATCGCTGGCAAACCTTGGCTGGTGAAGTCGCGGTTTCGGGACTTCAGATCATAGATGTTGGGCAGGAGGAAGCCCACGACGAGGAGGAAGTAGAAAAACAGGTTCCACCAAATCCCCTTGGTAGTTGTCAGTTTCGTCCATTCGGACTTAAACGTATTGAAGAACATGGGTTACTTTGCCTCCTGCGGTGCTGGGGCGCCTGGGACCGAGGCGTGGTATTGGACGGAGTCGCCGGTCATTTGCAGGAATGCGTCTTCGAGCGAGGCGCGTCGTTCCGAAAGTTCCTGCAGCATGACACCGGTGGAGAATGCTAGGGCACCGATGTAGTCGGTGCTTTGGTCGTCGATAAGCAAGGCTGCACGGCCCTCTTGGTCGCGTTCTTCGCGGAAGGCTAGGCCATCTTCGTGGAGGACGTTCTTGAACACGTCTAGATCCTCCGAACGCACCACGACGGAGGTCTTGGAATTATTCTTCACGAAGTCATAAGTCGGGGTGTCTGCCACCAAACGCCCGCGTCCGATGACAACGAGGTGGTCGGCGGTGAGCGCCATTTCAGACAGCAGGTGGGAGCTGACCAACACGCTGCGCCCCTCGGCGGCCAGGGCCTTGAGGAAATCACGCACCCAGCGGATACCTTCAGGGTCAAGGCCGTTGACCGGCTCGTCGAGGATGAGGGTTTGTGGGTCCCCGAGCAGCGACATCGCCAGGCCGAGGCGCTGGCCCATGCCTAGCGAAAACCCACCGGCCTTCTTCTTTGCCACATCAGCAAGGCCGACCAGCCCCAGGACTTCGTCGACTCGTGACACTGGGATGCCATTGGTTTGGGCAATCCACTTCAGGTGATTGCGCGCGCTTCTCGACGGATGCAACGCCTTGGCATCAAGCAACGCACCCACCTCACGCAGCGGATTCTTTAACTCGGAATACCGCTTTCCGTTGATCAATGCTGAACCAGAGGTTGGACGATCCAACCCCAGAATCATGCGCATTGTGGTGGACTTACCGGCACCGTTTGGCCCCAAAAAGCCTGTGACGATGCCCGGCTGAACAGTAAACGACAGGTCGTCTACCGCTCGCACCGCACCGTAGTGCTTGCTCAACCCAGAAACTTCAATCATGCTCTCCAGTGTGACACAAACTCATTTTGAAAGTCCGGGCCGATAGCAGATTGTTACATTGCCACCTTGGACCAAGCCTCCAGCAAGGCAGGCAGCGCGGCCCGGAGTGGAGGGATAAGCTCCAGGCTTTCTAGCTGGTCAATAGGCACCCAGCGTAGCTCAATGGACTCATCATTTGCGGTGGTGGCCAACTCGGCATCCGTGCTGGCCAACACCGTGGTATATGTCCAACCGCCGGAAAGCTCCGGACGCTGTGGGTCAGCAGGAAACGGCCCTGAGGTGATCACTTCCTGGTGGATTCGCACCCGAGTTGGGTCAATGCCTGCTTCTTCTACGGTTTCGCGCAGCGCCGCTTCACTCGGGGTCTCATGGGAGTCCCGAGCTCCTCCTGGGATCCCCCAGGTGCCCCCGTCAGCCGTCCAGTGGGCACGCAGCTGCAGCAATACCGCTGGGCCGTGTGCGGTGGATGCCTGGAGGAATAGTCCGGCAGCACCGTAGTGCCCCCATAGTCGAGTGCCGTTGGGGCCTGCTGCCCAGCCATCTCCATCGCCCTGCATGTCCCCCACTCTAGGCAATAACTCCGGACAGGAGCGAAACGAATGTGACGTAGCCTACGATAGGTAGGAAGAACGGTAGCCCATCTCTACAGGCGAAAGGCCTATCCTGAAGTAATGACCGTCGCCAGCCCACGGGATCAGCACAACGACGACTTCTGGCTCGATGCCCACGAAGACCCAGCGATTAGCACCAGCAGTCCGATGGGATCTGTATTCCGGGATTCCTACCAACTGCCGGCCCTGTGGTACCGGCGCACCGCGCTGTTCTTTTCCACCACCATCGGCCAGATGACGCTGATCACGTTCGTGCTCACCGTCGCTATCCTCGCCGCCGGCATCTCCATGGCGCAGTCGACCCAGCAGCGCCAGGATTCGCTGGGCACCCTCATGAACAATACGGAGCCGATGTCGGCTGCAGCCCAGGACATCTTCACATCGTTGTCTCTAGCAGACACCACCGCTACCACCGGTTTTGTGCAGGCTGGCGTGGAGCAGCCAGAGACCCGCGACCGCTATCAGCGGGCCATCCAACGAGCCTCCACGGCCGCGACGCAGTCGGCCGCGGGCATTCAAGCGTCGCAAAGCAGGGAGCTCGAGCTCTTAACGACGATCCAAGCGCAGCTGCCCAACTACACGGGTCTCGTTGAAACTGCCCGAACCAATAATCGCCTCGGCAACCCGGTGGGTGTGGCCTACATGTCGGAGGCCTCCGCGCTTATGCGAACTTCCATTCTGCCCGCTGCCTCTGAACTGCTTTCGATCACCAACGCACGCGTCAACGACCAGCAACATGAACTCACCAAACCACAGTGGATCCCGATCTCGGGGCTGGTGGCTGCCACGCTGATGTTGCTGTTGGCGCAACGCTGGCTCGCCAACCGCACGAGGCGACGGCTCAACAAGGGGCTTTTGGTAGCAACAGCTTTCATGTCGGTGTCCCTGATCTGGGTAGCTACCTCCAACGCATTGACCTGGTATGCCGGCAACCGGGCCTTCGAGGAGGCTGCCACACCGCTGAATTCCTTAGCTAACGCGCGAGTGCTCGCGCAGCAAGCGCGCACGGCAGAAACGCTTGCGCTGGTGCGCCGAGAGACGACCGCCGATTCCTTCGAGGCTTTCAACGTCACTACCGAGCGCATCGACCAGGCAATGCAAGAGTACGAAAGCACCCAATTGGCGCAAAACGGCTCGAATGCGCGCACTGCAGAAGACGTGCGCAAGGGCTTGGAGGGATGGAAGAAGTCCCACGAGACCTTGGCAGCCGCGTTGAATCAGGGTGATTATCAACAAGCGACGGACATAGCCTTCGGGCGCACGGAAAGCGCGAAAACGTCTTCCGGCAGCGCCGCCCAAAGCTTCGGCGCGGTAGATTCCGGGCTCGCCACCCTCATGTTGGATACCCGGGGCACATTGCGGGCCTACATCGGGGAAGGCCGAGATGCCTCCCGGTTGCTCTCCACCGTGGTGCTGCTGCTGTCAGTGGGATCAGTCTTTGCGCTCTGGTTAGGCATTCGCCCTCGACTGCAGGAGTACCTCTAATGCGTTGTTGTCGTCTCATCGCCTTTCTTGCGGGCGTAGCCATCCTGGCAGGTTCGGCTACTGCCTGCGGATCGCAGCCCGCCCAGCTACCGGCCTTTGATCCGCGTAGCGCAAGGTATGAACCCGTACTGCCGGCCGGGACGGAATTCGAGGTCGCCGGTTCCCAACCCGCGGAAGTACCTAAGTTTGATGGATTGTTGGGCTCGCTGCGTCCGGATGATAAAAAGCCACAAGAACGGGTACAAAAGATCATCGAGCGGGGCCGCATCATCATCGGCGTGGATCAATCCCAAAACCTGCTCAGTTTCCGGGACCCGGTATCGGGCCAGCTCAAGGGCTTTGAAATTGACCTCGCGCGCGAAATTTCCCAAGACATCTTTGGCAATCCCAACCAGGTGGATTTCCGCTTCATCGACACTGCCGACCGAGTCTCTGCCCTAGAATCCGGCCAGGTTGACGTGCTGCTGCGTTCCTTGTCAGTTACTCGGTCCGCCCAGGATCAAGTGTTCTTTTCCACCCCATATCTCACCGTGAGCACCCGAATGTTGGTCCTGGAATCCTCCGGCATCAATTCCATCAACGATCTCAACGGCCGTACCGCGTGCGCAGTCAACGGGTCCACCTCACTGCAGCAAATCCGGGCGAAGAACCCGCAGGCCAACATCATGCGGACCGCCGAATGGGCAGACTGCCTCGTGCTGCTGCAACAAGGCATCGTCGATGCCATCGTCGCCAATGACACGATCTTGGCAGGCATGGCGGAACAAGACCCTTACGCGGAGATCGTTGGTCTGCCTATGACGTTAGAAAACTACGGCGCGGCCTTCGCCACTCCCGGCGCGAAGCATGACACCTCCGGGTTGATCCGTCAGGTCAATTCCACGATCGAGCGGGTCCAAAACGACGGCACCTGGTGGAAGATGTACAACAAGTGGTTCTCCGCCTATCAGATTGCTGGCACCCCGCCACCGTTCCATTATCGAAAGGAGGACTAAGCAATGGTTGACCGCCCTTCGCCCAGCGATGAGCCCACCAACGCCACCGAAGCTGTTGCCTTCAACCCCTTCGATGAAGAAGATGAGCTCCAAGCGCTTGTCGACGACCTCGACTCGCTCCGCGAACGCACTACAGCAGCCGGACACTTCGACCCGTTTGCAGACGATGATGACGATGATACCGAGCTCAGTACCGCAGACATTCTTTCCCAGCTGGCTGCAGGGAATGCGGACACTGGCCCAGCTCAGGATGCGCGCGAAGATGTGAATTCTCGCTCTCGTCGAGAAGCCTTAACCACCTTCCGGAAACGGCGCGGGACGGCCCGCGTGGGCCGAATGGTGGCGGACGGCATGGTGCAACTGCCCTTTGTGCCCATCACCGATCCGCTGTCTGCGCTTATTGAGCCGGACCCAAAGGTAGAGCCTCCTCAGCTCAAGCCGGGCGACATAGTGGCCAGCCAGTACGAGGTGCTCGGCGTGATCGCGCACGGCGGCATGGGCTGGATTTACATCGCCAATGACCGGAATGTGTCCGGCCGCTGGGTCGTGCTGAAAGGCATGATTCCCGGGGGAAACCCGCGCGATGTGGGCACCGCTGAGGCGGAACGTGAGTTCCTCGCGGATATTACGCACCCGGAGATCGTAAAGATTTACAACTTTATCGACGATGCCCGCGTACCCGGCGGCTTCATCGTCATGGAATACGTCGGCGGACCATCGCTGCTAGATAGACGCAAGGAACAGCCAAATAACGTTCTTCCAGTAGACGTAGCCATCGCCTACATCCTAGAAATCCTGCCGGCACTGGAGTACCTGCATTCTCGTGGGGTGGTGTACAACGACCTCAAACCAGACAACATCATCGTCACAGAAGACCAGGTGAAATTAATTGACCTCGGTGCGGTATCCGGGATCGGCGCTTTCGGATACATCTACGGCACCAAGGGTTACCAGGCACCAGAAGTAGCCTCCGACGGCCCTTCGGTGGCCTCCGACATCTACACCATCGGGCGTACCTTGGCGGCACTGGTGTGTCGCCTACCGGTGCACGACGGCCAGCTCGCGCCGGGGTTGCCTTCGCCTTATGAGGAGCCACTTTTCCGTCGCCACCTTTCGTTGTACCGCTTGCTGGTACGTGCTACTCACCAGGATCCGGCGCAGCGCTTCCGCGACGTCCACGAGCTGCGGACCCAGCTGTACGGGGTGCTCCGCGAGATTCTCGCGGTCCGCGATGGCAAGCAGTTTCCTGCCCAACACTCGCTGTTTTCCCCGCAGCGCACCACCTTCGGCACCAAGCACACGGTATTCCGCACCGACCAGCTTATCGACGGCATCGAGCGGACCGTCCGCATCACGCCTCCCGAAATCGTGGCCGCCCTGCCCGTCCCCCTTATCGACCGGACTGACTCTGGAGCAACAATGCTCACTGGGTCCTCCTACACTGAGTCTTCCGAGGCCCTAGAAACCATGCGAGTTGCGTTGGACTCTGGGGACTATGCGGACTCGATCGAATTGCCCCTGGGTGTGGTGCGCACCTTGCTTGACCTGGGCTTTGTCTCCGAGGCAGATTCTTGGTTGCGTTCACTTGCGTCTCGCTTGGAATTGGACTGGCGTTACCAGTGGCAATGCGGAATCACGTGTTTGCTCTTGGAGCGTTTTGCAGATGCACAGAAGCACTTCAATAATGTGCTGGCCATCTTGCCTGGTGAAGCTGCCCCGAAACTTGCGCTAGCTGCGGTAGATGAGCTGTTACTCCAACAAGCCAGAATCGATGAACAGTCCCACCTGTCGCCGGAAGTAACGCTTGCTACCGCTGAACTCGGCGCATCGCTTGCAGACCTGCCGTTATCCTTCTTGGAAAAGCTGGAAAACAGCTGGTCCCACATCACCACGGACCCAGTAGCGTTGCGCTTCCATTCGATCCGGCTGTACCGGCTGGTATGGGTAACGAACCCAACTACGGTTTCTTCAGCATTTGGTCTGGCCCGGCAACTTATGGCTGAAGGGCATTCAGAACTGGCGATCTCCGCGCTGGATCGGGTGCCACAAAATTCCCGTCACCACCGCATGGCCAAACTAACCTCAATCTTGCAGCTTATTTCGGGCGAGCTGACCGAATCCCGCATTCGCCGAGCAGCCCGACGTCTAGAAGAAATCCCTACGAATGAACCGCGCCTGTTGCAGATACGTGTGGCAGTGCTCAACGCAGGATTGCACTGGCTTCGGTCCAATTCATTAGATGCGGCTGCTTCTCCAAATGATTTGTTTGATTACCCGTTTACCCAGCGGGGTTTGCGCACCGGGCTATCTGACACTTTGCGGCTCCTAGCCCGCACCGCCCCCTTCCCCCGCCACCGATATGCGCTGGTAGACATGGCAAATGCTGTCCGGCCTACCACGTGGTTTTAATAGACGGTCCTTTCGTCTACCCCCAAAATGCACATTGGTCGCCAGCTTAAGGAATCGAGTGTGACCTGGCATTACCGCAGGGTACCCGGCCAAAAATCGGGTGGAGACGAAAGTACCGTTCTCCGCGCAGCCCATTGTGCCTACCAGACCTAGGCCCTAGTTTTCTAGTTAGAGCAAGCACCGCGGTTAGCTCAGACAAGTTTCAGTCCCTGCAACGGAAAGGTTCATCATGGAAATCGCATCTGCAGTTCTCGAAGGCCTCGGCGAAGTTTTCAAGGTCATCGGCGACATCCTGGGTGGCAAGACCAAGTAGAGCAACCGCTCGCTTCGATTGACACCTAAAGCGCCCTCTCTTTCCTTTTCACCTAGTTTCGGGAAAGAGAGGGCGCTTTTTTGCGTCTTCTTTTGCGGTCCTAATTCAGCCCTGCGTAGGAATGCAGGCCGGAGACGACCATATTAATAAAAAACAAATTGAAAATCATCGCCGCAAAGGCGGTGATGTTGATCCAGGCTGCGGCCGTGTTCTTCCAGCCTGACGTCGCGCGAGCGTGCAGGTACGCGGCGTACAGCAGCCAAGTCACCAGCGAGATCGTCTCTTTCGGGTCCCAGCCCCAGAATCGTCCCCACGCGGATTCAGCCCAGATGGCGCCCAGCATCACGCCCAGGCCGAAGACTGGCAGTGCCCAGATCGCAGCCTTGTACGCGAGGGCATCGAGACGCTGCGCCGACGGCAGCGGGCGGACTAGCTTGCCAAAGAAACCGTGCTCCTGCCCCACCGGCTGCCACATACGCAGCACGTACAGCAACGAGGCCATACCGGAGATCAGGCCGATGCCGGCGCCGGTGGACACGGTTGAGACGTGGATCGGGAACCAGAAGGATTGCAGGGCCGGCACGACAGGCGCAGACGCGGCATAGAGCTTCATGCCACCGTAGAACAGCAGCGCAATCACCGGGGTGAGCACCCACGGCCACATGGCGCGCAGCTCTCGCCGCTGGATCACCCAGGCCGAGATCGCCATCGCCACCAGCGTCACCATTGCTACGTATTCGTAGAGGTTGCCGAACGGGAAGCGCGACGCGGACAGCCCGCGCAGCACCACCGATGCCGCATGCACGATGATCGCCAGCCAGATCATGGACTGGGCCATGCCCGCGAACTTTTCCGCACTTGCTTCTCGACGCTCAAACGTCTCCGGCTCCACCACGCTTGGCCCACCGGCACCTACTAGCTCGCGCTGCTTTGCCTGCGCATCCACCACGCCGGTTTGCTTGACGTAGTAGATGATCGACAAGATCAGTGCGAAGCAGTAGATGACGAAGGCCGTCTTGAAGCTCAAGTCGGAAAAATTTGCGAGTGTCTGATTAACCGGCATTGTTGTTAAGGATCCTAACCCACATCAAACTTTTGGTTGATAGGCAAACTGTACCGGCCGCGCAGGTGGCGGGGCAAATTTTCTCTGGCTTACGCACCCTCACTCATCCTCAGGCTCCGGCAGCCCAAGCACGCGACGGTGAATCCGTTCATATTCAGCACCCCAACCAGCACGGTCGGTGCGGGAAAGACCCGCGGTTTCGATGAGGGTACCTCCATCCGAAGCAGGCTCGATACGAACCCAAATGCGGCGGCGCTTGATCGCGAGCGAGCCGACCAGACCGGCCAACATGATCGCGGTAGTAACCAGCACCCAGACCTGCGTTGGATCGTGGCTGATTTGGAGATTGGCAAATTCGTTGGCGCCGTCGAAGGTGACCTGGGTGCCGTCGTCAAGCGTGATGGACTCGCCTACTTTCAAGTTCACCCGCTCCAATTTTTGTAGCGCGCCGGTGTGCAGCAGGGATGGGTCGAGGGAAAAGATCGACTGGCCGCGGCCGGAGTCGAGGCCGGCATCGCCACGGTAGATGTCAATAGCCACGGCCGGGTCGCGCATCGCTGGGTAGGCGGATTGCAGGAGCTGACCCTTTTCACCGCTCCACGCGGCGGTCGGAGCAAACAACCCCTGGATAGCGATGCCCTTGGTGCGGCGTTCCGCGAGGTCCGGGTACATGCCGGCTGGTGGGTCGAAACGCATGACACCCGAGGAGAGGAAAAGACGCGGATCGTCCGGGCGGAATTGCACCATTTGCGTTCGGGTTTCGCCGTTTGGCCACTTCACCGTCATGCGGGGCGCGAAGCCGTGTCCTTGCAGGTAGACACGCGATCCGGCCAGGCGCAGCGGGTGATTGACCATGAGCTTGTAAGAATCCCATTCGGAATGGTCCTGAAAAACCTTGTCCCCCTCGGCGTAATTGACGTTGGAGGTGAACATTTTGGCTTGGCCCGACGGCAGGTATTCTGCCTTAAAGTCATTAACTCGCACGCAGAATGGGTCCAATTTGGTGCCGTCGACAAGCGCTCCGGCCTTAAACGAGTCAAAGTTCGCTACGGCGGTGTTGCAAAACTCGGAGTTTTCCGAGCCGGTCACCACGATGACCTGGCCCTCGTAGTACACCATCTTGCCCAGGCCCACGGTGAACAGCACGCCCACCAAACCCAGGTGGAACACCAGGTTGCACAGCTCGCGCGCATAGCCCTTCTCGGCTGCAAACGAGCGCTTGCCTGCGCGGTCCTCGTCCGGCTGGTACTCCGCAACGCGCCACCCTTTCAGGGCCGAGCGTATCGACGCCGCAACGTCCTCGACCGGCTCCGCCACGGCCCCAGAGCCATGCAGCGGCAACCGATCCAGGTTGCGCGGGGCGCGCACCGGCGGGGTCTTCCAGGCCTTGTAGTGCTCCCAGGAGCGCGGGATAATGCAGCCGATCAGGGAGACGAACAGCAGGACGTAGATGGCGGTGAACCAGGTGGAGGAGAAGACGTCGAAAAGCTGCAGCTTGTCGTAGAATTCGGCGAGCTTGCCGTTGGCTTCGATGTACTCGGTGACCTTGCCTTCATTGAGGGTGCGCTGCGGCAGCAACGCACCGGGGATGGCACCGAGGGCGAGCAGGAACAGCAACATGAGCGCGGTGCGCATGCTGGTGAGCCAGCGCCACGCTAAAAGGGGAAGACGTTTCGCGAGTTTCATTGTTTTCTCCCTAGATTGCCGTGTATCCGAAGTTCACGGTCCATTGCCGCACCATGTTGATAAAGATTGCCCACGCACCGCTGGCCAGCGCCAATCCCACTAGAATCAGCGTCACGCCGCCGATGATCTGAATAGTGCGAGAGTGCTTGCGCAGCCAGCCCACACCGCTCATCGCCTTCGCAGAGCCGAGCGCCACCGCTACGAAAGGAAGGCCGAGGCCTAGGCAGTAGGCCACAATCAGAGCCACGCCGCGAGCTGCAGTGCTGCCTGATGTGCCCGCAGACACCGACATGATCGCCGCGAGAGTCGGGCCCAAACATGGCGTCCATCCCAAGGCGAACACCCCGCCGAGCAGCGGCGCGCCCAGCCAGGTAGACAGGCGTTTCGGCTGGATGCGGGTGTCGCGATCCAAAGCCGGAATGAGCCCCAAGAACGCCAGCCCCATCACCACGGTGACGATGCCACCAATGCGCTGCAGGAGTTCCTGGTTCAGGGTCAGTGCAGAGATCGCGCCGAACACCGTTACCGTGGCCAGCACGAAAATCACAGTAAAGCCCGCCACGAACAGCAGCGCAGCGCCAGCTACCCGCCAGCGCCCCTGGCGCGGGACCACGGCTTCACCGCTTTTCAGTTCAAGATCTGCGCCTACCACGGACGCAAGATAAGACATATAGCCCGGTACGAGTGGCACCACGCAGGGACTCGCGAAGGACACGAGCCCCGCCAAAGCGGCGGCCAGCAAGCCGAGAAGGAGTGGCCCACTCGCTGCTGCGTGGGCAACTTGGGTGCCAAAAGAAGCTAAATCCATGTCGGCGCGTCGGACTACTTCTCTGCCAACAAAGGCTCGGTGACCTTCAGGACATCCTGCGCAGTCACTTCCCGCAGGAACACCGCAGCTGGACGATGGTGTTTGTCCAACACGATGGTGGTGGGGATGACGGAGGCAGGCAGACCACCCAACGCCGCAGCGGTTTTAAACGGTGGGTCATAAAGAGACGGGTAGGTCAGCCCGTTATCCTTCTGGAAGTCGCGGGCGATTTGCGGCTGGTAATCCTTGACGTTGATGCCGAGCACAGTGCCGGCAGGCTTGCCATCGGCAGTTTTGGCTGCCTGCAGTTTTTCATGGATCTCCTGCATGTCATCGGATTCCGAACGGCATGGTCCGCACCACTGGCCCCAGGCATTGAGCACCACGACCTGCCCCTCGAAGTCTTTCAGCGAGATCTTCTGGCCTTCTACCAGGGAATCCCCGGAGAACTGCTTCACCGGCTTACGTTCGTTTTCCGGGTAGGTGATGTCCGTCTTGCCGCCCGGTGCGACGAAGCTCCACGTCCCGCCGATCGCCACGGCATCTTGGCCCGCGGTATCGTCTTTCCCGCAGGCGGAAAGCCCAAGCGCGAGCGTCGATACGCATAGCGCTGCAAATACTCGGCGCATTAAATCTCCTGTGCCGGCTCGGAATAGTAGATGTCCGTAATCTCGCGGTCCTGGAACACCAGGGACGTCACGGAGGCCAGCTCGCACTGGCGCGTCGCCGGGTTGTGTGCGAGCGGCTTGCCCATCACGGAGCGCTGCACCATCACGATTGGCAGCTGGTGGCTCACCAGAATTGCCTCGTGGCCTTCGGCTTTGCTCCGCGCGCGCTCAACAGCATCAAACATGCGGGCGGCGATCACGTCGTAGTGCTCACCCCAGCTCGGCTTGGTGGGATCCACCATGAGCGGCCAGCGCACCGGATTCCATAGCTGCGAGCGCCAGCCCTTCGTCCGCAACCCCTCGAAGCGGTTTCCCGCCTCAAGCAAGCCCTTATCGACGTCCACGTCCAGGCCCGTAACCTTGCTGAACGGCTGCGCGGTCTCTTGGGCCCGCTGCAATGGTGAGGCGGCCAGATAGGTAACGTCGTGGCCTTCAAAAGCCTTCGCGGTTGCTGCCGCCATCGAATGCCCACGGGAGCTCAGGTGGAAGCCGGGCATGAGGCCGTAGAGAATCTTGTCTGGGTTGTACACCTCACCGTGGCGCACCAAGTGAACGATAGTAGTAGACATTTACGCTTCCTTCTTCGCAGCGGCAGCAGCCTGGGCTGCAGGTTTCAGAGCGGCTTCGATCTTCTCAAAGTCCTGCTCGGTCAGCGCGCTGGAGACAAACCACGTCTCAAACACACTCGGGGAAACGTACACGCCACGATCCAGCAGCGCGTGGAAGAACGGCGGAAAGCGGAACGTGTCCGCGTTCTGCATGTCTTTGAAGTTGTGCCCCGCGCCCTCCGCGAAGCGCACGGACAGCATGTTCGACGCCCGCTGGATGTGGTGCGTGACGCCTTCCTTAGTCAGTGCCTCGGTGACCAGCTGTGCCAGCCGGTCGGCGTTCGCGTTCACCGCCTGATACACCTGCTCGTTCGCCAGGCTTAGCGACGCCATGCCCGCGGCCATCGCCACTGGGTTACCGGAGAGCGTGCCAGCCTGATACACCGGACCATTCGGGGCCAAGTACTCCATAATGTCTTTGCGTCCACCGAACGCGGCCGCCGGGAGGCCACCGGAGATAACCTTGCCGAAGGTAGTGAGATCGCCCGCAACGCCGTCGACGCCGTACCAGCCGTTGTAGGAGGTACGGAAGCCGGTCATGACCTCATCCATGATGAGCAGCGCGCCGTTTTCGTGCGCGACGTCCTTGAGCGCCTGGTTGAAGCCAGGTTTTGGCGCAACGGTACCCATGTTTCCGGCAGCAGCCTCGGTAATGATGGCGGCGATTTCGCCTGGGTGTTGTTCGAAGGCTTGCTTTACGGCCTCAATATTGTTGTATTCGACGACGATAGTGTCCCCAGCCGCAGCACCCGTAACACCTGGGGAATCCGGCAGGCCGAAGGTTGCAACACCAGAGCCCGCGGATGCCAGCAGCGCATCGACGTGGCCGTGGTAGCAGCCATCGAACTTGATGATCTTTGGCCGACTAGTGAAGCCACGCGCCAGGCGCACGGCTGACATCGTGGCCTCAGTGCCGGAGTTGACGAACCGTACTTCTTCCACGCTGGTGCGCTCGACGACCATCTCGGCCAGCTCTACTTCAGAGGTCGTTGGCGCACCGTAAGACAGGCCACGGGTGGTGGCATCCTGCACAGCCTTCAAGATCTCTGGGTGCGCGTTGCCCATAAGCATCGGGCCCCAGGAGCAGAATAGATCGACGTATTCGTTGCCGTCGACGTCAATCAGTTGACTGCCTTGCGCCTGCTTGATGAAGCGAGCCTGGCCACCGACCGACCCGAACGCGCGAACCGGCGAGTTCACGCCACCCGGGGTGCGGCGCTGCGCTCGCTCGAACCAAGCTGCAGAATTGGCGGTATTCGATGAGGTGAGCTGCGACATGTTCATCCTTCGCGTGGTGGCTGGTGATGCTTAGTTTATCCGCCCTACCCTATCCAAAAGTTGTAGAGGCGGGCAAACGGGTCCTGTTGCGACACATGAGCCACGAACCTGGTCGGGCTGGATTTCATGCAGACGCCCACCCGAGGATTGCGCAGCAGAGTACTTCACAATATTTGCCGATCAAACCAATCAATCCTCACTGCCAAACCCAAGATGACCTTTATCTATTTCAGTTACCAAGACATGTAGACAGGTTTCGTTTGAGATTCTGAGCAAGAGCCTATAAAACCGTGGAGGATACCTGCCATGATGATTACCTTAAAAAAACTCGGAGCTACCTTAACCGTGGCAGCGACCTGCCTGTTCCTACCTGTGACCGCTCACGCGCAATCCGCGTCGGCACCGGCTAGGACTAAAGCAACCGCGGCGGCGGGCGATGCGTCCTTCATCCCGCCGTACGAACCAGCCCACTACCGTCAGGTCGACACCAGTGACTGGGACTTCAACGAACCCGGAATGAACAAAAACAACATCGACAACCACGAACTAGAACGCACCCTCCCGAAAGACCTCGGCGACCCACAACCCGTCATCACCCCCGGCAAGATGCGCTCCGACCGCATCCCACTTCCCACCGGGATCACCAAAGAAGAAGCCGACAAAGCCGAAGTACAAGAAGCACGCGAAAAAGGCATCACCGCACCAGGCCAACCACCAATAATCCGCACCTTCGCAGCAGACAACTGCCGCTCCTACTGGCCCACCTCTTTCCAGGTGTGTGGCGCTATCCGCGCCAAATATGAATCCATGGCCGTCACCTGGGCCGGACAAACCCCGTATCCTTCCTAGGTTTACCCCTGACTAATGAACTCACCAACCCTGACGGGGTGGGCAAACGCACCCAATTCCAAAACGGCTTCATCTACTGGCACCCCGACACCGGGGCATGGTCAGTATCAACACACAATTCGATCGAGTGGGCACGAACAGGTTGGGAGATAGGTCGCCTGGGGTATCCCATTTCCGACGAAGAAGGAATGCCCGACAACCTCGGTCGGGTCCAAAGGTTCACAAACGGAAATATCTATAGCTCGTTGGAACACCTAGCTCTAACAAGTGTCGAAGGACAGATTCTAAAGAAGTATCTTGAGCTGGGAGGACCACAAGGTTATTTGGGGTATCCGCGCCGCAGCGAGGAAGGAACCCCAGACGGAGAGGGAAGATATAATATCTTCACCAATGGAGTTATCTATTGGGTGGCAGATACAAACGCACATCCCGTATCAGGCGACATCCTCCTTAAGTGGGCACAACAAGAATTCGAAGATGGAGCGCTTGGCTATCCCATCTCTGACCCCCGGAAAATCGGCCCAAACGTTTGGAACCAAGACTTCCAATTCGGAACCCTAGAAGGCGATATAGGTCGCTTTTTGGATTTGTACCCTACGGCAGCAAAGTCGGCAATGCCGCGAATGGGTCAGCCTTATGGTCATACTCCGATAAACTCGCCGCCCATGACCCAATTAACAAAATCTACTACGACACTCTGGCACTCGAATACAACGTAGCAATGCCAACGCTAAGTGAGACAACCCTTTCAGACTATTGGAAGTCGTTGAGCAACAAACCTTTCAATCTGATTGGGCACAAATGTATTGTTAAAAAGGATATTTCAAGATCAAGAGACCAAACAGTGGCAGAGTTCAATTGTCCTACCATGAAAAATGTTCCTACCCCATCTCTCAATATCCTTGAATCGACTATCGATGCAGCAAAGTATGGAGATGGGAAGTACTACGTCCAGATTAACTACAATGTCATCGCAGGATCCAACCCATCTGGCGAACGTTTCTTTCAAAGTCAACGTTGGACATGCATGGATGGAAGATGTCTTTTTTTAGGAGAAGAAATGCCTGAAACAATTTCTTGCATCGTCAATACTATTCGCACAAATCTTCCAAACTTCCGTGACGAGTTATGCGCTCAGACCGACTTCGAGTCCGCTGCCGATTGGTTTTCCGAAAACTTTAGATGCGATCGAGAAACGGCATACTACCTTGCTTCACTTCCTACAGAAATGTATTGCACGGCAGGCCTAGAAGCGCTAAGCCGTTTTGGAAACGATTGGACGAAACATCAGACGGAAATCACCACTGGGCCTACAGGGATCATTTTTCAATCGGTTGGACAGGCATGAACCCAATCCCCCATTTTGATACCGACAACCTCAAACTTGGTCCCGAGGAATTTCTGAGCAAGGTGGTGAGTTTTGAGCACTTTGAAGATGTCTACAACTGGCTTCGTACAGATTACGAACTCAACGACGCCACGATATCACTCTTGCTACGAAATCCGCCTTGGGCGCTTAAGAAGTACCTACCCGACACAAATGCAGATCATTTTCCATGACTGTGGGTAATGCGCTTCCCAGAAATCGAGTGTTTCAACTCTTCTGATTTTGGAGCCCTCCGCAATGAGTGATCTATATTTTGCAAAGGTTGCGGTTTTATAACCTGTGGCCACTACTGGGCGGCGCTTGAGGCGTTCCTTGGTTGCTTAGATACAGAAGTAAGTTTGTCTATGCTCCAAAGCCCAACTGAACACCCCAGAGGCCAACTCGAAAAGTCCTGCAAGTGCACTTTGTTTGAATGCAAATGGTTCCTGTTCCATCATTACCTGACCGCGCATCTGTTGGGGAGTGCGTGCGCCTCAGGTGGCATCTCGCAGGGCTCAAAATCGTATACGGGGTAAAGGCAACTTGTTATGGAACCGGCTACCTTCCATTACGAGCACAAGCTACGTTGGAAAACCAACGCTACGGAGTGATTTTTAACGGTGCTGGATCTGCTTTTAGCGACCAGAACTTTGCCAATTCCATAACCGCAGACGGGCACCGCTTTTGCACGAATGAAGAAACACATGTGTACCGAACCAAAGGTGAAATCTTTGCAGGTGAACATCATGCATACGGCTTTCTCCAGAAGAGGCACTCGCTTGTACAATCTAGAAATTAGCCAATGGTTCAACTCTCAGAATGAGAAGTTTGCAGGTCAGCGAATTGAGGCGAAGCTTAGATTTCAGCTTTCAGATACCGGAGCTCACGGAGATTCAAGTTCCATATCGATACTCCCCCAAAAGGCCGACGGTCTCCCCACATTTACGTTGTCTAGATCGAACGGATTCGGCGAAGGTAGCGCATTTATTGCGACACATGCGGATCAAAGCTATCTGCTCTGCTTTGGGTGGATGCACTACCCGGAAATAAAGCCCTTGCCACATGCAAGCAATAGAGAACAGGCAATCGAAGGCCTCAGCCTTTTGAAAAATGCTGTTGACCTATCGAGACCTGATTGCGCTGTGGCAGTTTTCGAAAACGGTACATCCATCCGAATTCCACTCAAGCATTTCACGCTGATGGAAAGAGATGAAGATCTCTTTTGGGGTCTTAGCGGCATCACTCTCCTGCCTCCCCCACTTTCCGCTGATCAGGAAATCAAGAACTTCGAAATTCGATGAGCCCGCACCAACTTACCTCGCTATCCGCTTCGCGGCAGCCCGTGCCCCAGCGATAACCGCCGGGACGCCCACGCCATCGGCCCAGGCGCCAGCGACCTCGATGCCGTCGACAGCCGAAAGCGCCTCGCGGACCGTAGCGACAGTGGCCAGGTGCGTGGCGTCGTAACGCGGGAGGCCACCGAACCAGCGCTGGACGAAGATCTCAGAGAGACCTGCGGCGCGGCCATCGAAACCGGTGATCTTCTGCAGGTCATCGAGGGCGTAATCAACGAGATTGTCCTCTTCAGCGCGGACCAAAGCATCATCGCCGAAGCGACCGAAGGAGGCGCGGACCAAGGCCCCGCCGCGCTCGGCGAGGTGTGGCCACTTCTTGCTCGACAGCGTGAAGGCCTTGGCGTGCACGCCCGGCTCGTCGGTGGCAATCAAAATGCCGGAGTTCTCCGGCAGGCCCTCTGCGGAGTCGAACTTCATGCCGACAACCACGGAAGACGCCAGCTTGACCTGCTTCAACGCGGCACTTGCCTCGGGGGCAACGTGGCGAAGCTGGGCTGAAGCGGTTGGGGCCGGAGTAGTGACCAGAACGCGATCAAATTCACCTTCGCCACCCTTGAGCTGGAACTTCTCCCCCTTCTTTTCGATTGCGGAGATGAAGGAATCTAGGTGAATGCGGGCGCCAGACTGTTCGGCAAGTTCTTCATAGAGTTCGGCATAGCCACCGCGGAACGCAGCGAAAACCGGCTTAGGAGCCGCATCCGATCCCGCACGGGCTGCGGCGCGCTGCTCATCCATCTTGGCTACGGCCGCAGACAAAGTGACCTTCTCACCGTCTGCAACCATGCGGTCGAAGATCGCGGCCAGGGCTGGGATCGTTGCACGAATACCGAGGTCATCGGCGCTGCAGGAGTACACGCCGCCGAGCAAGGATGAGACGACGTGATCGACGACGTCGTCACCGTAGCGCTCACGCACCAAAGCGCCGACAGACATGTCCGATGCAGGGTCCCAGTTGATTGCGGGCTGGTTCGTTTCATCGTCGATACGCGCAGCGGTTTCGGCAGAGATCAAGCCTTCAAGGGCCTGAGAGGTAGCGGGGATGCCCATCGCTCCGCTGGCGGGCATCTGGTGCAGCTGGCCGCCCGAGTAGATCAGGGAGCGCAGGCCCGACGGGTACACGAGGGAGTCAGCGAGGCCGAGCTGCTCGAAGAAAGCGCGGGCGTCGGCGCGGAAGTTGATGAAGGCTTCGGCACCCATGTCGGTGCGGCCAGACTCGAAGGGAACGGTGAAGAGCTTGCCGCCGATGCGCTCTTCGGCTTCAAAGACGTACGTATCGGCGTCCGGGGCCAGTTGGCGCAGCTCGTAGGCGGCGGTGAGGCCGGCGAGGCCGGCGCCGATGATCGCAATGTTCATGTGTTGTCCTAGCTTTCGTGGATGATTGCGACGGCTTCAGTGATCGCCTCGGCCGGGGTGGTCGGCAGCACACCGTGGCCTAGGTTGAAGATGTGTCCGGTGGCATGCCCAGCGGCGATTGCCGTGGCGGCTTCGGCCTTGATGCGCTGGGTTTCCGTTCGAATGACGTCCGCACCAGCGAAGAGGTGCGCCGGGTCAAGGTTGCCCTGCAGCACCTTCGCGCCGGATGCTTCATGGATCCGTTCTGCTGCGCTATCCAGCGGCACGCGCCAATCGACACCCATCACATCGGAGCCTGCCTCGCTCATAGCACCCAGGATTTCGCCCGTGCCCACACCGAAGTGGATCCGCGGGATTTCAGTGATTCCCGGGGTGTTCTGCAGGATGTCCTGCGAGTATGGCAGAACGAACTCACGGTATTCACGCTCGGTGAGGAAGCCCGCCCACGAGTCGAACAGCTGCATCGCGTCGATGCCCGCGTCGATTTGCTGTGCGAGCCAGTTCTTAATCGTCGGGGTCAGCTTTTCCATCAGCGCATGCCAGACATGTGGCTCCGCGTGCATCATGGTCTTGGTCTTCTCGTGGTTTTTGCTTGGGCCGCCCTCAACCAGATAGCTCGCCACGGTGAACGGCGCACCCGCAAACCCAATCAGCGCCTGGGTGTCGGTGAGCTCGCCGAGGATAATCTCGATGCCCTTCGCCACCTCCGGCACGTCCGCCTCCAGCACCGGCAGCTTATCGACGTCCGCGCGGTTGCGAATAGGCGTCGCTAGGACTGGGCCCCGCCCTGGCACGATGTCAATGTCCACGCCCGCCGCCTTGAGCGGCACCACGATATCGGAGAACAGAATCGCGGCATCCACATCGTGCCTGCGCACTGGCTGCATGGTAATCTCCGCCAGCAGCTCCGGCATGAAACAAGAATCCAGCATCGCGATACCTTCGCGCGCGGCCCGGTACTCCGGCAAACTCCGCCCGGCCTGTCGCATAAACCACACCGGGGTCCGGCTAGGAGTTTTTCCGAGGACGGCGTCGATTAGCGGGGCGTTGTTGAGCGCACGGCGCTTGCTGTTCGTGGAGACAGTCATGGTCTCTATTGTGCCTCACCGCGATGGCCAGGGGCTAATGAGTACGCAATTGATCAGGTTCGGCGGAAAAGTTTCGTAAGCCTGCCGCCAGGTGGGAAAGATTTGCTCCCGCCCCGCCCGGAAAGCGTCCCTCCGCAGGACTGCAACCCGGGTTTAGAACTTCCGCACCGCGTTTGAGCGCGCCTCGATAAGAAGGGTGAAACCAATCGTCAGGAGGGTTGCCGCCATGGGGTGCAGCAGGCCCAGCACGGCAGCAGTGATCACGAGCGCGTTGTAGGTCCAGGCAAACCAGATGTTGCGGTCCACCAGGGCGGACACTCGCTTCGTTAGAGTCATGAGCTCGGGAATGACGGAAACGTCATCGCGCAGCAACACGACGTCGGCTTCGGGGATGTCTAGGCGGAAGTCTTTTTCCATGAGGATGCCGACGTCGGCAACGCGCAAGCACTGTCGTACGCCGAGATCACCGACCATCGCCACGTTGGCACCTTGGGTGTGCACGCTTCTAACCGCGAGTTCTTTGCGGCCGAGGGCAATGCCGGCCAGCACGCGCGACATGCCTAAGCGGTCGGCAAACCGGCGGGCGACTGGGTACATGTCCCGAGTGAGCATGACGGTTTCAATGTCCATGCTTTCTAACTGTTGGACTGCGTCTACGGCATCGTCTTTGTTGTCGTGCGTCAGTGTAATGACACCGCGTGGCTTGCCCTTCCAGGACACAACGATTGGCACGCCCCCGCCCACGGCGGCGGTAGCCAACCGCGAAGGAAGTCCAGCCAGATCGCGTGGTCGCACCAGCGTTGCTTCGATAGACCGAAGTTCTACTTCCCCATCGGAGTTCTTCAAGGGGATTTCAATGTTTCCCGCGAAGTCTCCGGTCTCGGTAATCCGAGGGTGGGCAACTTCGATCCAGTGTGGGATCTCGTCTCCGCCAGCACCAGAATCGCGCGCTTCACGAGAAGCCCTAACCAGCGCCTTTCCCACGGGGTGTTCGCTCTCCATGGACAGCGCGCCTGCGACGCGCATGACTAACTCTGGGTTTTCCCCTTCGGCAGCGGTAAGTGTGGCCACCATCATTTCCGGCTTGGATAGGGTTCCCACCCGGTTGAACACCACGGTGTCTACTTCGTCGAGTTCACGAATCTTTTCCGCGTCACGTAACAGCATGCCTTTGCGGGCGGCTTGCTCAATGCCAAGCCGCATCGCAACTTCGGTAGACAGCGCGAGGGATACCGGTGCCACACCGGCGAGAATCGCCAGCGAGCTTGCGGTTGCCGAGTTAATGTTTCCGCTAATCAGCCACCACAGGATGAAGTCGACCGCGGCGATGCCTAATGCCCACGGGACGAGGATCGATGCGGTGCGCGTCGCTAAGAGCTCGGAACGGTTTTGGGAGGCAGTGGCATCCTCAATCCAGCGGTAAATCGCAGCCATTCGAGTCTGCGAGCCGGTCTTGATCACGCGGATCTTCAGCGGGCCTCCGCTGATGAGACCGCCCGCGTTCACCATAGAGTTCACTTTGGCCTGCTGTCGGCCACCTTCGTAGTGGGAAAACAGTCCAGGGATGATTTCGGCGGCTCCGCCGATCACCCTGCCATCGACGGGGATTTTGTACCCCGCTGGGACGATGATGTCATCGCCCTCATGGATTTCCTGAAGCGGGATCTCCACATGTACAGACTTCGCAGTGGCAGGATCTTTGCGCACCACAGTGACGGTATCCATGTACTCGCGTTTTTCATCCGCGGCGTCGTCAAGCAGGCTGCGACGGGAACGGCGAATGAAGTGGCCACCGAACAACATGAAGACGGTAACACCGCAGGCGACGTCGAGAAACAGCTCGCCACTGGACATCGAGCTGTAATTGGAAGCCAACCATTGTGGACGGAAGCGCCAGTTGCTTTGGCCCGCAGGGGTGAAGCACAGCAACACCAGCGACCACAAGTAGGCCGAGGCTACCGCGACGGAACTCGCAGCATCCAATGCAGACATGCCACGCCGCAGGCCGGCTGCTGTTGCTCGGTGGAAGGGATACGCACCCCAGGTCACCACGGGAGTTGCCAGCGCGGCACACACCCATTGCCAATAGGGAAATTGCAGTTCAGGGATATAACACAGCAAAAAGACCGGCAACGAAAGCAGCGCGCTGTACAGCAACCTGCGCCGCGTAAGCAGTTCGCGGGCGGTGAACAGCACATCCGTAGTGTTGGAGTCTCGGTGCAGCCTAATCGACGCCCCACCAAGCCAGCCCGATTCCCGAGCCAGTTGCTCATCGCGCTGCAATGCTTCTCGACGCCTACGCGCTTGCATCTGACCCCGCCGCAGGCCTTTAATACTGCGTCGACGTGACGGCGGCACCGTGCGGGATTGCTGCTCCAGCCGTTCGGCGCGGCGGCGCAACGAAGCATGCGTTAAAAAGGCCTTCACCCCGTGGCGGGCAAATACCTCGGCGATTTGATCCGGGCTGACATCGTCAGTGGCGGTAACCCACGCTGTAGCGGACTCATAGACCACATTGGCCCGCACGCCGCGCATCGCACGCAATTCGTCTTCAATGTCGGCCACGTCCACCGCAGAGCGCAGCCCCTCAAGCTCCATCGTAAAAGACGTAAAAGCGCCGCCTTTTCGACGCGCCAAACGCACCTGCGGAGATTCATCCAGGTCAGTCGAACCACCAATGCCCACCTGTTTCGCCGCTTCCTTGGCTGCAGCAATCGCCGAATCCATCTGCTGTTCGGAATGCCGCAGATTGCGCGGGACTTCTGGTTGCACAATGGGTTGCTCAGGCATCGACTTCTTGCTCCGATAGATAATCCAAGTAGGCGGTCACTCGTGGCCGGAACAGCAAAAATGCCGAGGTAGCCAGCATAATCGGGATGATCGCCACCGCGAAGCCACCGGCTTTGATCAAAAAGGCCACCATGTCTATCAGCACCACCAGGACCACCACCCCAGCGATCCAAGGTCGAACTGACCGGCGTCCCTTGCGTACTTGCACAGTGAGCATCACCAGTACCATCGCCACGACCATGTTGGTAATTCCGACGATGCGTTGATTCAGCTCCACAGCGGCGGCAAACCTTGGGTCTACGTTTGGATCCCCGGTGTAACCTGCCGTGGCAATAACCAGCCCGGCAAAAATCATGAACATGGTCGCAGCGACCATCAACAAGTAACCCCACCGCAGGGCTGCAGGCGGTTCGGTGACAACCTCGGGAGCCGAGGCGTGGTGATCATTGCCGCGGTCACCACGGAACATCGAAGGATACATGTTGGTCATGGGTATAAGTGTCCTAGGGCTTCAGGCAAAGTGCGAATTTTAGCGGAACTATCGAGGGTAACCGAACTACTTCTGCGTGTCTTGAGAAGCAGACGATGCGCCTGACTTGGCCCATTCCACCGATTCCGCCTTGGAGCCATAAATAGCAGCGATTGTTGCGCCGACGGCAATGAGGATCTGCAGGTAGCCGTCGAAAAGCGTGATGGCGGTGGGGACCGCGGCATTGGGAACCATCAAGAACGGGGTGAACCCGCAGATCGCCAGGTAGATGCCGAAGAACAGCAGCATGCGGCGCATGTTCTCGGCATAACGCATGCGTTGATAAAACCGCCAGGCACCATAGGCGACAATCCCCATGATGAGGATGGCAATGCCCGCGGACGTCACTAAGGAAAAGTAGATGGCGAAGTCGAGTTGCTGTTCTGTCGGCTCGAAGTTCTTCATGCCAAAAGTGCCCTGCTTGGCTTGTTCCCGCAACTCGCTGGAATCGAATAGCCCCTTGACCACATTCATTAACTGGTGCACACATTCCAGCGACGCCACGGCAAGCCAAATCCGGAATGCCAAGCGCACCGTTTCTGGGCGGGCATCAGGATCAGTTTCGGGCGCAGGCGCAGCGCCGAGGCTGGATCGTCCCGTTGGGCCGATAGAAGTCACAGGCGAAAACCCTTCTGAGTGTGTGCGACGGCTTAGGCTTCAGTCAGAATGCGGGCAGCATCCACGGCAAAATACGTGAGGATCTGCTGCGCCCCGGCGCGTTTGATGGACATCAAAGACTCCATCATAACGGCCTGCCCGTCTACCCATCCCTTTTCAGCGGCTGCCTTGATCATCGCGTACTCGCCAGACACCTGGTAGGCGGCCACAGGCACCGGTGACATCTCCGCGACTGCCCGCACGACGTCTAGGTACGGTAACGCTGGCTTGACCATCACGAAGTCTGCGCCTTCTTCCAAGTCCAGTTCAACTTCTAAGAGCGATTCGCGCAGGTTCGCTGGATCCTGCTGGTACGTGCGTCGGTCCCCCTGCAGTGAGGAACCCACCGCCTCGCGAAATGGGCCATAAAAGGCGGAAGCGTACTTCGCGGAATAAGCCATGATGGACACGTCCTCGAAGCCTGCGTTATCCAGGGCTTCCCGGATGGCTACAATCTGGCCGTCCATCATGCCCGATGGTGAAACAATGTGCGCACCAGCCTCGGCCTGGGCCACTGCCATGAGGCAGTAACGCTGCAGCGTGGCATCGTTGTCTACCACGTGGTGGCCAAAGCGATCCTCGCTCAGCACGCCGCAGTGCCCGTGGGTGGTGAATTCGTCGAGACAGGTATCGGCCATCACCAGGATGTCATCACCAAACTCGGCACGAACGGCCTTAATTGCCCGATTCAGAATTCCTTCAGGTGCCCAAGCCTGCGAGCCTTCGTCGTCTTTGTCAGCCTCAGCTGGCACGCCGAAAAGATCGACGCATTTGATACCAAGGTCGCGTGCTTCGCGGATCGCCTCAAGCAGGGAGGTGAAGGTGTGTTGGTAGACGCCCGGCATGGAGGAAATCTCGCGGGGGGATTCGATGCCATCAGCGATGAACATCGGCAAGATGAAATCTGCTGGCCGGAGGGCAGTTTCAGCGACCATCGCCCGCATCGCCGGGTTTGTGCGCAACCGTCGTGGACGACGCATCGGGATCGGAGTGTGCTGAATGTCTGCCATATCTACCAGTCCTTTTCGCTACTTATCTTCGGTTTTGGCACTACTACGCCGGGCGCGACGCTTCTTGCGAGGCGGTGGCAGCTGGCCAGCGGCCCGCAGGCCGGCGACGTGCTCGGCCAGGGCATCGACCAGTTCGGTAACTCCGGCCACCTCTGGCACAACATCCACTCTAAGCCCAAGTTCCTTAGCGGTGGCGGCGGCCATAGGGCCAATGCACGCGATGATCGTGCGCTGATGTGGCTTACCTGCGATGCCCACGAGGTTTGCCACCGTGGACGACGACGTGAAGCACACGGCATCAAACCCGCCGGTCTTAATCATGTCGCGGATTTCGGCGCTCGGCGGGGCGGCCCGCACGGTGCGGTACGCCACGATGTCGTCGACTTCCCAACCCAAGCCAACCAAGCCATCGATCAGCACATCGGTGGCGATATCAGCTCGAGGCGCCAGGACTCGGCCCACCGGATCGAGCTCTTCATCGTATTCCGGGAACACCTCAACGAGGCCAGCGGCATTTTGGGCGTTGGACGCAGGCAGCAGCTCAGGGGTAATGCCCAGCTCGCGGACTGCCTCAGCAGTCTTGTGCCCCACGCAGGCGATATGCACACCGGCAAACGAACGCGCGTCCAAGCCAAACTCTGTGACCTTAGCCCACAGCGCATGGACAGCGTTCACGCTGGTGAGGACGATCCACTGGTAGCGCCCCTCAACGATGCCCTTGACCGCGCGTTCCATCTGCGCAGGGTTGCGTGGCGGTTCCACCGAAATCGTGGGCACTTCCTGCGGGATCGCGCCGTGCGAGGCAAGGCGGGTAGACATCGGCCCGGCCTGTTCCTTTGCTCGCGGCACCAACACTCGCCAGCCGTACAAGGAGCGGTTTTCCCACCACGAGTACTTCGAGCGGGAATCAACAGCCTTGCCCAGCGTGACGACGATCCGACCTGGTAGTTCGCCATCAATCTTGCCCAGCGTACCCAGGGTGGTGTCATAGGTGCGCTGCAACCGCGTTGTTCCATTAACGGTTACCGTGGCTGGCAAATCGGCAGAAAGTCCCCGGTCCCGCAGCTCGGCGGAAATGGTATGTAGATCCCCAGCTTCCGCCTGCAGGACCAGTGGCTGTGGAGCTTGGGAGAGTTGATCCCAGTCAACATCGCCACCAACGACATCAGTTTCGGTGTAGGTAGAACCCAAGGCGATTCCGGCAAAAGATGGCACGGTGGCCGGCAAAGACATTCCTGGTACCACGTGGAATTCCAGGCCTGCGGCAGAAACCGCAGAGATCTCCTGCAGTACCGCATCATTGGACAGCGGATTTCCTGCGACCAGGCGAATCACGTCATGTCCAGCGCTAACGAAGTCACGAAGCTGGTCCACGAGGGCATCGAGGCCGCCAGGTGCGACGTCGAAAAGCTCACCGGCACTAGGCCCCGGTGGTTTTGGCGGACGACGGCGTGCGCCGTTGGCCTTTGCTTCTGCGCAAATGCGCTCGTATTCGGCGTCAAAAGCTTCCTGCTTTTCCGGCGGGATCGGCAGGTCTTGGCCAACCACGGCCCGAACGCCCGACAAAACAGCAGCGTCCACCACGGCGTGAGCGGTGGTGGCCAGGACTTCCCTAGCCCGGATGGTCAACAAATCTGGGTTGCCGGGACCGGCTCCAACGAAGATAACCGTGCCGGTTACCGCGTCGCCGTGGTGGGCGTGTTGATCAGCCTGTGGGGCCATGCTCATTAAATGTCTCTTCTAATACCGTGGTGTCGATGGACTAAATGGAAGCTCTAAAAGGTGCAACGCAGGTTTTGTCATGCAGCAGCCACCCCAAAGGTTGCCCTACATAACATGTGCTAGGACAACCCTAAAGCATGGGGCGCTGTTTAGAAAAAACTCCGCCGCTGGCTTAAGCCTAAGATTCGCGCATGATCTCTGCCGCGCCCTGGGACAACAGTTCCCGAGCGACCTGCACACCCAATTCGTATGCCTGGGTCTTCGGGCCACTGGCCTGCGCACGCAGCGCTACCGAACCATCCAACGCGAAAACGCCGCCGATCAGCTGGAGTTCATCGCCGTTTACTTCGGAGAAAGATGCAACTGGGGCGGTGCAGCCAGCCTCAAGCGTGGCAAGTACCGCGCGTTCGGCGGTCGCTGCTGCGGTGGTATCCGGATCTCCCAGCGTGTTGATGGCAGCTACCACGTCCGCATCCCCGATCCGGCACTCAACGGCGAGTGCACCTTGGGCCGGTGCGGGCAGGAACTGGTGGGCGTCGAAAAGCTGGCTCGCATTGGAAAGCACACCGATACGGTCTAGGCCAGCAGCCGCGAGTACCACGGCATCGAGTTCACCGGAAGTAACCCGGCCCATGCGAGAATCAATGTTGCCACGCAGTGGCTGAATGTCTAGGTCAGCACGCATGCTGCGCAGCTGAGACACGCGACGAGGCGCGGACGTACCTACTCGAGCCCCTTCCGGAAGTTGGCTCAGCTCAAGCCCATCGCGGGAGATGAGGGCCTCGCGGTGATCGGCACGCCTGGGCACCACAAGGTGAAAACGCGGGTCAGCGGCGGTAGGCAGATCTTTAAACGAGTGGACGGCAATATCGCATTCGCCACGCTCCATCGCGTCCCGCAGCGCCTGAGTAAACACCCCAACACCGATGCGTTCTACTGGGGACATGTTCACATCCCCTGGCGTGGTGATGATCGTCAGCTCAGCCTCATATCCCGCAGCGATCAACGCATCGCGCATGTGACCGGCTTGGGTAGTAGCAAGTTGTGAACCTCGGGTTCCAATTTTCAGCATCTGGTTAGGCTCCTCGGGGCGCATTGGTATCGGCAGTGGTTTCGTGAACTGTTCCCGCAGCTTGGGGAATGTTTTCTTTGGGCAATTCGGAGGCTTTCACATCGACGGAGCGGGTGGGTTCCTCCAACCCGAACAACTCCTGCAACGCAGACTCATAAGACACCGTGCCCGAAGTGACCGCGAGTTCCTTCACCCGCACCGTTGGTTTGTGCAGCAGCTTATCGACGACCCTACGCATCGCCCGTTCCACTTCTTCTCGGTCCGATTCATCCATGGTGGGGGTGCGCGTGTTGAGGCGATCTAATTCAAGGTTGACTAGTTCCGCCGCATGGCGTCGCAACGCTGCCACGGCAGGAACCACATTGCGCACCCGCTGCTCAGAGATATACGTGGCAAGTTCGTGATCCACGATCGCCCGAGCTTCCGCACTGGCACCGTCGTTGGAGGATTCCTGCTCTTCGTGCAAGCGCTCGATGTTGACCAGCTGCACACCTGGAACTGCAGTGACCTCATCATCGATGTCACGCGGAAGCGATAAATCCACCAACATCAACGGGCGGTGCGAATCCGGCAAGTCAGCCGGGGTAAGGGTGAAATTATCCGCGCCAGTAGCGCTGACCACCAGGTCAACTTGATCCAACACAGTGGCGCGATCTTCAAAGGCCACCGCATGCGCCGAAATTCCCAGTTCGCGGGAACGCTCGGCCAGCACCTCGGCGCGCGAACGCGTGCGGTTGGCGAAAATCAACTGAGAGATGCCCAACCGGCCCAAGTGCGAAGCCGACAGCGACGACATCACGCCTGCGCCCAGCACCAGGGCAGTCTTACCCTGCAGCGGAGTTTCCGACTGCGCAATCCCCATGAGTTCAATTGCGCGCCCCAAGGCGTAGGAGACCATCGAAGCCCCGGCATCGTCAATTTCCGTCTCGGTGTGCACCCGCTTGCCGGTGTGCAAGGCCACCTGAGTCAGGGAATGCAATGCCTTACCAACCGTGCCGATGTCACCCGCGCGCTGATACGCCGAACGAACCTGGCCGATGATTTGCTGCTCGCCGATCACCATCGAATCCAAGCCCGAAGCCACCACCAACATGTGTTCTGCCGCGGCATCGGCATAGCGCACGTAAAGGTGCTCGCGGAGGGTATCAATGTCTACCCCCGAATGCCGATGCAGCACATCGACAACCTCGTTGACACCGGTGTGGAAAGAGTTAGTCACGGCGTAAACCTCCACTCGGTTACAAGTGGAGACAATCATGGCTTCCGACAATGACGGCTGGTCAACCAAGGCCATCGCCGCCTCATCGCGAACCGCGTCGTCCATGCTGACCTGCTCAAGCACCTTTACCGGTGCCGAGCGGTGTGACATTCCGACTACCAGCACGCTCACGCTAATCACTCACCGCTTCCCAGGGGAGAAAGAATCAAACTTTCGATTCACCCCAACGCCTAAAATATACGACCTCTCAGAGTAGTCCTCTTACCCACCCAAGGCCAATTCTTCCGCGAGTTCGTCATTGTCTACCTCCCAGCACGCAAACTCTTCCCCGTTGATGAGGACCACCGGGACGCGGTCACCAAATTCAGTGGCGAGACCTGCCGCGTCGACGTCGACAAGCGTGAGCTCAGCTCCTGCTTCCGCAACCACCGGGGCGATTTGTGCATGAACGCGCTTGCATGAGCCACACGTTGCCCGGACCAGCAATTCAACCTGCACTAATTCGGCCTTTCCTTGAGCATTGACAGCGAAGTGTGCCTACGATGGACTATCGTACTAATTCGCGCCTGCGCCAATCGTTAGGGAAGCAAACGTAAAGAAGGTTTCACCCAGTGAGCACAAACCAGTTCGACGGCTTTGCCGCCACCCCTGAGGAATTCCTCGCCAGCTGGAGCGCCTCGCGCGGAAACCTACGCCGCTTCCTGGAAGAAAAGGCACTCCCGCCTATCGACGACGAGGCGCAACGTGCCGCCGGCGAAGCGGCCGCAGTAGCCGCCGTGGCGGACATCTTCGACCTCGAACTGGATCACTTCACCTCCGGCATCGACGCCGTCGCCGGCGCATTTGAGGCAGCTGGCGCCCGCAACGTCACCTCCCCGGATCCCGATATCCCCCAGGACCCGGGCGCCGCAGCATTCTTCGACGTGGACAACACCCTGATTCAGGGGGCTTCCATCATCGTTTTCGCTTTCGGCCTGTTCCGCCGCCGCTACTTCCGCTGGCACGAAATCGCGCCCGTCGCATGGAAGCAAATCAAGTTTCGTGTGACAGGTGCCGAATCCTCAGAAGACGTCGCGGCCGGGCGCCAGCAAGCCTTGGAGTTTGTCAAGGGCCGATCGGTGGATGAACTTATTGAGCTGTGTGAAGATATCTTCGACTCCCATCTGGCCGAAAAGATTTGGCCAGGTACCCGCGACCTTGCCCAGATGCATATTCAAGCTGGCCAGCAAGTCTGGCTCGTCTCAGCTACGCCGGTGCAAATTGCGCAGATCATCGCCCGCCGCCTTGGTTTTACCGGCGCATTGGGCACCGTGGCCGAGGTGCGCGACGGCAGATTCACCGGACGCCTCGTCGGCGACATCCTGCATGGCCCCGGCAAGCAACACGCCGTCGCAGCGCTAGCTTCCGTAGAATCCCTCGACCTCGCCCGCTGCACGGCCTACTCAGATTCCATCAATGACGTCCCGATGCTCTCCATGGTGGGCACGGCGGTTGCCATCAATCCCGACGCCAAGCTGCGCCGCGTAGCCGCCCTGCATGGCTGGGAGATCCGCGACTACCGCTCCGTCCGCAAGGCCGTGCGCACGTTTGGCATTCCAGCCCTGGTCACCGCAGCATTTTCCTACGCGGGCCTGCGCGCTTTTCGACGCCCCTAGCGGTCGGCGAACATCAGAATAAGCATGGAACCAGTCCAATTGTCATCAACAATCCTCCTGCGCCCGTCACTATCAGCACGACACCCATCGTGGAAATCCTGGCCAATGTGAGTGTCAAAGCCGACGATCACCGCATAGGGCTGCCCGGGCATAACCTGCACAGTTGGCTTCTTTAATGCCAGAGTCAAACCCCAAGCGGCCAACGCGTTCCATAGCACCCCTAGCAAGAGCACCACAACGTACATTAGAGGCGCAGTTACGCCTTAAGTTGCGCCCAAAAAAGCCCCGTCCTGCAACCGCTCAACCAAATGAGCGACAGGCGGGGCTTCGAAGCAGGTGCGGCTTACTTGCCGAGCTTACGACGCTGAACGCGGGTGCGGCGCAGCATCTTGCGGTGCTTCTTCTTGGACATGCGCTTGCGGCGCTTCTTGATGACGGAACCCATGGGGTTTACCTCGCTTTGAATAGAAGTTGTATGTACATACCTGCCAGCACTGCCGGCGCATGACACGTCGGTCGAGTGCACTTCGTCCTGACGTTACGCAGCCAATGCGGATCTAAGCCGCTCACACGGCAACGTCGATACGCATGACAACGTTGCGCGAAGCAGGAGCGCTGACACGAATGGGTTAGATATTACCGCGTACGAGGGCGGGATCCAAAAATGCCCTCCCCAAGACGCCAACAGGGCCTGCTTTGCGCGCAACCATCGCGACGCACAGAGCAGGCCCTGCCGGGGTGAACACCCCTATCACTACATAGCTTTGTAGTAAGAGGAGTTCAGGTACTCGTTGACGTGCTTTTCGTGCACGCGGAAAGAACGTCCCACGCGAACCGCAGGAAGCTCACCGGAGTGAACGAGGCGGTAAACGGTCATCTTGGAAACACGCATGATGTCCGCAACCTCAGCAACCGTCAGAAAAGCACCGTTGTCATCATTAGCCATAATCTAACCAACCCTTCATCCACACGAAGCGCGCTGTAGGCTTCCCCTCCCACAGAAGGACACGCACGTGCTTGCACTAGCTTACCGTGAAGCATGTGACTGTTGCGACATGAGTGCAAAAAAATATCAGCAGTTTCTGAATAACATTCGTGGGATTCCTGCGTTTGTGCAGGTGATGAGGTTTTCCTTGATTAAGCGCGGCCAAAAATTATTTTTGTCACTCTCGGACTAAAGGATAGGTGGTGGCACTTTTATCCCCACCTCGGTGCATGCGGAATCTGCTGAGGGTTTTGCAAGAAAACAGGCCGAAATCTTGCCAACCCCTCAGCAAATCCTCCGGCCCCCAGGCACCAGGCCCCCGGCCCCCAACCACCAAGCCCCACGCGAAATCTGCTGTAGGTTTTGCAAGAAAACAGGCCGAAATCTTGCAAAACCCTCAGCAAATCCCCCGGCCCCCAGGCACCAGGCCCCCGGCCCCCCCCCAAAAAAACCGCAGCTACCCCTCAGCCCCGGAGTTTTCCGCCACGATCCGGCCCGCATTTGCAGGCGGGGCCAGCTCAGCATTGCGTTCTGCGCAGGCTGACGTAGCTCGGTAGATGGCGCCGCGAAGTCCAGATTCTTCAAGGGACCTAATTGCCCGAATGGTGGTCCCGCCTGGGGATGAGACGTTGGCACGCAGCTCGGCAGGTTCCAGGCCGGTTTCCTTCATGAGCGCACCTGCGCCATGCGCGGAACTCACTGCAAGCGAACGGGCGAGTTCTCGAGGCAGGCCGAGGTTGACACCGGCGTCGATAAGCCCTTCGACGAAGAGGAAAAAGTAAGCCGGGGACGATCCGGACAATGCAATCACGGCGTCCAACTGGGATTCCTCGACGACGTACACGTCGCCGACGGCAGAAAGGAGGTCGGAGATGTCTTCGAGTTGTTCGGAGCCCACAAATCGTCCGGCAGTCAGTGCGAGGGTGCCCTGCCTGACCAGCATCGGGGTGTTGGGCATGACTCGAAGCACGGGGGTTCCGGCAGTGGCGACGTCTTCTAGCGCACGGATAGTGATGCCAGCTGCCATGGAGATGACAGTGGTGTCTTGGGAGTTGTTGTCGATCGTCTCGGAGATCTCGGCGAGCACCGGCAGGATGTCTTTCGGCTTTACGCACAGAAAGACGGTGTCTACGTCTTCGACGCTTTGCCGGACGTCGGTGTATTCAACGATGCCATACTTGTCCAGCAGCTCTTTGCCACGCTCAGCACGTCGATTTGCAACATGAATGTCTTTCGGGTTGATGCCACTTGCCACCAAACCTGAAATGAGCGCTTCGCCGATCTTGCCGCCACCGATAACTGAGATTTTTGTCATGCACCCACATTAACGCACAATGGCTGCCATGCTTGGCGACGCTCTACAGGTTGGCGATCAGCATCGGGCCGAAGGTTACCGCCAGTCCTGTAATGCCGGCCAAGACCATAGACATGCCGTCGCGCTCGGTACGCAAAGCGTGTACCACTCCGACAAGTCCCAGGGTCATCGCGATGGCCAAAACTGCCACCAGAATTGGGCTAACGCTTGCCCAGAGGATCTTGAATCCAATGAACAGACCGATACCGATGACCACGCCCAGGACAGCCATGCTGATAACGGAGGCTAGCGAGATGCCGTCGTCCTCATCATCGTCTGCTACCACGTCTACCGTGGTGTTTTCTTCAGGAGCGGCGGGAGCTAGCTCAACCGGTTTTTCTTCGACGACAGGAATGACCGAGGTTTCCTGGGTGTCAGCTGCAGACGGGGTCGGCGCAGGCTGTGCCACAGGAGTAGCCGGGGCGGGTTCCGGCGCAGCGTCTACCTGCTGTGCGGGGAAGATGTCCGTGGTGAGGCGAACGGGGTCTTTGTCCGAAACGACGGTGACCGGAACGCCTGCCGGAACATCTTCTGCTGGTGAGGTGGCAGCCACTTCGGCAACCTGCGGATCAATGGGCTGCGCTGCTGGAGCCTCGGGGGTTGAGGCTGCAGGCGTAGAAGAAGGCGTAGGAGCAGGAGCTTCCGGCGCTTGTGCAGGGGTGGGTGCCGCCGGGGCGTCGATAGGCACGGCAGTGTGGCGTGCCTCGACTGGTTTGGACTTAACCCGAGGGATGGAGCCGGTGAGTTCCGCGACTGACACGCCGCCGTCTTCGAGGCTGCGACGACGCCGGCGGCGCGGAGCTTCGCCCGTTTCGCCCCGCTCCTTGGCGGCGCGCGCCATCAACTCGGCAACTGTTAGCTGCTGCTCACTCATCTAAAACAACTCTTCCTATTCCAAGCCCTTGTCGATTCGACGGAGAATCACGCCTTCGCGAAGCGCCCACGGGCAAATCTGGATCTGTTCCAAACCTAGTGCACGCATGCTTGCTTCCGCGACCAACGCGCCCGCCACAATCTGGTGGGAGCGGTCCGCAGAGATACCTTCGAGTTCAGCCCGGTCGGCGGCCGTCATGCGCGAGATGAAGGCGATGAGCTGGCGGAGACCCGGCGCGGTGAGCGTTCGGGTGACGCGCGGGCCTGCCGAAGAAGGCGCGGCACCGGTTAGGCGTGCCAGGGTGCGGAAAGTTTTCGACGTCGCTACGGCCAGGTCCGGTTCGCCTTGGGCGCGGAGCACGCGGGCAGGTTCGGCGAGCTCGGCATCGATGAAATCGCGCAGGATATTAACTTTCTTGCGCTCCGGTGGGTCGGTGTCAAACCAGTTGTGCGTCAAACGTCCAGCGCCCAAGTCCAGCGAGAACGCGGCGTCTGGTGTTTCATCGGTTCCGGAAGATAGCTCAAGGGAACCACCACCGATGTCCAGGTTGATAATGCGGCCAGCGGACCAGCCGTACCAACGACGCACCGCGAGGAACGTCAACCGGGCTTCTTCCTCGCCCGAGATCACTTCGAGGCGCACGCCGGTTTCCTTTTCCACCAAGTCGATGACTTTCTCACCGTTGGTGGCGGAACGGATCGCGGAAGTAGCGAATGGGATCAGCTCTTTGCAACCGAGCTGATCAGCCAATTCGCGAGCTTCGCCGACCGCCTTTACTAGCTTTCGGACACCTTTGTCGTCGATGTTGCCCTCAGTATCGAGGTGCTCCACCAGCCGCATAGTGGTTTTCCAATCGGACATCGGCGTAGGGTGACCACCCGAACGGGCATCCACTCCTACGAGATGAACCGTGTTACTTCCCACGTCCAATACACCTAATCGCACATATTCAAATGTAGACGGTCTACCCTGACTAAGTGTGAATCCCCCTGTATTTCTCGGCTTTCCGTCCGAATCTCCGGCGGCTGCGTCCATCCACAGTGGCGCGGAATTGCCTCCTGACTTCGCCCGAGACTGGTTCGAATTCACCAACCCCGACGAACCACTCCACCAAATCGTGGTTGATCTCACGTGGCTTGAGTCCTACTGGCACTGCACCTTTGGCACCGCCGCCTGCAAAGGAATCGATGCTGCCAACCCCGAAGTTGGGTGCTGTGGGCATGGTGCGTTCCTCGTCGACGAGGAAGACCGCGAGCAGCTTCTCGACGCCGTTTCGCGTATGCCGGCCACCTATTGGCAGCTGCGGCCTGCTGATTTACCCGAACACTTCGAACCCGAAGACCTAGAGCCGTGGTTGGAGTGGGACGAGTTGGACGATGACGAAGGCAACCCCGAGCCTGCCTTGAAAACCGTGGTGGTAGATGGTGCCTGCATTTTTGCCAACCGCCCCGGGCACCCAACCGGTGCCGGTTGCGCGTTACATCAGTGGGGTGCGGCTAACGGGGAAGATTTAACAGTGGTGAAACCGGAGGTCTGCTGGCAGTTGCCACTGCGCCGATTGGAAGCTTACGAGGATCGCGCCGATGGGGTAGAGATCCTGCGGACCACCATTACCGAATACGATCGGCGTGGCTGGGGCAATGGCGGCGAAGATTTCGATTGGTACTGCACCACGGCCCCTGGTTGCCACACCGCAGCAGTACCAATTTGGCAGTCGCACGAGGCGGAGCTACGCAAATTGATCGGAGACCGCCCTTACGAGGTCGTCGCTCAGCAATGTGCGCTACGGGCACAAGCACGCGAAAAGCTGGGTGACGCAGCACCTTTTGCCACGCACCCAGCTTCGGAACAGAATTAGGCTTCGAACTTATACCCCAGGCCACGCACGGTCAGCAGCTGCTTTGGCCGAGACGGCTCAGCCTCAATCTTGGAGCGCAGCCGTTTGACGTGGACGTCGAGGGTCTTGGTGTCTCCCACGTAATCGGCTCCCCAGACCCGGTCGATCAACTGGCCACGGGTGAGCACTCGACCTGCGTTGCGGAGCAGGTATTCCAGCAAGTCGAACTCTTTGAGCGGCATGGGCACTGGCTGGTCATCAACCAGCACGGTGTGGCGTTCTACGTCCATGCGGACGCGCCCGCCGGTAAGGATTTGGCCGTCGATTTCTTCTTGCTGCTCCGGTTCCCCGCCTCGTCGCAGCACCGCGCGAATGCGAGCGATGAGTTCGCGGGAAGAGTACGGCTTGGTCACGTAGTCATCGGCACCCAATTCCAGTCCGACGACCTTGTCAATTTCCGAGTCACGCGCGGTCACCATGATGATCGGCACTGCCGAAACGTTGCGGATCTGCTTGCACACGTCGGTTCCGGACATGCCCGGGAGCATGAGATCTAGCAGGACGATATCAAACTCGCCTCGTTCGAACTCGACCAGAGCTTGGCTACCATCGGCGGCCCAGGTGGTCTCAAACCCTTCCTTGCGCAGGAGAAACGCAAGTGGGTCCGCCAAAGACTCTTCGTCTTCGACAATCAAGATGCTCGTCATTGTGCCTTATTCCTTTCGCCGCGCCCTAGGGTGCGACCATGCCGTGCAGTAGGTAATTCGGGGGCCAATTCGGGTGCGCTCGGCGCGCCAGAATCGGGTTCATAAAGCGGTAACTCCAGCGTAAACGTCGAGCCTGTACCCAGCCTAGACCAGAGTTTGATTTCTCCGCCGTGATTGGCGGCCACGTGTTTCACAATTGCCAACCCTAGGCCGGTGCCACCTGTGGTCCGCGAACGCGCTTTATCCACGCGAAAGAACCGTTCAAAGACCCGAGATTGGTCATCTGGCGCAATGCCAATGCCTCGGTCCGTGACACGGATCTGTACGGTCCCCTCGCTCGTGATCTTTTGCGTCACGGTCACTGGGGTGGAGTCTGGTGAATAGTTGATCGCGTTGCTGATCAAGTTTGCCACTGCGGTGACCAGCAGGCTTTGATCGCCGTTCACGAACTTGCCGGACGTGCGACCCGACGTGATCCGGATCTGGGCGTTATCGGCGGCCAACTGTACACGGGAAACCGCCTCCGTAATGATGTCATCGACACTGACCGGTTCCATATCCGGCAGCGCTTCTGCACCCTGCAGTTTGGACAGCGAAATAAGCTCATTGATCATATCCGCCATCCGGTGGGCTTCTTTGTGCAATCGCGTACCAAAGTACTCAACCGATTCCGGGTCTTCGCTGGATTCCAGCAAGGCTTCCGCCAGCAAAGCCATGCCGCCGACAGGGGTTTTAAGTTCATGCGAGACGTTGGCAACGAAGTCACGCCGCGCGGACTCCATACGCATGCTTTCGGATTCGTCGGTGGAGTAAATCACCATGAACCGGGTATCTACGAGGGTCAGGGGCTTGACCACCGCCTGGATGGCAGTCACCCTCGAGCCAGCGCGACGCTTGGGCAACTTCAAGTCAACGGTCCGGGTTTCCAGGTCTTCAAAGACCTCTTCCACTACTCGCCAGACCATCTCGTTGACGGTGCGCTCGTGCACAATCCCCATCTCGTGGGCCCGGCCGTTTGAAAGCACCACTTCGGCTGACCGGTCCACCACTACCATGCCGGTAGGGGATCCCTGCATGGCCAGGTGTAGCACCTGGCTCACGGTGGTCACTTCCACACTGGTAAGCGTGGCAGCCGCGCGCCGAAGTTTAATCCGTTTGCGCACAAATTCAGCAGCAGGAAAAGCGAGCGCGGTGAGCACCACGCCCGCTATAAATCCGAGGGTTACTGACATCTAGTTCGCGACGGGGAGCTTACTTGCCACCCTGCGCTGCCACTGCGGCTGCGCCAGCAGCTGCCGCCTCTGGGTCAAGGTAGGTGCCACCTGGGTTGAGCACCTTGCCGTCGGCATCGATCTCGTAAACGAGTGGGATACCGGTCGGAATGTTCAGGCCGGCGATATCCTCGTCCGAAATATTGTCGAGGTGCTTGACCAGAGCACGCAACGAATTGCCGTGCGCCGCGATGAGGACATTTTCGCCCTTCTTGGCGCGGGGCAGGATTTCCTCTTCAAAGTAAGGAACGAAGCGCTTTACCACGTCCAGCAGGCACTCGGTAGCAGGAACCTTGTCCAGGTTGGCATAGCGAACGTCGTTTACCTGGGAGTACTCGGAATCCTCAGCAAGCTCCGGTGGTGGGGTGTCGTAAGAACGACGCCACGCCATAAACTGTTCCTCGCCGTACTTTTCCTTGGTCTCAGCCTTATTCAAGCCCTGGAGCGCGCCGTAGTGGCGCTCGTTCAGCCGCCAGTCACGCACGACTGGGATCCAGTGGCGATCCGCTTCATTGAGCGCAATATTTGCGGTGCGGATCGCACGGCGCAGCAAAGACGTGTAGAGCACATCCGGGAGGATGCCCTGTTCTTTAAGCATCTGGCCGCCGCGCTTAGCTTCGGCTTCGCCCTTTTCAGTCAGGTTTACGTCCACCCAGCCAGTGAATTGGTTAGATGCATTCCACTCACTCTGGCCGTGGCGCAGGAGGATTAGCTTTCCGGTAGTCATGTTTTCCATTTTGCCAGCCTTGCGCCCACCCCGCCGGGGATTGCCCCCGCTTTGCCAGCATCGACATGCGGTAACCTAAATAAAAACTTACAGAAACATAGCGCAATACTTATTAAGAATAACAACAGAAATCAATGCTACTAAGATTTAGTATTTGAATAAACTCTCAATCAAAGGGAATCAACGCTTCATGACGGAATCCTGACATCGACTTGGTTCAGCGTTTGACATTCGCGAGCAAAGCCGAGCACTGCAGTTTCGCGGCATCGCATGACTTGCTGCGGAACCACTATTCGCTATCTCTAACTTGGCCCCGGCAGACTCGATTATCGCTGCTGCGTGTCGTCTGGACGGTCTGCTCCTCTACATTTTTATTCCCGTCGCCTTTTCGCAGCCATGCCCCAGTACCTACGGCATGCAAAATACTTCTGCGCACTCTTGACGGTGATTGCCTTCGCAGTGCAGTTCAATGGCATATCCCAAGCGATGTCCATCCACCCCGACCTGGGCAGATTCTTCAACTCCACCTTGATCACGCAGGCACTCTACCTGGTAGTAACGCTCGTCGTTGGCTACTGCTTCTACCGGCACCCCATCGTGCCCCAGTGGAATGCCCTCGCCCTAGGCATTTCCACTACGGCCGAGATAGCAATGGGATTCTCACTGCTACTCACCGGCCGGAAAATGTCCGCCTACACAACGATGCGCAGAGAAAAGACCGCGAACTAAATTCCCTCCGCTTGTCGTTCAAAACACGGACTGTCAGCTCCGGTAACCAGAACATCGTTGTAGACCGCAGCCAATCGCTCAGCGGTGGTTGCCCAGGAAAACGCGGCGGCATGCTCTACTGCGTCTTCGCCCATGCGGATACGGGCTTCGTCATCATCCAGCATCGCCTCTAGGGCATCGGCCCAATCGGCCGGGTCGTGGCCGTCGACAAGCGTGCCGGTCTCCCCCTCCGCGACCGCGATGGGCAAGCCGCCAACTCGGGCCGCCACCACTGGAGTGCCCGTGGCCTGGGCTTCCATCGCAACAAGGCCGAAAGACTCGTTATAGCTAGGTACCGCCACCACATCGGCGGCGCGATAAACACTCACCAGCTCTTCTGGGGGCCGCGGATGTAGGAATCGAATGTTTCGGTCAACACCAAGTTCGCGTGCAAGCTCAATGTAATGATCTGGGCGTGTAGACGCCCCGGACGGGCCGCCACAAATGATCACCGAGAGGTTTCGATACGGATCACGATGCAACAATTCCGCCACCGCACGAATCAACACATCCGGCCCCTTAAACACCTGCAGGCGCCCCACAAATGCAATCACTTTGGCGTGCAACGGGATACCCAAATACCGACGGGAACGTTCCGTCGCGCGATCATTTCCCGGGTTGAATAAATCAATGTCCACGCCGGGAGCAACGATAGAGATTTCGTCTTCATCCGTATCGTAATGGCTGATCAAGTCGCGGCACTCTTCCTGCGTATTGACCACCAAACGATCTGCATTATCGACGATTTGTTGTTCGCAAATCCGCCGGGCCTCGGTCTCTTCATTGTCGTGCGCCGCTCGATGCGCGTTCTTTACAGCCGCGAGCGTATGCGCAGTGTGCACCAACGGAACTTGCCACACATCCCGCAGTAACCAGCCCACCTGGCCAGACAGCCAATAGTGCGAATGTACGAGGTCATAGGCCACCCCATGGCAGCGCGCAAACACCAAAATGCCACCGGCAAATGCCGTCAGCTGGGTAGGCAAATCCTCTTTTTCCAACCCCTCATAGGGACCAGCAACAATGTTAATCACCCGCAGATGCGGAGCTACCTCAACGATCTCCCCTTGGCTCGGGCGGGTGGCACGAGTAAAAACATCCACGTCAATACCTTGTTCCGCCAGCTTCTTAGCGGAGTTAAGCACATAAACGTTCATACCACCTGCGTCACCACTTCCCGGCTGCTGCAGCGGCGAGGTGTGCATTGAGATCATTGCGATACGCATGCTTGCCAGTGTAGTTGGGTCGGGCGCGCTGGGGCATCGAAAAGCAGCAGACAACGGATACCGTTAAGACGATCGGCAATGACGGCATATACTAGGCCACGACACATTTGATGCATCGAGCCCTACCCATAGGAGATATTTAATGTCTGCAGCGGATACCAAAGCCTGGTTGCAACACTACCCGGAATGGGTCCCGCACACTCTGGACTACCAGGGCATGACCATTTTGGATGCATACGACAATAACCTCGCCCTCAATGCGGATCGTCCGGCACTGAATTTCTTTGGTCGGGTGCACACCTACGCAGAAATGGATGCCCAGGTCCGACGTGCGGCCGCGGGACTGCGCGCTTTCGGCGTCCGCCCCGGCGATCGCGTAGCAATCCTGTTGCCGAACTGCCCGCAGCACCTCATCGCTTTCTACGCCATCCTCAAGCTCGGCGCCACCGTAGTAGAACACAACCCGCTATACACCGCCCATGAGCTGGAGCACCCGTTCCGCGATCACGCTGCCCGCGTAGCTATCTGCTGGGACAAATCCGCCGCCATGTTGGAAGATCTGCGCGAAAGCACGCCGCTGGAAACCATCGTGAGCGTGAACATGACGGAAGCGATGCCGACGATCCAGCGTTTCGCTCTGAAACTGCCGATTCCACAAATTCGCAAACAGCGCGCCAAGCTGACCACCGAGGCCCCCAACACCGTGCCGTGGGAAGTACTCATTGGCTCCGCCATCGGTGGCAACGGCAACGACATCACCTCATCGCCTCAGGTGACTAAGGATTCCATCGCGCTGATCCTGTACACCTCCGGCACCACCGGGGCCCCAAAGGGAGCTCAGCTGTCCCACGGCAACATGATCGCGAACATGCTGCAAGGCAAATACTGGGTGCCTAAGCTCGGCGAACAAAAGGAAGTGTTCCTCGCCGCACTTCCAATGTTCCACGCCTACGGCATGACGATGGTGGGACTCGAAGGTGTCTTTTGCGGTGCCGAAATCATCTTGCTGCCTGCACCAGATATGAAACTAATCATGCAGGTCATGAAGAAGAACAAGCCAACCTGGATCCCAGGCGTACCTGCACTTTATGAAAAGATCATCGAGGCTGCCGACCAGTACAAGGTAGACATCTCTTCCGTGCGGGCTTCGTTTTCTGGCGCTTCCTCATTGCCGGTAGCAACTGTGGAACGCTGGGAAAGCCTCACCGGCGGCCGCCTGGTAGAAGGGTATGGTCTCACCGAATGTTCCCCTATCCTGGTCGGCAACCCAATGGATGGCAATCGCCGTCCTGGTTACATCGGCATCCCGTTCCCGGACACCGAAATTCGCATTGCCAACCCGGATAACCTCGACGAAACCCAACCCGATGGGGTGGAAGGCGAACTGCTGGCCAAGGGACCGCAGGTTTTCCACGGCTACCTCAATGAGCCCGAAGCAACCGCCGCGTCCTTCCACAACGGTTGGTACCGCACCGGCGATGTCGGCGTGATGGAAGAAGACGGCTTCATCCGGCTCGTGGCGCGCATCAAGGAAGTCATCATTACCGGCGGCTTCAACGTCTACCCTGCCGAGGTAGAGGAAGTCCTGCACAGCCACCCAGACGTCAAGGCCTGTGCGGTAGTGGGCATGCCTCGTACCGATGGCTCGGAAACGGTCTGCGCCGCTATCACCTTGAACGAAGGGGCCGCGTTGGACCCTGAAGGGCTGAAGAATTACTGCCGCAAGCAGCTCACTCGCTACAAAGTGCCACGCAAGTTCTTCCACTTCGAGGAGCTGCCAACTGACCAAATGGGCAAGATTCGCCGACGCGAAGTACAAGAGCAACTCACCGAACGCTACGGTATAGCCTAGGGCTGACCTCCCACCACGCGGAGCGTCGACAACTGCAGTACTTCTGCTGCTTGTCCACGCCCCGTTGACATAAACTGAAGTGGTTAACCACTATACTTTTGGGATAAAAACCACTTCTCGAGGAGAACAACGAATGTCAGCTTACGAATCCAAGGCTTGGCTCGACAGCTACGCAGAGTGGACCCCACCACACCTGGATTACCGCAACTGCACCTTGCTGGACTCCTACGACGCCACACTGGCGCTACACGCTGACCGCATTGCCACCAACTTCTTCGGCCGCACCCAAACATATGCGGAACTCGATGCTCAAGTACGTCGTGCCGCAGCCGGCCTGCGTGCTTTCGGGGTACGCCCAGGCGACCGCGTAGCAATCCTGCTGCCTAACTGTCCGCAACATGTGGTGGCCTTCTTTGCCATCCTGAAGCTCGGCGCGACCGTCGTGGAACACAACCCGCTGTACACCGCGCACGAGCTCGAGCACCCATTTGAAGACCACGGCGCGCGCATCGCAATTTGCTGGGACAAGGCCGCCACAATGCTCGAAGAGCTTCGGGATAAAACCCAGCTCGAGACCATTATTTCGGTCAATATGATCGAAGCCATGCCGACGGTACAACGCGCTGCCTTGCGCCTGCCGGTGCCACAACTGCGCAAAGCTCGAGCCAAATTGAGCGGCGATGCCCCGAATACAGTGCCGTGGGAAGTGCTGATCGGTTCCGCGATCGGGGGCGACGGTAAAAACATCACCACCCCTGACTTTGTCACGCCAGAAACTATCGCTTTGATCCTCTACACCTCTGGCACCACCGGCGCACCGAAGGGCGCGCAACTGTCCCACAGCAACCTGCATGCCAACGTGGAACAGGCAATGGCCTGGGTGCCAGGCCTTGGCGAATCCAAAGAAAAGTTTCTCGCCGCTATCCCCATGTTCCATGCTTATGGACTCACCGCTTGCACATTGATTGGCGTGCATTGCGGCGCTGAACTGATCATCCTGCCGGCGCCAGACATGAAGCTCGTGATGAAGGTGATCCGCAAGCACCAACCCACGTTCCTGCCTGGTGTACCCACCCTGTATGAAAAGATCGCCGAGATCGCAGAGGAAAACAACGTGGACATCTCCTGCGTACGCAATTCGTTCTCTGGCGCATCTTCTTTGCCAATCGCCACAGTGGAACGCTGGGAAAAGCTCAGCGGCGGGCGGCTCGTCGAAGGCTACGGCCTCACGGAGTGTTCCCCGATCCTCGCGGGCAATCCGATGGATGGAAATCGCCGACCAGGCTACATCGGCCTGCCCTTCCCAGACACCGAAATCCGCATCGCCAATCCGGAAAACCTCGATGAGACCCAGCCGGACGGCGCGGAAGGTGAAATCCTAGCCAAAGGCCCCCAGGTTTTCCAGGGCTACCTAAACCAGCCAGAAGCCACGGCAGCATCTTTCCACGACGGTTGGTACCGAACTGGTGACGTCGGGGTCATGGAAGCAGATGGCTTCATCAAAATTGTGGCCCGCATCAAGGAAGTCATTATCACCGGCGGTTTCAATGTTTACCCTGCCGAAGTAGAGGACGTGCTGCTAACGCACCCGGACGTGGAGCACTGTGCAGTGGTGGGTATGCCGCGTGCCGACGGTTCCGAAAACGTCGCCGCAGCCGTCACTCTCGCCGAAGGCGCGGCACTGGATCCCGAGGGATTGCAAGATCATTGCCGAAAGCTGCTCACCCGATACAAAGTGCCACGCAAGTTCTACCACTTTGAGGATCTGCCCACGGACCAAATGGGCAAGATCCGTCGCCGAGAAGTCCAGGCCCAACTCATCGAGCGCTACGGCGCTTGATGATGTGAGGTCCTAAACACGCGAAGCTTTCTGCTCCACTAGTTCCGCGAACCGGGAAACATAGCTTTGCACAAATTGACGCGTTGACTCGACGGCAAAACTGCCGTCCTCGTCAATGAGCTGCGTTGATTGAGGGAGAAAAACTTCTGGCTGCCCGACAGTAGGCATATCGAAATACGACAATGCCAACCGCACATTCTTTTGCGAACTATACCCGCCCATTTTTCCCACGGAATGACTAATTATTCCGCACGGCCGATTTTTCCAGGCCACATCGTTGTTCGGCTTTGACCCGATGTCGATGGCATTTTTCAAACACGCCGGAATCGTGCGGTTATTCTCTGAAGTTACAAACAACACCCCGTCGGAAGACTTAATTGTTTCCCGAAATTCCGAATAAGACTCCGGTACAGGCTGATCAACGACTGCTGGGTCATCAAAATCGAAATTATATAGGGGCAACTGTCCAATTTCGACGATGTTCGCTGTGAAGTTTTCCGGAAACATCTTGATGGCGTTAAGCGCAATTTTTCGGGCGAACGACTGCCGCCTTAAGCTGCCCACGAGCACACTAACCTTGTAGTTCATTTAAAACGTTCCTTCCTTGCTTGCTTCGTAATGCAGATTAAAAATCCCAATCTGAATCGTCTGTTTCCTCGGCTTGCCCGATAACGTAGGAAGACCCGGATCCAGAAAAGAAATCATGATTCTCGTCCGCGCCTGGCGCTAAGGCCACTAGCACTTCTGGGCATACTTCTACTTCTTCAGCGGAAAATCTGTCTCCGAAACCGAGGTTCATAAGGGCTTTGTTCGCGTTGTACCGCACAAACACGGCAACTTCGTCGAATAGCCCCAGCGGTTCATAGAGCGCCGAGGAATATGCCAATTCGAGTTCATAAAGCTTTTCCAGCAACTCGAATGTGAACTCTTCCATTTCCTTGCGTCGGTGACCGCCATGCTGTTCCAACCCCCGTTGGAATTTGTAACCGGAGTAGTAGCCGTGCACAGCCTTATCGCGCAAGATCAGGCGAATCATGTCTGCGGTGTTCATCAATTTGCCATGAGCTGCAAAATGGAGCGGCAAATAAAATCCTGCGTACAGCAGGAGGGAAGAAAGCAGCGTAGAAGCAACTTTTCGCTTGAGCGAATCGGCGCCGTAGTAGTGCTGCATCACCAACCGCACGCGCTGCTGCAGCGTAGCATTATCGACGGCCCACGCGTAGGCCGCATCAATCTCTGGTGTGCTGGTTAACGTGGAAAACACCGAAGAATAGGACCGCGCGTGCACGGATTGCATGAACGCAATGTTGGTATAGACAGCTTGTTCGTGATCAGTGATTCCGTCTTGGATTTGCGAGATTTCGCCCACTGTAGCTTGCACGGTATCTAGCAAGGTCAGGCCGGTGAAAACTCGGATAGTTTGCCGCCGCTCCAAGTCAGAAAGATTGTGCCAATCTGGCAGGTCATTGGACAGCGGTACCTTTTCGGGTAGCCAAAAATTTGCGGTGAGCCTGTTCCAGACTTCTAAGTCTTTGTCGTCCACGGTCCGATTCCAATTGATCGGCCGAAGGGGAATGTTTGGTTCGGTACGGTACCCAGGCGGTGATTGAGATATGCGCAGCAACTTTTGCCACGCCAACGATGAATTCATCGAGTTTCCTTTTCTTATCGAGTGTTAACTAGCAGGGGCTATCGCGGATTCTGAGCCCAGTAGGCATCCAGCCCTCGGTTAACCCGAGCGACATCATCGCGCGTGCCGAGCAACTCAAAGCGGTACATTTCTGGCACGTTGCACTTAGCAGCGATTATTTGCCCGGCGATGCAGTAATCCAGCCCAAAGTTGGTATTTCCACTGACAATCACGCCACGGAGATAATCCCGGTTTGTTGGGTTGTTGAGAAAGGCAATGACTTGCTTTGGCACCGCTGATCGGCGGTTTCCGCCGCCATATGTTGGCACCACAAGTACGTACGGGCGGGAAACTTCTATTAGTTCCTGCAGCTTCAGATTCAACGGTATTCGGGCAGCACTCCGGTTAAGTTTCCTCACAAAGCGGTGCGTGTTCTCCGAGACACTGGAAAAGTACACCAACTCAGGCGACTCTTCGGGGGCAAGTTTGTGCACCATAGCAGATTGTCCCCAACCTCCTTCTTGATCTGGTGGTCATCACTACATGATTAGGTTACGATACACAGTAGTAAAAACTACGGCAAGGCGTAGTTTTGGAGATCGAGGGAGTTGCCATGAAGCAAAAAGAATCACTGTGGAGCGAAACGATAGACCTTTTCCAGCTGGCCTGCACTGGTGACCACCAACGAGTTCATGAACTAATTGACGCTGCAGCCTACCCTCGCGAAATTCTGCGGTCTCTCACTCGACTCTTATGCGTTTTCCTCAAAGGCGAGCCACGCGGAAAGCTCAATGACTTCCTAGCCATCGCACGATTTATGCCTCCCCCGCCAGGATGCCTCCCCCTTAGCAAGGTAGAAAATCCCCACCCACCGGCACCAAAACTGGCTGACCTACTGCGCACTCACGTCACTTTGATTTGCGGAATTTCGCACACAAACGCACCGATCATCCTGCACGACCCGGACCTTAAGGCCATTGACTGCAAAACCTTAGCTTTTAGCAACTCTTCACCAATTGCACAGCATGTTGTGCCAGGTGAGGAGGTCGAAATCGTCTTCGGACGGGCAACCTCCCCTACCGAATTCCGATTCCGAGGCAAGTTAACCGAAAGTAGCATCGAGCTATTTGACGCTAACCCACACCAACTTGGCCACCTCGACTCCTAGTTGTAAGCGGTTTTCCGCTATCTGAATCGATAGACCGCCACTGTATGGATCCGATTCCTTCAACTCTAAAGTCACCCCGAGCAGGATGCCGTTGCGTTCAAAGTAGCGCAGCAGCTCGGGATCAGAATCACTGATCCGTTCCACAACAACTGAAGCACCTACTGGCGCTTGAGCAAGCGGGATGGCCTGAAGCGTTGGCATCGTGCCATCCCGTCGAGGAATGGGATCCCCGTGGGGATCCCGCTCAGGAAAGCCAAGCTTTTCATCAATCCGATTGGTTAAGAAATCAGACACGGCATGCTCTAACACTTCCGCCTCAGCATGCACCTGATCCCAGTTGTAATCGAGGGCCCGTACCAAAAACGTCTCGATTAAACGGTGTCGACGCACCATCGCAACAGCCATTTCCTGGCCAAGCTCGGTGAGTGTGACGGCGCCATAGCGGGTGTCATGTACAAGGTGCAGCTCCTGCAGTTTCCGAACCGCATCCGAAGCAGTAGAAAGCTTCACCCCCACACATTCGGCTAGCGCTGATTTCGATACCGGCTTTGATGACCACTCGCCAAGGTTCCACAGAGCTTTGATGTAATTCTGATGGCTTGCAGAGAGATCAGCTAGCATGATCGCGTCTCGCGGATTAGCTTCACTATCCTTAGGCGTCAATCTCCACCCCAACCCACACTGGTTCTGGGTGCAGCACCACGCCAAACTTTTCAGCGACCCCGGAGCGAATTTCGCGAGCCAAACTCACCAGGTCCGACGTAGTTGCACCACCGCGATTCGTTAACGCCAAAGTGTGCTTGGTGGAAAGTGATACAGCAGCACCTGGGCTGGGGTAGCCCTTTGGAAAACCCGCGCGTTCGATGAGCCAAGCAGCCGACAGCTTGGACTGATCAGTGCCCGCCACCGGATAACAAGGCATGGACTCTTCCCCAGTAGATTCTCGAATACTGTCGGCAATGTGGTTGTCTACCACCGGGTTTGTGAAAAATGATCCAGCAGACCAGGTGTCATGATCTTGCGGGTCCACAACCATTCCCTTGCCAGCCCGCAAGTGCAGCACGGTGTCACGGACTTCACCGACTGGTTTTCGCTCCGCATCACTTGTCACGCCCAAACGGCGTGCAAGTTCACCAAAACGTAGCGGGGCAGACATCACGGCAACGTCCAGTTGAAGTTCAATTTCTAACACGAGCGCGCGGGCAGTGAACTTCAGATTTGAATACCGATAGCTAAGCTCCAACGATGATGCCGGATGCCACTGAACCTGACCCGTCGTGCGATCGTATAGGCGTACTCGAGTTAGCACTTGAGAGATCTCTGCGCCATAAGCTCCCACGTTCTGCACTGGCACCGCACCTGCGGAGCCTGGAATTCCAGAAAGGCATTCTATGCCTCCTAGATTGGCCTCAACGGCAAGTGAGACAACGTCATCCCACACCGCGCCAGCATCGGCTCGAACTACACCCGTAATTGGATCCAGTGTGATGGAGTCAAATTCGAGGACCACCGCAACGACGTTCAAGTCACCGTCCGCCACAACTAAGTTTGAGCCACCGCCCACAATGAGCACTGGGACCTGGGCGGCGTCGAAAAGCTTAACGAGCTCGACGGCGGCCTCGGGCGAGTAGCAGTGCGCGGTAAGTAGTGGACGGCCACCGAGATGCAGCGTCGTTAAGTCACTCAGCTGCTTATCGGACAGATGTAGGTCCGCAATCTGATCAATCTGCGGACGAATCTCGGCGGTTTTTTGGGTCAGCGATAGGTCATGCACCCCACTAACGGTAGTCTGTTACTCATGGCAACGCGTAGCGAGAACACCGTAACGATCAATTTCCCACCTGCAAAGGTCCTTCAGGCTTACTCCAGCGCTGAATACTGGGCTTACAACGTGGCTAACCTGTCCACCGAGCCAGGCGAAGTCAACTCCTTCACCAAGGACGACAACGGCGCTGAGGCCGTGCTTTACGAAGTACTGCCACAGGACCTCCTCCCTGAAGCAGTGCAGGCAATGATCTCCCAGGCACTCAAGGTGAAGCGCGTGGTGAAGGTCGGCGACCTGATCGGCGATACCGCCCAGGCGTCCTACACCGCAGACGTGAAGGGCACCCCTGTTGACTTCAAGGGTGACATCACCATTTCCGGTGCCGAGACCACTTCCCTGTCCTACAACAACGAAGTATCGGTAAACATCCCATTCATGGGCCCAGCCATTGAGCCAAAGGTTGCGGACGCTCTCGCTGAACTGTTTGCAAACGAAGCAGCACTCACCGAGAAGTGGATCTCCGAAAACCTCTAATTTTTCGTTCCTTAATTTCTGATGGCCGACCACGCACATAACCTGCGCTTTAGCAGCGTTGTGGGTCGGCCATTAGGCGTTATTACCCGAGGAACCACTAACGTCAACCGCCTGCGTCGCTGCGATCGCTGGATGCGTTTCCATCCGGACGTCGCAAAGGCACTAGGCGCAGTAGCGCCCGGACAGCGCCCCTTGGCACTCGACGTAGGCTACGGTGCTTCGCATACCACCACCTGCGAGTGGGCCACGTGGCTGCGCCACATCAGCCCCGAAGTTCAAGTGACGGGGCTAGAGATAAACCCCGAACGAGTACTGCCGCCCCGAGACGGCGTCACCTTCGAGCTAGGTGGTTTCGAACTCGCCGGCTACCAGCCAAACCTGGTTCGCGCCTTCAACGTGTTGCGCCAATACGACGTGGCACAGGTCGAAGACGCTTGGCGGGAAGTCTGCTCCCGGCTTGCCCCTGGCGGGTTATTTGTCGAAGGCACCTGCGACGAGCTCGGTCGTCGCTCAGCTTGGGTCACCCTCGATGTCGATGGTCCTCGCACCTTAACCCTCGCGTGGGATCCCTTTGACATCAGCACCCCATCTGATCTTGCCGAACGCCTACCCAAGCGGCTCATTCATGACAATGTCCCCGGCACGCCCATCAACCGGCTGCTCACCGCGATGGACGATGCCTGGGCCCGCTCCGCCGGCTGGGCGCCCTACGGACCCCGAATTCGTTGGCGGCAAGCCCGCGCGCTTTTGCTTGCCGACGGCTGGCCCATTACGCCCATTCGTCGCCGAATCCGCGACAACCTACTGACCGTGCCATGGGAATCGGTGGCGAACTAACACGACCTTCTGCCACACTGGTTCCTTGTGAGTACTTCATCCAAAGGTTCCCTCGTCTGGAAAATTCTGATCAGCCTGGCGCTCATTGTCGTGATCGGACTGATCGTCGTGGAGTTCGGTCTGCGCTGGTACATCAGTGATTCGATGAAGAAGCAATTGGCCGCCGACGCTGGTTCTTCCCAGGTCAACGTCGATGATGCCTCGATTAAATTCGGCCCCACCCCGTTGCTACTCAGTGCTGCTACCCGCAACGTGCCCAGCGTGGACATCGAAACACCGTCCACACTCAACATCACGCAGGGCGCAGTCCCTAAGGTATCCGGTTCCCCCGCCGCCAAACTGCACATCAGCGATATGGACATCCACAACCCGAACGATCCGGTAGCTGGACACCTCGTAGTCAACACCCAAGTACCAGAAGAATTTCTGCTGGCCCAGATTCAATCCGCAATGGCCGAACAGCAGCAGCACCAGACCACCAAAAATGACCTGGCATCGCAGCTGATGAGCAACCTCGTCAAAGTAACAGATGTGCAAGCCAACGGGGAAAAGGGGGCCATCGAAGTAACGCTTACCGACGGCGCCGCCACGCTCGACCTCAAACCAACTGCAAAGGACGGGCAAGTCAAGTTCGAAGCCGCAAACGCTCAGTTACTGGGCATTTCCATGCCCAAGCAAGTTACGGATGCCATCTCGAAGGGGCTGGAGCAACAAGCCACCGACGTTGGAAACGAGCTGAAGATTGAAAAGATGGACGTGATCAACGATGCGCTAGACATCACGTTCTCCGGCGATAACGTTCCCCTCAGCCAAGCACAGCAGCAGCGTTAGACACTCCTAGGCGGCTCGCTCCCGCAGCGACCAGTTCCGCTGCCTGCTCATAGCTGCGAATACCACCTGAGGCCTTCACACCGACACCAGCGGGCACCGCGTCCCGCAGGATCTTTACCGCCTCCACGGTTGCCCCACCCGCCGGGTGGAAGCCCGTGGAGGTTTTCACATAATTGGCGCCACCTTTCGCACATGTCGCGGCAGCCCAGCGGATGTGCTCCGGGGAAAATGCGGCTGTTTCCACAATGACCTTCAGCGTTACCTGATCCGTGATCGCTTCCCGGACAGCTATCAGCTCAGTGAGCAGCGCGTACTCATCTTTCGCGGCGATTGCCGCCAAATCTGGCACTAAATCGATTTCTACCGCACCGTTTTGCACCGCATAGCGAGCTTCCGTGGCCTTAATCAATGGGTGGTGCTTGCCCGAAGGGAACCCACACACCGTGGCAACACGCAGATCAGTATCTGCGGTCGCGTGCAGCATGGAAGGAGACACGCAGATGGTAGGAATGCCGAGGGCGTGGGCGTCGACAAGCAACTGCGCTACATCGGCACTGCTAGCAGTAGGCTGCAGGAGCGTGAAATCAATGAGGGCAGCGAGTTCGGCGCGAGAAATACTCATGGGGCCAAGTTACCAGCGATTGCGCCCACGGAGGATGTCTTGGATTTGCGGCCGAACATCAAACCAATAGACACCAATGGCAACAATGCCGATCCAGGCTAGGAACGGAAAACGCAAGATGACAACTAGCGAAGCCGCCACCAAGATGCCCACCCACACCATCTTCGGCTGGCGGTCGGCAGCTACATATGCGTCTTCCCGCGTGGTTCCTGCGAGTACCGCGCCAACGATGCCAGAAAGGGCGATCAGGACGTAAAGTACGGTCTTGATCCATGAAATGGCAATGATGAAGGTCGCCACTTTGTCTCCTTAAAGTTTTCGCCCTACAGACACTGCTTTGACATCCTAGCAGCTAGAACAGTAGCTGCGAGATTGAGTAGATTGCCAAACCTGCCAGCGCACCAACCACGGTGCCGTTGACGCGGATGTACTGCAAGTCCTTGCCCACCATCAGCTCAATTTTGTCGCTGGCTTCCTCGGCGTCCCATTTCGCCACTGTTTCCGAGATGATGTCTGCGACCGCAGGGGCATAGTTATCTGCCAAAAACGCTGTGGCCTTGGTGATCTTTCGGTCTAATGTGCCACGCAGCTCAGCGTCATCGGCGAGGTTCTTCCCCCACTCCAGCGCCAATTCCGCGATCTTCCCGCGCAGCAGCGACTCCGGGTTTTCCGCGGCCTCGAGCAACGTCGACGAACCGGATTCCCACAGCGTAGCCGGTAGCGCGGCTACCGGCCGGGAGCCCATGATCTCTTGCTTCCAGCCTTCGACCCGGGTGATCATCGTGCCATCAAACTGCAGGTCTTGGGCCAGATTGTTGATGAATTTCCGGATCGCCCTCCGGGCTTCGTGGTTAGGTTCGGCAGCCACAGCTGCGGTCCAGGTCACCACCTCACGGTAGACCTTGTCGCCCACCAAATCGTTAACAAAACGTGGTGCCCATGTCGGCATCCGTTCATCGATCATGGAGACAATGGTCGCTTCTGATTCTCGAGCTTTCCGATTCACCCACAGCGTAATCTCTTGAATCAGCGGCTCAGTTTTGCCGTCCTCGATCAGCTGCTCTAGCAGTCTTCCAAGGGGCGGACCCCAGATCGGCTCGGCGGCCTTATCCAGCACCATTGTGCGAATAACCTGCTCCGCATCGGCGGGGTTCAGGGCCCGAACTATGTTGGCGGTCAATTTTCCGGTTTCACGCGACACCGTAGCCGCGTTTGCAGGTTGGCTGAACCATTGGGCAATGTGGTGCGGAATTCCTGCCTCCCGCACTTTCTCGGTAATGAGCTCAGCGTTGAGAAAATTCTCGGACACGAACTCGGCCATTGCCACGCCGACTTGGTCCTTTTTGTTCTTCACAATTGCCGTGTGCGGGATTTTCAGTCCGAGCGGGTAGCGAAACAGCGCTGTGACAGCGAACCAATCCGCCAAGCCACCCACCATGCCTGCTTCGGCTGCGGCCCGAACATATCCTAGCCACGGCGCATCGTTGCCGCGGCTTTGCGCCCACTGGCAAATAAGGTAGATGGCTGCCGCGATGAGCAGCAGTGATGTTGCGAAAATCTTGTGCTGACGCAGCGCTTTTCGACGCTGCACCTCATCGCTTGGTGTGGGCATCGGCATAGACATGCCCACTATTATCCTCTAGTGGCCCTGCTGGAGCATCTCCCACCCGCTGGCGCCGAATTGCCAAGCCACCAAAATGGTCATGAGCGCGATGAGAATAAGCATGATATTTCGGTACTTCATGTCTGCCACCCTACTGATGTAACGCCGAACGGCCCGGCACCTACCTGTTAGGGATGGGTGCCGGGCCGTCGATATGCGCTAGCTAAGTTTAGTCCTTGCGGCCAGTACGAGCGCGCCATGCGCGCAGGTTGGAACGACCCATGAAGATCGCACCGAAGCCGGCAATCAGGAGGACTGCGCCGAGCACAGCGCCAATGATGGCATAAACGTCCCAGTTGCTCTGGGAGCCAACCGTGTTAGCGGCCAGACCGAAGAGCAGCGTGCCGAAACCGGCCAGGGAGGAAAGCACCAGGCCCATACCCACCCAAGTGGAGGTGCGGACGAGTGACGAGTGAGGTGCTTCGTAGCTCACCGGAGTGTAGCCGTCTACGTAGTTCGCCTCGAGGGTGCCTTCGTAAACCGGGAACTCCTGGTATTCACGCTTGATGTCGTTCTTCACGATGGTGTCGCCTTTCGTACAAGCTGCAATTACTTACAGCTTAGTTGTCCTTAGCCGAGAAGAAAGCACGAGCCCTCTCCTTGTTGATCGCAGCAACTGCGGTCAATGGGATACCAGCTGGGCAGACATCGGCACATTCACCATACAACGAACATGGGCCAAAGTTGGTCTCAAGTTCGTCGACCATCTGACGAGCACGCTTCCCGCGCTCTTCCTTGCCCATTGGCATGAGCTTGAGGTGAGTCAGTTTTGCGCCAGTGAACAGATGCGCTGCGCCGTTAGGGCAAGCGGCCACACAGGCGCCACAGCCGATGCAGGCGGCGTGATCCAGAGCCAGCTCTGCAGTCTGGTGGTTCATGTGCAGAGTGTCCGCATCTGGGGCAGTACCTGCATCTACAGAGACGTAGCCACCCTGCTGCATGACGCGGTCCAGCGCGGAGCGGTCCACGACCATGTCCTTGATGACCGGGAACGCTGCAGAACGCAGTGGCTCGATCTTCAGGGTGTCGCCATCCTTGTAGTTGTACATGCGCTGCTGGCAGGCAGGCTTGTTCTTGTCAGCACCGTGTGGGCGGCCGTTGACGTTCAGGCCACAGGTGCCACAAATGCCTTCGCGGCAGTCGGAGGCGAAAGCGAATGGCTCCTTGCCGGCTTCGATCATGCCTTCGTTAACGTGATCGAGCAGCTCGAGGATGGACATCTGCTCAACTGCGTCAGGGACCTCAACGGTTTCAAAGTGACCTTCGGTGGTCGGTCCAGCCTGACGCCAAATCTCAAGAGTCAGTTTCATTACTTGTAATTCCTTGTCATCAGCGGGACGGCTTCGAAGTAGAGAGGTTCAGCGTGGCGGATGAACTGATTCTCACCAGCTGGCTCCCAAGCGGAGACGAAGCACCAGTTGGCATCGTCACGCTCTGCTTCGCCTTCTTCGGAGAGGTGGTCATCGCGGAAGTGGGCGCCACAGGACTCGTCGCGGTCAAGTGCGTCAACGCACATGAGCTCGCCGAGATCGATGTAGTCGGCCACTCGGTTGGCGTACTCGAGCACCTGGTTCATTTCGGCAGGAGATCCAGTGATGCGCAGGTTGGACCAGAAGTCCTTGCGCAGCTGGCGGATCTTCTCGATACCCGTCTTCAGGTCCTCAATGTTGCGGGCAACACCACAGGAGAAGTAGAGGATATCGCCGAGCTGACGGTGGAAGTACTCTGGTCCGTGCTCGCCCTGGATGCTCATGAGCTTGTCGATACGAGCCTGAGCTTCCTGCAGTGCCTTGACAGCGGCTGGGGAATCCTCTTCGAGGCGAGCCTCGCCGAGGTGGTCAGCCAGGTAGTTAGGCACGGAGAATGGCAGGGTGAACCAGCCGTCGACAGATGCGGACAGCAGCGAGTTTGCACCCAGGCGGTTTGCACCGTGGTAGGTCCAGGAGGACTCGCCAGCGCAGAACAGACCTGGGATCGAGGTCATCTCGTTGAAGTCGGTCCACAGACCACCCATGGTGAAGTGGCAGGTTGGTGCGATACGCATTGGGGTCTTGTATGGATCCTCACCAATAGCGTCTTCGTACATCTCGAAGAGGTTGGAGTAACGCTCGCGGATGGTGTCTTCGCCGAGGCGCTGGATAGCGTCGCGGAAGTCCAGGTACACCGAGTTGTGCATTGGGCCAACGCCAAGACCTGCGTTGATCTGCTGCGAGATGCCACGGGACGCAACGTCACGAGGAACCAGGTTGCCGAACGCTGGGTAGCGGCGCTCCAGGAAGTAGTCGCGCTCCTCTTCTGGAATGGTGTTCGGGTCGCGATCGTCCTTTGGCTTCAGCGGAGACCAGATACGGCCGTCGTTACGCAGCGACTCAGACATCAGGATGGTCTTGGACTGCCACTCAGAGTTCACCGGCAGGCCGGTTGGGTGGAACTGAATGAACGATGGGGACGCAAGGTATGCGCCGCGCTCGTAGGCACGCATAATGGCGGAAGCGTTGGAGTTCTTCGCCAGCGTGGACATGTAGTACACATTGCCGTAGCCGCCGGTAGCCAGGATCACGGCATGGCCGGTGTGGGCCTTCAGCTCGCCGGTGATCAGGTTGCGCATGATCACGCCTTGGCAGACCTTCTGGCCATCAACTTCGTTGATGATGAGGTCCACCATCTCGTTGTGGGTGAAGATTTCCACGGAGCCCTTGTGAATCTGACGCTGCAGAGCTGCTGCTGCAGAGAGCTGCAGCTGCTGGCCCGTCTGGCCACGGGTGTAGTACGTGCGGGAGACCTGAACACCACCGAAGGAACGGGTAGCCAGGGTGCCGCCGTATTCGCGGGCGAACGGTGCGCCGATTGCGTTCATGTGGTCGATAACACGAACGGACTCGACAGCCAAGCGCCAGCAGTCGGCTTCACGGGAACGGTAGTCGCCGCCCTTGACGGTGTCCTTAACGTGGCGGTATGCGCCGTCGTTGTCCACCTTCTTGCCACGGGCGGAGTTCACGCCACCCTGTGCAGCGATGGAGTGCGCACGACGGGGCGCGTCGTGGTAGGTGAAAGACTTCACGTCGTAGCCGAGCTCGCCGAGGGCAGCCGCAGCGCCAGCACCGGCCAGGCCGGTGCCAACGACGAGGATGCGGAACTTACGACGGTTCAGCGGGGAGACCAGGTTGTAGTGATCCTTCTGGTACTCCCAGGCTTCTTTGTAAGAAACGCCGGCAGGCAGGGCGGACTCCAGGACGGAACCGACGGAAACGCCAGGCACAACAGATGCCGGAGCGTTGAACTCCAGCTTGGTTGCGTTTGCAGTTTGAGTGCTCAATGTATTTCTACCTTCCGACCTAGCTCAGCAGACCGAACATGATGGACAGTGGGATGAGGCTGTTGCCCACCATCACAGCTGCTGGGACGAGGTAAGCAACGAACAGCAGAACGGCGCGCCAACGCTTACCGGTAATGCCGAGGTCGCTCACCGCAGTCCAGATGCCGTGGGACAGGTGCAGGAACAGCACGACCATAGCGAGGATGTAGAAGATCGCTACGGCTGGTCGGCTAAAGGATGCCACCAGGTTTGCGTATGCAGCGCCGTGAGCAAAGCTATCGGAGGCTGCTGGAGCAACGCCCAGGGTGAGATCCAAAATGTGGAAGATGATGAACAGCAGCAGCACCAGGCCGGTGACGATCATCGAGCGCGCGGTGAAGGAATTCAAGCCACCTACGAGGCCGGTGCGCTTGAACTTGCCGCGGGACTGGTGTGCGCGGCCTACCAGCGCGAATGCGCCGTAAACGTGCAGCACCAGGCAGACGAGCAGAACAATGCGGAAAATCCACAGGATGCCCTCACGTGGGAACAGTGGCTCACCGATGGTGCGCAGGAACTCTGCATAAACATCGATCGCCTTCTGGTCGCCGTGATTAGGCAGGAAGATCTTCAGGTTACCGATCATATGGACCAGCACGAAAAGACCAAAGATTACGCCCGTGACCGCCATGGTCAGCTTGAGCGCCCAAGTTGGGTAGGACGGCCGCTCGCGTAGCGGCTTTTCAGTAATTTTGCCGTGAGCGACTGCGTCACGGTCATCAAATTTAACAGTCATGGCACCTCCAGTGTCGCTATTACTTTACGACCCATCGGTGTGCACTCACTAGTCAACTACCACCCCAGTGGCGTGGCTCACATAAGGATTTTTTCCTACAGTTGAGGTTATTAGGTAAGGCTAACTTTGCCACTTTCTAGGTTGCTCGATTCAGCACCGCCCTGACATGCCCAAACGCTCCCACCAACTATTTTCACCCGTTCCAGTCGGGCCATGACCCCAATCCCCCACCACTACCCCCGATCATCGTCAACCAAAAGGTTTAGCCTCCCCCCATTTGTTCACAGGTCACTTCTTTGATGCCTTGTTTGTCATGGTCACAACCAGGGAAAAATATCGCCCCACCGGCACTTTTCCGCGCAACCAGAAGACAATTTACGCAACGAACCTGTTGCGTAAAAACCACATTTTCCACACATAGCAAAAAATAGTTCACCCTGAAGCCACTGCCAAGATTGCAAATTTGCAAAATTTTGCAAGGATTGCCTGCAAAGGTGACTCCCGTCACGCTAAAGTTCGTGGCATGGGAAAGACTTACGTGGGCTCACGCCTCCGACAGCTACGCAGAGAGCGCGATTTAAGCCAGGCCTCCTTAGCGGCCACCCTTGGGCTGTCTGCAAGTTATGTGAATCAAATCGAGCACGATGTTCGCCCACTTACCGTTCCCGTCCTGCTCCGAATCACCGAGTCATTCGGGGTCGATGCGACGTTCTTTTCCCGAGACGATGATTCCCGCCTGCTCGCAGAAGTACAGGACGTCGTTCTCGATAAGGAAATCTGCCCCACCACCGTGGAACTTCAAGAGATTTCCGAGATGGTCTACAACCACCCGACTCTCGCCCGCGCCATGGTGGACATGCATCGCCGTTACCGGAATGTTCGAGACAAGCTCAGCCTGGCCGTGGACACACGCCATTCGCTTACTCCCGACGCGCCAGCGCCAGCTAACCAAGCACTGTCGATGCCGCATGAGGAGGTCCGTGACTTCTTCTATGCCCGACAAAACTACCTCAACAACGTTGATACCGCGGCGGAACGCTTGGCTAAACACCTACAGATTGGCCCCGGAGATGTCCGCGCCACGGAGGATGCCATCCTGCGCAAGCTTGTCGACGACCACGGCGTGAGTGTCACCCTCACCCAGGACGTTGACGGTACGCTGCACCGGTTCAACCGGGACACCCGCGAACTCACCGTATCGTCCCGGCTCCACCCTGGCCAACGGGCTTTTCGCCTCGCCGCGGAACTGGGCTACTTGGAGGCCGGTAAGGAAATTCATGCGTGTGTAGACGAAGCACAATTTACTTCGCGCGAATCACACGAGCTGGCGCTGCGTGGCGTCGCTTCTTACTTCGCTGCCGCGTTGATGCTGCCGTACCGCAATTTCCACGCGGATTCAGAGAAATCTAAATATGACATCGAGTACCTCGGACAGATCTACGGCGTGGGGTATGAAACCATCTGCCACCGGCTTTCCACACTGCAACGGCCAAACCTGCGAGGCATCCCGTTCACTTTTGTCCGAGTGGATCGTGCCGGCAATATGTCTAAGCGCCAGTCGGCAACAGGTTTCCACTTCACCCACTCTGGTGGCACTTGTCCGCTGTGGAATGTGTACGAAACGTTCACCAATCCAGGCACAATTATGCGCCAGCTTGCGCAAATGCCCGATGGGCGCAATTACCTGTGGGTGGCACGCACCGTACGCCACCACCGTGGCCGGTATGGTGAGCCGGGAAAGCTATTCGCTATTGGTCTAGGTTGCGAAGCTCGGCACGCAGATCGCACCGTTTACGCGGAGGGGCTGGACCTGACGGACCTGTCAGCGGCCACCCCCATCGGTGCCGGCTGCCGGGTATGCACCCGAGAAAACTGTGCCCAGCGTGCGTTCCCGCCGGTGCACCGAGCGCTTCGTATCGACGCTCACGAATCGACTGTAGCCCCCTATTAAAACAAAACGCACTTTTGCTTTTCTTGGGGCCAGCTATCGAGCAGCCCGCGGGAAAGCAAAAGTGCGTGGAGCTAAAAGAAGCGGTTACAGGTTGATCATGTGACCCATCAAGCCTTCAGCAGCTTCCTTCATTGCCTCAGACAAGGTTGGGTGGGTGTGGACGTTACGTCCGATTTCCTCGGCAGTCAGGTCGAACTTCTGCGCCAGGGTGAGCTCTGGGAGCATCTCGGAAACGCCGGCGCCAACCATGTGGCCACCGAGAAGCTCGCCGAACTCTGCATCAGCAACGAGCTTGACAAAGCCAGCGGTCTCGGCGAGGCCCTGTGCCTTGCCGTTGGCGGAGAATGGGAAGGTAGCGACCTTGATCTCGCGATCTGGCCACTTCTGGCGAGCCTGCTCCTCGGTGTAGCCGAAGGAGGCAACCTGTGGGTTGCAGAAGGTCGCGCGCGGCATCATCATGTAGTCGCCGAGCTCCATGGTTTCTGCGCCTGCGATGGTCTCAGCTGCGACAACGCCCTGTGCTTCTGCGACGTGAGCAAGCTGCAGCTTGGCGGTGACGTCACCGATTGCGTAGATGCCGTCGACATTGGTGCGCATGTAATCATCGATCTCGATGGCGCCACGCTCGGTGAGCTTAACGCCGGTGTTTTCCAGGCCGTAGCCCTCAACTCGTGGTGCGAAGCCGATGGAGATCATCACGCGGTCAACGGTGAGGGTGTCCGTCTTGGAACCGTCCTTGGACTCGACATCAACCTCGACGGAGGAGCCGTTGTCGCGCACAGCGGTGGTCTTGTAGCCGGTCAGGAGCTTAACGCCGAGCTTCTTGTATTCCTTGGCAATAGCCTTGGACACGTCTGCGTCTTCGTTAGGCAGGACTCGGTCCATGAATTCCACGATGGTGACGTCCACGCCGTAGTTGGCAAGCACGTAAGCGAATTCCATACCGATTGCGCCAGCGCCGACGATAACCATCTTGGCTGGGGCTTCTGGGTTAAGGATCTGCTCCTCGAAGGAAACAACATTCTTGGACAGCTCAACGCCAGGCAAAGAGCGAACTACGGAGCCGGTGGCGATGATGCAGTTGTCGAAAGTGATGGTCTTGCCATCAACTTCCAGAGTCTTGGCATCCTTGAACACGCCAAGGCCGTTGATTTCGGTGATGCCGTTCTTCTTCATCAGGTAGTGGACACCCTTAACGATGCCCTCGGAAACCTTACGGGAACGAGCGTGCGCCGCACCGAAGTCGAAGGAGACATCGCCGGAGATGCCGAAGGTCTTCTTTTCGTGGGTGAAGATATGCGCAACTTCCGCATTCTTCAGCAGTGCCTTGGATGGGATACAACCCACGTTGAGGCAGACACCGCCCCAGTACTGCTTTTCAACTACCGCAACCTTCTTGCCAAGCTGGGCTGCGCGGATGGCGGCGACATAGCCACCAGGGCCAGCGCCGAGAACTACTACGTCATAATGTTCAGTCACGTTTTCCAGGATACGTGTTCTACGGCAATATGTCGCAAGCGAGATGACAAAGCCAACACAAAGGGCGTCGATAAGCATGGTGCTTATCGACGCCCTTCGGCGAAAACCACGTGGTTTAGAAGACACCCAACGTGGACGAGAGCAGGGAAGATGCGGAGGAACCGGCGTGGATTCCGGAACCGAGAATGTTGTTGATGAAGAGGATGAACTGTTCGATAGCCTGCATTATTTTTCCTTTGAATGTCTAGGTGCCCAATCGTTTAGGCAAACGGACTTGACGCTTGGTTTGTTACACAACGCTGACCATCTGTAGCCAACTCCAAGACTCACTTCTGTAACAATAGTTTACTTTAGTCACACACACCACACAATTCCTGCTATTTTATTAGTTGCAGATGTTTACTAGGGAAAACAAAAATAAAGTTGCCAATTAGTAACGAATGCACCACAATTATCGACATTCAAATAGTGCTCGTTGCCTGTTTCAGACAACGGACCTGACATATTCGCAAAAGTGCTGGTGCTCACCGCTGGGTGGCAGCGTTGTGACAACTCTCGAGAAAGATTGCGTGAATGAAGAATCTTCGCCGTATTTCCGCGACTGTAGTGGCTGCTGCCATCGCATTGTCCGCCTTCCAAGCTGCTCCAGCAGCACTGGCTGGCACCCCAGCCGCCGAAGTAGCAGCTGGTGTTGCTACCTCCACCATTGAAGAAGGACCAAAGGGCGAAAAGGTCCCAGCATGGCGCGCCATCATCGAAAAGCGTGGCGACGCTAAAGAAATGTGGGCTTACTCCCCTTCCATGGATCGCTGGGTACCACTGGTAGTCCTGCCTGCATCTAACCCTAACCGCCCAATCGTCTATGCCCTCAACGGTGGCGATGGTGGCCAGGGTCGCGCCAATTGGATCGCACAGACTGATATCCTGGACTTCTACAAGGACAAGGACGTCAACGTCGTTATCCCAATGGCCGGCGCATTCTCCTACTACACCGACTGGCAGCAAGAAGCGCCAACCCTGGGTGGCAAGCAGAAGTGGGAAACCTTCCTCACCAAGGAACTCCCCGGACCAATCGAGCAGAAACTCGGCGCCAGCAACAAGCGCGCAATCATGGGTCTGTCCATGTCCGCTACTTCTACCCTGCTGCTAGCCGAGCACAACCCTGGTTTCTACGACGCAGTGGGCTCTTTCTCAGGCCTTGCCGAAACTTCCTCTCCGCTGGGACTTTTCGCTATCGACCAAACCCTGAACCGTGGCCGCGTCAACAAGGAAATGATGTGGGGACCGCTGGGCACCGGCAACTGGCACTACCACGACGCCCTCCTCAACAGCGAAAAGCTCCGTGGCACCAGCCTCTACGTCTCCAATGCCTCCGGCCTGATCGGCGAGCACGACGTCTTAAGCGCTCCACGTGTTAAGGGCAACCCAGCCAACCTGGCCATCCTGGGCATCGAAGGTGGCGCCATCGAAGGGGCTACCAACCTAGCTACGCACAACTTGAAGGCAAAGCTGGACCGCGAAGGCATCCCAGCCACCTTCAACTTCCGCAACACCGGTACCCACTCTTGGGCATGGTGGGAAGAAGACCTCCGTCACTCCTGGGAAGTTTTCGGCCCAGCACTGAACGGCTAATCACCTTCAGCTAGCTCAAAGAAATTAGCTCGCCTTTACGCGTCAATGACACGCGAGAAGGCGAGTTTTTTCGTGCCTCAATTATGTCCTCTTCCAATTGACGCTAGGAAAAGCGAAGATAGCATTCGTCTTCAGAAAAAGATTATGAACCTCACAGAGTGAAAAGAGCTTGTATGTTGCCTGCCGCCCGCCGCATCTCGGCACCGATTCTCGCCGCTGCCGTCGCGTTGTCCGCCGTTCAGGTCTTTGCTCCCGCTCTAGGGATTTAGGCTAGCCCTCCCAGTGTCCCTTACTACGCTGGGAGATATGTATCTCGAAGAAATTGATGGTGAGCAGGCTTTGGCCTGGGCAAAAGCACGTTCTGAGGAATGCGTCGAAAAGCTCGGGTCACGAAGCGAGTTGACCAACCGGCTGCAGGCGGCACTGGATACCGACGCGCGCATCGCGATGCCCAGGCGGCGGGGCGAGTTGCTTTTCAATTTTTGGCGGGATGCACAGCATCCCCGTGGAGTGTGGCGGACCTGCACTTTCGAGGAATACCAGCACGAACACCCGCAATGGCGCACGCTGATTGACTTGGATGAGCTCGCGGCCGCGGAGGGCGAGAACTGGGTCTGGAAGGGCGCGCACGTTCGGTCGCCGGAGTATGATCGGGCACTCATCCGGCTGTCCCGAGGCGGGGCGGACGCGTGCGTGATTCGCGAATTCGATGTGCAGCGCGGTGAATTCGTAGCGCATGGCTTCCAGCTTCCTGAGGCAAAATCGGACGTGAGCTGGGTAGATATAGACACCCTGTTGATCGGTACCGATACCGGCGAAGGGTCCCTTACCGATTCCGGTTACCCGGCGCGGGTATATCGCTGGCGCCGCAAAACCCCATTGCCGCAGGCAGAACTAGTTTTTACTGGCGAGCGAAGCGATGTGGCCGTAGGCGGCTGGCACGATACGATGCCAGGTTTCGAGCGCACATTCTTCACCCGCTCGCTGGACTTCTACCGCAGTGAGCTCTACCTCGACACGGATGCAGGGTTGCAGCGCATCGATATCCCACTGGACTGTTCGGCCTCTGTTTACCGGCAGTGGCTCTTTCTGCGTCCGCGCACGGAATGCTTCGGCATCCCCGCCGGCGGGCTAGCGTGCATTGACCTCGCCGCTTTTCTTGCAGGCGAGCGCGACTTCCACCTCGTGTTCCGCCCTACCCCTACTACTTCACTACAGGGGTTGAACTTCACCCGTAATTATGTGGTGCTGCAGTATCTAGACAACGTGGCCACGCGCGTGGAGTTCGCCCCAGTGGATGCCCCGTGGACGTCGGCCTCGCCCCTCAGTGACTTCGGCGCATCGTCGGTTCGAGTGATTGGTACCTCGCCCTTGCGCGACGACGAAATATGGCTCACGGCTACCTCCTTTACCCAGCCCACCAGGTTGTTGCATGGTCAGGTAGGCGGTGACATCTCGGTGTGTAAGTCTGCACCAGAGCTTTTCGACGCCCACGGCATCGGCACCCGCCAGCATTGGGCGACCTCAGCCGATGGCACAGCAATCCCCTACTTCATTACCGGACGGTTTAGCGATAGCCCCAAGCCAACGCTCGTGCACGCCTACGGCGGCTTCGAGGTCAGCCTGCTGCCGGGATACTCGGCTACCCGAGGCATCGGCTGGCTAGAAGGGAATAATTTCTTTGTGGAAGCCAACCTTCGTGGTGGTGGCGAGTTCGGCCCAGATTGGCACTCCCAAGTGGTGAAGACCAACCGGCACAAAGTGTGGGAAGACCACCGGGCGGTGCTGGAAGACTTGGTGCAGCGAGGCTACACCACCCCGGAGCAGTTAGGAATTCGCGGAGGTTCCAACGGTGGCCTGCTCACCGCAGGTGCATTAGTGCAATACCCCGAGCTTTTTGGGGCCGCGGTGGTTCAGGTGCCGTTGACAGACATGCTGCGCTATCACACCATGTCAGCTGGAGCCTCCTGGATGGCGGAGTATGGCGATCCTGATAGCCCCGAAGAGCGCGCAGCGATCGAGCGTTGGTCACCACTGCATGGCGTCGATAAGCATCGGTCTTATCCGCCTGCTTTGGTGACAACCTCGACCCGCGATGACCGCGTCCACCCAGCGCACGCTCGGCTTTTCGCGCAAGCCCTCGCAGATGCGGGGCAACCGGTGGACTATTTCGAGAATATGGAGGGCGGTCATGCCGGGGCTTCGGACAACAAGCAAGTAGCCGAAATGGAGTCCCTGATCTACACGTGGCTAACGCAGAAATTGCAGCGAGTACCCTAAGTAGACGATGACTACACAACGCCTTCGCTCGACCCCGATCCCCGGTACTCGTGATTCCTACACGGGTATCGATTTCAACCTAGGTTTCCACGTCAGCCACTACGCGCTCGAACTCGACTATCGGGTGCTGCCCAACCGGCTTGATGCCACGGCCACGTTGACGCTGGATACCTATGAGGAATTGAACGGAATCACCCTGGATTTAGCAGACACACTGCGGGTGGCCAAAGTCCAGCTCAGCGGACCGGGACGCGTAACAAAGTACAAGCACACTGGCGGCAAACTTCGCCTTAGTTTCGGCGCCCCGCTGCCCGCCAACACCGAGCTCGAACTAAGCATTCGCTACGCCGGAAATCCTCGCCCGCTGCGGACTCACTGGGGCGAAATTGGTTGGGAAGAATTGTCCTCTGGTTCCCTGGTGGCATCGCAGCCGTGTGGCGCACCCAGCTGGTTCCCATGCGATGACACACCTGATGAAAAAGCCACCTATGATTTCCGGGTGACGGTGGATAATCCGTTTACCGCGGTGTGCAATGGCACGTTAGTGTCGCAGCGGAGAGCCGGTTCCCGGACAACTTTCCACTGGCGGATGGAACGACCCATGGCCACCTACTTGGCAACGGTCATGGTGGGTGAATTCCAGCGCGAGGTGTTGTCCGAGTCGCCGGTTCCGGTCATCGGGTACGTGCCCGCCCCGCTGGTAGGCGACTTCCGGCAGACTTTTGCCCGCCAAGCAGACATGCTGTCGCTGTACGCCACGTTGTTTGGCGAATATCCATTCCCGACCTACACAGTGGTGGTTACCGAAGATAACCTAGAAATCCCGCTGGAGGCGGCCGGGCTGTCCATTTTTGGTGCCAACCACGCGCGCGAGGCTCGTTGGGAACGCCTGATTGCACACGAGCTTTCCCACCAGTGGTTTGGCAATTCCATGGGACTAGCCCAGTGGAATGACATCTGGCTCAACGAAGGTTTTGCCTGCTACTCCGAGTGGTTGTGGTTTGAGCATGCGGCTGGCCGCCCGGCGCACGACTCCGCCCTGGAGCACTACCGTATCTTGGCGCAAAAACCACAAGACCTGCTGCTTTCGGACCCTGGCGCGCGGGATATGTTCGATGATCGCGTGTATAAGCGTGGCGCGATGGTCGTCCACGCGCTGCGCACTCTACTGGGCGACGCTGCCTTTTTTGACATGCTGCGCGCCTATGTGGAAACTGGCCGGCATTCGGTAGTCGAGCCACATGATCTGCGTAACGAGGCACTACGGGCTTGCGCTGAGGCAGGCATCCCGAGCGGGACTTTGGACGAGCTCTGGCGATCTTGGCTCCTTGAGACCGCCCTCCCACCATTTCCGAAGCCCTAACCAGCCCTAGACTGTTAACTCATGCGCTCCCTCAGCTTCGCGACCATCTTCGCTGCCCTTTCCGGCTTCGCGATCATTATCCTGGCTGCCCACATTCTGGACAAAGAGGTCAATGAACAATTTATGGCCATTTGGGGTCTCTTCTTCGCCTGCACGGGCCTTATCGACGGCCTCACTCAGGAGACCACCCGCGCGGTAAGCAGCCAGCAGGAAACCGGCAAGCATGGCGACGCCCGACCTGCTCGCTTTGCACTCCTCGTAGGCGGAGCACTCCTCCTGCTCGTCGTCTCGACCAGCTTCCTATGGATTGGCCGCCTGGTAGCAAGCGACCACATCCTCGCGGTTGCATTGGTTGCGATTGGCCTGCTCAGCTATGCCTTTCAGGCCATGCTTTCCGGATCTCTTTCCGGACTGAAGCTGTGGAATCAATACGCTGGTCTGTTGGCGCTGGATTCCGGGATTCGCTTGGCGTTAGTACTCGTCGGCTGGGCATTGGGCTGGGGATTAGAAGCGTTTCTTTTAGTTACCGTCGTAGGCGCGCTGAGCTGGATCGCGATCGTCGTGTGCTCTGCTAGAGCCAAGGCGGCGTTACGGGTCATTACGGACGTCAGCTCCAGTGTTTTTGCGCGCAATGCGCTACAGGCGATGTGCGCTACTGGGGCAACTGCGGTCCTCATCACGGGGTTTCCGACCGCGATGAAATTAACTTTGTCCGATGCCCCAGAAACCGGCGTGACGATGGCCGGCCTGATGTTTGCCATCACGCTCACTCGCGCGCCGATTTTGGTGCCATTGCAGCGGTTCCAGTCCGCGCTCATCGTCAATTTTGTGGAAAACCGTGGCCAGCTGTTTAAGGCATTGATTCGGCCAGTCGCTGCAGTTATGGCGTTAGGTGCGATCGGCGCCGTCGCAGCCTGGTTGATCGGTCCGTGGATCCTAACTACATTCTTTAAGCCCGATTTCTTCGTCCCCGGCCACATCCTGGCCATCTTAACGTTTGCTTCCGCAGGGACCGGTTCCTTGATGATTACTTCAACCGCTGCGATCGCCAACGAACTCCACCGCCTGTACATCGCAGGATGGGTTGTCGCCTCTGTTTTCGCTTTCGCAATCCTGCTCCTGCCGCTATCTTTGCCAGTAGCAGTATGCTCTGCGCTATTGATCAGCCCGATCGCTGGAGCAGTAGTTCAAGTGACCGGCATGAAGATGGCGAACTGATTCCTCGTTACCTCTGCTTTTCTCCGGACACCCGCTAGGATCTGTAACCATGTCGACGCTTTCCGCACTCGTTACCGTCTACCACCGCATTAATGCTCGAGAGTTGGACGAGGCCTTAACGTCTCTCGTCGAGCAGACCCGGCCGGCGGACGAGATCGTCATCGTCGAGGACGGCCCGCTAGGAGCCGAGTTGCGCACGCTTATCGACGACTTCGTGGCCGCAACCCCTTCGGCCAGAACTGTCGTCCTTGCCCGCAATCAAGGAGCGGGCCCCGCCTCGCAAGCTGGCCTGTTAACCATTAAGTCTGAGTTTGTTGCCCGTCTCGATGCCGATGACATTGCGTTTCCGGAACGCTTCGCCACTCAGCTCGACTTCTTTGCCCGCCACCCAGAAATCGATGTGCTGGGCACCGCTCTGGCAGAATTCCACGGCGACACATCTCATGTCGTCGGTGTGCGCACTTTGCCGGAAACCCACGAAAAGCTGGCAAAATACGCGCTGATCAACTCGCCGATTAACAATCCCTCAGTGATGATGCGCACCCAAGCGGTAAAGGATGTTGGTGGCTACCAAAGCGTCCACCACATGGAAGACTATGACCTCTATGCACGACTGCTCGCCAGCGGGAAACGCTTCCACAACCTGCCCGAACCTCTGACCTACTTCCGCTCGAGCGACGCGGTTTTCCAACGGCGCACCGGCCGGGAAATGTTTGACGCGGAACGCCACATGCAGCGCAACCTGGTGCACTACGGGCTCATTTCTAAGCCACGCGCAGCGGTCAACCTTGCGGTACGCACTGCGTTTCGTCTCTTGCCAACCACCGCTTTGAAACGCGTCTATGGAGCGTTGTTCCACCGCAGGCAGCGCTAGGTAAGTTAGGCTACAAAACATCATGGAAAATAATTCTCGCGCCAACTACCGCGACACCTGGTTGGTCATCCCGTGCTACAACGAGGGCTCGGTGATCCAAGAGGTTATCGAAAACGCCCGCCAGACCTTCCCCAACATCGTGGCAGTCAACGATGGCTCCGCCGATGACTCCGCCGCCCGCATCCATGCCGGCGGCGCTCACTTGGTTAATCACCCAGTCAATCTGGGGCAAGGCGCAGCCATCCAAACCGGTGTCGAATATGCACGTCAGCAGCCCGGTGCGCAGTACTTTGTCACCTTCGATGCCGACGGCCAGCACCAGGTGAAAGACGTCGTAGCGATGCTCGCTCGCTTGCGGGAGGAAGCCGTGGACATCATCGTCGGCACGCGCTTTGGGCGGCCTCGCGCCGAGGATGACCAGGTGCCGCTGATCAAGCGGATCGTACTCAAAACGGTGGTTATGCTCTCACCGCGCACTCGTCGGCTAGGGCTTACGGACGCGCACAATGGCCTGCGTGTCTTTAATAAAAAGGTGGCTGACGAGCTCAATCTGCGCATGAACGGCATGAGCCACGCTTCGGAGTTCGTGTCACTGATGGACGAAAAGAAATGGCGAGTCGCCGAGCAGCCCGTAGATATTCTGTACACCGAATATTCCATGAGCAAGGGCCAATCGCTGATTAACGGTGTCAACATTCTGGCCGACGGTCTACTCGCAAGGAAGCTGCCATGATCGGACAAACTATTATCCAACTTTTGCTGCTGGTGGCCACGGCTTTCCTCGTGGTCTACTTCCTCAGCAACCGCCGGAAAGCTCGCGCCAAAGCTGGCGTGAAACTCGGTTTTGTTGTCTTTGTCCTCGCTTGCATTTGGGCGGTCTTGCGCCCCGATGACCTCACAGTCGTGGCTCATTGGGTTGGTGTTTCCCGAGGTACCGATCTGCTGCTCTACGTCCTCGTGGTGGCATTCATGTTCACCACCCTCTCCTCCTACGTTCGCTTCCGTGAGCAGGAGTTGCGGTATGCCCGCCTCGCTCGCGCTATCGCACTGAAGAACGCCGTCAAACCGGAGGATGAGCTGTGACTGCACCTGAAGAGCCAGTAGCGGTTCCAGCCACTCCTGCACCCGCTTCTCGACGCCCTTGGGCACTCCTCGCCGTGACCGGGCTTTTGCTCGCGGCCGTCAGCGGCCTGGGTGGCTACATTGTGGGTGAGCGCACCGCGGAACAGAAGTTTATCGCTGCAAACCCTGACTCACCTTCAGCGATTGCTGCGGGCGCTGCCAAGGCTAAGCCAGCGGCCGGTGGCACCCGTGGACCTGGTCCAGTAGCCAAAGCCGACGGCACGTACAATGCCCAGATTTTCGGCTCGGCGGGTCCGCTAGAAAAAGCAGAAGACCTCCCAAAGGTACACCGACGCAACGCGGAGGATCCCTTCGCTATCGGTCCTGTTGATGCGCCAGTAGTGATTTCCGAGTTTTCTGACTTCGAATGCCCATTTTGCGCTCGATACGCCACCCAAACGGAAGACACCTTGATCAAGGAATACGTCGATCGCGGCTTGGTCCGAATCGAGTGGAATGACATGCCGATCAACGGTCCGGCAGCAATGGCTGGGGCTAAAGCTGGCCGAGCAGCCGCCGAGCAAGGCAAATTCTACGAATTCAAGCACGCACTGTACGCCGAAGCCGCCAAGAAAAACGGTCACCCAGAATTCGGCCCGGCCGATTACGAACGCTTCGCAGCACAGGCGGGTGTTCCGGATATGGCCAAATTCAAGGCCGATGCTGCCTCCACCAAGTACGATCACGTGCTCGAACAGGCAAAACAGTACGGAGGCGAATTGGGGGTCAACGGCACTCCGGGATTCCTAATCGGCACAAAGTTTATTTCTGGTGCCCAGCCAACCGAAGTGTTCAAGAAGACAATTGACCAACAGTTGGCTGCTACCACGCGCAGCTAATGGCACAACTGGCTGCTGCCCCACTAAGTCACTTACACAAATACCCTCGCCCGGTGCTCACCAATCAGTAGTGAGCACCGGGCGAGGGTATTTATTTCCGGTGCTTAACGCTAGCTGCGGAAGAAGTCCACGGTGCGGCGCACGCCTTCTTCGATCGCGACGGTTGGGGTCCAACCGAGAACTTCCTCGGCGCGGGCGTAGGACAGGGCGGAGCGTGGGACGTCGCCAAGGCGGGCAGGCGCGAACTCTGGGTCGTCGGCGGCACCGGCAGCCTGCGCGACCAGGGTGTGTAACTGGCGGTCGGAGGTCTCCACGGACGTGCCGATGTTAAAGCGCATGCCACCACCTTGGGAACCGGCTGCGAGGTAGAAGGCGCGCACCACATCACCGACGTAGACGTAATCGCGGGTGTTGCCGCCGTCGCCGAAGACGCGGGTTGGCTCACCAGCCAGCAGGCGCTGGGAGAAGATCGCTACGACACCGGCTTCGCCGTGTGGATCCTGGCGTGGGCCGTAGACGTTAGCCGGTGCGATGTGGGAGCAGTCGAGGCCGTAGAGGTGGCGGAAAGTGTTGAGGTAGATTTCGCCGGACACCTTTGAAGCTGCGTACGGGGAGTGCGGATCGACGGAGAAGGATTCGTCTACCGGGTACGTTTCTGGCACGCCGTAAATGGAGCCGCCGGAGGAGGTAAAGACGATCTTGCGCACGTGGTGCTGGCGCGCAGCGTCCGCGATGCGGATGGTGGACAAGATGTTGGTTTCGGCGTCGTGGAGTGGGTCTGCCACGGAGTTGCGGACATCGATTTGGGCTGCGAGGTGGAAGATGACCTCGGGGCGGTGTTCAGCCAGAAAGGCGTTGAAGTCGAGTTCGAGGATGTCGGCCTCGACGAAGGTCATGCGGCCGGTGGCCTGCGCTTGTTCTAGGTTGGCCAGGCGGCCACGGCTTAGGTTGTCGACGACGACGACGTCGTGGCCTTCTTCGAGCAGGAGATCTACGAGATGGGAGCCGATGAAGCCGGCACCGCCGGTAACTAGAGTGCGCATGGCACTAGGTTACCGCGTCGGCACCGGTTTTTAGCTGCGTTTGCGCCCGCGTCGCGGTTCCCACATGACTACGGCGGTTGACCGAGGAACGTGAACGAGCTCTCCTTGTGGACGAGCAGCACGACGCTGTGCCGCTTCTAGCTCTGCTTTCAACGCCTCATTTTCCGCGCTCAGCCGTTCATTTTCTCTGGTCAATTGGATAATGGACTTGATCCCAGCGAGGTTTACGCCTTCTTCTTGGGACAGCCGCTGGATTTCCCGCAGCAAGTCCACGTCCCGGCGCGAGTAGCGTCGTCCGCCACCGCGGGTACGCTGCGGAATTACCAATCCCATCCGGTCATAGGTACGCAAGGTTTGTGCGTGCATGCCCGCTAGTTGGGCGGCCACTGAGATCACGAAAACCTCGTTTTTCCCTTCGTCTGCCATGTGTTCACCTCCTTACGTCGTCTCTCCTGGTGCCCCGAAGGCTTATTGCGAGTTAGACCCCTTGCAGCCCAGCCCAGTTTGCTCGCGGATCATAGCCGGCATCCTTGGCTGCTTGCGCGTACGTGCGCAACGAGGAAGCTTCGGCTGCAGACAGGTTTTTTGGCACGTTGATCTCTACTTTTACCAAGAGGTCGCCCTTGATCCCGGAGTTGCGTGCAATGCCGCGCCCGCGAACTCGCAAGATCCGCCCACTAGGGGTGCCTGCTGGAACCTTCACTCGAACTGGGGCTTCCAGCGTTGGGACGGTAATGGTGTCCCCGAGCGCGAGCTCGGCAAAGCTGACCGGAACTGTGACTTCCAGGTCATCGCCCTTGCGGGTGAAAACTTTGTCGTTTTTCACGGCGACGGTAACGAACAGGTCACCGGCGGGTTTGCCATTCGGACCTGCCTCCCCCTGACCCGCGAGTCGGACTTTTTGCCCATCCTCGACACCGGCGGGGATGCGCACCGTGATCGAACGGGTGCGTCGAATAGTTCCCTTGCCCGCGCAGGTAGCGCATGGGTCGGTGATCACATGCCCGGTGCCACCACACTTGGTACACGGAGCAGAGAAGCCAAATGCGCCCTTGGTTTCGGATCTAAAGCCGATGCCATTGCAGTCCCCGCAGGTAGACGGGTTGCCGGATTTGGAGCCGGAACCGTGGCAATCGGTGCAGGGTGCCTCACCACTTAGCTGGATCGGGATAGTAGTTCCGCGTGCTGCTTCGCGGAATTCTAGCGTGATCGCCGTTTCGACGTCCGCGCCCCGGGTCGGCGTCGCTGTGTGGCGACCAGCGCCACCGCGGTTGAAAAGGCCACCGAAGATATCCCCAAGGCCACCGTCGCCAGCAAATCCGCCTTCTCCGAAAAGGTCCGAGGTGTCGAAGTTTTGCGACGTCCGAAACCCGCCCGGGAAGCCGGGACCTCCGAATCCGCCGAAGCCGCCAGAGGACAGCATCGCCTTGAGCTCGTCGTACTCCTTGCGCTTCTTTTCATCGCCGAGCACGTCGTAGGCTTCGGCAGCCTTTTTGAAGCGTTCTTCCGCGGCCGTGTCACCTGGGTTTTTATCCGGGTGGTTATCCCGGGCCAGCTGGCGGTAGGCCTTCTTGATCTCGGCCGCGGTTGCGGACGAGGAGACCCCCAAATCCGCGTAGTAGTTCTTTTCAGCCCATTCGCGTTGAGTCATTTGGGCATCTCCTCCTTCCTGTTCTTATCTCATGTGGCTGCTATTCTGCAGCCGATTCGTCAGCGTCAGCCGTTGGCTTTGCTGGGTCTGCGATGATGACCATCGCGGTGCGTACGAGTCGTTCGCCGACCTGGTAGCCCTTGCGGAGTACCGTGCCTACTACCTTTTCGTCGCCTTCCGAGAGATCTTGCACTGCTTCGTGGCGTTCTGGATCAAAGGCATCGCCTTCTTCTCCGAATGCCTCGAGGCCCTGGCCGGCCACGATGTTGCGGAACTTGTCTGCAAAGGCCTTGAGTGGGCCTTCCTCGAGGTCACCGTGTTGTGCGGCGAGATCGAGGTCATCCATGATCGGCAAGAATTTCTCCACAACCGAGGCCTTTGCCGTCGCGATCACGACGGCGCGATCCCGCTCGGTGCGCTTGCGGTAGTTGGCGTACTCCGCGGTTACACGAAGTAGGTCTTCCGTGCGCTCAGCGAGTTCGGCCTCGGCGGTGCTCACTTCGCCGTCCTCATCCAGGTCAACGTCGGCTAGTGCTTCGTTGACCTGGGCTTCTAGTTCGGCGTCGAGTTGGGCTTGCTCCGCCTCGGCGGCTGCATTTTCAGCAGCTTCCGGGGTGGTGCCTTCCGGATCCGTGTTCTTCGGATCGCCTGGATTTGGTTCGGTCATTACTTCTTCTCGTCTTCCTCGTCGATGACCTCTGCGTCAACGACGCCGTCGTCGGTTGCAGCACCGGCCTGGGTTGCACCCTCAGCAGCCTGTGCTTCGTAGATGGCCTTGCCCATTTCCTGGGACTCGGTGTTGAGCTTCTCGACGGCAGCCTTGATGGCCTCAATGTCATCGCCCTTGAGGGCTTCATCGACGCCCTTGGCTGCGTCCTCTACCTTGCCCTTGAGTTCCTCAGAGACCTTGTCGGAGTTGTCCTCCATGAACTTGCGGGTCTGGTATGCCATGGACTCAGCAGAGTTGCGGACTTCCTGCTCCTCGCGGCGCTTCTTGTCCTCTTCTGCGTGTGCCTCAGCGTCCTTGATCATGCGATCGATTTCTTCCTGAGACAGGCCGGAACCATCCTGGATCTTGATGGTGTTTTCCTTGCCGGTGCCCTTGTCCTTCGCGGTGACATGGACGATGCCGTTGGCGTCGATGTCGAAGGTCACCTCGATCTGTGGCACGCCACGTGGTGCAGGAGCGATGCCACCGAGTTCGAAGGAACCGAGCAGCTTGTTAGCAGATGCCATTTCGCGCTCGCCCTGGAAGACCTGGATCTGCACGGAAGGCTGGTTGTCTTCTGCGGTGGTGAAGGTCTCGGAACGCTTGGTTGGGATGGTGGTGTTGCGCTCGATGAGTTTGGTCATCACGCCACCCTTGGTCTCGATGCCGAGGGAAAGTGGCGTGACGTCGAGAAGCAGCACGTCCTTGACTTCACCTCGGAGCACACCTGCCTGCAGAGCTGCGCCGACTGCGACAACCTCGTCAGGGTTAACGCCCTTGTTTGGCTCGCGGCCACCGGTGAGTTCCTTGACCAGCTCAGAAACTGCTGGCATGCGGGTGGAGCCACCGACGAGCACGACGTGGTCAATGTCGGAGATAGACAGCTCGGCATCCTTGATGACCTGGTTGAACGGCGCCTTGGTGCGATCGAGCAGGTCCTGGGTGATGCGCTGGAACTCGGTGCGGGACAGGGTCTCGTCGAGGAACAGTGGGTTCTTGTCTGCGTCAACCGTGATGTATGGGAGGTTGATGTTCGCGGACTGGGAAGAAGACAGCTCAATCTTTGCCTTCTCTGCAGCCTCACGCAGACGCTGCAGAGCCATCTTGTCCTTGGTCAAGTCGATGCCGTTGGCGGACTTGAACTTCTCGACAAGCCAATCCACGATGCGCTGATCCCAGTCGTCGCCACCGAGCTCGTTATCGCCGGAAGTTGCACGTACCTCCACGACGCCATCGCCGATTTCCAGCAGGGAAACGTCGAAAGTACCGCCACCAAGGTCGAATACCAGAATGGTCTGTTCCTTGTCGCCCTTTTCGAGGCCATATGCCAGTGCGGCGGCGGTTGGCTCGTTAACGATGCGCAGAACGTTCAGTCCAGCAATCTGGCCAGCTTCTTTGGTGGCCTGGCGCTGGGAGTCCTCGAAGTATGCAGGAACGGTGATCACCGCATCGGTAACCTCTTCGCCCAGGTAAGCCTCAGCGTCGCGCTTGAGCTTCATCAAGGTGCGGGCGGAAATTTCCTGCGGGGTGTACTTCTTGTCGTCGATGTCCACGGTCCAGTCGGTGCCGATGTGGCGCTTGACGGAGCTAATGGTGCGGTCAACGTTGGTGACAGCCTGGTTCTTGGCGGACTGGCCAACCAGAACCTCGCCATTCTTGGCGAATGCAACCACGGAAGGGGTGGTGCGAGCGCCTTCGGAGTTGGCGATAACTACTGCTTCGCCACCTTCGAGTACAGATACGACCGAGTTGGTGGTACCGAGGTCAATGCCTACTGCGCGTCCCATAATGTTTTCCTCCTGTTTGTTGGTGCAAACTCACTAGTTGAGCATGCAGTTTTATTCCTAGTTGACTAAAACCCACTCAACTTTGCTTGCCACTATATCAAAGTTCGCAAACTTCCTTGAGTCAGCTTCACTCAACCTGACACCCTACACAACGGAACATGGGGCAAGGTTGTTCCCATCAGACTCAACTTTCGCCAGTGATCTACGTCACTATGCCTGCAGTTGTATAACAATCTCTACATGAGGCGACCATTGAGGCAGTTTGTCTGGCAAAATTGGCCACCTGATGACTTCTCAACAACGAACCCCAGAACCCAACAATCGCTCCGCGAGTGAAATCCTGACGAATTCCGTCGAAGGCAACGCGGACAACGCCACTACGCAGGCCGTCGATAAGAACTCCGACGCCAGCCACAAGCATCTTGACCGCGCCGCCATCATCGGCCAGGACGGACGCTGGCTTGCTGGTTGGGCGCTTAGATTTATCATCCTGACCATTGCGGGCTTTATTGCATGGAAGGGGCTCGGCAAGGTTTGGACTGGCCTGCTCCCAATCTTGCTCGCCCTGCTACTGAGCACCGTATTATGGCCGCCAGTGAAGTGGTTACGGGAGCGCAAGTTCCCAGCCTCTTTAGCCGTTGCGACGGTGATGGTCGGCAGCATCGCGTCAATAACCGGCATTTTTGCCGCAATGGCTCCGAGCGTAGCCACTCAGTCCAAGGATCTGTTTGATAAAGCTTCCGAGGGCGTAGACAAGCTGGAAACCTGGGTCCAAGGGCCGCCACTTAATTTGAAGTTCGATCAGTTCTCCGGCTTGCTCGATAACATCGTAAACAAGCTGCAGGAACAGGCAAGCAAGATTGCTAGCGGTGTCCTAGAAGGAGTATCTACAGCTTCTTCCGTGGCAGTCACCCTCGCAATCATGCTGGTCCTTACCTTCTTCTTCCTTAAAGATGGTGACAAATTCCTGCCGTGGATTCGACGCACGACTGGCAACAACACCGGTTGGCACCTAACGGAAGTTCTTACTCGAACCTGGAACACCCTTGCCGGCTACATTCGTGCTCAGGCGATTGTGTCGCTTATCGACGCCATCATCATCGGCGCTGGCCTGCTCATTCTCGGCGTTCCGCTAGCATTTGTCCTCGCAGTCCTAACCTTCTTTGCCGGATTTATTCCAATCGTCGGCGCTGTCACGGCCGGAGCTTTGGCCGTTTTGGTGGCCTTGGTATCCAACGGATTCACAACTGCAATCATTGTCCTTATCTTGGTTGTGGCCGTACAGCAGCTGGAAGGAAACGTTCTTTCCCCAATCCTGCAGTCCAAGGCAATGGACTTACACCCAGCTATCGTGCTGCTCGCCGTTACCGTTGGCTCTAGCCTGTTCGGCATCGTGGGCGCCTTCCTTGCCGTCCCAGTGGCAGCATCCATCGCTGTGTGGCTACGCTATCACGGCGATCTAGTTTCCCTACGCTCTGGCGAGCTCACGGTGGATGATATTGAAATCGAGACTGCCCGCGCAGCAGGGAACACCGCTAGCGCTTCAGATGCGTTCGATGCGATTCGCAACAGGTTCCTCGCAATGGGTCGACGCAAGCCTGAAGACGCGCCCGAAGCACCGGCCCAAAATCTCTTATTGAAATCAGAACGGCCATAATAACCTGCGTTTTTTCATTTTGTTGACAAGAGTTTCCACTTCCGCTATTTTTCTGGAAGTATCTCGCATTAACTAAATGAAAGGCCGTAGATGTCACTCCCCCGCGCAAGTGTCCTGGTCACTGTATTCGCCGTAATTTCGCTGCTGACGGGGTGGACATTTGTCGCGTCCCCTAGCGCAAGCGCAGCATCCTGCAACGAGCTTGTGCCGTTGATCAAAGACGACCGCTCTTCCCCCGCCGAATGGGTCGATCCAGCAAGCATCAGCTTTACGCTAGGTGATGCTGCGCGCACCGACCTACCCCAAGCGCTCGGCCCTATCCCGGCTGGCGAGGCGTACCTCATTGGCGCAACCCAGGTAGCGAACGTGCCTTGGCTCGGTGTCAACACCATGCACCCGGATCTTCTGGCAAATACCACCGGAGATGTCACCTGGGAACTCACTGGCTTTGACGGCCCAGGCTCCATGTATGTATTTACCCAAGGAAACATGGGGCAAGTTGTTGGCAAAGAGTGGTTCGAAGCCTCAAACGGCTCGGGATCCGGATCTACCGTGGTAGCTCGCAACTCCCATGTGCATCCAAACTGGGTCTTCTCTGAACCTGGAACCTACAACGTGGAACTGACCCAAACAGCCGAGTTGACTTCCGGCGAAAGCGTCAGCGGCACCGCTACCATTACGTTCGAGGTTGGCAATGGCGGTGGTGGCGCCACTGAGGGGCACTTCGACTTCGGCGCCATGATCGGTTGCGCAGGAGACACCGGAGGCACTTCCGTCTCGGCAGATGATTCTTTTGCCACGACCGGCACAGAATCAGGAACTCGCACAAATAACACCGCTGACTCGGAAGGACAATCTTTACAGTCTGCTTCGCAGGGCTTTGCTCCAGCTGCTGAGAAAAGTGGAACGACTGGAAAATCCGCCAACGCAACAGCCGCATCAAACTCTGGAACAACCAGCCAGTCCACCAGCGCCAAATCCTTGCCGAACACCGGATCTACCGTGCTGACCTTCCCCATCGCTTTTCTGGCACTGGGTGTGCTGATTCTCGGTGGCGGTCTAGTTTTCGCTGCACGTCATTTCCGCTTCTTCTAGACGAAACGTCAAGTAACTAAGGAAGCTGTCAATGATGCCTCGTACCGCGCCGCTGCGCGTTGTGCTGGCACTATGCACCGTGGCCGGATTGAGTTCCTGCGCCGCAGAAGCAGTCCCACAGCGCGACGACGGAATCACCGACGTAGTGGTGACCACCCCGATTCTTTATGACCTCGCCCGCAATGTAGCTGGCGATCGTGCCCGGGTGACCTCGCTGATGCCACCAGGCGCAGATCCACACACTTACGAACCCACGCTGCGCGACGTCCGCAATGTAGCGAATGCTGATCTGGCGTTCACCAACTACATGTTGCTTGAGCAGCAGAGTCTCATCCGAACGGTGGATAATTCAATCCGGCCAGGAACACCAGTGGTGACCTTGGCTGAAGAAGCCGCCCGTTATGGCGGGAAGGTCATTCCGCTGGTGGAAGATGTCACACTGGATTCGATCTGGTTGGGTCTTCGAGTTCGTGGGGACGGCGCTGCCATGGGCGCTACTCGCGCTTCGGAGGTAAAACTCAACGTCACGGGAGTAGATGGTCCGGGCACCATGACGGGGTTCGTCACCTCTACTTTCGGCTCGCCGGATATTTTCTTCAATTCCGGCGATGGATTTGGTGATGATGCCACCACCCTCCCTGTCGATGCGCACACCCACATGAGCTGGTCGTTTACCCAACCGGGCGTTTACCGGTTGCATCTACAGGCCACGCTCGACGGCAAGCAGCCCCTCGGGGAACAAACGATCAACTTCGCAGTTGGGGTAGATCCCGCATCTGCTGCACCCGAAGGAAAAGCACCGACCATCCTCGATAAGGGGCACGAAGACATTGCCGTAAACCTCGATACCCACCAAATCGAGCTGCACGGAGATGCCGGAACCAACCGCCCGGAAGACACCGTCATTGCAGTTCCCAACACGGCATTGCAGCAGGTACCGCCCGAACCTCAATTCCGATTCATGGGCAAACCAGGCACAGAGACCTTCCTGCTGCCCCAGGCGGTCTTGGGCAAGCATGTGCATGGAGAGTTGGACCCACACCTGTGGCACAACGTGGCTAATGCCATCGCATACGTGAAGTTGATGCGCGACCACATGATTGCTGTGGATCCAGCAGGCGCGCCCGAATACACCGCGAATGCCGAGCGGTATCTGACGGAACTTGCGGAGCTAGACCAGTACGTTCGGGCGTCGATAAGTAGCATCCCGCGGGAGCGTCGCAATCTGGTGACCACCCACGACGGCTACCACTACCTCGCGGATGCTTACGGCATCAACATCGCTGGCTTCGTCACGCCGAATCCGGCGGTGCAGGCCTCCACCCGCGACCTCATTGCCTTGACACATACGTTGGAGAATCTGCAGGTTCCTGCTGTTTTCTTGGAACCAAATCTGGCTCGGCGCGCAAACGACCTCACCGAAACCGCAGGACGACTGGGGATCGATGTGTGCCGGATTTATGGGGATTCCTTCGATGAAAATGTCCGCACGTATCAAGACATGATGCGAGCCAACGCCGACACTCTTACCCGCTGCCTTGCTTCCTAGAACTGAAAGAACATCATGAAAACTTCCCGTATCCCAGCTCTACTCCTAGCCGCTGCACTCACCGTAGGTTCTGCCGACATTGCCGTTGCTCAAGCTCCGATCCAGGACCCAAATCTCGCGCAAACTGTCACTGACAGCGAGGACATCGCTCCCCTGGGTACTCCGGCAGTGCTCGATCACGGGCATGCCGATTTGGGGCCGATGCTTATCGACGGCCACCTCGATTTCTTAGTGCGCGATGATTCCGCGGAAAAGCCTGTGTGGCGCCATCTTGAAGACGTGGTTTTCCCGCTGCGTGCAGCCGCTGAAATGAATCTGCCCGATGGCGGTCAATTCGATTTCACCGGCGCAAAAGCAGGTGACAAAGTATGGGTAGTGCCCCAAACTGAAATCCAGAATGTGGTGTGGTTGGGGTGGAATACCCAGCATCCTTCGATCGTTAAGACGGCGGATCGCGGGGTGAACCTGGAGTTCTTGGGCGCTCAAGGTCCTGGCCAATACTCTTTGTTTCTGCAGTCGGGCGGCTTTGCCAAGCCGCAAAAGCTGTTCAGCTCCGCCGAAGGCCCAGGCCAAAAGATGTGGGTGGATCTCAATACCCACACTCACGCCAACTGGGTGTTTACCCAACCTGGTGTGTACCAGATCGCGTTAAAGGCAGTGGTTAAGGGCACCGACGGCTCCGTTGCGGAATCGACCAAGGTGTTGAAGTTTGCGGTCGGAGAATCCACTTCCGTAGCTGACGCGGCCAGTGCGCAGTGGAAAGGAGAGTTCCCGCGAGGCGGCTCAGATACACAAGCAGCCCAGGGATCATCGGCTTCCTTTTCTCAGTCCAACAAGATTGCTGCTTACGGTGGATTAGGCTTGCTCGCGGTAGCTCTGTTGCTGGGACTAGTAACATGGCGGATGCAAGCTACCGCAGCTCAGCGCCGTCAGGCAGCTCGTGCCAAGGCCAAGAAGGCATCGGGGATTCGCCGATGAGTATCCTAGATGTCGCTGAACTTCACGTGCGTTTGGCGGGTCGGCCCGTCCTAAACGACGTATCCTTTTCCATCTCAAGCGGTGAATTCGTTGGCTTACTCGGCCCTAACGGCGCAGGTAAGACGACACTTCTGCGCTCAATCCTGGGGCTTATTCCGATTGATAGTGGCGTAATAAGCCTCGCGGAGGCCCCGCATACTAAAGCGCGCGGGCGCGTCGGTTACGTCCCTCAACGCCATGAGTTCGCTTGGGACTTCCCCATCAGCATTCATGACGCCGTCATGTCGGGACGCACCCGCACGATCGGATGGCTACGACGCCCCAAAGTTGCCGACTACCAGGCAGTCGAACTCGCACTAGAACGCGTCCGCCTCAGCGAGCTCACCGATCGTCCAGTCGGCGAGCTCTCCGGTGGCCAGCGCCAACGTGTCCTCGTTGCCCGCGCGCTCACCACCAATCCGAAGCTATTGCTTCTCGACGAACCCTTCACCGGACTGGACATGCCCAGTGCAGAGTTGCTGCTGGACCTCTTTCATGAGCTCGCCGCCGAGGGAATCTCCATCATTATGTCCACCCACAACCTGGCTGAAGCGATGGAAGTGTGCAGCAGAGTGATTCTGCTCAACGGCACGGTGATCGCGGACGGAGCCCCCACCCAATTGCAAGACCGCAGCCTGTGGATGCAGGCCTTCGGAATTTCTGAAGCCTCGCCGCTGCTCAAGATCGTAGGTGCGCAATGATTTCCTTTACTCAGTTCCTCTCGGACCTCACCAACCCTGCGCTGGCGTTCTTGCCTAAGGCGTTGCTCATTTCTGTATTGAGCTCGCTCGTCTGCGCGGTCGTCGGCACGCACGTCGTGTTGCGGGGCATGGCTTTTATCGGCGACGCTGTCGCACACGCGGTATTTCCGGGTATTGCGGTGGCGTTCGCACTGCAAGGCTCAGTGTTGCTAGGAGGCGCGGTCGCTGGAACCGTGGTGGCCATCCTCGTGGCTGTGTTTTCGCAGCGCAGGAGAGTAAAAGAAGACACGCTGATCGGCATTTTTTATGCGGCTGCATTCGCCTTGGGCCTCGTGGTGATATCCCGTATCGATGGCTACACTGCCTCGCTGACTAGTTTCCTGTTCGGCTCGATTACCGGCGTGCCTGATTCGGACATCATCCTCGTGTCCGTCGTAGGTGGCTTGGTGATTGCCACTCTATTGCTGTTGAACAAGGAGCTGGTCACGGTCTCGCTTGATCGTGAGTCGGCTCGAGCACAGGGATTGCCGGTCTTTGCCCTGGACATAGTGATGTACGTGCTGGTATCGGCCGCAGTGATCATTTCGGTTCGTACTATCGGCAATATCTTGGTGCTGGCGCTGTTGATTACGCCAGCGGCCACTGCCCGGCTGCTCACCGACCGGCTCGGTGTCATGATGGCGCTTTCTGCAATGCTCGGTGCGCTGGGAAGTTTCACCGGAATTTACCTCTCCTGGGCGCTGAACTTCCCCACCGGCGCCACCATCGTCCTTACCTGTACAGCCTTCTTCCTGATTTGTTGGCTGCTTTCGCCCAAACACGGGCTGCTTTCGCTTCGCCACCGTTAAATTTTTGCCTAGGAAAAGAGCCTCTTATGAAAAAGTACCTCGCTCCTCTCGCCTCTCTCGCGCTTATCAGCAGCGGCATTGTGTTTGTGCCCAGTACATCCGCGCAAACTGAGGAGCACAAGCCCGGAAACGTTGGGTTTGGTGTGAATCTCCCCGCCGATCAGAAGTTGCTTGGTAGCTCCCAGGCGCACCCATGCGCTGGGCGGAAGCTGCTTTATCAGTCTCACGTCGATGCAGTGTACGGCACCAGGTCGGGTGGGAAGCTCACCACGATGGTGGTGGACGGTCAGGTAGTAACTCCAGCCGACCAAGTGTGTGTCCGACTGCCACCGGATGCAAATTCTTCTGGACAGGAAGTGTCCCGATTTGTGGTACCAAACGAGGAAGTCGGTCTGGACTTCCTCGGCGCACCAGGCACAATCTGGTGGTCTGCGCCTCAAGCTATACCGATGTCCGACGGTTGGCGTCCGGTGTGGGCTGGACTGGGTGCCTTCGACCCACACCATGAGTTTGAGGTTCCCACAGATTTCGTCGGCAACAAACTCCACTACGAGCTCTCCGCGATCGATGGGCCAGGGGAAATGGAGTTGTTTTTCTATAAGGCTTGGAAAAAAGAAGCCACTCGGGTGATTTCTACTAAAGACAAAATCCTGCAATTCGACCGTGGCGTTGGCTCTCATGGTCATTACAACTGGCTGTTTTCCAAGCCGGGTATCTATTCGATGACCTGGAAAGTCTCGGGTGCGAAAACAGACGGCACTACCGAGATTGGGGAAACCATCACCACCACCTGGCTCGTGGGCTCAGACGAGGAGGTGGGTCTTCCTCACGGCACCACCACAAACCTCAACGAGATCACTGAGTCCGCAGATGATGTAGCCGCGACAATCGCCCCAAACGCGACTACGCAAGCGCCGAGCGCCCCGCCGGCAGATGACCCCGGCGCATCTGAGCAGAACGTGATCACGCAGTCAGAAGAGCAGGTACAGCAAGTTCTCCGTCGGTCCTTCCCCACCACGATTATTCGACGTGGTCACCAAGACATGGGACCAGTGGGCAATTCTGCCGAATCCAAAGGACTGATGCACAATGACGATGACGGCAAGGATTACAAGTCAGGTAAATTCTCCTACGCTGTCCCTAATGCTGCCTTGCAACAGATTCCGGCAGAGGTTCGCGCAAGCTTCGGTGATATCTGCTCCGGCTGGGTGCTGCCCCAGTCACAAGACCCAAATCTGCCATGGCAGGGGTTTTCCACACAGCATTTCGACTACGACACACTCGATGCGGACGGTCTAACGCTTTCCATTTCTCAGTTTGAGGGCCCAGGTCGAATGATTACCGCGCACGAGTCCGTGAATGGGATCAAGATGGAGCTCGATTCGGATGACCCGAAGTCATCGATCAAGTACCAGACGCCTTCCCATGACCACATGATCTTTGTGTTTACCCAGCCGGGCGCGTACAGCGTCCGCTACACTTTCGAAGGAAAGTCCAAGGAAGGCAAGATCGTGTCCAAGGACGTCCTCGCGCATTACATTGTGGGCGATTCTGCGCTTTACGACGCCGCAACGTACTTTGAAATTGACCCCGCGACGTTGTCAATCGCGAAGCCAGATCAACGCGACAGCACTCCTGAATGCCTTGCTGAGGATGAACCCGCACCGACAAACACCCCTGTGCCTGCGGAGCCTACCGGAAAGGCTCCCTCGACCCCAGCGCCACAACGCATGGCTTCTGGGATGTTCCCAGAAGAAAAAGTGGCACTGGGACTGGCTGGTGGTCTGATCGCGCTGAAGTTAGGGCAACAAGTCTTATCCCCTAAGACGCAAGACCGGAACAAGTCCAATAGTCAGGATCGAGTAGTCAAATCTGGGAAAGCTAGTGGCGAAAAGGCCCAGGCTCAGCAACAGGCCCCTGCGCCGACACCGGAACCACAAGAGGCACATCCTCGTGAACCAATAGCCCAGGCGCAGTCTGCACCACAGCCTGCTAGCACCAAGGTGGCGGGTGGAAAGAGTAGCACGGCAACAAAGCAGGGTAAGTCGGCCGCGAAAAAGACAACACCGACGCAAACGATGACACCAAAGCCGAAGCCAGCACAGCTTCCGGCACAGGCTGGTGGGATTCGCACAGATGTCGATTCACCTACCTCTCAGCAGCCCGCGATCACCCAGGCTGGGGTTTCGCAGGGGATCACTGCTGGTGGCTGGTTAGCCGGGTTCATCCTGGGGCTCGGCCTGATGGCGTTGCTCGGCGGCCTTGGCCTCTTCATTGCTACCGCACGCACGCTTCGCGAGCTGCGTGGTGATGGTGATTACGAGGTGGTGGAGTAACGCTTCAACTGCCGAAGATTCCTAGTCCCGGCGGTTAACCGCCTAAGGTGGATGTGTACTTTTGCTCATTGCGAAATTGACCGGACCAATTGAGGATTGACTGTTCATGACCTCCACCTCGATCGCGCTAGGGATCTTCGGCATCGTTTTATCGCTGCCTGCTTGGCTTTTCTTTTTAGGCGGGGTCAAGCGTCTCTACACCACGATCAGCAAGGGCACGCCCAGCCCTAACCGAACGAATCAACCACTGCGGCGCCTGTGGACGCTATTCAAACAAGTAGTTTTCCACACGGAGATGGCCAAGAAGCCAGTGGTAGCCATCGCTCACTGGCTGGTGATGTTCGGCTTCCTTATCGGCTCAGTGTTCTGGTTCGAAGCTTATATCCAAACATTCTGGCCAGCTGGCGGGTGGCCGGTAGTACACACCTGGCCGGTGTATCACCTCGCCGATGAAATCCTTGGCTGGGGTACGGTACTTGGCATCCTCACGCTGATCGGAATCCGGTTGAAGGTGGGCAAGGACAACCGTCTGGATCGTTTTTACGGCTCCAACGCCCGGGCAGCACACTTTGTAGAAGGTGTCGTCCTTCTCGAAGGCTTAGGGATGCTGCTGGTAAAGGCCAGCAAGATCGCGACGTACGGACATGCCTCCCCGTGGGCCGATTTTGGCACACGCTTCATTGCTTTGGCGCTACCGGAGTCCGCGCTCCTGGTCAGTGTATTTGCATTGATTAAGCTGCTCACCGGCATGGTGTGGCTGTGGGTTGTAGGCAAGCAACTGCGCTGGGGTGTCGCCTGGCACCGCTTCCTCGCTTTCTTTAATATCTTCTTCCAGCGCAACCCGGACGGGGCAAAGGCGCTAGGTGCGCTCCCGCCGATGCGGTCGGGCACCAAAGAGCTGACCCTGGACAATGCGGATCCAGAGACTGATGCGTTGGGCGTCGGTACGCTCAGTGAGGCACCCTGGAAGATGCTTCTCGACGCCACCTCCTGCACCGAATGTGGCCACTGCCAGGAACAATGCCCAGCTTGGCATACTGAAAAGCCGCTATCGCCGAAGCTGTTGATAACCTCGCTGCGCGATGCCGCGCTTGACGACGCCGCGCCAATGGAATTCGACCGTTCACACGAGGGCGTGGATGTGTTGAAGCTCGTGGGCTCCGGTGCTCCGGTGGAGCCGGATGTACTGTGGAGCTGCACCAACTGTGGTGCGTGCGTGGAACAGTGCCCCGTGGACATCGAGCACATCGACCACGTAGCCAACCTGCGTCGCTTCCAGGTGTTGGCGGAGTCAGACTTCCCTTCCGAACTCACCGGGATGTTTAAGAACCTGGAGACTAAGGGCAACCCGTGGGGTCGTAACTCGCGTGAGCGGCTTTCCTGGATCGAGGAGGCGCGTCGCGACGGCATCTCGGTACCTGTATTCGGCGAGGACGTGGATAGCTTTGACGACGTCGAATACCTTTTGTGGGTAGGCTGCGCCGGCGCGTTCGATGACAACGGGCGAAAAACTTCGCGGGCGATCGCGGAGCTACTGAATGTGGCTGGCGTGAAGTTCGCGACTTTGGCGCAGGGCGAAACCTGTACCGGCGATCCGGCCCGCCGCGCCGGCAACGAATTTTTGTTCCAGATGTTGGCAGCCGAGAACGTCGAGACGCTCAACGATGCCTTCGACGGAGTTCCCGCAGGCCAACGCCGCATCATCACCTCCTGCGCGCATTGCTTTAACACCTTGCGCAACGAGTACCCGGACTTCGGCGGTTCCTACGATGTCCTGCATCACACCCAGCTGTTGAATCGTCTGGTCCGCGACGGACTGCTCACACCGGTGCCACGCCGCCCTGAGGACCGCAAACCGCTGACCTATCACGACCCGTGCTTCCTCGGCCGCCACAACAAGGTTTTCGACCCACCGCGTGAGCTACTCTCCGCCGTCGGCGACTTGAAAGAGATGCCCCGCAACCGCGATGAGGGTTTCTGCTGCGGCGCCGGCGGCGCGCGGATGTTCATGGAGGAAAAGCTCGGCACTCGCATCAACGAAAACCGCACCTCAGAAGCACTATCAGTTGCCGATGAGATCGTCACCGGCTGCCCCTTCTGCAACACCATGCTCGGCGGCGGCGTAAAGGCGCTCAGTGCCACCGCCCCAGTCTCCGATGTAGCAACGAAACTCCGCGATGCCGTGCTTATCGACGGCCACCTGCCGGACTTCCGCGAACCTACCTTCCTGGACACGCCTACGCGCGATACCCGCAGACCAGCGGAGAACGATGACCAGTCACCGGCGCAGTCGGCCGAGTCAAACAACTCTGTTGCTCGCCCCATCCAGCCAGTGCCGCCAACGGCTAGCGCACCTGCGGCCCCTGGCGCTGCGATTCCGGCACCTCCTGGAGGAGCGGTTCCGGTAGCACCAGGCAACTCAGTGCCAGTTGCCAAGCCTCCTATGGCTACTCCGCCTGCAGCCACCCCACCCGCGACAGTGCCTCCAACAACGGCTCCACCTGTAGCTACACCACCCGTGGCACAACCACCGGTAGCAGCACCACCAGCAGCTAAACCACCTGCGGCTGCGCCGCCTTCCGCTCAGCCGCCGATTGCGGCTCCCCCAGTTGCACAACCACCGGTGACTGTTCCCGCACCACCCGTCCCGAAGGTGCCTGCTCCACCGGCTGCGACCCCTCCTGTGGCCGCTCCGCCTTCAGCAATCCCTCCTGTGGCTAAACCGCCTATGGCCGCACCTCCGATCGCGCAGCCACCAGCCGCGCGACCACCTAGCGCACAGCCACCTGCAGCAACTCCGCCGGGAAATCAGCCACCTACGCCACCGTCGACAAACTAGCCAGAGTTCCGGTCAAACACATCGATCTCTCAGACGTGTTTGACCGGTTTTTTATTCGTGGTTGTTCGACGTGTCTGATCTAAATTTTTCGTGATTGTAAAGCGAGTCCATGTAAATCAATCCTGCTTCACATCGGTTGGCATTTTGTGACTTGAATCGCTTGACAAACGATTGCGCAAGATCGTAGATTCAAATGCAATCTCAACGCAAACGTTTGCACACGAGCAACCATTGGAGGTGCCACGATGCCTTACAACGCCGCAACTCTCAAAGATGTCGCCGCGCTCGCTGGTGTCTCCGTGTCCACTGCTTCTCGAGCCTTAGCCCACAGCTCAAGGATTTCCGAAAAGACTCGAGATAGAGTCTCCAAAGCTGCCGCTTCATTGAATTACCGGCCAAACATTCAAGCTCGTGGCCTCCGAAACCAAAAGAGCAACATCATTGGCCTGGCGATCCCTTCCTTGGTCAACCCATACTTCGCCAGTATGGCAGCAGCTATTCAAGATCAAGCCACCTCCTACGGTCAGTCCACTTTGATTGTCACGAGCAACGAACTCGAGCTGGAAACTGCTGTGTATTCACTTGCGCAAATGCGTGTCGACGGCATGATTGTGGTCCCTGATCTTGCTGCCAAGAATCTCCTCACCAGCATGGTCGACGCTGGAACGCCCATCGTATTAATTGACCGAGATATTCCAGGCAGCGACTTCCCATGCTTTGCTTCTGATCCGGTGTCTGGGATTGAAGCCGCACTAAGGGATCTCAAAAGCCATGGGCATAGCAAAATCGGGTATTTGTCAGGCCCCGCAGCAACAACAACAGGAGCACAGCGCCTCAACGCCTTTACGTCGATTTGCGACACTCTCGATATCAGCTGCGACTACGTTTTCCGCGGCGGATTCGAAGTAGAACTCGGCCGAACGGGGGCCGAAGAGTTAACCAAGCGCGGAGTCACAGCTCTCATCGCCGGCGACTCGATGATGACTCTCGGCGCTTTGGACTATTGCTTCCAGCACGAAATTCACATTGGCGATGAGCTGGCATTTGTCGGGTTCGACGACCTCGTCTACATGAGAGTCCAGCCTGTGCCGATCTCCATCATCGATCAAAACGTCCAGGATATGGGACGTCGCGCGCATGCAGGACTTCTCGCGTTGCTGAACGGAGAAGACCCCCCAGACGACAACCGAATATCTCCAACCACGTATATCCCGAGGGCTTCGACACAGTGTCCGCCCAAAACCCACTAGGAGGTGAGTTCACCGCATGACGGAACAACCTATTCTGCGACTCGACGGTATTTCGAAGTCCTTTGGACCAGTCAACGTCATCAATAATGTTTCCCTCGAGGTGCACCCCGGTCGCGTCCTATCGCTGCTAGGCGAAAACGGCGCGGGCAAGTCGACGCTGATCAAGATGATGGCAGGTGTGTATCAGCCAGATTCAGGCCAGATCATCATCGACGGGAAAACGGTTCAATTGCCGAACACCCGTGCTGCAGAGAGCTTCGGCATTGCCACGATTCACCAAGAGCTAAACCTCGTACCGACAATGACGGTAGCCGAGAATATCCTGCTCGGCCGCACTCCGTCTCGTTTTGGCTTGGTTAACTTCAAACATTTGAATGCTCAAGCGCTAGCCGCAATTCGCATGATCGGTCTCGATGTGGATCTCGATACTCCGGTGGGAGAACTCGGAATCGCACGCCAGCAGCTCGTCGAGATTGCAAAGGCACTGTCCATGAATGCTCGTATGCTGATTCTGGATGAGCCAACGGCTGCTCTTACTGGCAAAGAGATTGACCACTTATTCGATGTAATGGAGCAATTACGCGAAAAGGGCGTCGGCATGGTGTTCATTTCCCATCACCTAGACGAATTGGCTCGGGTCTCCGATAGCATTTCAATCTTGCGCGACGGCAATGTCGTTGCCGAGGTACCACCGTCCGCTCCAGAAGCAGAGCTGGTGCGTCACATGGTTGGCCGCGATATCAACGATCAGTACCCACACACGCCACAATCTCCTGGTCAACCCCTGCTGGAAGTTTCCGGCCTAACCGCTAAGGGATACTTCCACGACGTTTCATTCACTGTGCATGCTGGCGAGGTAGTCGGCTTGGCAGGGCTCGTCGGCGCTGGCCGCACCGAAGTGATTCGGGCCATCGCTGGGGCAGACAAATATGATTCCGGCCAGGTCGTCGTCAATGGCAAGAAACTGCCAGGGGGCAAGATTGACGCAGCAATTCGAAGCGGCATCGGCCACGTTCCGGAGGATCGTAAAGGTCAGGGTCTTGTGCTAGATGCAACTGTCGGTGAGAACCTAGGCTTTGCCACCCTGCAATCATCATCAAAGTTGGGCCTCGCTGATCGACGTGGGCAAAAACAACGTGCAACTGACGTCGCAAACAAGCTACGCATCCGCATGGCAGGTATTGATCAACCTATCCGCGACCTATCTGGCGGCAACCAGCAAAAGGCTGTTTTCGGGCGCTGGGTCCTGGCCGGATCCAAGGTGTTGCTTCTCGACGAACCTACACGTGGCGTTGATGTAGGAGCCAAGGTTGAAATCTACAACCTCATTGGCGAAATCACCGCAGCAGGAGGAGCCGTCCTCATGGCTTCTTCCGATCTGCCCGAAGTGCTTGGCATGTCTGACCGCATCTTGGTGATGTCCGGCGGAAAGATCGCGGGCGAACTGCAACGTGGCTCTACTCAAGACGAGGTGATGACCTTGGCAGTCGCCAACGTCACCGACGCAGTAACCGATTCCACCCCAGCTCAGGAGCACTAAATCATGACCACCACCACTTCTTCTGTGCCCGGGTCGCGTCGGGTACTCAACTGGATGATGAACAATGGCGCACTCGTTGGCCTCATCACGCTGTGCATTGCCCTGTTCATCGCAACCCCGCACTTCCTCACTGTCAATAACTCCATCAACATTGGCATTCAAGCCGCGACAGTAGCCATCCTCGCGTTCGGCATGACTTTCGTAATAATCACGGCAGGCATCGATCTATCGGTAGGATCTGTCGCCGCACTCGGCGCGATGGTCGCAGCAAATAGTTTTACGAAAGCGGGCTTACCGGGGTGGAGCACGCTTATCATTGGCCTGCTCATCGGTGCCATTGCTGGCATGATCTGCGGTTGCGCAACTGCTTTTGGCAAGATCCCTTCCTTCATTGCCACGCTCGCCATGATGTCGATCGCGCGTGGTGCCACGCTGGTAATTTCCAAGGGTTCGCCTGTACCAACTGCTGACTCGGTGAACTTCCTTGGCAGCACCGTCGGCGGTGTCCCCATCCCGATCGTGATGATGGTAGTTGCGGGGTTGATCTGCTGGTTCGTGCTCGAGCGGACTGTGCTCGGCAGGTCCATGTACGCAGTTGGCGGCAACCTCGAAGCAGCCCGCTTGTCAGGCTTGCCAGTTAAGAAGATCCAGATCACCGTATTCGCCCTGTCTGGGACTTTCGCAGCACTTGCGGGTCTTGTGATGGCCGGACGTCTTTCCTCTGCGCAGCCACAAGCTGGCGTGGGCTACGAGCTAGACGCCATTGCAGCCGTCGTTATTGGCGGCGCCTCCCTGGCTGGTGGTTCAGGTAAAGCTACCGGAACGCTTGTTGGCGCCATGTTGCTTGCTGTGATCCGCAATGGCTTGAACCTTCTGAACGTGTCGTCGTTCTGGCAACAGATTGTGATCGGCTTGGTTATCGCACTTGCCGTCGGTTTCGACGTCATCCGTAACAAAGCCGCTAACTAAATAACCCTTATCCCCTTTTTCTCTCTGAAGGAGTTTCACTATGTCCTTGACTCGTAAGTCCCTCGCAATCGTTTCCTCCCTTGCCTTGGCGTTCAGCTTGACCGCCTGCAACCGCGAAGAAGCAAAGACCGATTCTGTCACCCTGGCACTGTCCACCCAGTCCAACCCATTCTTCGTCGAGCTGCGTGACGGGGCACAGAAGAAAGCCTCCGAAATGGGCATCAAGCTCAACGTCCTGGATGCTTCTAATGACGCTTCCACCCAGGCTGACCAGCTAAAGAACGCTCAGACTTCGGGCGCAGGCGTAGTCATCGTCAACCCCACTGACTCCGACGCAGTCGCCCCTTCGGTGAAGGCTCTGAACACTGCGAAGATCCCAGTGATCGCAGTCGACCGTTCTTCCAACGGTGGCGAGATTGCTTCCTTCATCGCTTCCGACAACGTTGCCGGCGGCAAGCAGGCGGCCAAGGCCCTGGCCGAGTCGATCAACGGTGAAGGCGAAATCCTGATCCTGCAGGGCATCGCTGGTTCTTCCGCATCGCGTGACCGCGGTAAGGGTTTCGAAGATGGCCTGAAAGATTACCCAAAGATCACCGTGGCTGGTAAGCAGACCGCAAAGTTTGACCGAACTGAGGGCTTGAACGTCACCACGAACCTGCTGCAGGCACATCCGAACGTCAAGGCTATCTTCGCTGAGAACGACGAAATGGCCCTCGGTGCAATTGAGGCTCTAGGGGCAAAGGCTGGCAAGGATGTCAAGGTCTTCGGTTTCGACGGCACTGCCGACGGTATCGCTGCTGTAAAGAAGGGCTCCATGAACGGCACCATTGCCCAGCAGCCAGCCGAGCTCGGCGCTAAGGCTGTTGAACAGGCCAAGGCTCTCCTCGAAAAGAAGACTGCAACCAAGGAGATCCCAGTCGCAGTGGTCACCGTCGATGCTAAGAACGTAGCCGAGTTCAAGTAATGCCTAGCTCCGTTTCCCCTCGACTCTGCATCGTCGGATCCATCAACGCGGACCTGTTCGTGCACGTGGACCGACACCCTAGCCCGGGCGAAACGCTGTTGGGATCCGGTGGCGAAGTCCTGCCTGGCGGCAAGGGCGCAAACCAAGCCGTTGCCGCCGCTCTGCAGGGCGCTCAGGTCACGTTTGTCGGAGCGGTCGGTGATGACGCCTACTCGGGTCCTGCCATGCAGCTCATGCGGGAATCGGGTGTTGATTGTGCAGATATCGAGACCATCCGAGGCACCACGGGCCTCGCGGTAATCACGGTTTCTGCCGACGGCGAGAACTCGATCATCGTTGTACCCGGCGCGAATTACCAGGTTACGGAGGAGTTCGTCGCTCGCCATGCGACGGCCATCGCAACTGCTAATCTCGTGCTCTTGCAAGGCGAGATCCCAGCGTCTGGATTCGCCGAGGCCATCCGAACTGCGCGTGGTCGTGTGATTGTGAACCTCGCCCCAGTTGTTGAGGTGGACCGCGACTGCCTGCTACGAGCCGATCCGCTCGTCGTTAATGAGCACGAAGCTGGGCTCGTGCTGGGTGCGGACGGTACGCCCGATCAACTGCTACGCGGGCTAATCGACGCAGGATTCAAATCTGTAGTCATGACCCTCGGTAAGGCAGGCGCACTGGTTGCTGAAGGAGACACCATCACCAAAATTCCAACTCCAACAATCACTGCAGTGGATACGACTGGTGCCGGTGATGCTTTCACGGGCGCACTAGCTGCCCGTTTGCTCGCGGGGAGCACCCTCATTGCAGCAGCTCAGCACGCCGCTCGCGTTGGAGCCTACGCAGCGATGCGCCCAGGGGCACAGCCTTCCTATCCATCCGCGACCGATTTACTTCCGGAGGTGTGAACCTATGCGTTCTCAAGGCATCCTTAATGCTGACCTCGCCTACGCAATTAACCGGCTTGGTCATACAGACACTTTTGCAATCGCAGACTGTGGCCTGCCGATTCCTGACCACATCGAGGTAATCGACCTCGCGTTGGTTATGGGCATTCCACGATTCGCCGATGTGGTGTCGGCCGTGCTAGCTGAAGTGATGGTGGAAGCAGCGACCATCGCAACTCAGACTCCAAAGGAAGTCCGCTCAGTTCTGGCGGCAACCTCACTCACTGAGATTTCACACGACGAGCTCAAAGCACAGCTTGCCGACGTCAAGTTCGTTATCCGTACCGGGGAGACCACTCCATACGCCAATGTCATTTTCCACTCTGGCGTAGCGTTCTAATTCGCTATTAGCACAGATCACCATACGTTTATCACAATTGCTAAGCGTATGGTGTTTTGTCGTTTAGTCTGTCGGCCAGTTTTCCATGTTAACGATGGAGGTTGGAAGCGCTCCTTTCAGTCATCGGTAACCTGCCATTGTGACTTCCGAAGAAATCCATGCCTCTTCACTGACGGCTCAGACCCGAAAAATTGTCCTCGCAGTTGCATTGCTCAATCTACTGGGCTGCTTGATTGAGGTAGTCCTCGCCGCGGCGATTGGCTCCGCGTCGTTGTTTGCCGATGCCGCGGATTTCCTCGAGGATTTCCTCATCAACATGCTCGTGGTTACGGCGATGAGTTGGTCAGTGACCGGGCGCCGAAAAGCAAGTGTGGGTTTGGCCGGACTTATCTTGATACCAGCGCTCGCCGCGTTAGGTATGGCGGCATGGAAGGTTGTCACAGGTGAGGTGCCGGAACCATTCACTCTTTCCGCCACCGCCGTCTTCGCGATGATCATCAACCTCGTCTGCGCCCTGCTGCTCCTGCGCTTGCGTAGTGGGAGTGCGCTCGTGCGCGGCGCATGGCTCGCTGCACGTAACGACGTCCTGGCCAACATTCTCATTCTCGCCGCGGGCGTCCTCACCATGTTCTGGATGTCCGTATGGCCGGATGTGGTGGTCGGGGTGATCATCGGACTGATCAACCTTGGTGCCGCCAAGGAAGTTTACGAACAGGCCCGGTCCGAGGATCCCGAATTGGAAAACTAGCTCGATGCCGGCATAAGTTTCGTAAGCTGTTTCCATGAAGCTGAGCGACATTTACCCACCTTTTGGCCTGGAGCTTAGATCAGGCGAGTTTCGCTTAAAACCAGCAGACGACGCGTCTTTACAATTAATGGGAGAAATTAACCACGAGGACATCTTCGTCGATCCCAACACCCCTTGGGTTTTCCCGTGGTCGCTTACTCCCAAGCCGCTCATAGCGCTGGAAACTGCACGGTTTCATTGGGGTTTAAGAGCAAAGAACTCGCCGGATGATTGGCAGATACCATTCATCGCATTTGCGCAGGATAAATTCATCGGCAGTATCGACCTCAGAGCCACAAAGTTCAGCGAAACTAGAACTGTGGAAACAGGCTCCTACGTGCTCTCGAAGTATCAAAACCAGGGCTACGGCACCGCCATGCGCGAACTCCTGGCGACGTATTGTTTCGACTGGCTACAAGCCTCAACGATGCGGAGTAAATGGCACCCTGACAATGCCGCCTCTGCCCAGGTGAGCACTAAACTCGGATACACAATCACCGGAACTGATGAAGAAGATGGGCAATCGGTTGTTGTTGCCGAATTAGCTGCCGAAAATTTTTGCCGAATTCCCATTGAAGTCACCGGCCATACCCGTGAATTGGAGCAATTCCTCGGGGTCAACTAGCAGAGAGAGCGAACAGTGAAAAAGCCAGTCGTCGCATTCGTGTGCGTCCACAATTCTTGTCGCAGTCAAATGGCCGAAGCAATTGGCGATTACTTTGCTGGCGACAAGTTCGAATTTGTGAGTGCAGGCACCGAACAAGTCCCGCAGATCAACCCGGACGCGGTGCGCTTGATCAAGGAGCGCTACGACATCGACATGGAGGCCAACGGACAGCGCTCCAAGCTTATCGACGAGCTCCCTGCGGTAGACATCCTCATCACGATGGGGTGCAACGTTTCGTGCCCATTCTTGCCCTGCAAGATTCGGGAGGATTGGGGCCTGGATGACCCGAGCGGTAAGTCCGATGCCGAGTTTCAGCGGGTCATCGACATTATTGAGGCGAAAGTAAAGAAACTCAGCGCAGAAATGCTGGAAGAAGGGGCATCATTCGACCGGTTCTAGGCATGCACTTTCAGCCACGGAGCTAACTCTCCTGCTGGCGCTCACCCCAATTATCGGTAAGGTGGCAACCAAGCGATCCCTGTACCTTCCTATGAGATGGGAGCATCATGCCTAACCTCGGCCCCACCGAACTGATCATTCTCGCCGTTTTCTTGCTCATCCTCATCGCACTGATCGTGGGCGCGGTTGTCCTCTTCGGCTTTCTGCGGAGCATAACACGTAAAAACAACGCCAATGCCGAGCAGCTAACCAATCGCCAGAACCCCCAAAGTTTTAGCTAAAACTTCTTAGCCGCCACACTGCTGGGGGACCGTTCGGTCGAAGTTCTGCCACCTTTGCAGAGCAGCCCGCATAGCATCTGAGTACGCAGAGGCACCTTCGAGCGTCGGATGAATCAAGTCTCCACGCAGCAGCGCTGGATTCCCCTGCGCCACGTGGCACCAATCAGCGATGTAAACGTTGGGGTAACGAGACGCAGCATCAAATACCTGCTGACGCGCTTGTGGCATCCACTCGCGGTCACCGAATGGCAACACCATGACGACAATGCGGTCTGGTCCGATGATCTGCATCATCTCATCAATCTGGCCGTCAAAAGCGGGGCCGTTTGTGCCAAAGCCCAGGAATACAAACGGATCGAGTGTTCCTTGAGCAGACATCCCTTGCAGCAGCGGGATCGCGGCGGTGTAATGACGAGACACTGCGGCATCAACATAGATTCCGGGGAACCCGCTGGACAGCGATTGGATTGATGCCAACATGACCGAATCACCAATCGCGGTAATTTGATCTCCCGTAGGCATGGTTCGAGTTTCGGCCGGTGGGATTGGCGCTGCTGCGGCGGCAGGTGCGTTTTCTTGAGCAGAGTATTCCGTAGCAAGCTTGTCCAGGTCCGATTCCAAGGAGGACTTTTGGGGCGCAGTAGCCATAGCTACAACTGCGATCGCCATCGCTACTGCGGCACCGGTTTGGCGTAGCAATGGCGCATAAGACTCCGCGGCCAGAAATTGGCGCAGCCAAGCGCCGAGCACTCCTCGATAGCCGTGGCGGCGAATAGGGTTTTCTACGTGGGCATAGGACCATGCTGCCAGCGGAAAAGATAGGATGGCGGCAATTATTCCCGGCGCGAAATGGTTGCCTTTTAGGACGTCTCCGCGCACCAGTAGTTCTCGTACTGTGATTAGCAACGGCCAATGCCACAAGTACAACGAAAAGGAACGATGCCCGCACCAACGCAATGCTCGGATGTGGAAGATCCAGTTCACCGGGCCGGTTTCTCGTACCACAGACCACAACACCACTGCAGTGCACACTGACGCTGCCACCAATCCGCCTCGATAAGTCTCCGCTGCGGTGTCCGGCAATGTGGCCATGAGAAACAGCAAGAAAGCAAGTGCTGGGATGCCTAAGCCCGCCGCCACGTAGTCCATCCATCGAGGAGCTGGGAAAGAATCCTCAGCATGCGTTTTTCTACTGGTAATGGTGAATGCAAGTAAAGCTCCAGCGAGCAGACCAAACGCGTGGGTATCCGTGCCGTAATAGACACGGGTAGGATCCGCATCTGGGTCATAAAGGTTGACCATTAAAGCAACGGATCCAGCTCCTAAGAGCACAGACAAGGCTGCCAGCAGCAAATGGCCGTGGCGTTTACCAATCCAAAACCCTGCTACCACGATCAAAGGCCACAGTAGGTAGAACTGTTCTTCTACCGCCAGTGACCAGTAATGAGCGAAGATTTGGATACCAGAATCTGCAAAATAGCTTTGTGAACCAGCGATCTGTGTCCAGTTGTTCACAAAGAATAAGGTTCCTAAAAACTGGGTATTTACCGCTACTGCGGGATCACCGCCCAAGATCCCGGCTACTCCAGTAAATACCACTAAAACAAATACTGCGGCTGGCAGGATTCGGCGGGCTCGACGCTGCCAGAATTTACCCAAACTGATGCTGCCAGTTGCAACAACTTCACGAATCAGCAAGCTTGTGATCAAGAAACCGGAAATGACAAAGAATACGTCTACTCCCAGAAATCCTCCGGGTACTACCTGCTTGAAAAAGTGATAAAAGACGACAGCCAACACTGCTAGTCCGCGCAGGCCATCAATGCCTGCTACTTGCCTGATCCGCTTGTTGCCACCAGGACTGACCGTCAGGACTTTCATCCGTTCCTCTCTGTCGATTCCCCGCTAAACGTCCGTAAGCCTACCCCCGCAGGTATCGTATGACGAATTATGGGACGGTAGCGCCCCTTCTCCTTACAAGTTCCTAAATATTGCTTCACTTTGGGATTTTCGCCCAAGGGTTTGCCTTAAAATGGCTAGTAATCGTCCCGAACCGCCATACGCAGTGGCAAGATGGGAAAGATGAACACTGCTGATTCCGCACCCGAGTCCGTCGATAAGCTTTCCAAGCGCAAGGCTCCACGCATCTTTGATCAATCAGACAAACTCAAAGGCGTCCTTTACGAGATTCGTGGGCCAGTGTCTGCGGAGGCAGAGCGCCTAGAAAACGACGGGCATCGAATCCTCAAGCTGAATACCGGCAACCCGGCAATTTTCGGCTTCGACGCACCGGACGTCATCGTGCAGGACATGGTCGCAGCACTCCCTACGTCGCAGGGCTACTCGACATCGAAGGGCATTATCCCTGCTCGGCGAGCTATCGTCACTCGTTACGAACTCGTTGACGGTTTCCCCGAATTCGACATTGAAGATGTCTACCTCGGTAATGGCGTGTCCGAACTCATCTCGATGGTCACCCAAGCATTGCTTAATGACGGCGACGAGGTGCTCATTCCGGCCCCGGACTATCCCCTGTGGACGGCCGCAACCTCCCTCGCCGGAGGCAGAGCGGTGCACTACCTCTGCGACGAGGAAGACAACTGGAACCCCTCGATTGAGGACATCCGCGCGAAGGTCACCGACAAAACCAAGGCCATCGTGGTGATTAACCCGAATAACCCCACCGGCGCGGTGTACTCTCGTGAGACCTTGCAGAAGATCGTTGAAGTGGCGCGAGAGCACGAGCTGCTGATCCTTGCCGATGAAATCTACGACCGCATTCTCTACGACGATGCCGAGCACATTTCGATTGCCACGCTGTGCCCTGACCTGCTCTGCATCACCTTCAATGGCTTGTCCAAGGCATACCGGGTAGCAGGCTACCGTGCTGGCTGGATGGTACTTACCGGCCCTAAGCACCACGCAGAAGGATTCATCGAAGGCCTGGAATTACTTTCTGGCACCCGCTTATGTGCGAACGTGCCAGCTCAGCACGCTATCCAGGTGGCACTAGGCGGCCGCCAGTCGATCTACGGACTAACTGGGGAAGGCGGACGACTGCTCAAACAACGCAATGCAGCCTACGAAGCCCTCAACGAAATTCCCGGCGTGAGCTGCGTAAAGCCCATGGGCGCGCTGTATGCTTTCCCAAAGATCGATTTGAACATGTACCCCATTCATGACGATGCGAAATTCATGTATGACCTCCTGCGGGCCGAAAAGATTCTCCTCGTACACGGCACAGGATTCAACTGGAAAGAGCCCGATCACTTCCGCGTAGTGACCTTGCCTTATGCCTCCGAGTTGACCGAGGCCATCCAGCGCCTCGGCCGGTTCTTGAAGCATTACAAGCAGTAGTTGACGCATCCACTCAGGTGGAAAAATACCCTAAAGACAACTAACCTCACGTTCATTCCGCTCCTTCGGATAGAACGTGAGGTTTTTCTCTTGGCTAGGCACGCACTTCCATCCTCTCGATCTCCCCGCTCGCTCCCCCAGCTGTGCTTAGCTGGCTTTTTGATTCTTGCTGCCATAGCCACAGCTATCGGGTTGATCCAGCAATGGCCATCGAAAGAGCCTCCCCGCATCAGTGCAAACTTCGCTGCCACTTCAGGCTTAGCGACGCCCCACGTTTCTGGCACAGTAACCACCCGGGAAGACGGCCTGTGCGATTCGCCGTCGATAGGCACGGCATTTGAAGGCAGCCCTAAAACCACTGTCAACCTAGACAATAAGACCTGCCCACGCGCGATCGTGGAACTCACTTCTGGCCCAAACGCCGGGAAGAATACGCTGCTCATGTTGGGGACCCAACCGAGCGATCCGCAGCTGCACCAAGGGGACAAAATCTGGCTGACCGAAACTGACACGAATGGTGCACTGAACTATTCGTTCGCAGACTTCCACCGTTCCAGCAACTTGCTCTGGTGGCTGGTAGCAGTATTTGTTCTTGTCATCGCAGTTGGCGCCCACCGCGGCCTGCTATCGCTGGTAGGGCTGGCAATCACAATGACGATGGTATGCTTTTTCCTGCTCCCCGCTCTGCTTCGCGGCGGTTCCCCCGTAGGGCTAGCGGTAACGGGAGGAGCAGCCGTACTCTTTATCGCGCTCTATCTTGTACATGGAGTGAGTTGGAAAACATCGTCCGCTCTGGGTGGCACCCTCATTTCCCTAGGCCTATCTGCGTTCTTAGCACGCTTCGCCATCAGCGGCGCCGACTTGCGTGGCCTCGGGCACGAGGACAACTTGCAAATCCAGCTTTATCTGCCTGATGTCTCTATCACCGGCCTGATGCTTTGCGGATTCATCATCGGCGCACTTGGCGTGCTTAACGACGTCACCGTCGCCCAGGCTTCCACGGTGCAGGAGCTCGTACATGCTGATCCCGATGCTTCCCCACTATCCGTATTCGCCGCTGCAATGCGGGTTGGCCGCGACCATATCGCTTCGATGGTGTACACACTCGTGCTTTCTTACACCGGCGCAGCCTTGCCGTCCCTCTTGCTCCTCAGCGTCTCCGGCAGGCCATTGGCACAGATTCTCACTGGTGACATCATGGCCACCGAGTTTCTGCGCTCTGCGGTCGGCGCTATTGCCCTGGTCCTTGCTGTACCAATCACCACAGCAATTGCTGCGGTGACGGTTCGGAACGAGTGAGTTAGCTACAAACTCCGTCCCAGCGCCTGGATGTCCCAGCCGGCGTCTTTCCACGCCTGCGCAGGCAGCACATTCCGGCCATCCAAGATGACCTTCTTACGCACAAGCGCTGCGGCATGTACCGGATCGAGATCCTTGAATTCCTGCCACTCGGTAGCCAGTACCACGACGTCAGCACCGCGCAGTGCATCATCGGTGGAAGACGCATAATTCAGGGTTGGGAAAACCTTGCGAGCGTTCTCCATACCCTGCGGGTCATACACCGTGACCTGCGCCCCTGCGAGGGACAACGAGCCGGCAACAGACAGAGCCGGCGAATCACGCACGTCATCAGAATTAGGCTTAAACGCAGCGCCGAGCACCGTAACATTGTGCCCCAGGAGGTTGCCACCGCAGGCCTCTCGCGCGAGCAGAACCATGCGATCACGACGTCGCATATTGATCGCATCCACTTCGCGCAGGAACGTCAGCGCCTGATCCGCCCCCAGCTCACCGGCACGTGCCATAAATGCGCGAATATCCTTCGGCAAACAGCCACCGCCGAAACCCAGACCGGCCCCCAGGAACTTTCGGCCGATACGGTCATCGTGACCGATCGCGTCCGCCAGCTTGACGACGTCCGCGCCCACGAGCTCACACACCTCGGAAACAGCATTGATGAAGGAAATTTTGGTGGCCAAGAACGCATTCGCCGAGACCTTCACCAGTTCAGCGGTTTGCAGGTCGGTAACAATGAACGGAGTGTCGGCTGCCAGTGGCTGGGCATATACCTCGCGAGCAATCTCCTCAGCGCGGGTATTGTCAGCCCGAGTGCCCAGAACAATGCGGTCTGGGGTGATAGTGTCTTGGACCGCGAAGCCTTCACGGAGGAACTCAGGGTTCCAAGAGATTTCCACCGAGGTTCCCTCGGGAGACAGTTCATCGGCCAAGCGCTGCAAATCAGCAGCCGTGCCTACCGGGACGGTGGACTTACCAAAGATGATGTGCTCACCCTTAAGCTTTGGCACCAGATCTTCGATTACCGCGTACACATACTTCAAATCTGCAGCATAGGAGCCGCGTTGCTGTGGAGTACCAACGCCGAGGAAGTGCACATTCGCGAACGTTGCGGCCTCATCGTAGGACGTCGTAAAGCTAAGGCGACCTGCAGCGATGTTACGCTCCAACACTTCCGGCAAACCAGGCTCATAAAACGGCACCGTGCTGTTTCGCAGGGCTTCGATTTTGTTAACGTCCACGTCAACGCCGAGGACGTCGTGGCCTAGTTCCGCCATGCAGGCGGCGTGGGTAGCACCCAAGTATCCGGTTCCGATGACTGTCATACGCATAACAGCCCAATGTAGTCGCGGTTTTCCTCGGGCGCTCGCTTCGTTACCTAAAGTTCAGATACGCCTTGCTTGGGGTCGGCCCGCGCTGCCCTTGGTATTTGCTCCCCAGAGTACCTGTGCCGTACGGCGTTTCCGCTGGAGAACTCATCTTAAACAGCGCCAACTGCCCGACCTTCATGCCTGGCCACAACGCGATTGGGAGATTAGCCACGTTAGAAAGCTCAAGGGTGATATGGCCTTCAAAACCAGGATCGATGAACCCTGCGGTGGAGTGAGTCAGCAAGCCCAGGCGACCCAGGCTCGACTTACCTTCCAATCGACCCGCCAGGTGTGCTGGAAGCCGGAATTTCTCAAAGGTCGCGGCCAGCACAAACTCGCCTGGGTGCAGGATAAACGGTTCGTCCTCCTGCACCTCGATCTCGCTGGTCAGCTCGTCTTGCTGCAACTTCGGATCAATATGCGTGTACTTCGAGTTATTGAACACCCGGAAGAAACGGTCCATGCGCACGTCGATGGACGACGGCTGGATCATCTCCGGATCAAATGGCTCAATGCCGAGCTCATTGTTGTCAATGGCAGCGCGGATATCTCGATCTGAAAGCAGCATAGGTTTAAGTGTAGTTTCCTTAGGGGTTCGCGCCTACCTGATCCCCAACGTTTTTCTTAGTCCATCGCTACAATCGCGCCCATGAGGCATTCCAGCGAATTTGTCCCTGAGCATATTGGCCAGTTCTTGAGCGGCGATTGCACCGTCTTCCACGAGTTGATCCCCGATGCATTGCATATCGACGTCTACGTTTGGGCACCAACCGAACAGCGTCCGGTGTGGACACTCGTAACTGCAGGCATGAGCGAATATGCAATGACGATGCCAGCTGGGTTGGAAGGTGCCAACCGTTGCGAGCTCGTCATGACTCTCCCCGCCGATTGGGACGTGGCGAATATCCAGAAAACCCCAGAGCTCTTTTGGCCCATGTACGTGCTGAAATCTACCGCGCGCCTCCCTCATGACCTTGACACGTGGCTGTCCTTTGGCACCTCGCTGCAGGCTGAAGAAGATCCAGCTGCTCCGTACGAAGGATCCACGTTTTCAGGGCTCGTTGTGGGGCCAGCAGTGACTTTGGATAATGGCAGCACCGACTCCATCCGGGCCACGAACGGGGATTCCTTTGTGCATTTCTGGGGGCTTTACCCTTTGCTCCCGTCCGAGGTCTCGGCGGCCATTGCTGAGGGCGGGCAGCCAGTACTGGAAAAGCTACTAGAGGCCGGGATTTACGAAGGCGTGCACCCCGGACGCCCTGCCGTTATTTAATTCGGGTCCTACTGCGGAGGCAATTTCTTTCGCATCAGCCCGCAGTGCTAAACTATCCTTCATTGCCGATGTAGTTCAATGGTAGAACATCAGCTTCCCAAGCTGAATACGCGGGTTCGATTCCCGTCATCGGCTCCAAATTTTTAATGCGGTGGGTTATTGCACCCCTTAGGGTCGTTTTCTGCTAGTTTTGGGGCACTTTCAGAGTCAAAAATCGACCGATCCCCTCCCAGAAAGCCCTTCATGACCCAGCAAGACGAACGCCACGCCCGCCTCCGCCTGCTCCTCAAGGACGAAGGCCTGGAAAACCTCAAGAATGCCACTGTCATGGTGCTGGGACTTGGCGGTGTCGGCGCTGCGTGCGCTGAAGCTCTGGCCCGTGGCGGTGTGGGACATCTCATCATCCTCGACCGCGACACCGTCGAAGCCAGCAATATCAATCGCCAGCTCATCGCGTTTACTTCCACGATCGGCCGGGTCAAAGCCGAGGTCATGGAAGAAAAGATCAAGGACATCAACCCGAACTGCGAAGTCATCGCCGAGCAGGTGTTCCTGACCCCAGACAATATCGCCGAGACGCTGGAAAAGTTCCCTCGGCCCGATTACGTGGTGGATTGCATCGATACGATTTCCCAGAAATTGGCGATTGCGCACTGGTGTGCGTCGCAAAGCTTGCGCCACATTTCCTCGATGGGCGCAGCGAACCGGCTGGACCCGACAAAGCTGAAGTTTGCGAACCTGCGCAAGACGGAGATCTGCCAGATGTCGAAGGTGATGCGGCTGGAGTGCAACAAGCGGCGCATCAAGGGCGTTGAGGTGCTGTTTTCCACCGAGATTCCGCAAAAGCCTGGCGACGGCACCACCAAGGCGGAAACGCTTGGGTCCATGAGCTACATGCCGCCGATCATGGGCATGATGCTCGCGGGACAGGTGATTCGTCGATTGTCTGGCCTGGAACCGATGCCTCGCCCGCCGCGTCTGTTCCGTTCCCGCGAGGAGGCGTTGGCACTGGAGCAGGAATGCTCCTAGACACCCACTTTCACCTGGACTTTCTCCGCGAGGATGAGCGCGCAGGCTTTGTCGAAAGTCTCGCAGATCATGGCATCGGTATCATCGCACAAACACTCCTGCCCACCGATTTCCTGGAACAATTACCCGGCCCCGCGCCGCTCGCGCTCGGATTTCACCCGTGGCAAGCCACCAGTGCCGAGCTTATCGACGCTCAACTGGCCGCCTTCACCCAGGCACTGCCCCACACCCGGTTGATTGGCGAGGTAGGGTTGGATTTTTCGCCACGCCGCCTCGAGACCGCGCCGACCGAATTGCAGCTGCGTGCGTTTAGGGGAGTGCTCAGCCGATTAGTCGGTGACCAGCGTGTACTTTCTATCCATTCGGTTCATTCAACAGCAGACGTTGTGGCTGAGATCGAGGCCCATAGTCCCCCGATAGTGCCCATTTTTCATTGGTTCTCGGGCACCAGCGATGAACTTACCGCTATTCGAGACATCGGCGGCTATATCTCTGTCAATTCAAAAATGCTGAGCACCAAAAAAGGACGAGCGTACCTGCGGCAATTCCCGGCAGATCGCATTCTGCTGGAGACAGACTTGCCGAGCCATCCCGACGCAGACGCCGACGTTGTCCTTGAGGAAGCGACGCAACAACTAGCTGAGGTTGTTATGGATTTGTCCGAGATCAAAGGCTGCGACATGAAGCCAACGATTCTGCAGAATCAACGCCAGGTTTACCCAGATCTTTAAACTTGGGTAGCATCAACTTCATATTGATTCAACTCTGAAAGGAAATACTTTGGTCGCGGACCAGAACGCAGCCGGTTCACAGGAGTCTTTAGCTGCGATAGCTTCACTATTTCGTCTCGTTGAAGTACTGCGAGCTAAAGCAGATACTACGCTGCGACCGTTGGAAATTTCCTTTGCCCGTTACGAGCTTCTTGCACTAATCCAGGATACTCCCGCACATGCCATTGCAATGAAGACCGCAGCCAACACCCTCAATCTTCCGCCGGCAACCGTTACCCACACAGTAAATCAACTGGAAAAACAGGGGCTAGTCCATCGAATGCGGGATCCAGAAGACGGGCGTGGCATCTTAGTAGCAACCACGGCCACAGGTGCCAAGTTGGTGGACACAGCTAAGCCGTTATTGGGTCAGCTGCTCAACAAACTCGATATTTCTGAAAGCGAGCAGGAGCAGCTTCTCAAGCTGACTACTGCCCTACGCCAAGCAGCCGAAAAGTTGTAAACGTCTAGGCTAACTTGAGCGCATCGATAGCTGTGTCGCGCTGCCACGTGACAAATTCGAATTCCTGCCCATCAACTGTTGTCACTACCAATAGCCGCGCGGCTAAGCGTTGCCTCTTTTCCATCGTGGCGATCTGTTCTCGCGGAATGCGGAGGTATTGAGACGACAGGTTTACGACATGTGGAGCGAATTCGAGCCCCAATTCAGACACTGCTAGATGCCCACCAACGGCAATTTTCCCATATAGACCTGTGAGTGCCTGTAGCGGCTGGTAGGCCAAGACCTTTTCCATCAAGTTTGATGGGTTAGCGACGTGATTGGCGGCCAGTTGTATGGGGGCGTGCATGCCCCACATGCTAACTAACAATCAGGCTGAGCGCTCGGTTTTGGCCTCGCAGTTATTGATTAAATCTCCACAACAGTACGGCCGTGAATCTTGCCGCTCATGAGGTTCTGGCCTGCCACGATGACGTCGGCAAGCGGGATGGTGATGGTCATACGGTCGAGCACGTGCGTGTCCACCTGATTAGCGAGCAGCTTCCACGCGGCCTCGCGGACGTGCAGCGGAGCGTCGACACTGTTGATGCCCGCGAGCACCACGCCACGCAAGATGAACGGCAGCACCGTGCCGGGCAGGTCCGCGCCCTGGGCCAGGCCACAAGCGGTGACCACGCCACCCCACTTGACCTGAGCGCAGGCGTTGACCAGGGTGTGAGAGCCAATGCAGTCAACTGCACCAGCGTAGGTAGCTCGCTGCAGCGGCTTGCCTCGTTCCGAGAGCGTGGCCCGATCGACAATCTCGGTCGCCCCAAGCTCACGGAGGTAGTCACCGTGCTCGTCCGCGCGGCCTGTCGACGCATGAACCTCGTAGCCCAACGTGTGCAGCAGGTGGATCGCAATGGAGCCCACTCCACCAGAAGCGCCCGTGACCAAAATCGGGCCATCTTCAGGCTTAACGTTGTGGTCGAGCAGCGCATTAATGCTCATAGCTGCGGTGAAACCAGCAGTGCCAATCGCTGCAGCTTGGTGCGCGGTGAACTGTTCTGGAAGTTTGACAGCGGAATCGGCTGGCACACGCTGCTGAGCAGTATAGCCACCGTGGCGGAACTCACCGAGACCTGCACCGTTGAGGATAAGCTGGTCGCCTGGCTGGAAGCGATCGCTGTCGGATTCCACTACGGTACCCACAACGTCAATGCCGGGCACGAGCGGCAAGGTGCGAGCCACGCCCTTATTGCCCTCCAGGGCCATGGCGTCCTTGTAGTTCAGGGAAGAGTACTGGACATCTACCAGTACGTTTCCGTCTGCGACGTGGTCAGGCGCGACTTCGACCAAGCTGGCCTGGGTTCCCTCTTCGTGCTGTTGGACAAGGATGGATTTACCGGTAGTAGTCATGCTTCCCTAGTGTACTCGTGTGACCCCATACAAGGTTGGCACAAATGGTGACTGCAACCATAGTGGGGTGGGGGCGAATTCTCGAGTGTGCTTGTTCCACCATCGCCGGGCAACCCTCCATCCCGGAACCTCGATCCCTGAAGCTACAGGATGGGCTTAAGCTGGTTCCTGCAAGTGGAGAAGGCGTGCTTTGAGTTCAGGGATCGAGGGTGCGGGATCGGCGATCAAATCCTAAAAACTACCCGCACCGCACGATCGGCGATGGATCGTAGACGGTGGTGGTGGTCTCACGGGAGATCTCGGCACCGGAGAGCGAGCGGATCACGCGGGTATCCGAGGTGGTGAAGCCCGGCGCGCCACCGGATGGTGCACAGTCTGGTCCAGACAGATTGATCGGCGATGGTTGCGTGGTTGCCCAGCGCCCGCCTGGGATGGACTCCACGTTAACCGTCTTCACGCCCTTAAATGCCACGTGCACTTCGTTGCCGGACACACCCGCAGTGATCAGCACGGGGTATTGCGAGGTGTTCTTAAACTGCAGGTCGATTGAGCCCTCAAAGACGGTCGCTTCGCGGCCGGCTGGGTAGCGGGAGATGTAATAAGAGTGCGGGGTGTGCGCCACATCTTGCATGCCAGCGAAGTACGCCGCGTTGTACAGGGTCGTAGCAAACTGCGAGATGCCGCCGCCCACGGCTTTATCGGCGTGGCCGTTGAGGATGATGCCGGATTCTACGAACCCCTGGGCCGTGCCGCGCGGGCCGGTGTGGCCGTTGAGCGAGAAGGTTTCCCCTGGGGCTACCAGCGCGCCGTCGACAAGCGCGGCGGTCTTGGCGATGTTCACTCCAGAAGGCCCTGAGAAGCCGCCGGTGGTGAATTCGCCGATGACCTCGTCAAAGGTGGCCTTTTCGGCTTGCTCGGTGGTGAAGGTGGCGGGTTCGTCTTTGTACGCGACCTCGAATTTCTTCGGGGCGTCGCCGATGACGCGAGCTTCGAAGTTAGCCATCGTCTTGTCCCATTCGATGGTCACGCCATCGACGGAAGGGGTCACTTTCTTACCGCCGGCGAAAGAAATGTCGGCATTGCGGCGCTTAGCCTCCGTGGCAGCCAGTTTTCCCCGAGGATGGCCTGCGCGGCCTCCGTGTTCACAACCGGCTTGAGCTTCTCCCCTTCCGAGTGAAAAGTAAGCACCTCTCCCATGCGGTCCAGTGGGATCTCGCCATTGACATCCTTGCGGCCAGTGGCAATCACCGGAGCAGCCGAAGCCTTTACGACGGGTCCGGCCATGGCCTCATCCAACGCGGATTGTTGTACCTTCGGGTGGGTAATCTTGGCATCGACGCGCACGGTCGGGTCAAGCCAATGATCGAGGACTCGGCCCTGAAGTTCGCCACGATCAATTTTTTGGCCATCGACGTGGGCAACCGGCACAAACTTCCCATCTACGAAGTCCACCCGGGCGTCGGCAGGCGCAGGGCTGAGCTCAGAAGTAACTCGATCCAGCTCCGCACGAAGTTTAGTGTCATTGTGGGTGGATTCGACGGGAACCTCGCGGGACTTAAAGAAGCTGGTCACCTTGGTGATCGGGTTAAGCGACGGCGTTCCGGCAGACTCAATAGTTGCATCCCAATCCACAACAAGACCGGCATCTTGCGGTGCGAAGGAAGCGCTTCGCGAGCCAGCCTCAATAACCACCGGCTGCGTCGCCTTTGGTTCTAAGTTCTGCCTCAGTTTGGCCTTGGCTTCTTCCTGCGGCAGGTTACCGATTGCGACACCTGCGACAGTAGTTCCACGTGGAACATGATCACGAGTAAGGAGGAAATCCGCAACGTACGCAGCCACTGCCAACCCCAGAGCCGAAAGGAGGATCGCAGCAAAAATCTTCGGGCCACGTGAGCCACCATTGATCGCCGAACGGTGCGAATGAGGCATGAACACTCCAAAAGCGGATAAATCAACTAAATATTTTTATGCCTCAACAGCGTAACCACATCGGAGCAAAAACCCTAGTTGAAACTTTCGTACAGGGCTAGCTGCAATTTGAGCCGCATAACTGAATCCAGCATTTGTCGCTGGGAATAGTCACCCGAAGTGACCGCACGATCTGCAGCATCGATCGCAGCGACCAGGTCCGCAGTGGAAATCCACAGGGCGCAATCTGCACCAGCACGCAGTGCGGCTGTGGCGGCTTCCGGCGTTCGCATCCGGCTAGAAATTGCTTTCATGCCGGAGAGGTCATCGGTGTAGATCACGCCCTGAAATGGGCTACCACCTGGGTAATCGCCTGCGCGCAGCATCGCGTATGCTGCCGGGTTTATGGATGACGGCGCGCCATCGCCAAGCCCTGGGACCTGTACGTGCCCCATCATCACTCCACCTGGAGCCTGCCGCAGCGCCGGACCATAAGGTGCAAGGTCCACCGCTTGGACGTCGGCAAGCGGTGGTGCGGTGACTGATTGAAAGTGCGAGTCCCCCGACGCACGACCGTGACCCGGAAAGTGCTTGTAAACGGGGCGGACGCCGGCATCGCTCAAGCCGTGGGCAAACGCAGCCCCATACGTAGCAGCGACATGCGGATCCGGCGAGAAACTGCGGTCACCAATGGCAGAGTGATCCTTACGCGCGTCAACGTCTAACACGGGAGCAAAGTCAACAGTTACCCCGGCGGAGCGAAGTCGAGTCCCCAGGTCATACGCAATTCTTTGCGTCTCCTCCGGCGAAGTCGATCCGGCGAGAGAGCGAGGCGAGGGCACTGACCCAAACAGCGCAGGTTGGCGTTGGACCCGCCCACCTTCGGCATCGATGGAGACGGAAAACGGGCGCTGTACAACCTCCCGCAGCGCAGTCAGGTCACGTCCAGGTTGAGTTAATAACGCCGGATCAGTCCAAGAACCGATAAAGATACCCCCAGCCCCCTGATCTAAAGCGAAGCGGGCATCATCGAAGTTTTTCACGCCGACCATCATCAAGCTGGCTACCTGTTCCCGCTGTGTTGCGGGGACCAACCGTTCGGCTTGAGCAAGATCCGCCTCATTTACCTGAAAGAACGCCGCCTTCGCTCGTCGCTGTTCCGCGGCAATCGCAGCTGCCTTGTGCTCTTCGATTTTGCGCTGCTGCTGCACTAAACGCTCCGCAACGGCAATCGGATCATCGTTGGTGGGCAGCGGTGCAGGTTGACTTGTGCAACCAACAAAAAACGGAAGGACCAAGACCGCAACAAGCGTCACGGATGCCGGAGTGCGCATTCGGTCCTCTCAAAGTTGGTGAAATTCAATGCCACAGAAAATTTTTATGCAGGTAAAGCCTTGGGCTTCGCAGGTATCGGGTATTAGTTTGCCAGACTTGTCCCCCAAACTTGCTGCACGGTGCAGTTTATGCGCGTTACGCTGGATGCCAAACGCTTTTGTTACTGGTGTTTACTTGTCCATCGACCCCGATTAGCCCTATGCGGATGTGATTCCTAATGACCACCCCTTCTGAGCACCAACCCAGCCCTGAGCAAGCAACCGGATTCGTCGCTCAGTCGCCAGAAGAACAGACGATGCTGATCGCTTTCGATGGCTCGGAGGAGTCTCGGCGCGCATTCCAATACGCTGCCCAGCTGCTTCGTCCCGCCCACGTTCAAATTCTCACCGCGTGGGAACCACTTCACCGGCAGGCCGCCCGAGCAGCTAGCGGGGCGGGAATGATGCAGCACGACTTTTCCGCAGCTCTGGAGACTCCCGAGGGGGACCCAGCCTATGCCCATGCGCTCACAATCAGCCACGAGGGGGTTAAGCTCGCAGAATCTCTCGGCTTCCACGCACACGCCCACCTCGTGGAATCCTCAACCGCCATCTGGAGCGCGCTCGTGGACGCCGCCCAAGAACTCAAACCAGACGTTGTAGTTACCGGCACTCGAGCGCTCAAAGGGTTTAGGTCGTTGTTTAAGTCTTCTACCTCTGAAAACCTGATCCAAAACGTTGGCATGCCTGTATTCATCGTGCCACCGCCAGTGGAGGATCTGACTCAAGACGACTAGCCTGTTAAGAGTTCCGCAACGCCCCCAATGACTCGAAGGTAAAGATGGCACTCGAAAGCGATTCGCTCACCCGCCGCACTGTTGGCCCTGCGCTAGCCAGCGCCGTTGTTGGCATTGCTGTGGGAGTGGCGGCTGTTGTTGGCGTGGCATCTATCTCTAACCAGGATTCCCTCCCGGCCAGCCACGCCGCGGATTCAGATGCTGCGCTGCTTGGTGGCGCGGAATACGGCTCACGACAATAAGCCCACGCCACCAGTGAGCGCACTTCCCCAGCGCCTAAAGCCCGGCCTAGCACACATAGTGGGATGGGTTCTGTTAGGTCTGCTGAGCTTTATCCAGTCACCGGGGCGAACGGTCGCAGACACCAAACACGATCTCACTGCCAATCCAGCTGGATTTCTGGGCAACGCCCTCCATGCGTGGACCGATGTATTTCCTCTTGGCCAGTTACAAAATCAGGCCTACGGATATTTGTTCCCGCAGGGGCTGTTCTTCTTGATTACCGAACCGCTGCCAGATTGGATTGCCCAACGACTGTGGTGGTGGCTGGTCATAGGAGTCGGTTTCTCCGGGTTCCTCACCTTGGCGCGCCGGATAACTGGAACGGCGAACCCGCACCAATTTTCCCTGGTACTCGGCGCTTTCTTATACGCCCTATCCCCGCATACCCTTTCTACTCTTGGGGCGATTAGTTCCGAAACATGGCCCATGATGCTCACCCCCTGGGTCATCGCACCGCTGTTGGCACCCGCCCAGGAGAAAAATAGTAGTGACGCTAAGCAAGTAGCCGGTTCGATCTTGGCAGTGGCAGCAATGGGTGCGGTCAATGCTGTAGCCACAGCGGCTGCATGCCTGCCAGCAGCAATAGTGCTGATCTGCTTGCGCAGATGGCGCACCTTATCCCTGTGGCTGTTGGGCTGCGCCGCGGTGTCACTCTGGTGGATCGGCCCCCTGCTGGTTTTAGGAAAATACTCCCCACCTTTTACCGACTTCATCGAAAGCGCCTTTGTTACCACCCGGTGGCTTTCCCTGCCCGAGATCCTCAGAGGCACGACCTCGTGGGCACCGTTTGCAGACGCCGAGCGCATTGCCGGTACCGCCCTCGCCACTAATCCGTACTTCGTGTTAGCTACGACGGTTGTGGGCGCCTTGGGGCTAGTGGGACTATGCGTGGCGTCGCAAAGCGCACTGCGCGGGCGACGAATCTGGCTAGCCATGTTGTTCGTCGGAATCGCAGTGTTAGGTGCGACGCACGGACCGTTGGGCGGCGAAGTGCTCGCGCTTTTCGACGGCCCCCTGGCCGCCCTGCGCAACGTACACAAATTTGACGCACTGGTGCGCCTGCCGCTGACCGTGGGCATGGTAAATGTGTTGATCTGGCTGGAGAATCGACACCGGGCAGCTGCTCCGGGGCAGCTACGCCCAACAGTGGCCCTCAGCTGCATGTTACTGGCGGTCATAGCAACACTTGCTCCCGCGTGGAGCGGGCGTATAGCCCCCAAAGGCAGCTTCGAAGCGGTGCCTACCTACTGGCAGGAAGCTGCAACCTGGTTGAACGAGAACGCACAAGGCACCCGAACGATAGTGTTACCGGCATCATCCTTCGCCCGGCACACTTGGGGCTGGACCCGAGACGAGCCCCTGCAACCGCTAGCGAACGTCCCTTGGGTAGTGCGAGATGCAGTACCACTAGTACCACCCGAGGCAATCCGAAGCTTAGACGGAATCATCACCCGGCCCAACGAAGCCGCGTTAGCCCGCATCGGGGTAGGCGTAGTGGTGGTGCGGCACGATCTCACCCCAAACTTGCAGTCCCATGAACTGGCGCAACGTTTCCAGGACGCGGGATACCCCAAACATCAATTTGGGCAAGTAGACATTTTCGAATTGGATAGAACACATTCCATGTCGGTGACTTCCGCGCCTGCAGCTAAAGTTGCCGGCAGCGGTGAATCACTGGCGCTACTAGACGAACTCCACGGAGAACACGCCTATGAGCTGCAACAATCTCCGGAACATGCAGAGATAGTCACTGATACACCTGCGCTTTCGGTGCGCAACTACGGCACGATCTACCGGGCAAACTCCGCGCCGCTGGCCACGCTCGCCGAGGGCTCCGATATCAAAAATGCGGTGCCGAACTACCCCACAACCGCCCAACCGATTGCACTTGAAGAACGCGGCGGGCACGTCGCCGTGTCATCTTCGGCGAGCGATGCCAGTGCCTTCGGGGGAGCTGACCCAGCTCGGTCTCCCACTGCCGCCATCGATCACCACCCAAGCACCGCCTGGTTTCCAGCACCGGGACGTCAAACCGGCCAATGGTTAGAACTGCGCCCCACCGGTGGGGCAGCCAATCCAGAGGTGACGTTCACCGTGACCGGGTCTCCCGTAGTGGTGACAGTTTCCGCCGGCCACACTGCAATTAACCGCACGGCCTACCCGCATCGTCCGATAACAGTCACGCTACCGGAAGCCCATACCGACTCGATTCGGCTGACCCTAGGCGCCAGCGCCCTACCAGCAGGAATCGCCGAGGCGCACGTGCGCGGCCACGACATCGACCGGGTCATGTCGGTTCCCGCAAGCACCGAAGTACAACACTTCCTGTTCCAGCGATTGTGGCCGGACACTGGGGTTATCCGACGCGAATTCACCGTTCCGGAAAACTCTGCATGGACCATCGATGCCGCCACCTGCCACGAAGATGCGGCCACACCGGGGCCAGTACCCACCGACCTCACCCTGGACGGCTCCCCCATTACCTGTGGTGCAACGGTGCATCTTAACGCAGGGACGCACACCATCGAATCCACCTCCGCCTGGCTCACGCTCACCCGTCCGGGCTACCGCCTGCCACCGGCTCCGCGTCGAATCGGCACAACTGTACCGGCCGCGCCTGAAGCGCAAATCCTGCACACCGGCCGCGCATTTAATCCCGGATTGCGCGCCAGCATCAACGGCGTGCAGCTGCAACCACGCCAGGTGGACGCAGCAATGCAGGGATTCATTGTGCCACCTGGGGTATCTGGACCAGTGACGCTCAGCTTCGCCGGAGACCCCGCTTATCGACGCTCCCTGCTGGCAGGCGGCCTCCTCGCCGTGAGCACCCTAGCCCTAGCAGCAGCCACACTCCGCCGTCGGGGGACGCATGCCCAGCACACACTAGAGCTACCTGAGCAGGCCCCTTTCCTCCTCGGGCTAGCAGCGATGACACTGGTGGGCGGTGGCCCGGCGCTCGCGGGAATCGCCTTAGCGTGGCTCATTATCCGCTTTACCCTCATCCCCCGGGCAGCGGTAGCCGGAGCCGGAGTGGGCATTGCCGGAATGTGGCTCGCACACGCCCCGTGGCCAACCGAATCCTATGCCGGGGATCAATGGTTTAGCGCAGTGGCGTGCTGCGTGTCCCTGGGCGCGGTGGTGCTACCACGTGGCGTCGATAAGCTGCGCAGGAAGCGAGCTGCTGGCCGCTCCACGAATTCATAAGACGCGGCAGCGATCGGGATTGTAGCCAGCACAGTGAGCGCCGAAACCACCAGGAAGCCGCCCGAAAATGGGGCACGGCCAAGAAGCGGAAAAACCCAGGTCAATACAGGTAGGTGCCACAAGAAAATGCCGTAGGACCAGCGCCCCAGGTGCTGGAACGCCGGGGAGCTCAACACCCGGGAACGACACCCTGGGGCCGCCCACGCATGTGGGAGAAGAAACAAAGCGGCAAATACCGCACCCGCGAGCAAGCGTCGCACAAATTCCATCGGGTGCGGATGCGCCAACCCCAACGGGCCAAACCACGGCTGCGCCGCCACCCAAGCCACCACGAGAGCCAACGCCCAGCACCCCAGCCTGCCCGGCGCGCCAAGCCGAGATTGCACCTTGCCTTCTAGTTCAGCCGCACCGATGCCGATAGCAAACCAACACGCGTAGGAAATTGGAAAGATTTGAAGGTTCGGCCACCCATTAGCCGGGGTGGCCTGCACAAATGCCAGGAAAGGCCAGCCGAATGAGAGCACAACCAGGCCCAGAAGAATAGCTAATCGGCACCGGGTACTACGCCCGCGCATCAAAAGCGTGAGCCCAGGAAGAACCAGGTAAAACGCTACTTCCACGCACAGTGACCACAAATGGGTAAGCCCCGGTGCCAGGGCCCCTGGCACATAGATTTGCGTCAGCATCAGGTTCGCCACCACTTGACGCAGCGGGGCCCCGAATGTGGCCGGCAGGGTGAGGAAGACACCGATGACCAGAACTAAGTAAGCGGGCAGAATGCGGGCAGCGCGACTGAGATAGTACGCAACAGTAGCTCGGCGAACCTCGACAGGTTTGACAAGCTCTGTTCCATACCGGCGCCACAGCAGAAATGCGGAGAGGGCAAAGAACACAGGAACAAAGAAATCAAACCGTGCGAAGATGGAGTTCAGCGGCAGGCCGGTTTGAAAAGCGGTGTGGGTGAAGATGATCCCAATCGCGGCTACCGCCCGCAGTCCCTCTAGTGGTTCGATAAAGCCACGTTGGGTTGCGTAAACTGGACGGGAATCCACGGTGGCTCACCTCTTTGCTGCACTCGCCTTGACGTGAGGGCTAGCTTAATCGAAGCGTCAGGAAGGAATGGCAAACGTGCCGAAATCACGCTCCGCCCTCGTGGCGTTTGGCACCGCCATCGCCGTACTCATTACGATGCGATTCCTACCCGATGCGCTCACCAATTCCATCCGGTTGTTGCCGACATCGTCCACGTATTCCTTTTCCTTCGAGCCCACCACAGCCCGCCTGTTCGATGCCCGCGCTTTTGAATCCGCCACCGCGCCGGGCTGCCCCAACGAGCCACACCCGGCATTCACCTGCTTCCTCACGGAAACAACGCTGTCACGTTCACAGACGTTTCAGTTTTCCCCGGCGGACACCAAAAAGGAAACGCGCCTTACCGTCCGCGACATTATTTCCGCAGATGGACGCCCAGTGATGGACACGACAGATACTTCGGAACTCGTTAGACACTCCGCGTTTCCGGTCGATGACCCAGTGGCCAGCGCACAAACCACGTCCGAGCTTCCCGGGTTTAACCGCAACTACGCCGGGGAGATCCGCACCGGATTGCAGTATGCTTTCCCATTCGCATCGGAGTGGCGCTCCTATTTGTACTTTGATCAGTTTGGCCATTCCTCCTATCCCATTGATTTCCAAGACCGCGAAGACCACAACGGCACCACTGTTTACCGGTTCCATCAGGACCTAAAGACTTTCAAGCTCAACGGTTTCACAGCCAAGGGCACCGCCAGCCAGTACTACACTCCCCACGAAATGCAGCAAATGGGCTTGCGCCCTAGCGATGCCGTCTCTTTGGACCAGTTCTATTCAGCAAGTCGCACGGTGTGGGTAGAGCCTAAGACTGGCACTGTTCTTGATATTCAGGAAGAGCCACGTTCCTTCCTGGCGCGCAACATCGAGGAAGCCACCGCGATGGGGGCCGCCGATGAGCGAATGCTGTTCCGCGCCACTTTCACCCTCGACGCCGCTACTAAAACCAAACAGCGAGACTTAGCTACCCAGGGTGTGCACCGGTTGAAGGCGATTCATCTTTTGGTTTACCTGTCTCATGTGGTGACCACCGTGCTGCTGTTGTGGGGTGTCTACGCGGTGCGTAGGGATAAGTAGTGCGCCTTCACCAAGCAATTTCCTGGCCAATGGCGCTACTCGTGGGCTGGACAGTGTTCCTCACCGGAGCGCAGTTGTGGCCCCTGGCAGCACCCGGAATGTTGCTGCATCGCGACATGGCAGTACTACCCCACCCGGCATTGAGCCGGGCAGCACTAGGCTTTGGAGATCTCCCCGCCCGCAATGCGCCGCAAGACGGAGTATTGGCACTGCTCGGTCAGATAGTCGATGCCACCTGGGTAGTGCGAGTACTGCTCCTCGCTGCTGCGTTGCTTGGCGCTTATGGTGCCTGGTGCGCTGCGCAAGTAGCGAAGGCAAGCACGCTGGGCACTTGGGCGGCGGTCACTCTCACCCTGTGCAACCCATTTCTTGTCGAACGCTTCCTTCAAGGGCACTGGAGCCTCAACATCGCGGCTGTCCTTTTACCCGGCCTCGTGGCATGGGGACGGCAATCCCGCCCGGGATTACAGCTAGGCGCGCTCTGGTTGTGCTCACTTACGCCGACGGGGGCCGTGGCAGGTACCCTAATAGCCCTGCTGTTTCCCGCGTGCCGACGTTCCAAGCTTGCGGTCTTCGCCTTGCTCGCCGCGTGTCCGTGGCTAATACCGAGTCTGCTGGCACCAGCCACCTCATCGCTAGCGGGTGCCACGGCGTTTGCCGCCCGAGCCGAATCACCGTTTGGCCTACTTGCCTCCGTTGTGGGGCTAGGCGGGGTGTGGAATTCGGCAGCAGTTCCCAACTCTCGCACCGGGCTTAGCGTTTTAGCCGGCGTAGCGTTGTTCATTATCCTGCTCACCACGTGCCGGACAGTCCCGCGCCGCCTCCTAGCGCTGGCGGGTGGAGCACTATGCGCGGTATGCATTTCGGCCTGGATCCCTTCGATATCCACATGGCTGATTACTCACGTCCCAGGCTGTGCTCTCTTCCGAGATTCCCACAAGCTGGTCATATTTGTGATTCCCGCGTATGTGTTCCTGGCGGCACGATTGCGTGGGAAGTGGGCAGCGGTTGCTCTCTGCCTCATGCTGTTACAAGTCTGGGACGCCCCCGGTGAATTGCAAGCACTTCGCCCCGCACCAGTTCCCGACATCACCCACACCCTTGCCCAGCAAGCCAGAAACCGCGACGTCTTTATCCCCGATGCCCCCACCATCGTCAATCATCGTGGGAACGCCGCCGTCAACCCGATCAGCAAAGCGGTACCCCTCGTGGAAGATGGATCCCTCATCGTAGACGGTGCGCTTATCGACACCCCCTCGCCCCGCCACGCACACGCCACCGCCTGCTGGAACGCCCACGATCTGACCTGCCTCCGCCAGCTGGAGATAGGCCTAGTGCTCGACCACGGACACGTTATTGATTTAGGCGGGAGTCCGCATCGTGGCTGGCCATTCTGGCTCGGGTTGGGGTTAACCGTGCAGTGGTTAGCCCTAGGACCGGCCTGCTACGCGCTCCAGCAGCGCCGCAAATTCAGCGCCGGTTGACTCCCAGGAGAATTCCGCCGAACGCGCTTGAGCTGCTCGACCTAGTTCGGTTCGGCGCGCGGCGTGGCGAATGAGGTCCGTGGTGGCGTCGATAAGCTCCGCCTTGCTATCGACGAGCACCCCCGTCACCCCGTCATGCACACTGTCGCGCAGGCCGGCGGAGCTGCGATACCCCACGGTAGGAACGCTGTGCTGACCAGCCTCGATCACCGCGAGCCCCCAGCCTTCCTTCCGGCTTGGCATCAGGTGCAGGGCGGCGCGAGCCAAGATTTCATGCTTGCGCAGCTCGCTGACCTGGCCGTGAAAATGCACCCGGCGCGCAACGCCCAACTCCAGGGCATAAGCGCGCAGGCGGTCCTCCCACCACCCCGATCCCACCACATCCAGATGCACATCATGGCTCGGAGCTAACGCTGCTACCACATCCATCGCATGCTCAATCTGCTTATGCGGCACCAACCGCGACAGGGTGACCAGGCGAATCCCCGCAGCGGGCGCAGCCTGCACCTCGAGTGCTGGATCCACCCCATTGCGGATAATGCTCACCCGATCTCGGTCTACCCCAAGCTGCACAAGCTCCTCCGCGCTGGGCTGTGACACCGTGACGTACTGGCTATTCCGGTAGACCCGAGGTGCAATGCGGCTTTCCAAGAACCACCCGATCCTAGACAGCACCGGACCGGCCACCGGCCACTGTTCCTTATGACAATGATGCGTCAGTAACACCGTTGGCTTACCTGCAAAAACCCGAGCAAAAAACGGGATGCCGTTTTGCGTATCGACGACCACGTCCACGTCTTTCATCTGCCCTAGGCGCATCCGCCCCAGCACCATCAGGACGCCTGCCTGCACATACACCGACATGCGCCCGCCCCCACGGGAAATCTTCATGCCGTCGCGTTCCTCGTGACGCTGAGCGCCCTGATAGCTCGCTGTTCGCAGCAACACCTCATGGCCTTGCCTACTCAGATAGGCCCCAACGCGCTCCAAATACCGCTCGCTGCCCCCGCCTTGGGGATGCGAGGTGTCACGCCAACACAGCAGAAGAATTTTCATGTCAACCTTGCAGCCTACAATGCTCATGTGCCAAAGCTCATGAACACCCGCCGCCTCGCTACGTTTCGACGCGCCCTAGGTCTCCTGCGCTCCTTCCCATTAGAGCAACGGGACCCTGCTCGTTTCTACTCCGGGCTGGCTCGCGATACCGCAGACCAACTAGAAGCATTAGCCGCAGATTGTGGACTCAAATCACTGTCTGGCCTGCGAATTCTTGATGTCGGTGGCGGACCAGGCTACTTCGCTACCGAATTCGCCCGTCGCGGAGCGACCTACTTTTCCCTCGAGCCTTCGGAAGCCGAGCTTGCGGCAGCAGGACTGGCTCACCCACTGGCAATTCGTGGCGATGGGCGGGCGCTTCCCTTCCCTGACAATAGCTTCGACCTCGTCTTTTCCTCCAACGTGGTTGAACACATCTCGTCTCCCTGGCGAATGGGCGCCGACATGCTACGAGTGGTAAAACCCAGCGGGCTGGCCGTGGTGTCCTACACCATTTGGCTCGGCCCCTTCGGCGGGCACGAAACCGGACTTTGGCAGCACTATGTTGGCGGTGACTTCGCCCGGCGGTGGTACGAGCGTCGCCATGGCCATCCCCCCAAAAACGTTTTTGGCACCTCACTGTTCAATGTGTCTTGTGCAGCAGGATTGCGCTGGGCCCGTTCCAGTGGTGCCGCCCTGTTGGGGGCATTCCCCCGCTATCACCCGTCCTGGGCCTGGTGGTTGGTCCGCCCCCCGATTCTTCGGGAATTCTTGGTGTCAAATTTAGTGCTCGTACTGCGTCCTACAACGCAAAATGCCTTCGAGATGACCCGTATCGGCTAATTCCCGGGCATCTCGAAGGCACTAAAGCAGGCAGGGCTATAACACCAGGCCCAGCAGCATCACACAGATGAGGCCAACCACGGACAGGATCGTCTCCATCAGCGACCAAGTCTTGAACGTCTGGCCGATCGTCATGCCGAAGTATTCCTTCACCAGCCAGAATCCCGCGTCATTTACGTGAGACAGGAAGACAGAGCCAGCACCAATCGCGAGCACCAGCAGAGCGATATGCGTATCGGTCATGCCAGCGGCTGCCACCGGCGCCATGATGCCTGCGGTGGTGATGGTGGAAACCGTTGCGGAACCGGTAGCCAGGCGAATTGCCACGGCAACGAGCCAGCCAGCAAACAGTGGGGACAGCGGAGCGCCCTGAATCCACGCGCCGATGACCTTAGCGACACCGGTATCAACGAGCGTCTGCTTGAAGCCGCCGCCAGCGCCCACGATGAGCAAAATGCCCGCGATCGGTCCGAACGAACCTCCAACGATGCTGGAGACATCCTTCAAAGACTTGCCGACTCGTAGGCCGAGAACAGCCATCGCAAAGAGAGTGGTCAGCAGAAGTGCAACCAGTGGCGAACCAATGAAGTCGAAAGCCACGCGCACCGCGTTCTTCTTCTCAAGGCCAATGGTCTCCGTGAAGGTACGGGCCAGCATCAAAACGACCGGAAGCATGATGACGGACAAGGCCGTAACAAAGCTTGGACGCTGAGAACGGTCCAGGCGCTCTTCTGAGTCGAACGTGGCCGGAGCCTCAATTGGCACCCACTTGGCCATGATCTTGGCCGCAAATGGGCCAGAAATAGCCACGGTTGGTACAGCTACCAGAAGACCCAGGCCCAGGGTCAGGCCCAGGTTAGCGTGCAGAGCGTCAATCGCGATCAGCGGACCAGGGTGTGGTGGCACCAGACCGTGCAGCGCAGACAGGCCTGCCAGAGCCGGAATGCCAAGAAGGATCACTGGGATCTTCGACCGACGGGCAACCAGCATAACCACTGGGATCAGCAGCACGAGGCCAACCTCGAAGAAGAGCGGAATACCAATGATGAAGGCCAGTGCAGCCATCACCCATGGCAGCTTACCCACAGCGGTGCGGTCCAGGAAGGTGTCCACGATTTCATCCGCGCCACCCGATTCAACCAGCAAAGCGCCGATAGCGGCACCCAGGGCGATCAGCACGCCCACACCGGCCACGGTGGAACCCATACCAGAGGAGAACGCGGTAAACGTCTTGCCCAGCGGTACGCCTGCAGTCAAAGCCATGACTGCAGAACCGAGCATCAAAGAGATGAACGGGTGGATCTTCACCCAGGAAATCAGGGCGATGATGGCAAAAATGCCGAGGCAAGCAGCGAACACAAGTTGGCCGCTTGGGGCATGCGTCAGCGGCGCAGACTCAGCCGCTAAGACGAGAGGATTCATTTGTTGTGCTTTCTTTTATTGCAGATTGAGGGCTGCCAGCGTGGCGTCGATAAGCTGGTCCGGGGTCTGCGAGACGTCAAGGGTCAAGCCATTTTCGCCGTCCTGCAACGGCTCGAGCGTGGCAAATTGGGATGGCAACAAGGAAGTTGGCATGAAGTGGCCAGCGCGGTGAGACATGCGGTCCTCGATGAGCTCCATCGGCCCGTTGAGGTGCACAAACACGACATTGCCCTCAGCCTCAGCGAGCAATTCGCGGTAGGTCTTTTTCAGCGCGGAACATGTAACAATCGTGCTTTGACCTGCGCTCGCGTGCTCGGTCATCCAGCCTTGCAGAGTGCGCAGCCATGGCCAGCGATCCTCGTCGTTGAGGGCGTGTCCGGCAGCCATCTTGTCTTTATTTGCCTGGGGATGAAAGTCATCGGCCTCGGCGTACGGCCAATTTAGGCGCTCGTGCAGGCCGCTTGCGACAGAAGTTTTGCCGCAGCCACTCACGCCCATGAGTACGACATGCACCGGTTGCTGGGTGTCCATGCCGCCACCTCGTTTCTTTGGGTCTACTAGGTTAACAACGTGTTAACTCTATTTGACCATGAACAACGAGTTTCATAAGCATCGGGTTGAAGTGAATCTTTTCACTTTGATAAAGAAACTTCAGCTTCTCGACGCCCACGTGGCCGCCCCAACCACATACAAGAAGGCCCTCATCATCGCTGTGCGCAATGGTGAGGGCCTTAAGCACTGTTCGGGCTTAGCTAGCGTCGTGGATGCGCTTCTTCAAGGCCTCGAACTGAGCGTGAATTTCGGCCGGAACCTTAGGTCCGAGGAAGGTGAGCCATTCGGCGTTGTCCTCAACATCGTTAGCCCACTGCTCAGCAGGTGCGGTGAGGGCTTCGCGAACATCCGCCTCTGGGGTATCCAGTCCGGTCAGATCCAGGTCCTCTACGCGAGCAGTGAAGCCTGCGACGGTCTCGTCTGCTTCGACGCGGCCTTCCACGCGATCCACAATCCACTTCAGGACGCGAGAGTTGTCACCGAAGCCTGGCCACAGGAAGCGGCCGTCTTCGCCACGGCGGAACCAGTTGACGAGGAAGATGGCTGGCATCTTGTCGCCACCCTTACGGCCCATGTCGATCCAGTGCTGCAGGTAGTCACCGGCGTTGTAGCCGATGAATGGCAGCATTGCCATTGGGTCATGGCGCAGGGAACCAACCTTAGCTTCAGCAGCAGCTGCAGTCTGGCCGGAGGCCAGCAGGGTGCCGATCATGGTGCCGTGCTCCCAGTCGAAAGCTTGGGTTACCAGTGGCACGGTGTCTGGGCGACGTCCACCGAAGAGGATGGCATCGAGGCGAACACCCTTCCAGTCGTCATACTCAGGAGCAGCAACAGGGCACTGGGACAGTGGCACGCAGTAGCGGGAGTTCGGGTGGGAGGACAACTCGTCAGACTCTGGGGTCCAGTCATTGCCCTTCCAGTCGATCAGGTGCTGTGGTTCACCTTCGAGGCCTTCCCACCAGACGTCGCCGTCGTCAGTGAGCGCCACGTTGGTGAATAGGGCGTTGCCCGGTTCCATGGTCCTCATGGCGTTCGGGTTGGACGCGTAGTTGGTACCTGGAGCAACGCCGAAGAAGCCGTTTTCTGGGTTCACGGCGTAGAGGCCGTCTTCACGCAGGTGTAGCCACGCGATGTCATCACCGATGACCTGCGCAGACCAACCTTCAATGGTTGGCTGGATCATAGCCAGGTTGGTCTTGCCACATGCGGATGGGAAGGCCGCTGCAACGTGGTAGTTCTTGCCTTCTGGAGACGTCAGCTTCAGGATGAGCATGTGCTCAGCCATCCAGCCCTCATCGTGTGCCATGGCGGAGGCGATGCGCAGGGCGTAGCACTTCTTAGCCAAGATCGCGTTGCCGCCATAGCCAGAACCGTAGGACCAGATTTCCCGGGTTTCTGGGAACTGGGTGATGAACTTGGTTTCGTTGCAAGGCCACGCCACGTCTTCCTGGCCTGGCTCAAGCGGAGCGCCAACGGAGTGGAGGCAGTGGACGAAATCGCCGTCCTTGCCGATCTTCTCCAGGGCGGCGGTGCCCATGCGGGTCATGATGCGCATGGACATCACAACGTAAGCGGAGTCGGTAAGCTGCACACCCAACTTTGGGTTTGGATCATTGATCGGACCCATGCAGAACGGAACCACGTACATGGTGCGCCCCTTCATCGCGCCCTTGTAGTGGCCGAGCATCTCTTCCTTCATCGCAGCCGGCGGTGCCCAGTTGTTGGTTGGACCCGCCCCTTCTTCGGTCTCGGTGCAGATAAAGGTGCGCGACTCGACGCGTGCAACGTCGGAAGGGTTAGAGCGCGCGAGGTAGGAGTTAGGCCGCTTCTCCTCGTTGAGCTTGATCACGGTGCCAGCTTCAACCAGCTCGTCACCCAGGCGCTTCCATTCCTCCTCGGAACCGTCCGCGAATACTACGCGCTCAGGCTCGAACAACTCGACCGCATCCGCAATCCAGCTCAGCATCTCTTGGTTTTCGGTTGGTGCGGTGCCCTGAAGGCCCTTAATTGCAGCAGCGGTCATCGCTTCTCCTGACTCGTTGGCTTCACTGCACGCTAGTTCTTCAGCGCGCACAACAAAGCCGTCTCGTTGTGACGTTCTCTGTAATAAGACTAGTCACAAATTTTTAGCAATTTGTTCACTTGACCGCAATGGAGATGAGACAACGACCACAAATTGTCATTACCAGCGCACTACCCCCATTCCACACATGCCCAACCACCAGCACCAAAGCGATTCCGCAGCCCAACCTCCCCACTTTCGGGGGAATCAAACTGTGGATTTGCCGCAACACCGCCGTGGCCAATGTTTGATAGCTCACCCCACCCCCTATTTGCGGGCGTGTCGACCGAATCTAGCCCGTCTTCGCGCTGAAAAACCTGATAGCTACCGTCATAGTTCACGGCGGAAACTTGGTCTACCACGCCGTCGTCGTCTAGGTCTGCGTACACCGTCATCCCCGCCGCGCCGTACTCGGTGTGCATTTGCGCCCCACCCGCGCTGACTTCATACTGCTGCCCACCCGCCTCAAATAGCAGGCCACCTTCCCCCACGTCACCTAGCGAGGCCACGAGACCAATACAGTTATCCCACCAGTTTTGCATCGCTCCCCCTTAACTATTTCACCAGTTCGGCCATGGTTTTCCGCAGCCACATGGCGCGCGGATCCCGGCCAGGAAGTTGCCCGGCCACGGCCCGCGACCGAATTTCACCACGCGCCCACGCCACCCGAAGTTGCTGCTGCTTTACCCAAGCCCGAACAATGACCAATCCGACCACAGCACACAACAGGGGTAAGCCACCCAGCACCCGACTGAGCGCCACCCACGCCAGGGTGGTTATAACCAGTAATTCGATTGCAAAGTTTGCGGTCCACTGCATAGGAGCCACCACGCCCATCGTTTTGCAGGCTGCAACCGGATTGGCTTCTAATCCGGCGACGCGTTGCAAAGAATGTGTACTCTCCATCCGCGCCGCGATCCTTTCCCACGTAGCCAACTGAGGCGCTGGCAACTCCGTCACGGGCGGCTTAGCACAGTGCCGCACCAATACCTCGGCCAAAGTATCTGGCGTAGCTAGCACCGCCCCGGGTAGTGCCAAAGGCACCGCGCACGGCGCTAGCTCCACTAGTCGCCCTACTGCTGCCAACACCGCACGCAGCTGCTCAATCTGGTGCGGCGTCCACCCGCGAGCAGGCCGCACGGCCACCACCGCATCTACCTCCGGGTGCTGACCAGCAACGACAACAGCCCGCCCCAGGTCAATACCTGGAGGCAACGTGCCAACTACCCCCACCTGAAGCGGCCGAAGCTTATCGACGCCTTCGCCGAGGGCAATAATGTCACGGGCAAGGGCGTCGATAAGCGGGGTCAGCTGTGGCTGCCCCAAGGCCGCCAGTTGCCCCTGCACGTGGCGGGCGCGAGCCTGAGCGATCACTTGCCCAGGAAGTGCCGCGAAGCCTACTGGAATCTCGCTAGCATCCGCTACCACCACAAAATGCGCTGGACCATCCTGCATTCGTTGACGCATGCGGGCGGAAATCGGCCCGGAGTGGACGAGAAATACTACATCGGCGCCCCCGCACTCGGCTGGCCAGGACACCTCCACACTTTGGGTCCCCGAAAGCTGCACTGCCACTGAAGCGTGCAGGGAGCACGCTCCCACCCGAGGCGGCAGCGATAGTTGCGCCAAAATCGCTTCAATTTTGCGCAGCTGATCAGGGCCTAGGTCGCCGCTAGACGCATTCGGCGCAAAGCACAGAGCTGCACGATGAAGGTGCGGAAAATGAGTCCCCAATTGCGTGTCCACTTAAGTTCCAGTCCCCCGATGGAAAGAAAATGATCTGCTCCCATTTGACCCCATGTGGCATCCGCTCGCAACCGGATTAGCTTGCTCATGTTGAAGTTCGTGGGGCCAAGCGGGCAAAATGAACGAGATGAATAATCCTGATACCTCTAATTCCGAAAACAAAACGCCTGCGGGACAACTTCCGTTTGGCCGCCCGTTGCAGTCCGAGTTCAATGACGGCTTGGACTACCCTCGCCTGGGATCAATGAGCTTTAGGCGTGGCACCCTGACCCCGAATCAGAACGCGATGTGGGAAGAAAACTGGCCCAAGCTGGGCAAAGTTCTCTCCGATGAGCTCATCGACCTCGATGAATGGTTTGGCCGAAGCGGCGCCAAGACCATCCTGGAAATCGGTTCTGGCACCGGCACCTCTACCGCTGCGATGGCACCGCTGGAGGCGGATACCAACATCATTGCTTGTGAAATTTACAAGCCCGGCCTTGCCAAACTGATGGGGGCTGCCGTCCGCGAGGGCCTAGATAATATCCGTATGGTCCGCGGTGACGGGGTGGAAGTCCTCAACCGGATGTTTGCTGAGAACAGTCTCGACGGAGTCCGGATCTACTTCCCTGACCCCTGGCCAAAGGCCCGGCACCACAAGCGTCGCATCATCCAGTCGGGCGTACTGCACCTGATCGCTACTCGGTTGAAGCCAGGTGGCGTGCTGCACGTCGCTACCGACCACGCTGACTACGCCGAATGGATTTCTGAGCTGGTGCATGTCGAGCCAATGTTGGAATTCAAAGGTTGGCCGTGGCCGGAGTGTCCGCAGCTGACGGACCGCCAGGTCATTACCAAATTTGAGGGCAAAGGCTTGGAAAAAGACCACGTCATCACCGAGTTCCTTTGGCAGAAGAAGGCGTAGGGAAAACGCAGATGTCTAGCACTCACGAATTCACCCACTATTACGGCGACACCGCGGTTGACTACGAACTTCCCCCCAACTTGTTGTTGGTGTGGGACGCCCCCAACCTGGACATGGGGCTCGGCGCCATCCTGGGCGGACGGCCAACCTCGGCTTACCGCCCGCGTTTCGACGCCATAGGCCGCTGGCTCGTACACCGCTCGGTCGAACTTTCGGAAGCGGCTGGAGAACACATCGAACCTGAGGCGACGGTGTTTACCAACGTCCAGGCCGGCGGAGCCGACGTCATGCGCCCTTGGGTCGAAGCCCTGCGCAACGTAGGTTTCGCAGTGTTTGCCAAGCCGAAGACGGACGAAGAATCCGATGTCGACCCAGATATGATCGCGCACATCAAACGACGCCACGCCGAAGGCGTGCTTCGTGGCGTAATCGTTGCTTCTGCTGACGGACAAAACTTCCGGGAAACCCTCCTGGAGCTGGTCGCAGACGGCATTCCAGCAACCGTGATTGGCTTCCATGAACACGCCTCGTGGGCGGTCGCTGCGGAAAACATCACCTTCATTGATCTCGAGGAAATCCCCGGAGTTTTCCGCGAGCCGCTGCCCCGCATCAGCCTCGATGCATTGCCAGAAGAAGGCGCTTGGCTGCAGCCATTCCGCCCGCTTTCTGCTCTGCTTTCCGCCCGTTAGTCTGTTACGCCTGTTACGAAGGGACCAGCACACTCGTGTTTTATCGTTGGGGCGAACTAGCCTACAAACTGCGAAAAATAGTGCCTCTAGCCATCATCGCGGCCATCCTTGGCCTCTTTTTGTTGCAAGGCACGCAACTGGGTAACCGTATGAGCCAAGAAGGCTGGGATGATCCCCGGTCGTCCTCCACTCATGCTGCCCAGATCGAGTTGGAAACGTTCGGGCGTGATTCCTCCGGTGACGTGATCCTGTTATTCACGGCTCCAGAGGGTAAAACTCTCGATGACCCTGCCATTTTCCAACAAACCAGCCAGTTCCTCACGCAGCTTAAGGCGGAGAACCCAGAGCAAATTGCGCATGTCACCAGCTATTTTGAAAAGAAGAACCCGAAGATGGCCACCGCGGACCATCGCACGGCCTTTGCGGCTATCGGGCTCAACGGTGACGGCGAACAGACGCTGAAGTCTTTCCGTGCCGTAGAAGACCGACTTCGCCCCAGCAATGATCTAGCCGGAGTGACAGTAGAAGTTGCCGGGGCTACCGCAGTGGCAGATTCCCTCGACGAAGGTATGGCCGGGGACATCAAGCGGGCAGAACTCGTCGCGCTACCAGTAGTTGCGCTTTTGCTGCTGTTTGTATTCGGTTCGGTTGTGGCTGCCGGAATGCCACTAATCGTCGGCATCTTGTCCATTTTGGGATCCCTCGGCGTGCTGTCATTGCTCGCGTCGCACACACAGGTCAATGTGTTTGCCCAATCCGTGGTCACACTGCTGGGGTTGGGCCTAGCCATTGACTACGGCCTGTTTATGGTCTCGCGATTCCGCGAAGAACTTGCGGCCGGGCACGACACCAAGACCGCAGTGGCCAATACGACGGCCACCGCTGGTCAAACCGTCGTTTTTTCGGCCGGCATGGTAGTAGTCGCCCTATCGGGCCTCTTCGTTTTCCCACAGGCATTTTTGAAGTCCATCGCCTATGGAGCGATCTCCGCAGTGGGGCTGGCCGCGCTGCTGTCTATTACCGTGTTGCCTGCCTTGTTCGGGCTGCTCGGTAAGAATGTGGACAAATGGTCTATTCGCCGCACCACCAAGGATGAAAACCACTGGGAAGCTACCGCGTGGGCACGAATCCCGGCCTGGGCGATCAAGCATTCAAAGCTGGTCACGGTGGGTATTGTCGCCGTCCTGCTTGGGTTGACTATTCCGTTGGCTGGAGTGAAGTTCGGCGGTATCAATGAGATCTACCTGCCACCCGACAACGCCACCCGCCAAGCACAAGCTAAGTTCGACGAGAGTTTCCCGTCATTCCGCACGGAACCCATCAAGTTGGTGGTCACCGGCGCAGACAACGCTCAGCTGGCAAATATCTACCGGCAGGCCAACGAGATTGAGGGCCTGACCGGACGGTTTACCCCCGTCAAGCCGACGAAGGATGGCACCACGGTGCTGTCAGCGGGCATTCAGGATCGTGCCTACAACGAAAGCGTCGTCAAGCAGCTGCGCGCAATGGAAAAGCCGGAAGGTGTGAACCTGTATGTGGGCGGCACTCCGGCACTAGAAATTGAATCCATTGAGGCGCTGTTTGAGAAGCTGCCGTGGATGGCCATTTACATTGTCGTGGCGACGTTCGTCCTGATGGCGCTGGTATTCAGCTCGTTGATCCTGCCGGCGAAGGCCATCATCATGACGATCCTCGGCCTGGGCTCCACCCTGGGCATTCTCACCGCGATGTTCGTCGACGGCATTGGCGGCAACCTCTTCAACTTCACCGCCGGTCCGCTGATGTCCCCGGTGCTGGTACTGATCGTTGCGATCGTCTATGGTCTATCAACCGACTACGAAGTCTTCCTCGTCTCCCGCATGGTCGAGGCCCGGCGGCGCGGTGCCTCGACTGATCAGGCCATCAAGTACGGAACCGCGCACACTGGCTCCATCATCACCGCGGCCGCGCTCATCATGATCGTGGTCTGCGGCGCGTTCGGATTCTCCGAGATCGTGATGATGAAATACATCGCCTTCGGCATGATCGCCGCCCTGCTTCTCGACGCAACCATCATCCGCATGCTCCTCGTACCTGCGGTGATGCACTTGCTCCGCGAAGACAACTGGTGGGCACCGCGGTTTGTGCAGCTGGCGTCGAATCGGATGGGCCACTCCTCCACAGCTCCTGCCCGAGTCCCAGCTCCGGCTACTGCGCCAACGGCAGCGGTTCAGAGCGCAGCGCCGGTTGCTGTGCCTTCGGCTGCAGCGCCAGCTGCCGCTGGCAACGCAGTAGCAGTCGATGCCAACGACTCCCTCATCCCACTGGACATCCCACTCGACGATCTGGAAGTGGATACCACCCCGATTCGCGGTGGCCGATCTATCGAGACGGACCAAGAGCTCATTCCGTTTTCGGAACTGATGAAGCGCCTGGGACAAGAATCGTCCGGCGGAAAGCAGCAATAACGATGCCGCTCAGCAAGCCTCGTATAGCTCGCTGGGTGCGTGTCATAGTGGTCGTCGCGCTCCTCAGCGCGGCGGCCTTTTTCTTTCGCGATCACCTGGGGTTTATCCGACAGGGCGTAGTGGCCGTCCGCGATGCGCAGCCAGGGTGGGTGGCCGTAGCTTGCGTTTTGTGCGCGGTGAGCTTCGTCGCGATGTCCGAGGTGATGGTCGTGCTGCTGCGCTCCGCTGGCGTTAAGGTCCGGCGTCGACAAGCACTGGGCTTGGTGCTGGCAGCCAACGCCTGGTCCAACTCCTTGCCGGCTGGGCCGACGCTTAGCACTGTGCTGCAAGTTCGAGTGCAGCGGTCCTGGGGCGCATCGCTGGTGATAATCGGCTGGTTCGTCGTACTGAGCAGCGCTTTATCGACGCTCTGGCTTGTTCTCCTCGGGCTCCTTGCGGTCTTCTTTTTTGACGCCAGTTTTTCCGCCTCCTCCCTCCTGGGTATGGGCGCGATCGCTTTAGCGGCTACTGGGGCGGTCTTCGCTATTTCTCACCACCCGCGAGTGCTAACCAAGCTCCCCTTACTGGGATCCGAGAAAACGGTGCACCACATCGAACAGCTGCACACTGTGTCGCTATCTTTTGCTCGCTTTTTGCTGGCAGCGACGCTATCCTTGCTCAATCGTCTCAGTGATCTGTTCACGCTATGGGTCGCGCTGATTGCTATCCTGCCGGAGGCCCCGCACATCGCAGGCGTGGCCCTAGCTTTCCTCACCGCGAAAATTGTCGGCGCCACCGGCATCACCCCAGGTGGTTTGGGGCCGCTGGAAGCCGCTCTGACGGCAGCTTTGGTCGCAACCGGCATTCCTGCGACCGCAGCGCTCGCCGGAGTTCTCGTATACCGAATGATATCTTTCATTGGGGCTACCGCCATAGGCTGGGTAAGCTACGCCCTGATTACTAAGGAGACGCCATGAATATTCGATTTTTCCTTTACGACATCACCGCCATCATCCTCTTTGCCACCTTCGCCCGCCTCGCGCACCAAACCCCCGATATGCCTTTCGGAATCCGCGGCATTGCCGAGACAGGTTGGCCGTTCCTCATCGGAATCCTCGCGGCGTGGGCCTTTTTCGCGTTACGACGCACCACGCTCCCGGCCAGCTTCACTAGTGGGGCTGTCACTTGGGTTTGCGCAGTTTTCGCAGGATTAGGCACCTGGGCTGTCCGGCACGGGGAGATCCCGCACTGGTCCTTCATCATCGTGGCGTCGGTAATGTCAGCGCTGTTGTTGTTCGGATGGCGTCTGATCCACCGGGTGGTTTTTCGCCGGTCTGTCGCTAGCTAAACGGCTTTTACCCCTCCCGCCACATGATGGGAAACTTCTTCACGCCGTATGCCATCCAGGTGCACACCGCGTGATGAAGATTCCAGAACACGCCCCAAAACCACCACACCAACCCCCTGCACCACACCAGCCACACAATGGGGAAACTTCCTCACGCCATATGCCAACCAGGCGCACACCGCGTGATGAAGATTCCAGAACACGTCCCAAAATCACCACACCAACCCCCTGCACCACACCAGCCACACAATGGAGAAACTTCTTCACGCCGTATGCCAACCAGGCGCACACCGCGTGATGAAGATTCCAAAACACGTCCCAAAATCACCACACCAACCCCCTACACCACACCAGCCACACAATGGGGAAACTTCCTCACGCCATATGCCAACCAGGCGCACACCGCGTGAAGAAGATTCCAAAACACGCCCCAAAACCACCACACCAACCCCCTGCACCACACCAGCCACACAATGGGGAAACTTCCTCACGCCATATGCCAACCAGGCGCACACCGCGTGAAGAAGTTTGCGAATTGCGAAGCGTACACCTGAGGTGGCGCAGCCCCGTGCTTAAGGCCAAATAGACTTCGACACAACGTGTCCGAATGACTCATTTCACGACCGCCTAAAGCACAAGTGCCTTGGCACCCACAATGGTTATGGGAGCCAAGGCACTAAAAAGCGCGGAAAATCGCCTAGCGATTGATCAGGCCACTGATGGAGCGGACGATGTTGTCAGCAAACAACAGCAGCAGGCCGATGATGTCGCCGGCAAGGTCGATAGCGGTGCTCAGCATTGATTATGCTCCTTTAACTAAATTTGGCGCGTTCTGTAGGTACGTCGCCCCAAGAGGGCAAGACGTTACAGAGGCATAATCGTGTGCTTCTTTGGCAGGTCCTGCTCCCGCTTGGTGTCGAGTTGTCGCAGGGCCTGGCGCAAAGCAAGACGCGTCTGATTCGGTTCGATCATCGCGTCGATGTAGCCACGCTCGGCGGCGACGTATGGCGAGGTCATGTTCTCGTCATAGAAGTCCATGAAGACTTTCTTCATGTAGGCACGCTGGTTCTCATCCTCGATCTTGGCCAGCTGCTTGCCCTGAATCATCACGACGGCGGCAGCAGCCCCCATAACTGCGATCTGAGCGGTTGGCCAGGCCAGGTTGATGTCGCCGGAAAGGTTCTTAGAACCCATGACCGCGTAAGCTCCACCGTAAGCCTTTCGGACAATCAGGGAAACCTTCGGCACCGTTGCCTCTACCAGGGCAAAGGCGAACTTTGCGCCTCGGTGGATGAGTCCCGCCTTTTCCTGCGCCACGCCGGGGAGATAACCCGGCGTGTCCACGACGTAGACCAGCGGGATGTTGTAGGCGTCGCAAATGCGGATGAAACGAGCGCCTTTGTCGGCAGCATCTGCGTCGATGCAACCGGCGAATTCTAGGGGCTGATTGGCGATGACACCGACAGATTTACCGTCGATACGCGCGAACGCGGTGATCATGTTCGGCGCGTAGTTTGGCTGGATTTCCAGGATGTCGTTGGAGTCAAAGAGCTTGGCCAGCAAATCGTGCATGTCATAACCGGCATTGGTGTCGTTCGGCATGAACGTGTCCAGCTCGGCGGCGTTTGCTACGGCTTCGTCGGACGGCGCCCAGAATTCGGGGCCAGGATCATTGCAGGTCAGCGGCAAATGATCCAGCAGATCCTTGACATAGTTGAAGGCGTCTTCTTCGTCACGAGCCACGTAGGAGACATTGCCGTTAAGTTCCTGCTGGCGCGCGCCACCCAGCTCTGCGGAGGTAATCGCCTCGCCGGTGACTTCCTTAATCACGGCAGGACCGGTGACGTACATTTCGGCGCGACCATCCACTGCAACCACAAAGTCAGTGGTCACGGGCGCATACACGGCACCACCTGCGGACTTGCCCATCATGATCGAGATCTGCGGACTGCGTCCGGATAGCGGCAGCTGACGACGAGCGATCTCCGAGTACATCGCGAGAGAGGTCACGGCGTCCTGAATACGAGCGCCACCAGAATCCTGAATACCAATCACCGGGCAGCCGATGCGGATGGCCATGTCCATGACCTCGCACACCTTGCGGCCAAACGTCTCGCCAACCGAGCCGCCGTACACGGTTTTGTCATGGGCATAGATAGCAACCGGACGGCCTTCAATCCGCCCGTAACCGGTGACTACACCATCGGAGTAAGGCGCATCTGGGTCGTCGGGGGTACGGCCCAGGGCGCCGACTTCAACGAAGGATCCCTTGTCCAGGAGACGATCGATACGCTGGCGTGGCGTGGTTAGACCCGCTTCATCACGCTTCGCTCGAGCACGCTCACTGCCCGGGTCCTGCGCCTTTTCCAGGCGCGCGCGCAAGTCTGCTAGCTTCTCCGCGGTGCTATGTCCAGTCACTATCGAACTACTCGTTTCCGGTTGCCGTCAGTTTTTGTCTTAAGGAGTCTAGGACTCCTGAATGTGCTCGATGCGTCGCGTCAGGTGCGCGCCCACCTTGCCGATTTCAGGTTCGTCCACCACCGCGAGGTGATCGCCCCGCAGGTGCACGATTTCCAACTCTTTCACGATAGCGGACCAGCCACCATCTTCCTCAATTGTGGCATAGCGCGGCTCCAGTTCGATGGCACCATCGTGCATCCGTTCCGCCCGGAAGAGCATAACCGGCAAATCGAGCCCTGCCCAATCCTCAAAGTTGATCTTGTCCAGGATTCGGTTATCCACGAAAGATGCCCGCTGGTGCTCCAGCACACCGGCAGATAAGCCATGCTCAGAGGCATCGGTGGTAGCCAAGAACTCGCCCAGCATTCCGATCAGCGCATCTTCGCCCGCTGTTTCCAGCAGTTCATACGGTACTGGGAAATCCAGGCCGTAGGTCTTCTTAGCAAACGACGCATAACGTTCCCAGCGCGCCTTGGTCTCCTCTGGAGTATCTGGCACGTTTTCTGCAGGCTGCACCGTATCCAGCAACGCAATCAAAGCTACCTTCACGTCGGAGGATCGCAGCTGGTAGGCCACTTCGTAGGCCAAGGCGCCACCGAAGGACCAACCGCCCAGGATGACCGGCAAGCCATCGGAGTACTGCTTAATCTCATCAAGGTAGGCTGCCGCGCGGTCATGCAGGGAGCCTTCCAGGCGTTCGACGCCGTAGACCGGGACGTCGACAGGCAAGCGGCGCATCAGTGGCTGGTAGACCACTGATGAGCCACCAGCCGGGTGGAACATGAATACAGCCGGTGCGGTTGAGCCTTCCGGACGTGCGCGCAGCACACGGATGTTGCCTTCCACCTCGGTCTCCAGCGCTTCGCGCACGAGATCTGCCAGCGGTTCCATGGTGGTGGCAGCCAAAACGTCATCGACGGTAATCACCGCGCCCGAACGCTCAGAAAGACGGGCCGCAATCTCAGCCGCCTGCTCCTTGTCCAGTTCCGGCAGCTCAGAAGTCACACCTGCAGCCGCAGCGCCGGTGATGGTCGCCCAGGTGGCAAACACGAGGCGTTCTGAAGCATCGCGGGGTGCCACGCCCACGCCGCCCTTCTTCTCTGCAGGTGCCCGCTTTTCGACGGCCACGTCCGCGTCCACCGACGCTGCGGCAGACCCGTTCTTTTCGGCGACCAGCTGTTCCACCAAGGTGACTACATCAGCTACGGAGGCGTCACGGAGCGCCTGAACCTGCAGCTCAGGAATCTGGAAGTCATTCTCGATGCGGTTCTTAATACGCATACCCATGAGAGAGTCCAAGCCGAGGTCGATGAGTGGCAGTTCCCTTGGGAGGTCTTCCACGTCGTAACCCATGGCCTCGGAGACGATGGTACGCATGCGCTGCTCCACCGTCTCGCCGGATTCTGGATCCCAGTGGATGGCGTCTACCGCGATTTCGTCGACAAGCTGGGCAGGCCGTGCCGGAGTATCCGTAACGGCCTTGGCCACGCTGAGCGTCCCGGCGGCGGCGAAACCTTCGGCGATCAGCGCCAGGCCGTCGGTGCCTTGGCGATACACCGCAAGCGACACGCCACCCAGACTACGGCTGGCGATGGTGGTGATGTCACCGGAAGTCGGCAGTGGGGTGCGTTCCTCGGAAGCGGTGAGCTCGACGTCGCCCGCAATTTCTCGAGCCACGGTTTCCATGAGTGCTTCCGTAGATGGAATGAGCTCAGCGCGGGAGGCGAAGGCGAAGGACCCATCCGGCAGCGCCACCTTGTGGCCTGGCATGCCGGCCGAGCCAGTCGAGGACGGACGCGCTGCCGTCCAGAACCTCTGGTGCTTCCAGGTAATGTGCGGCGCAGGGATACGCTCGCCTGCCCCGTAAAGACCATCGAACTTGATGTCAGAACCTGCCACGTACATCTTCGCCAACAGGTCACGCAGGGAATCTGCGGCGGGCACTTTGCGCTTGAGGGCGTACAACAGCTGTGAATCGCCAGCACCAACAGAGAACGCAGTGTTCATCATGCCCATGAGGGCAACTGGGTTAGGAGAAATCTCCACCAGCATCGTGTGCCCAGCAGCGAATGCTTGCTGGGTGGATTCGAGGAACCAGACGGAACCACGAGTACAACGCAGCCAGTAATCCGAATCGTGTACTACCGCGCCCGGCTCGTAGACCACGCCCTTATCCACGGAGCTGTACAACGGAATCTGAATCGGGCGAGGCGTGATGTCCGAGGTCTCGGCAGCTAGTTCGCCAAGCAACGGCTCCACCGCAGAGGTGTGGCCGGCGCCCTTGACGTTGAGGGCACGGGCGAACTTACCTTCGCCTTCGAGCAGTTCCACCAGCTTGAGCACCTTCTCGCGCGGTCCACCGACAGTGGTCATGCCCGGTCCGGCGTACACCGCCGGTTCGATGCCTTCGTATTCCGGATTTTCCTTGATGAACTCTTCTAATGCCTCAGCGGAAAACTCCACCAGCGCCATTGCGCCAAGTTCGTCCTCAGGGAGGGATTTTTCTCCCTCACCCATGAGCCGCGAGCGGTGGCACGCGATGCGCATGGCGTCTTCGGCACTAAGGCCACCCGCAGCGTACGCCGCAGCGATTTCACCCATGGACATGCCCATGACTGCCGCTGGCTTGGCCCCGAAGGACACCAGGTAATCAGTCAGCGCGATTTGGATTGCGGTGATGCCTACCTGTGCGGTCTCAGTATCGTAGGTTTGTTCATCGTCGAGGATCAGCTCGCGGAACGACCAGCCAGATTCAAACTGGACAATGGCGTCTAGTTCGTCGATACGCTGGGCAAACTGTGGCGAAAGCTCCAGCATATCCTTGGCCATTTTGCGGTGCTGCGAGCCGAAGCCAGAGTAAACGAACACCGGGCCCTTAGCGGACGGTCCGTCAGCCACCGAAATCCCAAGGGTCTTCTTTCCGTCGGCTACCAGGCGCAGCAAGCGGACTGCTTCTTCGGTGGAAGCAGCATCAACCACCGCACGAGAGCGGCCATGGTTGCGTCGGGCCACCGAGCGAGCGACCTGCACCAACTCCGCATCGCTGCGGCCGTCAAGGAAGTCAGCTAGGTCAGCTGCCGCTTGACGACGTCGGCTTGGCAGCATGCCAGAAACCGGCAACAGCACGCCCTCGAGTTCCTTGCTCTGTGGGGTGGCTGGGGAGTAATCCTCCGGACGGAATTCTTCCACCACCACGTGGGCGTTCGTGCCGCCGAAGCCAAAACCGGAGACACCAGCGATCTTCTTTCCAGAGTATTCCGGCCACTCCCGTGGATCCTCCACAACTTCCAGCCGTTGCGCATCGAAATCGATGTAGCGGTTCGGGCCAGCGAAGTTGATTGACGGTGGCAGGGCATCATGCTGCATCGCCAAGACCACTTTGGCCAAGCCCGCAGAACCAGCGGCGGCTTCGGTGTGGCCGATGTTCGATTTGATCGAGCCGAGCAACGTTGGGGAAGCGGCATCGCGTCCCTGGCCCAGCACCGCACCAAGTGCGGTGGCCTCAATCGGATCACCCAAAATAGTGCCCGTGCCGTGAGCTTCCACGTAGTCCACATCCGCAGGATCAATGCCGGCATCCGCGTAGGCGCGCTGCAAGACGTCAATCTGCGCCTCAGGGTTCGGCGCGGTCAGGCCATTGGAGTGCCCGTCAGAATTGACTGCAGACCCCTTGATGACTGCCAGGATATTATCGCCATCAGCGATGGCTTCCTCGATACGCTTGAGCACAAAAAGGCCAGCGCCATCAGCACGGACAAAACCATCAGCATCATCAGAAAATGCGTGAATCTTGCCGGATTCGGAAATCACGCCGAGTTCACCAAAAGCCGTAGAAACAAAAGGCGATGCCAGCAGGTTCACGCCACCAGCGATCGCGAGGTCTGCGTCGCCCGAGCGCAGGGCGCGCACCGCATCATGCACCGCCACCAGCGAAGATGAGCATGCCGTATCGACGGACACGGAAGGGCCACGGAAATCAAAGGCATAAGAAACCCGGTTGGGAATAATCGAAGACGCAGTACCAGTTAGCGCATAAGGATGCGCCTCCGCCGGGTCCGACACGATGATCATGCCGTAGTCATTAGAGTTCGAGCCGATGAATACGCCCACGGACTCGCCTCGCAGCTGATTTGGCGCAATATGCGCGTCCTCCAGCGCCTCCCAGGTCATTTCCAGCACAAAGCGCTGCTGCGGGTCCATATTGGCAGCTTCCACTGGGGAAATGCCAAAGAACTCGGCGTCAAAGTTGGCGATGTCCGCGATATAACCGCCGCGGGTGTTGTTTTCCGCGATCTTTTTCGTCATTACCTCGTCAGCCGAGTATTCGGACCAGCGTCCGAGCGGCAAATCCGAGGTGGCATCCGTGCCATTGATGACGAGCTCCCACATCTCCTCTGGAGTGTTTGCCCCAGGGTAACGGGTAGACATACCAACAATGGCGATGTCATGGCTACCGGTGCCTGGTTGCCCGGCGAAACGGTTGCGCTTCGCAGTCGCGTGCTCGGCCGTAGGGCGGCCGTCGATAAGGCGGACAGCGAGCGCATCGATGGTGGGGTACTCGTAGGCGATGGTGGCGTCGAGCTGGACTCCCAAGAGGTTTTCGAGTTCGCCAGACATCAAGACCACGTCGCGAGAGCTGACGCCGAAGGACTGCAGGGGTTTGTCGTACGCGATGTCGCTGGCAGGGAGCCCGGTGGCACCTGCCACCCAATCACGCAACCACTCTTTCAGAGCAGTTGCGGTCATCTTTGTGGATGCCTGGCTGGACTCCATGCCGGATCTTCACCTCATTTTCGAAAAACGTGCAGGAAATTATGCCCCTATTAACCTCCAAGCTACCTGCAATTAGTTGCTGCAGGTGGATTGAGGCAAGGGGTAGCACCGTAAAAATCGCTACGGGCAGTGGGTTTGTTACAAATTCCGCACAAACCCACTGCCCGTTCGCAGTGTTAGTACCAAAGGTTATTGGAGGTTAGTTTTCACTACCGTCCAGGTACGCCTTACGGATAACTCTGCGCGCAATCTTACCGCTCGAGCTTCGGTTAATGGCATCTGGGGCCACAATCTGAATATCGTGCGGCTGCAGGCCATGCGCTTCGGTCACTGCGGCACGGATCGCGGCCACTGCTGCCGCGTCGCCGTCTGCGCTCTTATCGACGTCACGCTCAGCGATAATAACCAGCTTTTCCACGTCATCCCCCGGGATCGCAAACGCCGCGATCGCTGCTGGCCGCAGATGCTCAGAGGCCTGCTGTGCGGTGTGTTCAATATCCACCGGGTAGTGGTTGCGGCCCGCAATCACGATCAGGTCTTTCAGACGAGAGGTAAGGAAGACCTGGTTATCGATGTAGGTTCCGAGGTCACCGGTGGCCATCCAGAACGCATTATCCGCCACGCCCTCAGCGCGCGAACCTTCGGCCAGGCGACCTGCCAGCTGGTTCCGGAACGTCGTCGCAGTCTCTTCATCGCGGTCCAGGTAGCCCACGGCGTTGTTATCGCCGTGCACCCAGAATTCGCCGATCATGCCATCGGGCAGCTCGTGCTTAGTTTCCGGATCCACCACGATCATGTGCATTGGCTTGATGGATTCGCCACAGCCAGTAAACGGAGTGGTGTTGTCGTTTGGCTCATCGAATGCCACCGCCTTGCCCTGAGCTAGCGCTTCACGGTCAAAGTGCTTAACCAGTGGGCGATTTTCCGAGTGTGGTGTGGACACCAGCAAGGTAGCTTCAGCCATGCCGTAGGACGGGCGCAGCGCGAGCTTGTTCAGGCCATGCGGCGCAAATGCCTCATAGAAGCTGGTGAGTGCCTTGTTCGTCACCGGTTCGGAACCGATGATCAGGCCGTCAACGCAAGACAAATCCAGTTCTTCCCCGGCGGCTGGGGCACCGAAGCGTGCCCCCAGTTCCAACGCGAAGTTAGGAACCACCGTGTAAACGTTGGTGTGTTCATCCCGGCGGGACATCTGCTTGGTCCAACGACTTGGCTGTTGGACGAAGTCCCGCGGGGACATAAGATCGAACTCCACTCCCAGGATCGTGACAAAAGCGGCGAGGATCATGCCCATGTCATGGTGCAGTGGGATCCACAGGCTCAGCCGCATCGGCATCTGCAGTTTTGCGGCCCGGAAGATCTGGAGCACGTTCGTCACGATATTGCGGTGACTGAGCACAACGCCGGCCGGCAAGCGCGTAGAGCCGGAGGTGTACTGCAAAAATGCCATCGAATCAAGTGGCTGCTTCTGCATCATCGCCAGGCGTTGAGCATACTCCGGGGTGGCCATCGGGTTAGCCCACGAATTCCCCATGGAATCTGGGAGTGCGTCCACCGCGAGGATGCGAGGGCGCTCAGCGGCCGGCTTATCAGCATACAGCGCCCGAACAGCGCTAGCCGATTGCTTATTGGTGCAGACGATATTCGGCTTGGCATCCCCTAATACCGCAGCCAAGTGATCAGCATGGCCCGGCTCCGCTGGATCATAAAGCGGCACTGGAACCATGCCCGCATACATGGCACCCAGGAAGCTAAAGATGTAGTCCGGGCTATTGCCCGCGAGGATTGCCACCCGATCCCCCAGCTGGCCCACCTGCTGCAGGCGAGCAGCTACCACCTTAATCCGGGTGTTCATTTGGGTGCGGGTAAACACCACCTGCTGGCCATCCTTGCTGGTCGAGTAATCCCAAAAGCGCAAGCACTCCCGGTCACCGCCACCTTCAGCCAGATCTGATTGGTAAATCATTTCGTACATTGCAGGCAACGTCAGCTGAGGCGGCAACATGATATTGCCCTGTTCGTTAAAGAACCGGCCCATTGCGGCGTTGATGTCCATGTACGCTCCTTAAAAGTTTGTCCGTAAAGGTGGGATTGTTCGTTGTAGCTTTTTACAGTAGCCGATGCTACAGACACAGTACCCAAAATACTTTGCCACACAAAAGTAACAGGGTTGCGCGAGGAATTCCGACGCCACGCGGTGAACGTCGACAAGCCTTATGCAACGGAAGCGGCCGCCGCCCGGTAACCCGAGCAGCGGCCAATAACCAGCGACGTTAGCCGATGAGCCCCTTCGCCCAGCCAATCAGCCACTGAGTGGTGGTCGATCCGGGGAAAACATTGGGATTGGTAGCGTACTGCGCGTGCACCGCATTGGCGGCGATCAATGCTTGCGCACGCTGAACAGCGTTGCCCACCCCGAGTGGCGCATCACAGATGTGGTCATCGGGAGCGCAGATGTCAATCACCCGATCATTGATCGAACCGTAGCCGCCCACGCGCGGCCCCCGCATCGTGGCACCCGGCATGATGGCCTGGGTAAGCGGGTTGATCATCTGCAAGGAAACCTCCGCACCGACGCCAGCGACCGGGTTGCCTTGCGGAACCTGGCCCACACCAGGCTCTCGGCGACCATCCGCAACCACGGCAACTCCACGCACCCGCTCGGCGGGGACCACACCATGCCCCGCGCCAATCTGGTTCGCGATGTCACCCACGATCACTGCGCCCTGCGAAAAGCCCATCAGCACAAAGTCAGTCCGTGGACATTCCTTGTGCATGATGCGCAACTCGGCCTCATATTTGGAGGTACCTTCTTGGCGAGACTCGTCATAACTCATCTCGTGCTGTGCATTCACGTTCTTAAACTGCGCGGTATACGGCAGCGTCCACACCTTCACCCGGTCAGACGGGTAGGCCTGCTGCAGCGGAGCCGTGACCGTCAGCATGAACGATGCCGGATTAGCCTTCGGATGAATCGGATCGTCATTCGGCGCAGATTCCCACGTGCCCGGAGCGGCCAAGACCTCCACATCCGGGCAGTTCGGAGCCTGTTGCACCTCCGTTGACTTCTCCGGCGCTTTCGGCTGCATTGGCTTCTGGTTCGTGGCGTTCATCCAGTTGACCACGCCCGCACCGATCACCACGAGCACCACTAGCGCTGCTACTACTGTCAGGAATTTCCTCATGCGTTAGCAGTACCCATCCTTTGCGGATTTAGTGATGATATCCGCCACCTCTTCCGCCTTCTTTTCCGTTCGCTTCTGCTCCACCAGCTGGCCCGCGATCGCACCAACCAGGTAGTTGTCCCTGTCCTTTTGGCACGCCTGGTTCGCGGCACCGATCATCTGATCTTCGATACCCTCGACCTTGATGCCCTGCTTCTGCAGCGCCTCCAGGTACTTGCTTTCCGACGCCGAGCGCTTCGGGCCACTCGTCGGCAAGGCAGAGATCTCTTGCGCGGCTTTATCGCGAGGCGCCGGAGCAGCCGCAGGGGCGCCATCGCTCTTTGACGGCTCCTTCGTTGCTTCCGGGCTCTTGCTTGCCGACGCCGTGGTCTGCTCACTGCCAGACGGCTTCGCCGCCTTGCTCAGTGGAGCCACGGTCGCCTGCGTGGCAGACTGATTGTCCACCGTTGCGCCACCGCCACAGGCCGTCAACAGCAGGCCCGCGGTTGCCAGCAGAATGCTGCCACTTAGTTTTCGCATGGTGTCCTTTCAGTACTTGAGGGGAGATCCCTACTTTGGTTCTTCGACGATACGCCCGTTGAGCTGCTTGATGGTGCCGTGCTGGAAAGTCTGCTGCTCACCACCCGCAGGAACCTGGGTCAGATCCGAAGTAGGCCAGCCATAGCGCCCCTTCTCCCAGCCATTAGCACCCCAGGTGTCCCGGATCGCACCATTCATCACCACGTGGGCGCCGGTACCAGCAGACCAGTAGATGGACCCGTGCTCAAAGTTCTGCAAAGCACCACCCTCGATGAGGAACTCATCGGAGGTTGGAGCACCCAATGAGGACTTCACGGTCTTGAGCTCGCCGTACTTCTCCGCGATCTTGCCACGAACGAAGAACGCCTTGTTGTCCTTGTTGCGAACCACAAAGCCGCCCTGGAACTTCTGCACGATCGAACCGTCAATGGTCTGCGGAGCTGCCACTGGGTAGCCCAGCACGCCCTGCTCCCACTTCTGACGCCCCCATGCCTCGAACATGTCGGCTGGGATCTCCTGCGCGTTGGTCTGCGGGGTCCAGTAGATAACGCCGTGCTGGAACGTGACGTAGCGCCCCTTGCCATCTGGGGTGGCAATCTCATTGGAAGTTGGGAAGCCCAGCCAAGAACCGGTTGCGCCCATCTCCGCGTAACGAGCACCAATACGGCCCTCCAGGATATGAGCCCCGGTCTCTGGCGACCAGTAAGCTCGACCGGAAGTGAAGTCCTGGGCGCGGCCGCCCTTCACGTCATACTCGTTGTTCACGCAAGCACCCCACTGGCCACCCTTGGTAGCTTCGGCAATTGCGCCACCCATGGAGCAGTCTGCGCCCCGGTCTTCCTTCTTCAACGCCAGGGCATCGGCCATGTACGGCCACGCCTGCGCCATTTCAAACTGCCAGTAAGGCCAGTTGTGAATACCCGATGGGCGGAACTGCGCAATGGTTGGCACTCCCGCGCGGTTGGCACGCTCCACAAAGGTCTGCGTAGTCATACGCGAGATGACTTCGAGCCCCTTGCCAGCCTCATTAGACGGTCCGGTAGCTACCGAACCCGGCTTACCGTAATCATCTACACCATTACCAGCGGAAACGTAAACGGTCTTGCCCTTCAGAGCCTCGATACCCAGCTTCGGATCGTTATCGATCCACCGCTGGTTTACCGCAGGGCCCCACATGTTGTCGATCTCATAACCGCCACCCTCAATCAGCGCACCACGCAACATGGCCGGCATGCCGGTAGAGGTGGTGTCCAGGTAACCGGAGAACGAACCGACGAAGTTGAACATATCTGGACGGTGCTGCGCCAGGTTCATCGCAGCAGTGCCACCCATAGACAGGCCGGTGATAGCCCGCTGCCCATTAGACCGGTAGCCATTTTGCAACACGGCCGGAAGCTCGTTGAGAAGGAAAGATTCCCACTTGTAGTTCTTGTCTTTCGCCGGTCCCTGCCAGTCGGTGTAGAAGGAAGCCTCGCCGCCCACTGGCAGAATCACGTTGACGTTCTTGTCCGCATAGAACTGCTCGATATTCGTGTGGATAGTCCAACCGTTTTCGGTGTCTACCGCGCGCAGGCCGTCCAGCGCCCACACCTCCGGGAACTTCTTCTCCGGGTGCGAGTGCCAGTCACGAGCCAGCAAGATCTGCACCTGAATTGGGTGCTCTGGCATGGCAGCAGACTTGATGAAGACCGCCACACGACGATCCGTAATCCACTCCACGCGATCAACAGATACGCCCTGTGGCAATCCCTCGATCTTCGGGTGATCAGTCTTGATTGGGGTGCGCTTTGGCACCTCACCTGGGTCCAAGTAATCAGAGACGCCAGTCTGCTTCTTAACGCCACCAAGCAGGTCAGAGCTGCCGGAGCTCTGCGCCTGCGCCGGGACTGGGGCATGGACAGCGCCGAATCCGAGTGCCAGGGCAACCGGTGTCGCAGCGAGGGCTAGCTGAAGGGAACGTCGCCGAGCAAAGCGAGTTTCACGCATGAAAGATCCTTTTGTTGGTGTGAGGAGTACATGTGGGAACGCACCGCGTCGCCTGAGCGTGTCGACGCGGTTGTGCTGGGCCACGAGTCCGAAAGTTCCCCGCTTCCGGCAGGCGTGACGCCTCATGTTCAATTTTTCGCCGCTTGCAGTCGGGGCTTGTGCTTGAATGTGTGTGGGCACATCCAGACAAGTTCTCCGACCGAAGACACGGTCAAGTTTAAGTTCAACTTTAGACTCTGCGCCTAGTGACACACCAGTAATTGGAAGTTATTTTTGTGGCTCGTGTTATTTCTGGGGTGCTGGCCCTGAGGGTGCGCGTGGAATCCGCATCGCGTTTGGCAAGATCCAGGCGCTCAAATCCTGCAAAACCCCAGGCAAATTCCACCTCCCACTCTTGGCTAACCATCCACCAACCCCCGGCGTGGAATCCGCATCGCGTTTGGCAAGATCCAGGTGCACAAATCCTGCAAAACCCCAGGCAAATTCCACACAGCAAAGAAAAGGGCCAACCTACATAAAGCAGGTTGGCCCTTGAGCAAAAGTAGATGCTAACGCGCGTTCATTACATCCAAAACGCGGTCGCGAGTCTTCCACAGCTGATCGTTCCAGATGCCCCAGTTGTGAATGCCTACTGGCTGGTAGTCAGCAGTAACGTTGAGGCCGGTCGCCCGGGCCTTTTGCTCCCATACTCGCGTAGACATCCGGGACAGTGCTTCGAGAGCAGTGCCCATGACGCGCTCGTTGATTGGGCGGTGGAGATCACCAGGGCCCCAGGCGCCGGAAGCAGCGGAGATGTAAACGTCCTTGCCAGCAAGGCCGTTCATATTGTGGAATGGGTCATTTTCAAACCGGCGTGGAGAAATGACTGCACCGTACATCGCGTTGATGTTGAATCCGCCGGAGTCGATCAGCGCTACTCGCAGCAGGGTTTGCATGCCAGGAGCGGTGGTGTGCAGGTAGCCGGACCAAGACAGCGCCTGACGGAACTGGCCTGGGTGACGTGCGGCGAGGTTCATGGCGGCGGTGCCACCCATGGACAAACCTGCGATGGAGTTGTTGCCTGGGTTCACGCCGAAGTGTGCCTGCAGGTAGGCCGGGAGTTCAGAGGTGAGGAAGGTTTCCCACTTGTAGGTGCGTGATTGCCCGGAGAGCTGGGAGGACAGCATTGCCTGGTTGTCCCAGTCGGTGTAGAAAGAGCCTGCGCCACCAACTGGCATGACCAAGGTCAGGTTGGAATCAACGTAGACCTGTGGTGCATTGACAAACTTGGTCCAGCCGGTTTGGTTGTCGTCGGCACGCATGCCGTCGAGGAGGTAGAAACCGGCGTCGCCTCCGCGCTGAGCTGGCTGGATGAGCACTGGGACGTTGTAGCCCATTGCTGGGGAGTAGACATCGCAACGCTGGACCCAAAACTTTACTGGATCCCAGTCGCAGGTTCCAGTGGCATCCGGGCGAAGCCAGTCGCGGTTATCCGCGTGGGCAACTCCGCCGCCGAATACAGCTAGGCTCGCCGCAGTTGCAGCAGCTGCAGCTACCGATGCAATTTTCTTGCTCGCTTTACGCAAGCGCGATGCAATTGTCATTGTTCTCCTCGGTGTCCAACCAGCGTTCAGCTAGCTTTCAGGGCAGCACTAACTTATGGCGACCTGTTCGTTACCCTTAAGTAACTTACACGACACAAATAATTAGGCAACCCAATATTTAGGCGATTAGTTTACTGCTGGGAACATCGGAGAAACATAGACAGCCATTACAATGCAGGCGATCCACAGGAGGGCCAGCGTCTGCAGCGTGCGGTCTGACAAGGCAAGTTCGTCTGGAGCGCCGCCGTCGCCACGGTCGACGTCAGCGGCGAACCGCAGGATCGCGATGGTGAATGGAACCATGGAGATCTGGTACCAAACTGAGCCATGGGATTCAGAAAGACGGCTCATGTCAAAGCCCCAGAGTGCATAAGACATGACCACCGCAGTTGCGGAAAGCGTCCAAACAAATCGCAGGTAGGTGGCTGTGTAGCCTTCCAGGGATTTACGGATTTTCGCGCCGGTTCGTTCGTGCAGGAGGATTTCCGCATAGCGCTTACCGGAGGCCATAAACAAGGAGCCGAAGGCGGCGACCAGCAGGAACCATTGAGAAAGTTCGATCCCGGCCGCAACACCGCCGGCCATCGTGCGCAGCATGAAGCCCGAAGAAACCAATGCGATGTCAATCACCGGCTGGTGCTTCCATCCGAAGCAGTAGCCCAGCTGAAGCGCCAGGTAAACAGCCACGATGATCGCGAGCGAGGAACCGGCTGTGGCCAGGAAGGATAGCCCGAGGGCACCGACCATGAGTACCACGGACATGACGTAGGCCAGGGATACTGGTAGAACGCCCGCCGCGATTGGGCGGAAGCGTTTGGTCGGGTGCGCGCGATCGGCTTCGACGTCGCGGGCGTCGTTGATCAAGTAGATGGCGGAAGCCGCCATGCAGAAGGTGACAAAGGCCAGCGCGACGTCGATAAGCGTGCGTTGGTTCAGGAGTGCTTCGGTGCCGGCGGCGGCTGGGGCGGCCAAGACCAGGACGTTTTTGACCCACTGCTTGGGGCGCAGTGCCTTGATCATGCCATCAGCGAGGTTTTTCGGCGGCTGGCGCTTCTTTAGGGTGTCAATACCCTCAGTGTGCGGCTCAGAATCGCTGAATCGCTGCTCGTTGCTCATGCGCTCCTCTTCTCAATTTCGCTGGCAACCAGGGCGGTCGCAGCACCCAAGGCGGCACCCGTGGCGACGTCAGTTGGGTAGTGAACTCCAAGTACCATACGCGACAGCATCATCACTGGCACGCCGAGCAACGGCCACCTCTTGCCCAGCAGCAGTGCCAGGCTGGTCAGCGCGGCTGAGGTTGAGGTCGCGTGCGAAGACGGAAAGCTCAGCTTGCTCGGGGTTCCCACGCCGATGTGGATCCGTTCATCCGTTGGGCGCGGGCGTCGCACAATGCGCTTGATCACAACTGAGGCCGCGTGACTAAAGAAAGCGGACCCCAGCAACGCCACCCACTTACGGCGCCGAGGCTTATCGACGGTCGCGCCCACGGCCCCTAACGCCAGCCAGCCAGCGGCGTGCTCGCCAAAGAAACTCATCGCTCGCGCGGTGGGCACTACGCCGGGTTGTTCGCGCAGCGCATTTTGGATGCCAACGAGAATGTCGGCCTCTTTCTTAGACATCGAAGATCTTTCCCCAAGCCGCTCGGCTGGTCAGTTGTGGATGAGCAGCGCGGTATTTGCCCTGCATTTCGGCGAAGCGTTCGGCGACTTCCTTCTGCAGTCGACGTGACTCCTGCAGCAGCTCTTTGGCCTTATCGCGGTCGCGCTTGCGGTAGACCACTCCCCGACCATCAGCGGTGGTAACGGTGGCGCCGTCCAGACGCGACAGGCTGAACCAGCGAGCATTGATCGGCGCGAGGTTAGCCTGTGGCACCTCATGGTGCTGCTTATCTTCCGGTCGCAACGTGTGCAGCAGGCCCTTGAGCGCCCACACAGCCTTCTTCGGCTTGGCGAGGCGTCCGCCGATGTCATTGATTGGCACACCCGGCGCGCCCGATGGCTTAGGCAGGTCCGCGGCGGTAGGCAGCACCACGGCATCCGAGTACTGCTTGCGGATGGCATTGATGCGCGGCAGTGAGGTCTCCAGGATGTCGAAGAGGTGATCCGGGCCAGCGAGGAAGTCCTTCATCGCTTCGTTTTGGACCGCAACCGTGGAGTATTCCATGCACACCAGGTGTTTGACCGTGGCCTTTTGCATGGACTTGATGATGCCGTCCACTGGACCGGTGTGCTGCAGGGCAGCCACGATCAAACGATTGCGCAGGTGGAAGTAGGCTTGCCAGTCGATGGCGTCATCTTTATCAGACCAGGCCATGTGCCAGATCGCGATGCCTGGCCACGTGGCGGTTGGGTAGCCGTGGTCGCCGGCGCGCAGGCCGAATTCGGCGTCGTCCCACTTGATGAACAGCGGCAGTGGCTGACCGATTTCTTCCGCGACGACGCGCGGGATCATGGTCATCCACCAGCCGTTGTAGTCGACGTCGATACGGCGGTGCAGGTCGCGGGAGTTCGGGGCGTCCGGCTTATCGCCTGGCTTACCGCGGTCAGACAGTGGATGCTTGGCAAAGTCGTGGTCGTAGTGCACGTATGGCGCAGAGGTCCACATGAAGTCATGCCGCCCCACCACTTCACCCATCGAGTGCAAGTGGGAGCGTTCCTGCAGGTTGAGCATCTGTCCGCCGACGAGAATTGGGGACTTTGCGTAACGAGCCGCCTGCAGCGCGCGGAGGATGGAATCCGGCTCGATGGCGATGTCATCATCCATGTAAAGGATGTATGGGGACTGCTTCTTGCCGGCTTCGCCGGTGCCGTCCACGCCACCAAGAGCCTCAAACATGATGCGGGAGTAGCCGCCGGAACCGCCGAGGTTGCCCTGGCGGAACTCAAAGAAGCGGTCCCCGAAGTGCTTGGTGGCTGCCTCGTAGCCTGGCTCGTCAGCAGGGTGCTTGTTGCCCTGATCAGGCATGATCACGGTGTCGATCACCGCATCAACCTCAGGATCAGAAGCCAGGGCCTCCAGCGCTGCCACGGCATCTGCCGGGCGGTTGAAGGTAGGGATACCAACGGTCACGCGCTGTTCAAATGGGCCAACCTGCTCACCATTCGGCAAGGTCTGTGGGCCGGGGGCGACTGGGGCCCACCAGCCGGCTTCCTTGATAACGGTGTCCTTCTCAGCAGTGATGTCGAACCAAATCCAGCCGCCGTCCTCGAACGGGGCCAAAGAGATTTCAAATTCGCCAACGCCCGTGACCAGGTCGCCCTCGACGGCGATGCGGGAGCCGTCGATCTTGGAGCGGTAGATATCTACCCGGGCCTCGCCGTCCAGTTCCACCCGCAGGACTACAGAGGAAAGCTGGGACCAGCGGCGCCAGTAGCTGGCGGCAAAGGCGTTGAAGTAGGTCTGGAAAGAAACTTCGGCACCGGCCGGGATCGAGATGGAGAAACGATCAGACCAGGTGGCACGCTCCTTATTCTGTTCAGCTTCCAGCAGGTAGAGGGTGCGCACATCCTGTGGCTCACCTCGTCTAGGCAGCAGCACTCGCTGCAAACGCTCCACTGCTTTGCTTTCGCTCATTTCCAGCCTTTCTTAGTGTGCATACGTCATAGTCAAGCGTAGTTGCTTCCCACGCTGACACGAAGAATCACACGCGCCACATTCGGCTGATTATCAGTTAGTTCCTAGATTAGGATGAGCTTTATGAAGCGTCTTTTCATTTCCTTGGCCTTGGCTATGTTTGGGTGTTTCTGCGCTCCCCTCGCCCAAGCGATGCCGTCCGAGGTGACGGTGACGTCGCAAAGCGGAGAGCTCAGTGACGGCGACCGCGAGTTCCTGGTCACCGAAACCAATCGCCTGGAGCTGCCAGAGCAGGTGCAGCGGGTGCACTATGTGGTGCTCAGCCACAACGGGAGCAAGTTCAACGACTCGATGGTGAACTTTGCAAAGGAAAAGCACCCGGACTGGCTTTCGGCAGATCAGCAGAAGTGGGCCCCGGGCGTGCTGGTGGTGGCCGTGGGGCTGGATCCGCGTCGCAACGGGATGTACTGCGGCGAGGACGTCTGCGCCGCGCTGAACTTGAACAGCAATGGCCACCTGTCAGACTCGCTCGATGCTGGCAAGGATTCCTTCCGTGACGGCCGCTATGCCGCCGGGCTTTTCGCTATGACCAAAGCCTCACTGGCGGAGCACAAGGAAACGCCTATGTGGGGAGTGTTCACCGGAATCGGCGGCGCCATCACCGCCGGTCTGGCCTTGCTTTTCGCCGGTCTGCGCATCAATCGTGTCAACAAAGCCCGGAAGCAATTTGCTTTTGTCACCGAGCACTATGCCGATGTGGCGCAGCGTTTCGACGAAATCAACGTCATGGCCCACAACCTCAACTCCCCACTTGCCGACGACACGCTCCGGCGCGACTTCGCCGAGGTCCGCGACGAATTCCTCAGCATCCACGAATTGCAGCAGCGCATACCGGACTTAACTGGGGCACCGCGGAAAGTATTTGCAAAATACGCCAGCGACATCGCGAAGATGCATGCGGCAACTGAGAAAATGAAGAACGCGATGGACAACATCGAAACGCTGTCGCGGATGGAACGCGGCGACGCGAGTGTGCGCCGGGCCGAACTTTCCGAATTACGTATTGACCTGCGAGAAGCTGCCCTAAAATCCACTAAATACCAAAGCGAGGGCAATCGCTTAGTTGCGTTCGCGGAGGGCATGGACGTGGAATCTGAAGACTTCATGGATCACTACGCGCGTCTTTTGGACGACACCAGCCTGTTCTTCAAGCTGGTCGCGGAGGAACAAAACCTTAAGGGGCAGGATGCTGGGGAGACTCCGCATGTGTACGACTCGGATTGGCGCCCAGGCTACGGCTACCACAACTTCGTGGCGTTTAGCACGATGAACTCCTGGCATTCGTCCGCTGTGGCTACTGAGTCTTCCAGCGTGGATACCTCTTACAGTGGCGGATTTTCGGGTGGCGGCGGCTCGTCGAGCTGGTAGCGCACTGCTCGAGGTACGCGAAATGCCTTTGAAGTGGACCAGATTGTGAAAAATCGAGCCACTTCAAAGGCATAGAAACTTTAGCCGCCGATGTTGAACTGCCACGTGACGCCGAACTTGTCCACGACCTGGCCGTAGACGGCGCCCCACATTTGCTTTTCCAGTGGCATCACAACGTTGCCGCCGTCAGCGAGCTTGTTGAACTGCTCTGTTTGGGCCTCGAGCTGATCGTCGGAACCTGCGATGGCAACGGTGATGCGTGGGGAGCCAACTCCTTCGCCAGCAGCTTCCTCCGAGTCCGCGGCCATGAGGTTCCAAGAGTCGTTGACGATCAACTGGGAATGCATGACGTGCTGCGGGTTAGCCGCGAACTCGCCCGCACCGCCTTGTTCGAAGGTCATGATCTGGAGTTCGCCACCAAAAACCTCTTGGTAGAAGGTCATGGCCTCGGCAGCGTTGCCGGCGAAACCGAAGTAGGGATGCAAGGAGTTAGTCATACCCGCAGCCTACCGATTTTTGCGGACTCGTCAGCGAGTTTTATACAAGCACGGTGGTGGGAACCTGTAGAGCGCCGAGCTCTTGCAGCAATTCCTTGATGTGCGCCTCGAGTTTATCTGCGATTGCGCGGATTTCCTCGACACCTGGGGTCTTGGAAACCGCAATGTCCCACTTCAGGTAGCGATCACCTGGCACGCCTGGGATTTCATCTACGCCGAGCAAGACCACCAGGTCAGCACGATGGGAAACGCGTGGAATGATTTCCTTCTGATAGAGGAAGTCGGAACGGATTCCGCGCTCGCCGAGCACTTCGTACACGGCCGGGTTGATACCACCTTGTGGTTCAAGGCCGACGGAGCGGATGAATACGCCGTCGTTGGAGTAGTGGCGAGCAATCGCGGCCGCTAGCTGCGTGCGGCAGCCGTTGTGGGCGTCTACGAAAAGGATCTCCTTACGCGCACCCTTGTCGTAGCCTGCTTCTTCAGCGAGCGTTTCCAGCTTTTCTGCGGCTTCCCGTTCCACCATGACCGGCACGAAGGTTTGCACCTTTGCCGTGGCGGTTTGCTCAGCGATAACACTGTCCAGAACAGTGTTGATGACAGCTTCCTCTACTGCTTGACCATAGCGGCGGTGCAGATCCTCACGGATGATTTCAAACTCACGAGCAGACATGTTTTCCTCTCCGGGATCCCTTGTCTCGCGGGGCCAATCAGCACCAAGTTAACCAACAGGAATCCATTTGTTCACCTGTCGTTAACTTTAGTAGATTGGGTGCAGTTCAACAAGTAGGGAACCGGATATGTTCGCCACACGCGGTTCCAAGGCACAGCACCCAAGCCCGCGCCAAGAAAAAGACCAACTACAACATCGCTCAGCCAGTGCACCCCCAAATAAAGCCGCGATACGCAAACCAGGAAGACCCAGGCCAGCACGAGGCCACGCCACAGCCTCGGTCCGCGCCAGCTTAACGCCAGCACTACCCCAGCCATCAACGCATGCCCGGATGGCATCGCACCATCAAAGTGCGCGACCAACTGGCAAGCTAATGGCGGACGCGGGCGGTCAATTAAAGCCTTAAGAATGGGCGAGAGCACCAGCGCAATAAGTCCAGGCAGATGCGTCGATAAGCGGGCACGCTTCAGCAGCAACACCGCCCAGAGCAGCGGGAATACATAACGCGGCGCGGACCACGCTGAGAATGGGACGAAGAAAGTGTTCAGCAAAGGCAAACGGTGCGAGACCATAAGGTCCCACACCGCAACATCCAGGCTGGTCAACTACAGGATCTCGGCCAGCTTGTTATCAAACATGCTCAGCGCGGATGCGATCGCCATGTGCATGTCCAGGTACTGATAGGTACCCAGGCGGCCACCGAAGAACACCTTGTTGTTGGTGGTCTCAGCGTCCGCGAGCTCGCGATACTTCAGCAGCATTTCACGGTCGGCTGGGGTGTTAATTGGATAGTACGGCTCGTCATTTTCGTCAGCGAAGCGGGAAAATTCCTTCATGATGACCGTCTTGTCATCCGGGTAGCGATCCGCGCGCTCCGGGTGGAAGTGGCGGAACTCGTGGATGCGGGTGAATGGGAATTCCGCGTCGTTGTAGTTCATGACCGGGGTGCCTTGGAAGTCACCGACCGGTTCGACGGAGGTCTCAAAGTCAAGGGTGCGCCAACCGAGCTTGCCCTCGGAGTAGTCGAAGTAGCGATCCAGCGGGCCGGTGTAGACCACTGGCGCCTCCGGAGACTCTGCGCGAATGGAATCGCGAACTTCGAACCAGTCCGTGTTCAGCCTGACCTCAATGTTTTCATGCTCCGCCATCTTCTCCAGCCAAGCGGCGTAGCCGTCGACAGGCAGGCCCTCGTAGGTGTCATTGAAGTAGCGGTTATTAAAGGTGTAGCGCACTGGCAGGCGAGTAATGTTGCCGGCCGGCAGTTCCTTCGGGTCCGTCTGCCACTGCTTAGCGGTGTAGTCGCGGATGAACGCCTCGTACAGCGGGCGGCCGATCAGGGAGATGGCCTTTTCTTCGAGGTTGGTAGCATCCTCGGAGTTGATCTCAGAGGCCTGCTCCGCAATCAGCTTCTTAGCTTCTTCCGGCGAGTAGTACTTGCCAAAGAATTGGTTGATCAGGCCGAGGCCCATCGGGAACTGGTACGCGGTGCCGTTATGCATGGCGAACACGCGGTGCTGGTAGTCAGTGAAGCTGGTGAACTGGTTGACGTAGTCCCACACGCGCTTGTTGGACGTGTGGAACAGGTGCGCACCGTACTTATGGATCTCGATGCCCGTTTCCGGCTCCGCCTCAGAGTATGCATTGCCACCCAAATGCGATCGCTTTTCCACGATCAGCACTTTCTTGCCAAGCTGGCTCGCCGCCCGCTCCGCAACAGTCAGTCCAAACAGGCCGGAGCCCACCACAATGAGGTCATAAGTCATGGTTCCCACTTTACGCAAGCCAACCCGCGCTTATCGACGCCCACGCCCGCGCCCCCACTCACATATTTTCACACCAATCACACTGGCCACATAAATATATCGGGAAAACATGCGTTTCTCGGCTATCATTAACATCAACTATGTACTAGCATCAACAACGTTCACGATAGTCCCAGCTGCACCAGCTAAATCAGGGAGAAAACACAGTGCTGCAAAGACGACGTATCTCAGCAACCCCCCAGCGCCCCGTGTGGGCCTTCCTTTTGTCCACAGCTCTCATCGCCTCCGCTGCCGTCGGCATCGGCGGCTCAAAAGTGCTGCACACCCAAGGTGAAGGCATCGCTCCGGTAAGCGCCAGCATCAAAACCGCATCCTTCAACGACGGCAGCACGGTAACCGTCACCGACCCAGCCGTGCGCGGCCAGGGCGGCGAAGGACCGAAGGCCGTCAAGGAATTTACTCGCGACGAGGAATTCTCCATGTTCGCACTCACCTGGCAAGGAAAGCGTGATGTTGTCGCGCACTTCCGTGGCCAGCGTGCCGACGGCACCTGGACCCAATGGTTCACCGCCGAACCAGCCAGCGAAGTTCAGTCCAACGGCAAAAATGGTACGGACCCGATCTACCTCGAACCAACCAAGAAGGTTCAGGTCTCACTGTTGGGCGTTGACATGGTCCCAGGTACTGCTGCACAGCAGCCACAGACCTCTGGCCTCGAGGCTGTGTTCATCGACGGCAAGGAATCCGCACCCGCTGCGGGCGGCGTGAAGCTGATGGCTGATTCCGATGGCATGCCACGGATTATCTCCCGCGCCGGCTGGGGCGCCGATGAATCCATCCGTCAGAATTGCCAGCCAAACCCCGACTACACTGATCCGATCAACGCGATCACAATCCACCACACTGCCGGATCTAACGAGTACACCGAGGCACAATCCGCCGGTATCGTCCGTGGCATTTACACCTACCACGGGCAAAACCTCGGCTGGTGCGATGTTGGCTACCACGCACTCGTCGATAAGTACGGCAATATCTTCGAGGGCCGCTACGGCGGAGTAAACAAGCCAATCATGGGCGCACACGCAGGTGGCTTCAACGAAAACACCTGGGCAATCTCCATGATGGGCGACTATTCCTCGGTAACGCCGTCCCGTGAAACCATCCAGTCCGTCGGTGAACTTGCTGGCTGGCGCGCAAAAGTCGCCGGTTTCGACCCAACGGGCACGGACACGCACTACTCCGAAGGCACGAGCTACTCTAAGTACCCTGCCGGCCAGGCCGTCACACTGCCTCGTATTTTCGCGCACCGCGATGTGGGCACCACGACCTGCCCTGGCGATGCCGGATACGCGCAGATGAACAACATCCGACAGATCGCCAAGCGGAAGTACGACTCAATTCGCTCCGGCTCCGGCCCAGTCTCCGGTGGCACCACCAAGCCTGCTACCGGAGATACCAAGCCGGTCTCCGGCAACACCGGTGGCACCGGAACCGTCGGCGGAACTGACGTGTCTGGCTCCAAACTCACAAGCCTCGTGGACACCATCAACAGCTTGCGCAACGGCGATCCTGCCGCCATCGCGACCGTCGCCGGAACCGTCCTCGGCATTGTGCTGACCTTCCTGGCAAAACAAGGCAAGCTGCCTAGCTTCATTACCGTGGACGGCGGCGTGCCAAAGATCGGCGGCCTCTCCGTCACCGAGCTGCCCGGCAAGATCCAACAGGCTAAGGCGCTGTCCTCCGACCCAACACTGGCAAAGGCCGGGGCCTTGCTGAGCAGCGTCCTGGGTAAGGCTGAAGGCAACGTCCAGTACGCCGGCAAGACCGCAGTACAAAAGCACGAAAACGGCCTTGTAGTCAGCAACCCGGCCACCGGCGCGCACGCAGTTCACGGCGGCATCGGTGATGCTTGGGCCGCACAGGGCTTCGACGCTGGCCCGCTGGGCCTGCCAACCTCTGAGGAATACCAGCAGGGCGCTCTCACCCGAATGGACTTCCAGCACGGCTACATCACCTACGATCCGGCTACTCACCAAACTAAGGTGCACGTCAAGTAGGCCCCGTTTAATCTCTTTCCCCAGCTCGCGTTTCTCCCCGCGAGCTGGGGTTCTTTTTTGGCTAAACACAGCCGCCCTCCGTTGCCTTTGAAATGACGCAATTTTCGCAGCAGCAGGCCACATCAAAGGCATTGTCGGGTACGGCGTGTTCGAATCTGGCGCACTGATTGCCGATACTTCTCGCCCCATGCATCGTCCATGAGGCCTCACCCCCTACGAATACGCAGACGAATATGCAGAGCCCGCCCAAACACAAGGTCTGGGCGGGCTCTGCGCTAACTAGCAGCGGTGCTTACTGCTCCTTGCGGCCTCGCTTAGCGAAGGCCAGCACAGCAGCACCGATGGCGAGAAGCATCGCGCCGATCATGACAACCAGCTGAACTGCTTGCACACCAGTCTGCGCCAGTACGTTGCGCTTAGCTGGCGTTACGTTCACTGGCTTGCCAGCTCGGGCAGGCATGCCCTTCTGTGCAGCTGGTGCCGAACCTGGCGCAATGCCCTTTGCAGTTCCGGCTTGTGCGCCTGGCTGGCCCGCAGGTTGACCTGCCGGTGCCTGCCCTTGGCCAGCTGGTGCTGGGGCAGGAGCTGGGGCCGGAGCAGGGGCCGGAGCGGCTGGGCCGGCTGCAGAGCCAGCTGGTGTCGAGGAACCTGCAGGCAGACCTGGCATACCTGGCAAACCACCGATAACTGCGGAGCTAGTCAAGCCTTCGGAGGAACCTGCACCGGCAGCGATGCCACCGAGGATCAAGCCGCCCACGATTGCTGTGATGATGCCAGCTTCAGAGGATCCGTCAGCTGGTGGCGGCGTGACCGGAGCCTTATCAACCGTGACGGTCACTACCGCGTGGTCGATGGTGCCGTCTGGGTAAGTAATGGTCACAACCATATTGGCCTCGACGCCTGGCTTGGCATCCTTAGGCGCGGTGATTGTCACCTTGCCGATGGAGTCAACAGTAGCCGTCCATCCGGTTGGCAATGTCGAGGTGTCCGGCGTGAACTTGGTACCGGATGGCACCTTACCTACAACAACAACGTCAACGGACTCACCGGCATTGATCTTTGCTGGCCGGTAGCTCGGATCGTGTTCGGCGTTGTCTTCAACAGACGTAGAAGGCTTAGCCGTCTTTTCCACCGTCACCACTGCAGTTGCAGCATCGATAGTGCCATCTGGGTAAGTGATGACAACCGGGATGGTGATCTCGGTTCCGTCTACCGCATCGGCAGGCGGGGTGACGCGAAGATCGCCGGTGATTGGGTTCAAGGAAATGGTCCAACCGGCCTTGATGAGAGCTGCCTCGATTGCTGGATCAATCGTGAACTTGGTGCCGGCTGATGCGTCGGCGAGGCCCTCGATTGGAATCACCACTGGCGCGCCATCGATGGTTTCAGCTGGAGCGTAAGTTGGGTCGTGCAGAGCGTTCTCGTTCGCCTTGACCGGCGCGGCAGGAACCGTCACCTTAATGATCTGCGATACTGGTGGCTGACCTGGGACAGCGATGGTGACCGGCATGTCGAATGGCCCGCCAGCAGTTTCGGCTGGAACAGTGACAGCCAGCGTGCCATCGTCGCCGATAGTCACCGTCGAGCCAATTGGCAGCTTGGTGGTATCCACGGTTACCTTGGTGCCGGCTGGGAGTGATGCTTCCTTACCGTCCACAAGCGGCTTGATGTTCGTAGGCGTACCTGGGACAACCTCAGCGGTTACCGGGTAGCTTGGCTTCACTGCAGCGACACCCTCAAGGGTAACGGCGATGGTCTCCGTCTCCGGCGGCATACCTGGGACAGTAATGGTGACCACCACTGGGAATGGACCACCGACGGCGTTGTCTGGCAGAGATACCGAGATGTTGCCGGTAACTGGATCCACGGTGACTCGGGAGCCCGCTGGCAGCGCAGTGCCGTTGACGGTAACCAGGGTACCTGCTGGGATCTTGCCATCATTACCGTTTACAGTGACCGGGAGATTCAGGGTCTCGCCAGGCTTGACCGTTGCGGTGTCCGGGTAATCCAGGTTCGCCGTCGGCAAGTTCACTGGGGCACCGACGGTGACCTGTGCAGTCTTACGGTCAGTGGACTTGTCCGGGTAGACAGCCTGAACGACGATGTCAGCCTGGCTACCTGCCGGTGCACCCGCAGGTGGGGTGACGGTCAGCTCGCCGGTGACTGGATCAATCGTTGCCGTCCAGCCTGCTGGGATGGAGCTTGGCAGGATGGAGAAAACGGTGCCGGCTGGGATTGCGGCATCACCGATCTGTGGCATCTTCACCGGAGCGCCCGCTTGCGCAGACGCAGGTGCGTACGCAGGATCGTGTGCGCTAGACATCAGCGGGATGTTCGGAATGTTGGTCGGGTTGGAAGCCGTGATGGATGCCAGCGCGGTGTCCTGCGAACCATCCGGGTAGGTGACAATAACCGGGATGTCTTTAGGCGTGCCGTCCACTACGTTTGCCGGCGGAGTCACCGAAACCAGACCAGTGGTTGGATCCACCGATACGAGCCAGCCGGACTGCTGCAGCAGGGCGAGAGCCACTGGGGCGATCGAGTACTTAGTACCCGCTGGTGCGGCAGTCATGCCCTGGACGGCGAGCGTCGTCTCCGCACCAGCCTTCGCGGCAGCTACCGGCAGGTAGCTTGGCGCGTATTCGGTGTTTTGCTGAGCAACTACCGGAGCAACTGGAACCGTGATCGCGATGGTTTCCGTGACCGTTGGCTGGCCAGGAATCGTGACCACAACGTCGAAGTAGTACGTACCAGGCGCGGCACCCTCTGGTACCGAAACAGTGACCTTGCCAGCGGCATCCACGGTAGCGGTTGCGCCGGTTGGCAGGGTGGAGTTCTTCACCTCGTACTTTGCCCCGGTGGTATCCCCTACATAAGTCGGGGTGATGGTCTGTGGGGTGCCTGGCGTAGCGGTGAGCGTGGCTGGGTAATCCACGGTTGCTGCGCCTGCTGGCAGGATCTTGACCGGCACGTTGACGGTCTCAGAGCTGCCGTCTGGGTAGGTGACCAATACTGGCACGAAGGTGTCGCCGACCACGACATCGGCACCTGGCTTCAGTGCGATTGAGCCGTCCGGATTGACCGTTGCCCAAGCTGGGATGCCGGTTCCCGGCCCGAAGGTGGCGCCGGTTACCGGGGTGGTAAATGTCGGTGCCGGGATCGTCACTGTCGCACCAACAGGAACGTTTGCTGGCTGGTAGATCGGGTCGGTCGTCGTTGCGGTGGCTGGGGCCTTTTCGACGGTGATCGTGAAGGTCTGTTCGGTTGGGTTGCCGAATACGTCCTTGACCACAACCTTTACCGTAAAGATTCCATCTACCGTCGGGGCGCCCGTGACCTGGCCGGTAGCCGGATCATAGGTCAGGCCCGCTGGCAGACCGGTAACGGTAACCTCCAGTGGCAGACCGGAGTCGGAAGCCACGATGGTGATCGGCACGATTGGGGTGTTCACCATGCCGGTTGCATTCGGAATTGGCTCCACCTTTGGTGGCTCATTATCGACGACCGGCACCGGATTCACCGTCACGTTGAACGTGAGCGCGGTAGCGTTGCCTGCAGCATCGATAGCCGTCACGGTGATTGGGAATGTGCCCGTACCGGTCGGCGTGCCCTTGATGGTGTTGGTAGCGGCATCGTAGGTCAAGCCGTCTGGCAGACCCGTCACCAGAATGGTTGGCTTCGGGTCGGTGCTGTCCTTAACAGCAGGGAGCACCGAAGTGATCGGTTGACCAGCAACGATAGCCTGATCTGCGATTGGTGCGATAGTCGGCGCAGTGGTGTCCGCCGGAGCAGCTGGATCCGTGATGATGACCGGGACCATAACGGTGTCAGTGGTGCCGTCTGGGTACTTGACCAGCACCGGGATCTGGTACACACCTGGGGCGACCAGGCCGTCTGGGGAGATCGTGATGGAACCGTCTGGGTTCACAATCGCCCATGGTGCGTTGTCTGGCTGACTTGGGTCCTTAACAAAGGTGGTACCCGCCGGTGCCGGATTTGTCTCAACTTCCGGAGTGCGTGGATCGTCGAAGGTTGGTGCTGGAACTGCGCTCAGTCCACCGGCTGGAACAGCCGTGGTGGAGTTGTAAATCGGCGTATTGACGTCGGCAGCAGCAGGGTCCTTCACCGTGATGACGAAGGTATTGGTCGTCGAGTTACCCGCCTGATCAAAGGCCGTAACCGTGACTGGGAACGTACCCACCTGGGTTGGGGTGCCGAAGATAATTCCAGCAACCGGGTCATAGCTCAAACCGCTAGGCAGGCCGGTGACAGTTACAGATGGTGCGACCTGAGAATCATCCTTCGCATCAACCGGCACGGAGGTAATCAGTGCGCCGTTGACAAAATTCTGATCCGGGATCGCGGCGATGGTCGGAGCGGTGGAGTCAGCCAGCGCGGTTGGCGATGCCACGTATACCGGAACCTTGATGGTGTCCTTCGTGCCATCGGCATAGGTGACCTCGACCGGGATGAGGTACGCGCCCGGTGCGACATCGGCGCCCGGCAGCAAATTCAGCGACCCATCTGGGTTAACGGTGACCCAGGTTGGGGCGCCTGGCGTAGCGAAGGTCGTTCCGGCCGGGAGTGGTCCAGCTTCAACCTCTGGGCTGGCTGGGTTATCGAAAGTTGGGGCTGGCACGACGGCAGCAGCGGTAGTACCAGCGACCACCTTATTGTCCGAGGTGTAGTTCGGCTCATTAGCCACGTTCAGCGCAACTGGGACAACCGTGACGTTGGCGATCGCGGTGTCCTTGGTGCCATCCTGGTAGGTCACTTCCACTGGGATGGAGTAGCTACCAGCTGGAACGTCGGCAAGCGGGCTGACGGTGATGGAACCGTCGGCGTTGACCGTTGCCCAGCTTGGCGCATTGGCTCCAGCAGCAAATTTGGTGCCTTCTGGCGCTGGCAGCTGCTCGTACACGCCCGAGTTGTCCACGTCAAAGACTGGGGCAGCAATCGTCGAGGTGCCGTTCTGCGCCACGGTGTTATCGCCCAGGTACATCGGGGTGTTCGTGGCAGCGCTGGCGACCTGGTTGACGTAAATGGTGAACGTCGTGGTGGTCTGGTTGTTGTTACCGTCTGTCGCAGTGACCGTGACCAGGTAGTTACCGGCCAGGGTTGGGGTTCCGGTGATCTGCTTGGTTTCTGGGTTGAACTCGACACCGGCTGGCAGGCCGGTAACCGTCAGCGTCGGCGCTACGCCAGTTTCGTCGGCAGCCTGGATCGTGATTGGCTGGATCGCGGTGCCTGGGTCGACAGTCTGGTCTGCGATTGGCGCCAAGGTTGGCTTCGTATCGTCGGCAACAACAGTAACCGTAACGACCACAACTTCCTGCGAGTTATCTGGATAGGTCACCAAAATTGGCACCTTGTATTCACCAGGCTGGACACGGGTGTCCGTAACAATGCCGATGGAGCCATCAATGTTGACCGTGATCCACGAAGGAGTGGTCAAATTCTGGGCATCAGGAGTTACGCCGTTAGCATCGGCGATCGGCTGGAAGCGCACGCCCACTGGGTCAGATTCAATCGCGGTGCCGGTTGGCGCCGTGTTGGTCTCCACCAACGGAGTGGTTGGGTTATCGAAAGTTGGTGACGCAACCATTGCGCTATCACCGATCCGAATCGGGGCCGGATTGATGTAGTTGGCGTTGTTCACCGAGTTCATATCGCCCACAGTGATGGTGAACGTAATCTCAGACTTGTTACCCGCGGCGTCAATTGCCGTCACGGTCACTGGGTAAATGCCGGCCTTGGTTGGGGTGCCGGTAATCTCCCCGGTGGCCGGATCATAAGTCACGCCGTCTGGCAGACCAGAAACCACAACACTTGTGGCGCCGTTGTTATCGGTCGCGGCCACCTTAATCGGTGCCAATGCCGTGCCGACGGCGCCCACAGCGTCATTAATCGCAGCAATCTTTGGTGCCTCAGTATCAGCTGGTGCGGTTGGGGACACTACCGTCACAGTCACGGGGACCACGTCCGTGCTGCCATCCGGGTAGGTCACGGTGACATCAACTGTGGTCACGCCAGCAGGAATGGATGCACCTGGCGCCAAGGTAATAACGCCGGTATCCGGATCAATAGTCACCCATGCTGGGGCGCTTGGCGCGGAGAACTTGGTATTTGCTGGTGCTGGATCCTTTTCGAGCTCAGCAGTAGCTGGGTTATCAAAAGTAGGTGCCGCAACAGTCGCGGTGCCACCTTGGGTCACAGGCGTACCTTGCTCGTACACTGGGGTTTTGGACTCAGTAAGTGGCGGTGCCGTGACCGTCAGGACGAAGTTCTTCACCGTGATGTTGCCCGCAGCATCTGTTGCAGTCACCGGAATGGTGTAGGTACCTGGCATGGTAGGGCTACCGGAAATGATGCCCGTGGCTGGGTCATACAACACACCGACCGGCAGGTTCGCAATGGAGACCGTGACTGGCTTACTTGCCGTGTCATCGGTGACCACCTTGATCTCCGAGATTGGAGTACCAGCAGGGACCGTTTGATCGGCGATATCACCCACAGTTGGTGGGGTCACGTCTTTGTCAGTCACCGTGATTGTAAACGTCTTGGTAGCCGGGTTACCCGCAGCATCGGTTGCGGTGACGGTTACCTCGTAGGTACCCGCGGCAGTCGGAGAGCCGGTGACCTTGCCGGTGGCTGGGTCGTAAGTCACGCCAGCTGGCAGGCCGGTAACTTCAACCATCGGTGGTACACCAGAGCTATCCGAAGCAGAGATGGTGATCTCGCCGACCGATTCATTGGTAAATACTGCTACATCAGCGATCGGTGCGATGACCGGCGCGGAAGAGTCGGTTGCTACCACGTTGACGGTAACCACCTTCGAGGTGGTGTTACCAGCGGCATCGACAGCGGTCACCGTAATGGTGGTAAGGCCCACAGTTGCCGGAGTACCAGAAATGATGCCCGTGGCAGGGTCGTAAGACATGCCATCAGTAAGACCGGTAACCGTCACGGTTGGCGCAACATTTGAGTTGTCAGTTGCGGTGACCTTGATGTCGGTCATCGGGGTACCAACTGGGACTTCCTGGTTGGTCATATCGGCGATGACTGGTGGCTCCCCATCAAGCACCGCATCGGCAGGCAAGATCCGCAGATCTACGCGATCAACGTGCTTGCTAATGATGGTGCCATCCGCAAGGGTGATGTCATAGGTAACGGTGAGCGGGGAGGTGCCCTCAGCGGTCGGCGTTCCGACGATCGTGTTCGTTGCCGGATCAAAGCTCAGTCCAGCAGGAAGACCGGTAATGCTGACGTTAGAAACGGTGGCGCCTTCCGGCAGGCCGACTGGCGCAATTGCTTGGCTGTAGGCCGTACCCACCTTGCCATCAACCACCGGTGTATCTGTGACGGTCATCGGTGCAGTCTTGTTCATCTGCGTCACGGAACCATTTGCAGCGGTGATTGTGCCCGTGATCGTGACGTTAGCCGTACCTGGCGCAGTTGGGGTTCCGGTGATCGCACCGGTTACTGGGTCAATGACCAAGCCTTCGGGAAGACCAGACGCGGTGTATCGCACGGTAGACCCAGCTGGTGGGATCAGCTTAGTTGAGCCGGTGTAGGCATCGCCTACGGAGCCAGCTGGGAAGTCCGTAGTAAATGGCAGGGCGATGAAGGAATCGGCCTCCGTAAGCTGACCAGACTCATTGAGCAAGTTAGCCGTGTAGGTGGTCGGGGTATCCAGGTTAAGTGGAACCGTGAATGGGCAGGATGGCAGATCACCGGTAGCAGAAGCCGTCGCCGTGCAGGAATGCACCAAGGTGCCTGCAGTATCACGCCATTCGATCTTGTAGGAAGTACCCGCGGACAGACCGGTAGCAGTGGTTTGCACCTTATCGCCAGGGCCAGCAGGGTTAGTGGTGTTGTTGTACGGCGTGACGTCGAATGCCTTGTAGGCCGGGTACATCGGGAAGTCAACGTTGATGGCACCGTTCAGGATCGAGGAGCCGCTACCGTCACCAGGCGCTTGGAACAGTGCGTCCTGGAATGCGCTCATGCGGACGTCGAAGTTCTCGTTAGCCAACGGGTAGACGTACAGGTAATCGTTGTTGATGTGTTTGGATCGCAGGTTGCCGGCTGCCCAGGAACCGGTGGCAACGTCTGGGGCCAATTCGCCCCACGTACCAGCATTCATAATGCCCTTGCTGTCACGGCTATTGCCCCACAGGCCGGTGAACTGAGCGGTGTAGACACCATTGGCATCCGTGGTAGCCACCACGGTTTCGGCGATCGCGGACCTACCGGAAGTAGCTTCATATGCGGCGATGATCTGTTGCTGGGCAACCTTTAGCTGCTCACGGGAATACCCGGTGTTCACCTTCTTCCAGGCGTCGATTTGGCGTGCTACTTCGTCGTTGAGGTAGCTGGCCACAACCTGCACGCCAGGGGCTACCGGATCACCAGATGCCAGCGGGTACGTCACGATGCCCGCGGTGAAGTTCTGGTCCACCCAGACCTTACCGGTGATGTAACCGGCGGAGCTGGTTTCGGTCTCAGCGTTTGGAGTCGGCAGGGAGAGCCACGGTTCTGGGCGCTCGTTCAGCGCGAAGAGGTTGTTGGTGACGTTGTGTGCAGCCAAGTCCCACGAGGAAGCCATGCGACCGGTGGAGGAAGAAAGGGTGCCGTTCGCTTCTTGGAAGGCGATGAAGTACTTGGTGGAGTCTGGGTTTTCAATCCACACACGGAGACGTTCAGCCGGGATCGCATCGAAGGTGTGCACCACGCCTTCTGCGTCGGTCCAAGGCTGCATCAGGATGGAGTAGTTACCATCTGCACCGGTGCTGGAGACATAGGTTGGGGATACCGCACCCTTTTCATCCACCCAGTACGCCTTGACGGTCACGCCAGACATCCGGACGTCTTCCGGGTTGATTACGGTGCCAAGCCCCGCGCGATCCAGGAACACCGAGCCGTTAACGGTGTACGTACCGTTCGGCGTACCCGGGGAGACGATTTCGCCGCTGGCCAGCGTAGCAGCCTCGGCTGGCTTCGGATCCTGCAGGCTGTTGACCACGGTCACGCCGGTAGCTACCGTCGCCGCAACCGCAATAGCGGCCGCCCACGGCTTCATGCGTTCTGGGAATGACAAGCCACGGATCGCTTTGGTCGCGGCCGGGGCGTGATTCGGCACCACTGGAGTGGTATTTAAACTGGTGTTTGTGTTCATTGTGTGTTCCACACTTCCGTCAAGGCAAAGATACTAAGAGTGAAGCGTAACACCTTTATGACCATGTAACCACTTAAATATTACCAGACGGGGCGAGGGGAATTTTCGCTCCCCAGACCCTGCTTATCGACACCCCACGCCACCGCACCGAACACCTCAATCCACCCAGTGTTCCCTGCACAAGACCCTCTTCACGAGATGCGCAGCTGCGAGCACCTCACCCATGCACCAACCGCGATGGATTGAATAAAACCGCTGCCCTTACCGGCAGGTTTTGCGGATACCCGAGGGACGTCGCAAAGCGCTAGGCCAGCATCAGCAAGAACGGCACCATGACGATCTTAAAGACGAGTGCCACGGCGAACGTCGCCGAGTAACCCGGCATAATGCGGGAATCGGTGGAATTTTCCATGCCGTACTGCAGCACGGCCGGTTGGCCCAGCACACCCGAAATACCACCGCTGGTACGCGCCGTCGACTGCCCCAGCATCCGGCTCAGGATGAGGAATAGACCACAAGCAACCAACGTAACCACGGCTCCGAGGCAAACCGCCTTCAGTCCCTGCCAAGAAAACGCAGTGCGAGCAAATGCCGGGCCAGACATAATGCCGATGGCCGCCAAAAACATCATCAGGCCCAGCTGACGCAGGGAATAGTTAGCCACGCGCGGCACTTGCCACGCAATCGGGCCCGTGCGCTGCAGCGCACCCAAAATCATGCCAACCAGCAGCGGACCCGCGGACGCACCGAGGTCGAAAGAGTTTCCGCCAGGAAGCGGGATAGTAATGAGCGCAGCCAGGTAACCCAGGAACAAGCCACCTGCCGTGGCTACCCAATCCAGCTCCGCAAAAGACTGGATGGAGTCACCGAGGTAAGCCCGCAATGCACGCCGCTCCCGCGGGGTGACCACGATTTCCAGGATGTCACCAAGGGCGAGGTAGGTGTCATCGTTGGCCAGGAGCAATTCATCGCCACGGCGCACCCGAACAATACGCGCTTGGAAACGACCGTAAAGATCCAAATCGGCAACCTTGTTGCCGGCAACCTGACGGTTGGAAATGCGCAATTCCACCAGGTTGGTTTGCCGCTCAACGAATGGGTTTCGCGGTGCGCGGTGCCCAATGCCTTCAATGAGCTGCTGGGTGACCGCCTTGGTGGCAAGGAACGTCACTACGTCTCCTTGGTGCAGCTTGCGCAGGTCGCTGATGTCTTCTGCCACGCGAGTCTTGCCACGGGAGCGAATCGTTGCCAACACAAATTGATCCCCGTGCTCTTCCACCAGTTCGTTGAGGTCAATATCCTCGCGGTTGACCACCACAGACAGGCGCTTGAGCGCCTTCGCATCCGGGTTTTCCCGGTCATTCTTCGCTTTCCAGTCGCGACCAAGAGTAAAGGCCACGATCAAGATCGCTACGGCCACGCCCGTCGGGTAGCCGATGGAGTAGCCCACCGCGGGCAACGCAGAACCGGTCTGCTTCTGGGCAAGCGCCAGCGATGGCGTGGACGTCAAGGAACCAGCGAACACGCCCACGGCGACTTCAGTACCAATGTTGATGAGCTTTCCGCCCAACACTGCCACGATGCCGCCCGCGAGGCAGGCCACCAGCGCTGCTCCCATGATGCCCAACTGTTTGCGGAGGTCCTTAAAGAAGGTTTCACCGGCTTCAAGGCCGAGCATATACACGAAGATGCCCAGGCCAAACTCCTGGATGATCTTGAGGGAATCCGGGTCCGGGGCGACGAAAGCTCCCGCAAGTAGACCGATGAACAATGCGCCCGCGGCGCCGAACTTGATGGGACCAAACGGGATGAGACCGAAGATCGTCCCGAAGGTGATCACCAAAAATATAGTGAGCAGTACGTGGCTACTGAAGAGTGTTAGCATTTCAAAAAGTGTAGCTAATAAATTATCATCGTTACTACCGGAGCCTGGGTTTTGTGACCCTATCTATACAAAGCTGTCACTGTGGCGTGACCGTAGGCTCACTCGGTCTCAAAACCATCGCGACAACACGTCGGCGATTCCGCCGTCGTTATTGGTCCCGCACACCAGATCCGCCGCCGCTTTAACTTCCGGCATCGCATTGGACATCGCCACGCCTAGCCCCGCCCAGCGCAACATCTCAATGTCATTAGGCATATCACCAAAACACACGACGTCTCGCGCAGTGGCGCCAATATGTTGGGCCAAAAACTGCACGCCGGTAGCCTTAGTTACCCGCGGCGCCGCCACCTCGACCAACCCGTCTGACACAGAAAACGTCAAATGAGCCAAGGATTCTGGGATGTGGGGCGCAACCAGGCGATAAATTTCCGCAGACGGCAGCTGGTCATTGCGCAACAACAACTTGATCGCCGGGACCGAGAAGAGCTCTGCTTCCGGCACCATGCCGAACTCAGCGGCAAACCATGCCGGGATGTAATCCGGGGAGACCAAAAACAAGGACTCCTCCGGCTGAAACGCGGACTCGCCCGCGCGCTCCACAGCAAATCCCACTCCCCCGACATCTGCAAGGACCTCGCGGGCAATACGTGCGACCTCATGCAACGCCGCCGGGGCCAGACTGGAAACGTTCACCATGGTGTCCGTGGCGGAATCATAGATGATGGCACCGTTGGCGCACACGCATAACGGCCGAACCCGCAATTGCTCCAGCACCGGACGAATCCATCGTGGCGGGCGCCCCGTGGCAAGTGCGAAAACGCAGCCAGCGCGAGTCGCGCGAAAAATAGCAGAACGAACATGCGCCGGAATGCGCTCTTGATCATTGATGAGCGTGCCGTCCACATCGCTCGCGATCAGCAGCGGCTCCGGCACGAGTTTAAGATCCACGGCGGTTATCTCGAAGCAGTTGGAGACGAAGCTTCAACTTTTCAAAGAATCCCGCCGACCCCATCGCGAGGTTCGCCTTGGCGTCTGCGATGCGATTCAAGCGCCCCAGCGTGCGTTCCCGCTTCGAGGTGCGCTCCGCCTCCCGGCGCTCTCTGTCTTCCTTCTCCAACTGCCGAGCTTCATCCAAAGTCGGCGCAGTGCCGCCGAGTGAAGCAGGCATCCAGGCCAGGCCAGGTTCAAAGGGGCCAAAGAGCTGGTTGTACTCGGCGCGGACGTCGTCAAGCTGTGCCTGCATGACACGGTGCAGGTCAGCGAGATCGCGCTCGACATCGCCGGTCAGCTCCAGCGGCTTACCGACGCGCACGAGCACGGGCACATTCGGATGACGGAGGTTCTTCGGCTGGCCCTTCGTCCAGATACGCTGCGAGCCCCAAATCGTGACGGGGATCAGCGGCGCACCGGTGGTGCTGGCGATGCGAATGGCGCCGTTCTTCAAATCTTTGACCTCAAAGCTGCGAGAAATCGTAGCCTCAGGGAAGATGCCCACCAGCTGACCGTCGTTAATGCGCTCGATTGCTTCTTCGAGCGCGGCCGCTCCGGCGGACCGGTCCACGCTAATGTGCTTCATGCCACGCATGAAATTGCGGACTAGGGGGACGTCGAAGATTTCACGCTTCGTCATAAATCGCACCAGGCGCTGGGACTTAATCCAGGATGGTACGCCGCCCAGAATGAAGTCGTAGTACCCGGTGTGATTGAACGCAAAAAGTGCCCCGCCGGCCAGTGGCAGGTTCTCCATGCCCTGCACAAACACGTCAATCCCCTGAATCTTCAGGGCTGTCCGCACGAGGCGAATGACACCGCCATAGACCGGCTCGCGCGATTCAGACCAGTGCTTTGTTTCTGGTGCAAAGTCGACCGGAACGTAGAACATTCCGTGGCGCTTAAAGCCGGTGGCCATGACGGTTACTCCTCAAGTTTCGGGCATGATTCCAAGGGACGACCCCCACCGCTTTCGCCGCAGAGCCGGCGAGAAGAAATGAGGGTCGTGCGGTATGAGCCTTTGAGTTTACTTAATTGGCTCCAGTACTTCGCGGCCAACAAATGGGCGCAGTGCTTCAGGGACAACGACGGAGCCGTCGGCCTGCTGATTGTTCTCGAGGATCGCCACGAGCCAGCGGGTGGTTGCCAGGGTGCCGTTCAGGGTAGCGGCGGTCTGGGCCTGTCCATTCTCGTCGCGGTAGCGAACTGCCAGGCGGCGGGCCTGGTAGGTGGTGCAGTTCGAGGTGGAGGTCAGCTCACGGTACGTGTTCTGGGTTGGGATCCATGCCTCAGTGTCGAACTTGCGGGCCGCAGAGGAGCCGAGGTCGCCACCAGCGACGTCGATAATGCGGTACGGCACCTCGACTGCGGAAAGCATGTCGCGCTCCATCTGCAGCAGCGCCTGGTGCTGTGCTTCTGCTTCTTCTGGCTTGCAGTAAACAAACATTTCCAGCTTGTCGAACTGGTGCACGCGCAAAATACCGCGAGTGTCCTTGCCGTAAGAGCCCGCTTCACGACGGAAACAGCTGGACCAACCGGCGTAGCGGATCGGGCCTTCGGAGAGATCGATGATCTCATCCTTGTGGTAGCCAGCCAGCGCAACTTCAGAGGTACCCACGAGGAACAAGTCGTCCTTCTCTAGGTAGTAGACCTCATCGGCGTGGGCGCCAAGGAAGCCGGTGCCCTGCATGATCTCTGGGCGCACCAGCACTGGCGGGATCATGAGCTTGAAGCCATTCGCGGTGGCCTTCTGAGCTGCAAGGTTCAGCATGCCCAGCTGCAGCAGCGCGCCAAAGCCAGTGAGGAAGTAGAAGCGGGAACCGGAAATCTTGGTGCCACGCTCCGTGTCAATCAGGCCGAGGCTCTCGCCGAGCTCCAGGTGGTCCTTTGGTTCAAAATCGAACTTAGTTGGCTCACCGACGTGCTCCAACACCACGAAGTCATCTTCGCCTCCTGGAGGGGCGCCAACGACAACGTTATCGATCTTGTACTGCAGTTCCATCACTGCATCTTCAGCGGCTTTTTGCTCTTCTTCGGCCTGCTTGACCTTGTTCTTGAGGTCTTCAGATCCCTTAAGCAGCTCAGCACGCTCTTCTGGAGCGGCCTGGCCGATCTTCTTACCAAAGGCCTTGTGCTCGGAGCGCAGGTTGTCCGCGGCAAGGATCGCAGCGCGGCGACGCTCATCAGCGGCGATAAGCTCATCAACCAGCCCTGGATCCTCCCCTCGGGTCACCTGAGAGGCACGCACTACATCAGGATTTTCGCGGAGGAATTTGAGATCAATCATGTATCCCAGCCTACCCCTTCTTGGTTATAAGTTGTGCCTGATTGGTATGTGACCAGTAACTCGATTTTTCCGCTGCTGGTAATAACCACTCGGCGTAAAGTATGAGCCATGACTGCCTCTCTACCTGCGCGCCCGCTTGACGATTCCGCCAAGCCAAAACACGCCCAGCTCAGAGAAATCCTCCAGGAATTCTGCCTCACCGAGCTATCCCCTGGCGATATGCTTCCGGGCGAGCGCGCGCTCGAAGAACACTACGGAGTCTCCCGAATCACGGTTCGCCGCGCCATCGGAGACTTGGTCGCCTCCGGCGTGCTCAAACGCGCCCGAGGCAAGGGCACCTTCGTGGCACCTTCTCCACTGGTTTCCCGCCTGCATCTAGCGTCCTTCTCCCAAGAGATGGAGGCCCAGCAGCTGGAATCGTCGTCAAAGATTTTGCTTTCCGCACGCGCGCAAGCACCGGAACCAGTGACCGCATTCTTCGGCGGCGAGCCGGGCGTGTTCCACACGCACCTGCGCAGACTCCGCCTCGGCAACGGGCTTCCCTACGCCATTGACGATGCGTGGTACAACGCCGAACACGTCCCGGACCTGCTGGAAAATGATGTCTACAATTCGGTGTATGCGATCCTGGGTACCGAGTATGGGGTACCTATTACCGACGCCATCCAAACCGCCACGGCCGTTGGTGCCTCCGCCGAAGTCGCAGCGCTACTCGATGTTCCGGAAGGAACTGCTCTGCTCAAAATTGTCCGGCATTCTCAATCCAACGGCCTGCCCGTTGAATGGTGTTCTTCGCTATACCGCACCGATCGATACACCCTCAAAACCCATGTCACCCGCGCTTAGCCAACCCCTTGTGTGCCTTTTGGGACCACGTTAGGCACAATTGGAAGCGATGAGTAGGAAAAAGTCTTGGGCTAGTGCAACCGCCATGCGCACCTTATTGGTCGCGATGCTCGCGGCGTCCTCCGGCATGCTCGGATACGAATACACCGTTGCCAAAGACTCCCCTGCTGCTGGTAGCAGATCAGGCGAAAACTCTGCCGAGAAAACCATCTTCCCCGCAGCATCCTTTACCACCGCAGACACCGGTACCTGCCTTACCTGGACTGTCGCTCCTGACGGTTCTTTCTCCGGCTTTGGTCAAACCGACTGCGCCGGAGAGCACCGCTTCGAAGTCTCCTCCCGCGAAAACCTCGCCGCCTACCCGTCCTCCGAGTTCGGACCCTCCGCCCCAGCGCCAGGCCTAGAGCGCCAAGCGCAGCTACGCGAAGAGCTCTGCAAAGGCCCCACCACCGAATACCTCGGCGGACGCTTCGATCCGCTCGGCCGCTACTCCATCGCCCCCATCCTGCCTCCACCCGAGGCTTGGGGTGCCGGCGACCGCACGATGCTGTGCGGTGTCCAGGTATCCGACCAAAATGGTCTGCCGATGCTTACCCGCGGCAAAGTGAACGATCAGGACCAGTCTCGTGTCTCCCAGGTAGGCGAATGCCTCGCCGTCGACCCATCGGGCGCCTCCCGCTCCGTCGATTGCGGCACCGACCACGCCTTCGAGATCACAAAGGTGATCAACCTCGAAGAACACTTCTCCAGCGGCGCGCCCACCATCGAAGACCAAGACAAACTACTCCAAGCTAAGTGCACCGAGGCCGCCCTCGAATACGTAGGCGGCGACGACGCCCTCTACAACTCCACCTTGCAGCCGTTCTGGTCCACCATCCCAACCAACTCTTGGATCGGCGGCTCCCACACCGTTAACTGTGCCTTGTTCAAAGCCACTCGCGACGGCAAGCTGTCCGTGCTTAAGGGCTCCGCCAAAGGCGCGTTCACCATCGACGGCGCGCCACCACCGCCGCAGCCAACCCGTAACCCAATCCGTCCGCGCTAATGGTCTGGATTTCTCCGGAGCGCTTCGAAGAGCTTGTCGACGATGGCTTCGACCTCATCCCCGACGCTCTTTTGCAACGTCTTCACAATGTTGTTGTCCTCATCGAGGACTACCACCCCTCCGGGCCTGGGGTTTTGGGCCTCTACGAAGGTGTGGCTCTCCCCGACCGCACATCAGATTTCTCCGGCCATCTTCCAGACACCATCACCATCTACCGAGGCGCGTTATGCGACTACTGCGCTTCGGAATCCGAACTCGTGGAGCAAGTGGCCATCACCGTCGTCCACGAAGTCGGGCATTACTTCGGATTGGATGACGACGAACTGCACGACCTGGGGTGGGGTTAGTTTTGCTTGCTTAGAAAATGCACCCCTCGCATGTGTTCGAAAACGTGGAAAAGGAGCACTACGAAGGGGTGTTTCTGGACGAATTCAAAGGAATCTCTTCACTCAAGCTCGAATTGTGGCTGAATCCCGGAGATGCCCGTTCGTAAATCGGAGTACTTCCCACCTCTGCAGCCGGAGTTGTTGTACAACTTCCGAGTCATGATCACGTTGGCTGCGGTGGAGATGGTGCATGCCGTCGTAAAACAACGCCACATTAGAAGCACGACACGCAAGGTCCGAAGGAAGGTTTCCCGTGGCGAGTGCGGGCCGTGTCGATGGTTTGAATCATCCGAATATCGCCATGGGCGAGACCGTCGATAAGCGGGACCCACCATGAGTATTTTGCTGCGGGGATGGCGGTGAGGCAGTCGACTGTGCAAGTAGCGACGTTTTCAACGGGAATTACCCCGACATCGGTATCAAAGAGATACGGCGAGGAAGTGGGTTGACCATGAAGGGAGATTTCGCCAAAATCGCCGCCAGGGACGTGTTTTTTACCAGTAGCTCGATACAGGACAGGTGCAGCCGAATCTATTTTCTTAGCGCCGTGCAATTCCAGGCCCGCCCAGCCGGAGATGACAGCAGAAGGATTAAGCAACGATACGGCCAGCGCTCGAGATGAAATGGGCAGGTCGAACGCACGTATGCTTTCACCTGGTCATACGTGTATCTACAGACCGCGCCCAATGCGCAGATAATTCCGAGACAACGAGCCTCGGGTGACTCCCTCAGCTAGCAACGAAGCGCGAGTGCGCGGCAGTGTAAAAGTAAAATCCCCCACACTTAATTAGACTGCGTTTTTGTGCAAACGGTTCCCGTTCAGATGGAAAAACGGGGGAATTAAATCTGACGGTCGGTGTCGGCCCAGCGCACGAGCTCCCATTCACCGAACGGCGCGTCGCTTGGCGATAAAACCACGAATCGACAGTTGGGCAAGTAGGCCCCGAACGCGAAGTCTGGGTCCACGCCAGTGGCGTGGCAGGAAACGGTACGGATAGCTGCGCCGTGGGAAACTACGATGACATCTCGGCCCTGTGAGGTATGCGAGGCTACGAGGTTTTCCAGAACGGGACGGTAACGATTCAGCACGTCAGAGACGTTTTCTCCGTCTATGATGCGCGCATCAGTATCGCCAACCAGCCAGCCGCGGAACGTCTCGGTGTACTGGGTGGCAGCTTCCTCCCCCTGGGCGCCCTCAAGTTCCCCTGCGGAAATCTCGTGGATACCAGGGAGGACTTCGATTGGCAGGGAGGCACCAGCCTTCGCAAACGCATCAGCTACCAGCACGGCTGTTTGCTGGGCACGGATAGCCACAGAAGACACCAGCGCTGGGAGCGGGTGTACACCGCACATCTCTACGAGTTCAGCGCCAGCTGCGCTGGCTTGGGACCGCCCCAGGTCGGTGAGCTCGGCTCCCGGCGGGCGAGTATCCAGAATTCTGTTCAAGTTTGAATAAGTTTGGCCGTGGCGGAGGAGAATGAGACGTCCAGTCATAGCGGGTCAGCGCTCCTTTGCTTGCAGACTGCGGATATAGTCATCGGCTTCGGCGAGTCGGGGTGAACCAACGAGACCAGTATCCCCCGAACCGCCCGAGACGGCAGGCCAAGAACCCAAAAAGTGTAGCTGATCTGCGCGAAGATACAGACCACGGAGGGCTTCGGCCACGGGGAGGTCGTCGATATGCCCGATCAGGTCGGCGTAGAAACGGTACGTGCCGAATGAGGACCTCGTGGGGCGTGATTCGATGCGGGAAAGATCGACGCCACGCACGGCAAACTCGTTGAGCGCGCGGACCAGGGATCCTGGCTCATTGGGCAACGTGAACGCTACGGAGGTGCGGTCATTCCCAGTGCGTTCGGGGCAGGGACCCCGCCGTCCGACCAACACAAATCGGGTGCGCGCTCCAGCAACGTCAGCGACGCCTTCGGCTACTGGTATCAGCCCGTAAATCACACCTGCCCGAGCTGGGGCCGCACAGGCATCGGCTTCGCCGTCGGCGACCATGTGCGCCGCGTCGGCGTTGGACGATGCCGGCAGGAACCGCACGTCGGGCCAGCGGGACTGAACCCAGCCCTTGACCTGTTGCCATGCAACAGGGTGCGTGGCAAAGGTGCGCGGCTCACTATCGGCGCGCGCAAAAATGGAGAACACCACGTCTAGGTCTACTTCTGCGTAAATCTGCAGGTCATCGGATGACACGAGCGCGTCAAAGGTCGAGGTCACCGGGCCGTCCACGGAATTCTCGATCGCGACCACCGCATACTCCGCCTCACCCCGAGACACCGCGGCCACCGCCTCTCCAGGCGACCCCATGGGAAGCAACGAGGCACCCGGCGCGAGCTGCAGCGCGGCCGCCTCGGTAAACGTGCCCTGCGGTCCTAGATATGCGACATCCATGCCTCCACCTTAATTCCTTCGCAAGGCCTGCGGGCTAGCATGTAGCTTATGCTTTTGCCCCGGGATATCGACGCCGCGCTCGATGAGTTCTACGCGCGCGCCGCAGGCGACCCGGCGTTTACCGTCCTTGCTTCTCGACGCCCCACGCCCCAGCCCACCACCGGCCGACTGGCAGGGCTCCTCTTACCGATCAAGGACCTCACCCCCGTTTCAGGCATGCCAACTTCCTATGGCTCCGCCCGGCGCATGGCGTGGCAAGAATCGGATCCTCTGGTAGTGGCTCTGGAGCGACAGGGGGCCATCGTAGTGGGCAAAACCGCTACCTCTGAGCTGGGGATGACTGCCTATACGGAGCCCGTCGATATGCCCGCGCCTTCGTGGGACGGACATACCCCAGGCGGGTCCTCGGGCGGCGCCGCGATCGCGGTAGCTTCGGGATTAGTCCAGGTAGCACACGGTTCCGACGGCGGTGGATCGCTGCGTGTGCCCGCGGCGGCCTGTGGCGTGGTGGGTTATAAGCCGCCGCACGCTTCGCGCGGGGGCAAGTTGACTGCCCAGGGCTTTATCACTACTTCCGTAGCCGACCAGGCTTTTATGCACGCGCTTTCTCTGGAGCGGCCGCGTCCCCTGCGCATAGGAGTCTTGTTAGAACCGTTGCACGGCGACGGCTTAGTGGACCCGTTATGGCGAGGCGCGGCGGTGGCAGCGGCTACGGCGCTGTCGGATATGGGCCACGCGGTGTTTGAAGTTACCCCGGCCTACGGAGAAAGCCCCTTCCAGGCGTTTTCCACGGTTCTTGCCGGGATGTGCCGCCGGATCCAGGGCGACGCCTCGCCGATTGTGGCGTGGCTACGCGAGCGCGGGCAGGCTTTGTCCGCGGAAGATCGGGCTCGCGCGCTCTCGGAGTTTCATCGAGTTCCCGCGCAAGTACTGCGGGCTTGGCCGTTCGACGTCCTGCTCACGCCCACCCTCGCCTACGATCCGCCTCCGGTTGGTTACTTTTCCGCCCTGGCTCCGGCCGAGGATTTCGCCGAGCAAACCCGCTGGACCCCGTGGGCTACGTTGTGCAATATCACAGGCTGGGCCGGTATCTCATTCCCGTTCGGTGGGCGCTCCGTACACCTCGCCGCGCTCCGCTCCTCCCCCGCCGAGCTGCTGAGTATCGCCGCGGAGTTGAGCGCATGAGCTTATCGACGCACCACCTTCGCCTTGAAATCCTCCTGGTCTTGACCATCACTTTCGGGATGTCTGGCGTCCGCTCGCTACTGCGGCTCGTGGATTCGCTCACGCGCGGGCCGCTCAATTCACAAACCACCACGTTGTATCAGCCCGCTGCTGCTTCGCCGTGGCTTGATGTGTCTCTGCAGCTCTGCTCCGCGCTGGTGCTGGTGGCTTGGGGCGGCCTGGGGTTGTTCTTACTGGCTGGGGATGGTGTGTCCTTGGCCCGTTTTCGCCGGAAGGACTGGCTGCCCGGCGCGGGGCTCGCTGCCTTGATTGGCATTCCTGGACTGGCGTTTTATGTCGGCGCGGTGGCGTTTGGACTGTCCAAGGAAGTAGTGCCTTCGGCGTTGGCCGGCTGGTGGGCCCCGTTGGTGCTGCTGGTGTGGTCCTTTGCCAATGCCTTTGGCGAGGAATTCGTGGTCGTCGGCTGGTTCATGAAGCGGTTGGAGGCGCTCGGATTTTCTTCGTGGGCCGTGTTGGCCTGCTCCGCTGTTTTGCGAGGCTCCTACCACCTCTACCAAGGCATTTCCGCCGGTTTCGGCAACATCATCATGGGTCTCGTCTTCGGCTACTACTTCCAGCGGACCGGCCGAGTCTGGCCCCTCGTGCTGGCGCACTTTTTGATCGATGCCGTGGCGTTCGTCGGGTATCAGGCGATTGGCGGGCTGGAGATTCCGCGGTTGGGGTAGGGTGCGTTGATTTTTGACTCACAAATGTCCCTTTTGAGGTCGTGAAGGGTACATCTCAGAGTCAAGAATCAACGTGAATCATTGGTAACCGACTAAAATCCAACCCATGACTTACAACGGCGACGACATTGCACGCGACCGCTACGGCAAACCCATCCTGGATCGTTACGGTCGCCCCGTGCGCAAGCGTCGAATGCCGTCCACGCCGCGTAACCCGCAGCCGTTGCAGCGCCGTCCGCGTCGCGACGATGCCCGGCGCGAGCCTGCCCCAGCGCAGCGCCCTCGGCAATATATCCCACCAGCGCAGCCTGAACGGCCTGCTTACCAACCTACTTACCAGCCTGCGCGACCGCCCCAGCAGCGCCCTCAGGCCTACCAGCAGCCGGTGTATCAACAACCCGCCTACCAGCCCCCAGCGCAGCCGGCCTACCAGCAGCCGACTCGCCAGCCGGTTTCGGCGCCACCTCGTAGGCGTCGCAAAGCAATGCGGCCGCGGGGCTGCCTGGGCATGCTTGCTTTTTTGGTGGTGACGCTGCTGGTGCTGACGGTCGCGACGTTCCTGTGGGCGGACACGAAGCTTACGCGTGTGGAGGCGATGCCTGCGCAGTCGATCAAGGATACCGCGGGCACGAACTGGCTGCTCGTGGGCTCGGATTCGCGGCAGGGGTTGAGCCAGGAGGAGATCGATAAGCTGCAAACCGGCGATGATATCGGCATCGGCCGCACCGACACCATCATGCTGCTGCACATCCCGAAGTCCGGGCAGCCGACCCTCGTGTCGATTCCGCGCGACTCCTACGTCAACATCCCCGGCTACGGCCAGGACAAAATCAACTCCGCCTTCACCAACGGCGGCCCGCAGCTGCTTACCACCACGGTGGAACAGGCCACTGGCCTGCACATTGATCACTACGCCGAGATTGGTTTCGGCGGCTTCGCGGGCATGGTCGACGCCGTGGGTGGCGTCAACATCTGTGTGGAGCAGCCTATCGACGACGACGTGATCAACTACCACGTTCCCGCAGGTTGCCAAGACATGGACGGCCCTTCAGCCCTTTCCTTCGTGCGCACGCGCCACTCCGCTATGGGCGACCTGGACCGCGTCCAACGCCAACGCCAGTTCTTCTCCGCACTGATGGACAAGGCGACCTCAGCAGGAACGCTAGCGAACCCGTTCCGGGTGTTCCCGCTGATCACCAAAGTGGGCTCCTCGTTTATTGTTGGCGAGGGCGATCATTCCTGGGACCTGGCCCGACTCGCGTTGGCGATGCGCTCTGGGGTGAAGAATGAAACCGTACCGATCGGCGGCTTCGGCGACTACGCCGTAGGCTCCGTAGTGCTGTGGGATGAGGCGGCGTCAGAGGCATTGTTTGCAGGGATGCGGTAGGCGGCGCGCGTGCGCGCCCCTGTTGATTTTTGACTCACAGATGTCCCCAAAATCTAGCGAAAACGACAATTTCGGGTGCAAAAATCCACATTCCGGAACCGTTTAGGGTTGCGCAACAGTCTAAATAGGTATGAGAGAAAATATTTCAGACCTAATCCCGCTGACCCATTCCGAACTTCGACACGCTGGCACCAGCCGAAAAACAATCCGCCACCGATTCACCCGAATCGGCCACTCGCTTTACCTCAATGACGCCGCCCTAGCCCGTCCTACCACCCACCAACTCCCGCTACTCTCCCGTGCGATTGGCCTGCAAAAACGCTGCCCTAACGCGGTCTTATCCGGCTGGGTCGTATTAGCAGCTCACGGTGTGTTGCATATCGACGACTCACTCCCCGTGCATTACTACACCAGCAATGGCAAGCACCGACGGGACTTTAAGCTCAACCTCATTCCGATTCGCAGCACCACCGCGTGTGAGCACACGGTCGAAGTCTACGGACATCCACTTCGCCTGGTCGGAACAGCCGTTGCGGTAATCGACTGCCTCCGCGCCCTAAAAAGCAATGCCGCATCATGGTGGGTGCCCAGAATTGAAGGATTTTCCTTTCAAGAAGTGCGAATGCTGCAGGTCATTGACATGGCACGCACTTGGCTCGGGCTAACAAAACACGATTTGGCTGCGACAGCGCATCAACGCTTTCCCGCCCGGCTGCTGCGCAAACTATGGAAACTCAGCGACGCAGGCGCGCAGTCCCCACAAGAAACTTCACTTCGACTTATTGTTCGAGACTTGGCGCGCTGGGAAAGCCAAGTTGCACTTTTCGACGACCACGGCAACGTCATCACTACCGCCGACCTAGCTGATCGCCATAGGAAAGTCGCCCTATTTTACGACGGCGTCCATCACCTCAGCCGACAGCAACGCGACTACGACTCGTTTGTATGGCAGCAACTTCGCAAACAGGGCTGGGAAGTAGTTCGCATCACTCACGGACAGCTCCGCAATCCAGGACACTTGCGCGAGCTCTTGCTGCACCTCCTGCGGGGTTGATTTTTGACTCTAAGATGTCCCGAATCCGTGGGTTTTGGGGACATCTGTGAGTCAAAAACCCACTAGCTCAACGGCACCGGCTGCCAGCACTCCTGAGCAGCAGTGCCCGGCGCGGCCACGCCGAGTCCTTCCCGGACGAGGTCAAGGACCACCTTGTCGTACGTAGCGCTGACGTGGGTGACAAAACGCCCAGGGCAGATGTCTTGGATGAGGCGGTTGTCAACGCCGGGTTCGTCGATACGCGCGTTGGTGTAGGGCATCACTACGGTGTCGAACTGGGTAGAGATATTCATGTAGCGCACGCCTGGCTGCGCGACCGTGCCGGTGTAAAGCAGCTGATTCAGCTCGGAGCCAGCGAGCTGCTGCGCGAGAGCCTGCATGTTAAGCATTTTTCCGATGCGGTCGTAGTCGGTGCGGATCGCTGGGTGCAGGCGCGCGAGGTCATAAAACAGCCAAAACTGGGTGCCCTTGTGGGACGGAACTACGCCAACCACGGTGTTGACCTTGGCCGCGCCACCAAGCTGAGTGATGTAATAAGTCGGCAGCGGTCCGCCACCTTGAGACCAGCCAACCAAATCCACCTGGGATGCGCCGGTGGCGCCAAGCACCGCGTCTACCACTGCAGACAAGGTAGCGGCTGAAGATCGAATATCCCCAGCGAAGCCCATCTGTTCCACGCCATAAACTGGATTCGTGTTGAACGTAAACAGGCACAAGCCGTCGCGTTTCAGGAGTGGGGCCATCCAGGCCCAAGAATCGTAAGCCGAGCCGGTGGTACCCGGAATGAGAATGACCGGGCGCTGGCCCTCGGCAGGCTTGCAGGAGAAGTCGTTGGTGCCTTCTGGCGCGATGCCTGGGTGCAGGATTTCGTAGAAAGCGGCGTCGTAAATGCTGCGTTGGGATGGGCCGAAGCCGTTGCGCGGGAAGCCCTCGTTGCCGTTCAACATGGGCTCGGCAAGTGCTGCAGGGGTAGGCGCGCACAATGCGAGCACAGTGATTAGGGAAGCCAGGAAGCGTTTCATGAGGGCCTTAGGGTGCGGGTTTTTGACTCACACATGTACCCAACACCCGGAAAATCGGGACATCTGTGAGTCAAAAATCAACTAGCGGATAGTAACCTGACGGGACTTAATGTTTTCCAGCGCGCGACGTTGCTCTGGGGTGAGCTCGGAATCATCGTCCAGCAGGTCGGCGATCTTCTTATCCAGTGCTTCGAGCAGTGGGCCGTAGGTGTCAACAGGCACGGCTGGGTCGAGATCCCACACTGGAACGGCGATACCGTGGGTGCGGAACACACCAGCGAACTTGGTGCCTTCGCCGAGGATAAGTTCACCAGCTGCGGAAATACGTGCGAGGGCGCGGAGCAGCTTGTCTTCGTCGTCGGTGCGGACCCAACGAATGTGAGCCTTCTCGCCTGGGTCGATCCACCAAGCAACTCCGTCGAAGGAACCGGTGACTGGGTAGGAAGGCATGATGGTGTCGTTGGCGGCCTTCATGGACTGTGCGACCTGTGGGTTCAGCGACGTACCCTCTGGCAACCACCAGTTGAAATCTTCCTTGGCCTCAACGTCTAACGTGTCCGAAGCAGACAGCAGCTCAGTCAGGGCCGGCTCGGAGCCATCAGCGACGGCGTTCTGCAGGGTGTCGCCAGGCTTTGCCGTCTGCAACCACTTCAGGGCAAAGGCGAAGTCGCGGTGCGGATTATTGGAGTGGCGGGAAGTCTGCAGTGCTACGAAAGCGTCGCCGCCGAATTCCTCGTCACGGACCAGTGCGGCACCAGCGCCAGGCAGCACGGTAGCCACGTATACGTTGCGATCTACGCCAGCTACCTTGAGCGGGGCGTACGCAGAAGGAACGAATTCCTGCAGCGCCACCAAATCCGCTTCCATAGCCAGTCCGCCGTATGGGCGAGGGTCGCGCTCGAGAGCTGCGCGTTCAGCAGCGCGGGCAGCAAGCTTTGCCTGGCGACGGCTCATGCCCTCTGGGATTTCGATATCGTTCTTCTTCTTTTTAGCCATATCTACAATTTACCTGCCAAGACCTCGCGCGCGAGCGCTGGGTAGTTCGTGGCGAGCATGTCCACGCCATTGTCATAAGCCCACAAGATGTCCTCGGGTTCGTCCACCGTCCACACATAAGTCGGCAGATCCCGTTCGGCGATCAAGTCGGGATCGCGACGCGCGTGGGCAATCGACAGGCCGAGACCGGATGGCGCACCCCACCGCGAGATCATCGGCTGATACCAAGGGGCGGATACTTCCCGCAGGAAGATGCGGTCAATCTGCGGTGCGATTTCGCGCATACGGATCATTGCGGGAGCGAAAAAGGAAATGAGGTGGATGCGTGGATCGTCGATAAGCCCGGCATAGCGCAGGCGCATAGCCACCTGTTCCTCGATCATGCGGCCGTAGCGGGTGAGGTGCTTGGTTTCGATGTATAGCTCCACGCCGGGGTTGGCGGCGATGAGCTCAAGGAGCTCGTCGAGCAGCGCTGGGCGTTCGGGCGCTTCGGGGGTGCCAAAGTTGAAGTGGCACAGCTCCTCGTAGGTGGACCTTTCCACGATTGCGGAGCCATTGGCGACGCGCGAAATGTTGGCGTCATGCACGCACACCACGCGGCCGTCGCGGGTAAGGCGGACATCGCATTCGATGGCATCCGCGCGCTGCTCGATGGCTTTTTCAAAGGCCGTCATCGTCAGTTCGGGGTACTCCCCCGACGCACCTCGATGCGCAATAATCTGCATTAGTTATCCCAACTGTGGATATGGCGCAGCAGCATCCGGTTCTTGCGCTGCGAACGACCAAGTTTCCGGCTCATTTTGTCCAGCACTCGAATCGCATCGTTGATGTGCGGCCCCTTATTCAGCATCACACACTCAGAGCGCAGCGCAAACGCCGCGTCCGTGATCTCGGCGCGAGACGGCAAACCGTTCTTGGCCAGGTTCTCCAAGATTTGCGTGCCGACGATCACGGGGATGTGCGCAGCTTCTGCCAGCGTGAGGATTTGCTGCGGGACCTCTGCCATCCGCTCGAATCCCAGCTCAACAGCGAGGTCGCCGCGGGCGATCATCAGGCCGAAGTTCGGGCGGCGCATACCTTCCAGGATGATGCCGGCCAGGTTGTTAAATCCAGGCACCGTCTCAATCTTGAGTACCAGGCCCAGGTTCCGGACGCGTTCGGCAATATCTGGGTTCTGCTCTGCGATGCGGTCCAAAACTTCCAGCACGTGGCGGACGTCTGCTTCGGTGCGCACAAAGGAGATAGCCGCGATGTCTGCGTGACGAGCCACAAACTCCAGGTTGACTTCATCCTCTGGGGTGAGGCTGGCCAGCGGTAGATCGGTTTCTGGGAGGTTAATGCCCTTGTTTGCCGCGAGGTTTGTGCCACCAACCTTGGCCTGTGTTACCTCGAGTTCAGCCTCCGTCTCCCCCGTTTCGCTGGTGCGCTTTTCGCGGACGATGGCCGCGATGTTGCCGTCGTCAAACAACACGTGCTGGCCCACTTCGATCGCGCGAACGGCCTCCGGCAACGTGCAGGACAGCTGCGGAACCTCGGCGTACGGGTCGCATTCGACGTCGGCGGCAGTCAGCACCATGCGGTCGCCCACCTGAAACTTCACCCGACGCACGATGGCCGGAATGCCGGAAACGCGGGTCTTTTGATAATCGCACTCGAGCAAGGTCCCTTCAGCAATGTAGGCGTTGCGGTCGCCCTCGGCGAGCACAGCCCCGTCGAGTACCTGGGTAACCTCAAAAGCACGCTTAGAACCACGGGTGTCATGCAGCGTAATCACGCTGTCTTTCTCAAGCAGCGAGTACCACTCTGGCTCCACCTGCAGCGCGAGCGCTGGGCGACCTGGGAACTGTGGTGGCTGCTTAGGCTCGACGTTTTCGGTGGACGTGATCCACAATTTGGAGGATTCCAGCACCTTGCCAGATTCTTCGCGCAGCACGCGGGCGCGCCCAATCTGCGGGCCGTCCTGAATAGCACCAGTACGGATCTTCGGGCCCGCTAGGTCCATATTGACCAGTACTTTCCGGCCAGCTTCTTCGGCTGCGCGGTGCACGTGATCGATCATCTTTGCCCAGGCTTCGGCGCCATCGTGAGCGCAGTTAATGCGCGCGAGCTCCATGCCGGCATCGACGAAAGACTTCACCATCTCGTAGTCATCTGCCGCTTCAGAAGGCAGGGTAACCATGATGCGAGAGTGAGTATCCGGGGAGGCTTCGCCCAGCAGCGCAGTGGTGTGTTCTTCGAGGATTTCGTCGGCGTTGGCGAAGGCCTGGGCGATGTCATCGAGGCTATATGGTGCGCCACGCCCAGTGAGTAGTCCTGCGATATTGCGAGCTGCCTCCAGTTTTGGCTTCACGCCCAACTCGACCGTCGAGAGGCGGGTCGCACCAACCGCCATCAGTCCAGCTTGCAGCTTTCGCAGATCGCGAGAACGCAAATGTGCGTAATGCAGAAGATTGTGAGCACCCGCGAAGTGGGTAGGCGCAACCTTATTGATGCGCTCCTGCTCAGCTTCTGACACATGGGCAATCTCGGTTAACAGCTGATCAATTTCATCAACGAGGTTTTCTTGCGTGCTCATTTTTTATCCTCTGGTTACATAGACACTCTGCGTCTCATTGTGCCCTGTATTACAGGTTTCGGCTACCGGAGGAACACGACGCTAGCTGTCGATTTTTGACTCTGAAATGTCTCCGAAAAGCCAGATTCAAGGACATCTCTGAGTCAAAAATCCACGCAGGCTAGAAGAACTCCCCCATCACCTCACGCAGCGCAGCGACCGACGCGCGGAAGCGCTCCATCTCATGCTCGGAGATCTCCAGCTCCACCACGCGGCGCACACCACGGCGGTTCACGATGGCTGGCGTGCCGATGTAGATGTCCTGCTCGCCGTATTCGCCACGCAGGAGGGTGGAAACTGGCAAGGCTACGTCTTGATTCTGCAGGATAGCGCGGGTGATTCGAGCCAGCCCCATGCCGATGCCGTAGGAGGTGGAGCCCTTGGCGTCGATAATGCGGTAGGCGGCATCGCGGGTGTCCTCGAAGATCTTCTCCAGCTTGCCTTCCAGCTCAGGGTCCTTTTCCAGCTGCTTGCGCATGGATACGCCAGCAACGGTGGCGGAGGAAAGCACGGGTAGCTCGGAGTCGCCGTGTTCGCCGATGATGTAGGCGTGCACGGAGGTCGGAGCGACTTCGTAGAGTTCGCCCAGCATGTAGCGGAAACGGGCGGAATCGAGGATGGTGCCAGAGCCGATCACGCGATTACTTGGCAGGCCAGAGTACTTCCAGGCGGCGTAGGAAAGAATGTCCACTGGGTTGGAGGCCACCACGATGATGCCGTCGAACCCGGAGTCCATGACCTGCCCCACCACGGAACGCATGATCTTCATGTTTTTATCCACCAGCTGCAGGCGAGTCTCGCCTGGTTTCTGCGCAGCGCCCGCGCAGATCACCACGATTGCGGCGTCCTCGCAGTCCCCGTAGGTGCCCTTGGTGACCTTGGTGCGCGAACCAGCCCAGACCACGCCGTGGTTCAAATCCATGACGTTGCCTTCGAGCTTCTTTTCGTCAATGTCGATGATCGCCAGGTGATCGCACGTCCCCTGATTGACCATCGCGTATGCGTATGCCACGCCGACATCGCCGGCACCGATCAAAACTACTTTGTTTCCCACTGCTTGTTTCATGATTCCAAGTATGCTCCGTTAAATCGAAGGGCGTGTGCCTCGCCGATGTGAGATCCGGCTACCGCGAGGTCGTCGACACGCATCCAACGCATGCAGGCCGACGCCCGCCCCAGCTCCACAACGCTGTACCCGTGTGCGGCTAGGTCCACATGTCCGAGGTGCGGGTTTGCTTTCTTCAGGTGGGCAGCGGCCCGCTCAGCCGCGACGACGCCGAGGAAGTCGTCGACATTAGGCGCGGAAACCGAAGTGCAGACAAATTCGGCGCCCACCACCGTGTCCTGATGCTTGATCACCGAAGCCCACTCCGAATGGATGTCTCCGGCGAGGAAAATCGCGCTAGGTTCTGCGCGTTGGGCCAGCAGGTCCAGCAACTTGTTGCGGTCCGAAACATAGCCATCCCATTGGTCCAGGTTGTACGGCACACCAGTGGTGCCGTCGCCGATGAGTCGTACCACTGCTTTCGCTAGTTTTGATTCCAAGCCCACTGCGCTGACCGGGGTAAACATAACAGAAGTGCCAATGATGTTCCACCTCGTTTCGCGATGCTGCAGCTTGCCGGCCAGCCACTGCGTTTGCTCACTGCCCATGATGGTGCGGTTCGGATCCGTTGCGGCAGCAAGGGAACCTTGTTGGGAGCGGTAGCTGCGGAGATCAAGCATGGTGAGCTCCGCGAGATCGCCAAACTTCAGGGAGCGGTAGAGTTTGTTGTCCCAGCGCACCGGCAGCCATTCCAAGTAGGCCTGTTGCGCGGCTGCCTTACGAACCTCCCACGCACCCCGCCACGAATCATGGCCCGGCGCGCCACCTTCCCAGGAGTTATTGGCAATCTCGTGGTCATCCCACATCACGATCCACGGCAAGGCCCCGTGAGCAGCTTGTAATTCCGCGTCTCGACGATAGCGGCCGTAGCGGGTGCGGTAGTCAGCCAAGCTGACGATTTCCCAGGTGGGCTCGTGAGGGCGGACCACTCCATGGCTACCTACATAAACGCCTGACGCGTATTCGTAAATATAATCGCCGAGGTGAATTACCGCATCAATTTCATTTCGAGCGGCGCGACGGGCGATATCGGAATAAGCCGCGAAATAACCGGATTCGAAATTGGCACACGAACAAACGGCAAATCGCAATGAATCCGGCGATTCCGTCAAAGCTGGGGCCGTTTTAGTTCGACCGATCTTAGATTGTATTCCGTTATATTTTCCAGAAACAATTGTGAATTGATAGAAATACTCGGTGTTCGGTTGTAAACCCCAGGGATCAACGTGAACAGTGTGATCATGAGCTGCTTCGGCGGTTACTTCGCCGGAACGCACAACTTGGGTAAATCCCATGTCGAGAGCCACCCGCCAGTGCAACACCACATTTTCGCCTTTCCCCGATCCAGGCACGGCATCTTTATTTGGCGTCACGCGAGTCCACAAGACTACAGATTGGGGCAGCGGATCGCCCGAGGCCACTCCATGCAGGAACGGCTGGAATTCAGCGGGGTCGAGCGATTGTGGTTCGTGACGTTCCCGCAGCTCACGATCCACCAGGTCGGAGAAGTTTCCAGCATTCGCGGCATTGACGGACGCAGGAAGCAACGCCGTGGCGCCTACTGCCAAGGATCCGCGCAGAAACGTGCGACGGGTGCTGGGTTTCCACATAGTGCCTATAGTGACCCGTCCGTGACCTACTCGCAGCGCGAAAAAGGGGTTCTCCGCTAAATTTCATCGCGAGTTCACCTGACCGAAAACTAACGTATTTGAATTTGAACTTTGCCGAATTAAGAAAAACGTAATACGCTAATGAGGAAATCAACCATAATAGGAGAAATACCGTGGCACGTCGCGAAGTTATCCAGTGCTATGACGATATTGACAACACCCCGCTTACTCAAGACGAAGTAAATGTAGTCAAATTTAGTCTCGATGGAATTAATTACATCGTTGATCTTTCCGCCAAAAATGCGGCTATTTTCCGCGAACTCTTAGAGCCTTATATTGCTGCGGGACGACGCGAAGGCACCGCTACGCCACGGGTACGCCGTACCGGCACCGCTACCCCTGATTCCAAGAAGATTCGCGAATGGGCCCGAGAAAACGGTCACGATGTTTCCGACCGTGGCAAGCTGCCCCATAGCCTCATCGCGGCATACCGCGAGGCTCAGGCTAAAGCCACCAAGAAGTAGCTGTTACAGCAACCCTTGCTCACGCGCAGCGGCTACCGCTGACGTGCGCGAACGAACGCCCAGCTTGTCATAGATGTGCACGAGGTGGGACTTGACCGTCGCCTCGGACAACATCAAATCCCGCCCGATGTCACGGTTTGATTTGCCGGTGGCCACCTGACCCAGGACCTGTAGTTCACGAGGCGTCAGCGCGGCGCGCGGCGTGCGAGTCATGAGCTTATTTGCTACTACTTCGCTCATTGCCGCATTACCGCCGGCAGCCGAACGCACCGCTGCCAAAAGCTCCACCGGCGGAGCATCTTTAAGTAGGTAGCCCACCGCACCGGCTTCGATGGCTCCCAAAATGTCTGCGTCGGTGTCATAGTTGGTCACCATCAACACCTGTGGTGGGTTCGGCAGCGCCCGAATTTCCCGAGTGGCATCAGCCCCGGTTGCAACCGCTCGCCCCGCTTCGCCAGCGCCGAAGCGGAGATCCATCAGGATCAGGTCAATATCCTCCCGCTGCGCCGCCGCCACTGCATCTTCTGCGGTGGCCACTTCCCCGACAATGCGTATGTCAGGTTCGCCTTCCAGCACTGCGCGCAAACCGAGGCGCACGATTTCGTGGTCATCTGCCAGCAGAATCCGAATCACTTTGCCTGCCTCCTCATCTATCGTTGCAGTCTAGCAACCCAATTGCCACGCTCACTGCGGTCCCCTGGCCAGGTTGGGACTCCACCGCGAATTCGCCACCCGCCTCAGCCGCTCGCGACCGCATCGCGTCCAATCCGATGTGTCCGAGGCCCGCTGGGCGGTGTTCTACTTCCGAAGGATCAAAGCCAACGCCGTCGTCGACCACATCCAGGCGCACCTCATCAGGGTCAAAAGTCAAGGTCAGCTGTGCACGTTGCGCTTGCGAATGCTTCACGACGTTCCCCATCGCCCCTTGCGCAATCCGCAACAGTGTCGCCTCCACTTTCATTGGTAATGGCCGAGCAACCCCGACAACATCCACCTGCGTGCTAACGTTTTGCGCCGACGCCGCAATACGCTGCAACGCCGCCCCTAGTGAATGACCAGCCAGGGCCGCCGGCTGCAACGCAGCGATCATCGCGCGCGCCTCAGACAGGTTTTCCGCCGCCATCGCCCGCGCCTGGCCAATTCGTCTGATTGCTTCCGCGTCGTTGTCCTCGCGAACAGCTTTTTCTGCCACATGCAGCAGCATCTGGATGCTAGACAGCCCCTGGGCCAGTGTGTCATGAATTTCGTGGGCAATTCGCTGGCGCTCAGCCACCATACCGGCCTCGCGTTCGGTGGCCACCAGTTGATTCCGGGTGGCTAATAACTCTTGCAGCAGCTTTTCTCGCTCGACGTGGGCGAGCCATAGCCGTCGAAACGCAAAGAAAATTGCGATGGTGACCAGCGCTGCGAGAGCGGGGCCGACCACGCCGCCCGTCGTAAAGCTTGGGTACTGGTTGAAAATGGCAACCGCCGTAATCCCCAGGACCGCAGTCACCCCGCGGAAATCAGGCAGCGCGGCTAGGAACAGGAAGAACAGCGGAAACACCAGGTAGACGGCGGTGCCTTGCATTGGCAACAACAGCACCCACAGCACCACCAACGCCAACAGCCACACCATCGTGAGCCAATTCGCGCGCAGCTCGAGGACCAGCGCTCCCCAAAAATATGTGGTGGCAAACGCCAGTAACACAGCAAGCGTGGGAAGCGTGTCCGCCTGGGTAGCCAGCGCCGTAAAACCCACCATGATTACGAGCGCCGCTACCAGCACGTCATTGCTGCGCTGCATCGTTTCGCTGCCCGGCACCGCGTCCATGTAACTCCAGTTTCTTGTGAGGCCGAAAAACACTAGGTTAGTTAGGTATGAAGCGTACCTGCCTTGCCCTGCTCGCTGTACTCAGCCTTACCGCCTGCTCCGACACCCCAAGCAACCCGAGCGCTTCCCCAACCACCACCGTGGCGCACGTATCTCGAGACAGCGCCTTGCCTATCGACGCCATGCCCGCGCCCGTCAGCCGCGAAGACAACACGCCTTGCCCGTATCTAGCTACCGAGTTCGTGGCGGAAACGAACGGCCAGCGCGTGCTCGCGCAGGGCATCGACCCAGCTTTTGCCACACCGGCCTGCACTTTTTACTCCTACGCCGACGAGCCACAGCTAACTGTTCTTGTGCGGGATATGGCTACCCAGCAGGAAGCGATCAACGTCGTGGACTGGGCTGCGCCCATTGACTCCACCGAGCCTGCCGAAGAACCCGCAGGTTGGCAGGGCGGCCGCCTGGGCTCCCCTGGCCGTTCCGTCTATGCCGTTTTCAAGAACAACCACGCGGTGGTGGTGTTTAGCAACCAGGATCAGTCCCTCAAAGCTGAGCTGGTAGCTAAGGAAGCCATCAAGAACCTTGGGTTGTAATAGTCAACCCGCGCACTTGTAACTAAACAGCCACCTCGTTGTACGGCATCAACAGGGATATCTGTGGAAACACCACTTCCATCAGCAGGAAAAACACCCCCACGAGCAGCGCCAGCACAATCAGTAGCCGGACGAGAAATGGTCCGGGGAGGTGTCGCCAAATCCATCCGTACATCGGTTATTTCTCCTTGAATTCTTTCGGCTGCTGACCAGGAACTTTGGGTTCCGTGCGTACTTTCATGGCGTGGACAATCATGCGCTCCGCGTTGGAGAACTGTGGGTGGCAGGTCGTCATAGTCATCAGCCCCTGCAGCCCTGGGGCCACCTCGGTGCTGTCCAGTCCAGGAATTGGGTTCACCACCGAATAATCAGAAGGCAGGGTGATGTGACGTCCCTGGACCGCAGCATAGTCGCCGGTCATCAGCGCATCGACCTGCTCAGGACGGAAACACTCGGCGGCTGCAGCGCGACGGCTCTCCCCTTGCGAGTCAATAGGCAACACGCGGTAGATGTCCCAGCTAGATCGAGTTTCCACAATGACCGCGTCGCAGGCTTTCAGATTGCCTAAATCATTGAACGGGGCTCCCTTGCCAACGCGGTGGCCCGCCACGGCAAAGTTTCCTGGCTGGCCAGGCATTTGGCTGTCGACGTAACGCCCCGGGCCTTTCAAAAGGTCATCATCGTTGGTGCCCTCCACGATAGCGAATGCGAAGTCGCTACCGAACGCTGGGACATACATGCGCGCGAAGGCTTCACCGAGGGCAGGAGCGATCCTCTTACGCGGGTTGACGTATTCGTTGTTCCAGGAATCGTCCATTTTGGCGGCCACGTCGTGTTGTTTTTGGCCGGCTTCAACGTTGGTCCAATAAGCCTCGTAAAACGCAAAAGAAAATAGCAGCACGGAAATAGTAATGAGCAATTCGCCGATTACCTGTGTTGCGGTAACTGGAGGCGGGGTTTGTGGCTTTCGGTGTTTCGAATGCCGGCTTTTCCGTTGCGCGGTCATGTCGCATAATTCTACAGGCCGCTGGGGTAGCGTAGGAACGTGATCGATTTCCTTATGTACCCAGTGTCCGCGGTGCTGAAGTTTTGGCACTGGTTTTTCCACTCGGGGCTCGGTTGGTCGTCATCCACAGCGTGGATCCTGTCGATCTTCGCGCTGGTGGTCACTGTGCGCACCATCATCGCCCCGCTGAGCTGGATGATGATGAAGTCTGGGCGTATCGCCCAGCGGATTCGTCCAGAGCTGCACCGGATTCAAGAGGAATACAACAAACGCGTAGATCCGGAAGCCGCGAAGTGGAAGCAAGAGGAAACCAAGCGGATTCAAAAAGAAGCCGGTTACAACATGTGGGCCGGCTGCCTACCCGTTTTTATTCAGCTCCCAGTATTTATTGGTCTTTACCAGCTGTTGCTGCAAATCGCCCGGCCGGCAGAAGGCTTCAATTCGCCACATCATGGGCTGGGTTTCATGACATCAGCAGATATCGATGATTTCCTGGCCGCCCGCATCGGAAACGTACCGTTGCCTGCCTACCTGTCCATGAAATCCGAGGAGCTTGCAGAACTTGGCGTTACCCGCGCTGCGCTCATGGAACTTGCCTTGCCAGTGCTGATCGCCGCCAGCCTGTTTACCGCGATCAACATGTTCTATTCCTCCTACCGCAATTATAAAACCTTGGACTGGTCTTCCTCGGTAGCGGTATTCATCGCTCGCGCTTTGTTATTCATCGACTGCTGGGTGCCATTCACACTGATCAGCTCGGCCTTTGCTGCCCCAGTCCCCGTCGCGATCCTGTTCTATTGGTTCGGCGGCAACCTGTGGACGATGTCTCAGTACATCATCATGATGCTGATCCTGAACAAGAAGTACCCATTCGACGACAGCTTTGAAGAGCTCCGCCTTAGCAAGAAAGCCGAGTTCAAGGAGAAAGAGAAGGAAAAGAAGGCCCACAAACGGTTTATTCGCCGCAAGCGCCTGGCGATGGTGTTCCAACCCCACCGCGCAAAGACGCACTATGCCGAGGTAAAAGCGGTGAAAGACGAAAAGAAAGCCGAGAAAGAACGCAAGCGGGCCGAGGACAAGGAGCGTCGAGAAGCGCGCAAGGCCGCGGAAGCAGTAGTTCGCCAAGAAAAAGCCAACGAGTGGGTGGCCAAGTGGCGAGCGCGGAAGGCTGCTAAATCGAATAATCCGCAGGAGGCGCCGAAATCAGAGAGTCAGCCAGATCCCGACCAGTAAGCAGCGGTTGCACATTCTGAGTCATCGTTGCACCCGCCAGGCCACCTTCCAGGAAGACCAAAACCTGATGCGCCAAAGTGGCACTTGGGAAGCCGTTGAGCGTGGTCAGCAAGTCAGTAATCGTGGCTAGCTGCCACTCGCGGTGAGCCTGCGCGGTGGTGACAATCTTTTGCTCCAGCTCAGTCTCGGGACGCGGGTATTCCGTAGCAGCGTTGAGGAAGTGTGAGCCACGGAAGTTCTTCTTAGGCTCCTCATCGATGCACTGATCGAAAAACGCGAGCACTTTGTGATCAGGCGCAGTCATCTCCGCAGTGCGCTTTTCCCAATCGGCGCGCCATTGCGCGTCCAGCGCTTCCACGTAGGCCACGACCAGGGCATCTTTCGAACCAAACAGAGAATACAGCGAGGCCTTGGCCACGTCGGCTTCCCGCAAAATACGGTCAATGCCGATCACGCGGATCCCCTCAGTGGTGAACAGGTGCGTGGCGCTAGCCAGCAGGCGTTCCCGCGGACTTGGGCGGCCTTTGCGACGCCCACCCGCGCGCGTTGTCTTCGCTTCGCGTTCCAACTTCCCCGTTCTCCTAACTGTTTCGGACTCTTAAGCGTACAGAGTACTCGAATATCTAAACAGACTAGTGGGTATAGCGTCCACCTTGGGTCGCCCACCAATACCGAAAAAGCCGCCACCCCAGAGGGTGACGGCCTTTCCTAACCGGCAAACTTATCGCTTGCGCGTAACCAACTGCACCAAAAACAGCAGGATTACCGCGCCGAGCAAACAGGTAACAAAGCTCATGAGAATGCCCATGTTGCCGGTGTCAAAGCCGAACAGGCGGAGCAAGAAACCGCCAAGCAGGCCACCAATAATGCCGACAACAATGTCAAGCAGCAAACCCTGCTGCGCATCCGTACCGCGAATCTTGGAAGCAACCCAACCCGCAATACCGCCGATTACGATCCAACCGATCCATCCAAAAGCCATGATTTTTCCTCTTTCTTAAGTATTTTTCCTGAGCACTTACAGGCTCAACGCTAGATGCTGTGTCAACATTTGCCTACTTTTGAGCGGGGATGTGACCGTTCCGATACTCGACAGTTATCCATTTGTAATTTTTCTCGCTTTAACGACACACAGTTGCAGCATTAGTGCTACCGGCCGGACAGGTGTAAAACACAAAAAGGGCCCAAGGAAACCCCAGGCCCACATGTGGCTTTTCGACGCGAACGCTTACTCAGGCTCTGCCGTTGGACGCACAACCATCATTGGACACGGAGCAGATTGCAGCAGCGCACGAGAGGTAGAACCGAGCAACATGCCCTTGAAGCCACCCCGGCCGTGGGAACCCACAACCAGCAATTGAGCCTGCTCCGCGGCGTCGACAAGCGCACGCACCGGGCGGTCGCGGGTGACGATCTTCTTCACCACAACCTCCGGGTACTCCTCCGCGAAGCCCGCAAGACGCTCAGAAAGAAGCGCATGCTGCTCCTCCTCCACGACCTGCCACTGCTGCTGTGCAGCGGACAAACCTGCAAGCGACGCCTGCACCTGCATATCCATCCAGGTATGTACCGCATGCAGCTCGACGCCACGCGCCGCAGCCTCAGCAAACGCATACTCGGTGGCCTTCTCCGACACCACAGAACCATCCACACCAACCACAACTGGGCCAGCTTCATGACCATCGACGGCGCTATCTTCCCGCACCACCACAACCGGGCACTCCGCGTGCGAAACCACCGCCGCCGAAACCGACCCCATGACCATGCCAGACAAACCGCCCAGGCCACGCGAACCCATCACGATCATCGTGCAGGACTTGGACATATCCAACAGCATGTCGATCGGGCTACCTTCCACAATGGTGTGGCCGATCTTGATCTCCGGCGCAATGGAATAAGCCAGCTCGCGAGCTTCCTCAATCTTGTCCATGGTCTCCGCCTGAAGCTCATCAAAGATCTCTTGCGGCGGCACCATCCCCTCGGCATAGAGGAACTGAGGCATCGCGTACGAAGAAGCAAGACGCAACGGAATATCCCGCTTCATGGCAGTGCGCGCAGCCCACCGGACGGCCACCTTGGAGGCATCGGAGCCGTCAACAGCTACAACGACGATATTTTCCCTGGACATAATCGGGCCAACCTTTCAACAAGCGAACGCGCAATATATCGCCCCTCACATCAGGGCGCCTTTGCCGGGTCACCTCTCATTCTACGCCGAGAAAACCAGAAAAGGCAGTGGTACTAACCACTGCCTTTTCTCGAATGCGCCTGTGTTAACCGAAGACTAAACCTGCACGTTAGTTGCCGCCGGAGCGTTGGAAGGCCAAAAAACCGCCCAGATAGCCTGCATAACATTTACTAACAGCTGGCCAATGCCAGTGGAAGAAAACTCCACCGCTGGAGCCATGAGAGAATTAATGTCCATGGAGCACAGGATACCGGCATCGGCCCCCATCGACGCAACCGAAGGCGGCAAAAAGCGACGCAAACGCCGACAGCCTTTGCCGGTACGGGACGGGCTCAACCCATCACGTGCCCGCGTCCCCGACGACGCCCCACCAGCCCTCACCGCGCTGGAATTCGTCGACGCGCTCATCGACACACAGCGCTACCGACACCCCGACGACAATGCTGCCGCATTGCGGGCCCGCTTCGCCGCCAACGAAGTAGTAGACCACCAAGGCAACCCATTCTCACCATCCGACACCCTCCGCCCAGGCCAAGACGTGTGGTTTTACCGCGTTCCCGCGCCCGAACCCCGCGTGCCCTACGAAATTGCTGTGCTACACGAAGACGACCGCCTATTGGTCGTCGACAAGCCACCTTTCCTGGCCACCTTCCCCCGCGGTTCCCACATCACCGAATCCGTGCTGGTACGCATGCGACGCGCCACCGGCAACCAAGCGCTCTCCCCCGCCCATCGACTCGACCGCCTAACCTCCGGCGTATTGGTGCTAACGAAGTCCGCCGAATGGCGTGGCGCGTACCAGGAATTGTTTGCCGACCGCGCGGTCGACAAGGTCTACGAGGCGATCGCCCCGCTCGTGCCAGGGATTGCACCGGGAGACGTGTGGGAGCATCGCATGGAAAAGGAACGCGGCGAATTCAAAACCCGCATTGTCGACGGCCCCATCAACGCCCGCACCATCGTCGAAGCCGTGACTCCAATCGAAGCACCTGAGCTGCAGGAACTTCACAATGTTTCGACCCCACTTGCGCGCTACACCCTGCACCCACTCACCGGGCGCACACATCAATTGCGCCTGCACATGTTTCTCGCCGGCGCACCCATCCTCGGCGACCCGGTCTACCCAGACGTTTTGCCAGTGGAGGCAGAGGACTTCAACGTTCCGATGCATTTGCTTTCACGCCGCTTGTCTTTCATCGACCCCCTTGACGGGCGCCTGAGGGAATTTGTGTCCCAGCGACCGTAAAGCGCGATACGGCCCGGTAGGACGTTGTCGGTGCTTTGTGGGTGCTTTGTGGATGCTTTGTGGATGCGCAAACAAGTGTCTCCAGCTCTGCCACATTCCGGCCAAAAATGACCAAACCAAAGACACCAAACACAACCAGCACCCCAACGCACTACCGGCGCTGCTGGCCCGCCCCAACCAGCGAACCTCATACGCCCCTTTGGCTCGCAAAAACAACTTTAGTTAACTAGAGTAACATCCGATCTGTATTTAAAAGCCGAACAACAAAGGAAGCCCCATGACCGAAATTGCCGCTCGCGCGGTCAACCTCGTGAAGCAGTACGGCACCGGCGATACTGCCGTCCACGCCTTGGACGGCGTGAGTATTGAGTTCGAAAAGGGCCAGTTCACAGCGATCATGGGCCCATCCGGTTCCGGCAAGTCCACGCTTATGCACTGCATGGCCGGTCTAGATTCCGCGAGCCACGGGCAGACTTTTATCGGCGACACCGAGCTCTCCACGATGAAGGATAAGGAGCTGACGGCCCTTCGCCGCGATCGTTTGGGGTTCGTTTTCCAGTCGTTTAACCTCGTGCCAACGCTGAATGCGAAGGAAAACATCACTCTTCCAGTGGATATCGCAGGGCGAAAGGTTGATGAGGATTGGTTCAACGAGGTCACTAAGCGGCTCGGCCTTGACCATCGCCTGACGCACCGCCCTTCTGAGCTTTCGGGTGGCCAGCAGCAGCGCGTGGCGGTGGCTCGCGCGCTGATTTCTAAGCCGGACATCATTTTTGGCGACGAGCCCACGGGCAACCTAGATTCGAATTCCTCTCACGAGGTACTCGATATCCTGCGTACGTCGGTTAATGAGCTCGGGCAGACCGTGGTGATTGTGACCCATGATCCGAAGGCTGCGTCCTATGCGGACCGGGTGGTTTTCCTAGCCGACGGCAAGCTTGTCGACGAACTGCGCAACCCAACGGCCGAGCAAATCCTGCAGGTCATGGCAAAGATCGAGGACTTCTAGAATTCCTATGGCTAAGAACGTAATGCGCACGATTTCGCTGCGCAACATTGGTGCACACAAGGTCCGTCTCTTGCTGACGGTGCTTTCGGTGGTGCTGGGCACGGCGTTTATCGCGGGCTCCTCGATGATGACCGCAAGCCTCAAAAACAGCATGGATTCGCTCATGACCACCGCGTTTAGCGACGTCGACGTGGTCATGATGCAAAACGAAAAGTCGCCCCGAGGCATCGCGCTTGAGGATGTCAAGAAGATTCGTGAACGCGAGGACATCAAGACGGTAGACATCTCTACCCAGCAGTCCACGGTGATCATGACGGGTTCGGACGGCAAAGCCATCCAAACCGGCGCGGCACCGGCGCAAGCATTTGCGCTGGCGCCGGGCGCAGACTTCGCTAATGGCGCCACCTTGAAGGACGGCAAGAAGCCGGAGGCTAAGGGGGAAATTGCTGTCAACGAGGGGGCGCTGAAGAAGGGCAACCTCAAGGTCGGCGATAAGACCACGGTGGTGACGCCTGCTGGTCGTCACGAGATGACTATCACCGGCACCTTTGATGCTAAGGCCGTGACCGCAGGCATGATTGGCATCGCCTTTACTGAACCAGACTTCCTGGAAAACTTCACCGACGGATCGCACGTGCAGCTGTTGACCATCGCGTTGCGGGACGGGCAGGATGCCGGTAGCGCCAAGGACAAGCTGGCGGAGGCTTACCCGAATTACGGTGTGCAAACTGGTCAGGCGCTGGTAGAGCAAGCCACCGAAATGATTTCTAAGGGCTTAAGCTTCATCAACTATGTGCTGTGGGCGTTCGCCGGCATCGCCTTGTTGGTAGGCACCTTTATCATTTCCAATACCTTCGCGATGATTGTCGCCCAGCGGAACCGCGAGCTAGCTTTGCTGCGGGCCGTTGGCGCCTCTCGTCGCCAAATCACGCGCTCGGTTGTTTTCGAAGCGATCGTCGTGGGCGTGATTGGGTCAATTATTGGCATTGCCGCTGGTGTGGGCCTGACCCAATTGCTCATGGCGGTCATTCGCGCGCAGGGTATGCCGCTTCCTTCTGGTGGCCTCGGCCTTGACACGAAGTCCGTTGTGGTGCCGCTAGTAGTGGGCGTGCTGATCACGGTGTTATCGGCGTGGGCCCCGGCTCGACGTGCTGGATCCATCCACCCGGTTCAGGCTATGCGTGCGGGTGACTCGTCATCCAATAACTCGCTGGTGGTCCGGACGGTATTTGGCTCGCTCATGATGGTGGCGGGTATTGCCCTCGCATTACTCGGCACTTTTGTGGAGTCGATCGGCGGGATTGGCCCACGCTGTGGCGTGATCGGCGGTGGCGCAGCCGCCATCATTGTTGGCTTGTGGCTGGCAGGGCCCGCGTTTGCTGGGCCACTGGTTGGCAGCTTGGGCCGGATCGTTGGTGCACCATTCGGTGCCGTCGGCAAGCTTGCTGCAACGAACTCTCAGCGCAACCCACGCCGTACCGCTGCGACTGCTTTTGCGCTCACCTTGGGGCTAATGATGGTGAGTTCGATCGGCATGCTGGGCGCGACGATGCGCGACTCCATGTCGGACATGATCGATGATTCCTTGAATGCGGACTTCGTCCTTTCGTCATCGGGCGGCGCGCAACTAGGCGTGCCTAAGGATGTTCCCGATGTGGTGGCCAAGGTCGATGGGGTGAGCTCCGTGACCACGATGTACACCGCGCCCGTCATTATGAACGGCGCCAAAATGGATGATTCTTTCGGCCCGCCGGCAATGCTCGTGTTGCGCGGCGACCTGTCTCAGGCGGTCAAGGTCACCATGAAGGAAGGCTCCCTGGAGCTGCCCGAAGATCAACCGGGTGTACTGATCGCGCAGTCCACCGCGGAACGATTCCAATTGAAAGTCGGCGACGAGGTCACATTGAATTCGCTGTCTGGCGGAGAGGCGAAAGCACCGGTCAAGGGCATTTACGAGCAAAACACCTCACTAGATCGCGCGGTGCTTTCCAACAAATCCGCAACCGAGCTTGCCGACGACCAAGCGATATCCATCAAAGCCATTTATGTGAAGTCTGACTCCGGGCAGACAGCTGACATGCGCGAGAAGCTCGAAGACGCGGTTGCTCAGCACCTCGTGGTGGCGGTGAAGGACAAAAACGAATTCATCGGTCAAACTACGTCGGTAATCAACCAGATGCTTACGATCTTGTACGCGCTTTTGGCGTTGTCGGTAATCGTGGCGATCTTGGGCATCGTAAACACGTTGGCTTTGTCGGTGATTGAGCGTCGCCAAGAGGTGGGCATGCTCCGTGCTGTCGGAACGCAGCGTGGCCAGATCCGCACGATGATCTATATCGAATCTGCGGTTATCGCTTTCTATGGCGCACTCCTCGGCGCAGTAGTGGGCCTTGGCCTTGGCTGGGCGTTCATCCATGTACTGCAGGGCAACGGGATGGATAAGGTCGTGATCCCTTGGGTTCAGGTGGCCCTGATGCTGCTGGGCTCCTTGGTAGTCGGCGTGTTGGCTGCCGTGTGGCCTGGTCACCAGGCGGCACGGACTAAGCCACTGGAAGCGATTACGGACTAACCCCCGCGTCCATAAAGAAAAGCAGCCTGGCGGGGTAAGGGTTTCCCCTTACCCCGCCCTGAAAAACCACCCATATCCTGCTTTTTCTCTTCCTAGACCAGCTCTTTGCCAGCAATATCAAAGATGAAGCACATTCATCAAGGCAAGGAGACATCATGCAGGCAGCAGCACGGGCAGTTGAATTAACAAAGAGCTACGGTACGGGTGAGAACAAAGTCACCGCGCTCGACCGCGTTTCCGTAGAGTTTGAAAAGGGCAAGTTCACCGCGATCATGGGGCCTTCGGGTTCCGGCAAATCAACGCTCATGCATTGTATGGCTGGCCTCGATGCCATGACGTCCGGGCAGGCCTTCATCGGTGGCACTGACCTCGCCACGCTTAAAGATCGCAATCTCACCGCGTTGCGCCGGGATCGGCTGGGGTTCGTCTTCCAGTATTTCAACCTAGTGCCTACCTTGACAGCGGCCGAAAACATTACGTTGCCGCTGGACATTGCGGGCCGGGACGTCGATAAGCAATGGTTCGATGAGGTAACGCGGCGCCTGGGTCTAAAGGAGCGCCTGAACCACCGCCCATCTGAACTGTCAGGTGGTCAGCAGCAGCGCGTGGCCATTGCTCGGGCGCTCATCTCGCGTTCAGAGCTGATCTTCGGCGACGAGCCTACCGGCAACTTGGATTCCAATTCATCCCGCGAAGTGCTGGATATCCTTCGTACTGCGGTCGATGAACTCGGCCAAACTGTGGTGATCGTTACCCACGACGCCAAGGCTGCTTCCTTCGCCGACCGGGTGATTTTTCTGGCCGACGGCAAGCTCGTCCACGAGCTTTATAACCCGACCTCTGAAGATATCCTGCAGGTCATGGCGAAGATGGAGGCAATGTAAGCCATGAAGAACACCATGCGCACCATCAGCCTAAGAAACATCATGGCGCACAAAATGCGCCTCGTGCTGACGATCATGTCCGTGGTCCTCGGCACCGCATTCATCGCAGGCTCCGGCATGTTTACTGCGAGCCTCGAATCCAGCTTCACCGAAATTACCAAATCGACGATGGCGAAGGTCGATGCTGTCATCGCACCGAAGGAGCCAGGCCACCCGGGCGTGCCTGTCGACGATATCGCCAAGCTGCGACAGGACCCGCGCGTTGACGTGGTCGAAGTCTCCTCTGATTCCGTTTCCGCAGTGATCGCTGGTCCGGACAAGAAGCCGATTTCTGCCGGCGGCGCGCCTTCCACGGTGCTGCCACAGAGCACAGATGGTAAGTCCGCCTCGGACGTTGTGCATTTGACGGAGGGCGAGTGGCCAGCAAAGCCAGGCACGGCTGCGCTCAATGACGCGGCCGTAGCCAAGGGCCACTTGAAGCTGGGCGATAAAGTCACAATGGTATCTGCCAGTGGCACATCCGAATTCGAGCTCGTCGGTGTGTACCGCAGTGACATGGCAGTCGGCGGGTGGCTTGGCCTGGTGATCCCCGAATCTCAGTACCTATCGATGTTCGCCGACGGCGGGCACGTGGACTCTGTGCTGATCAACGCTAAAGACAAGAACAAAGCTGGCGAGCTGCGAGACCACCTGGCTAGCGCTTATCCGAACCTCAAGGTGCAATCCGGCCAAGCTCTTGCCGACGAGACCAACAAGGAAATCAAGAAGTCCCTCGCCTTCATCAACTACTTCCTCTGGGCTTTCGGCGCGATCGCCTTGCTGGTTGGTTCCTTCATCATCTCCAACACGTTCGCGATGATTATCTCCCAGCGCCTCCGGGAATTTGCCCTGCTGCGCAGCCTGGGCGCTTCCCGCGGTCAAATCACCCGCTCGGTAGTCTTCGAAGCAATCGTGGTAGGCATCGTCGGCTCGGCCCTTGGCATCGTTGCCGGTATGGGGCTTGCCCGCGCCATCGTGCTCGTTATGAGTTCCCAAGGCATGGGTCTACCAGACAATGGCTTGGCGCTTACCGCCTCCTCGGTACTCGCGCCACTGGTGGTCGGCATCTTGATCACTGTCCTGTCCGCCTGGGCACCAGCCCGACGTGCAGGGCGCATCCATCCAGTTCAAGCCATGCGTTCGGGTGATCAATCCTCCAGCAATTCGCTGAAATGGCGCACCATCATTGGCACTGTGTTCGTCCTCGCAGGCGCTGCAGCCGCAGCCTATGCTGGATTCACTACTGATATGGGCTCAGCAAAAGAGCGCGCCATCACGGTTGGCATCGGAGCGGCAGCAGTCATCGTCGGAGTATGGCTGGCCGGGCCGGCGTACTCGATTCCGTTTGTGGGATCCATTGGCCGAGTCGTTGGGATCCCTTTCGGCAGCGTCGGCAAGCTTGCTGCGACGAACTCGCGCCGCAACCCGCGCCGTACTGCGGCAACCGCCTTTTCCCTCATGCTCGGTCTGATGCTCGTATCATCCATCGGCATGATGGGCGCCACGATGGGCAAAAACGTGGACAAGGTTGTCGACGACACCTTCAAGGGCGCATACCAGGTGGCCACCCCGCCAAACCTCGGCATGCCAATTCCTGCCGACATCCCGGAGCGAATCGCCAAAGCTGACGGGGTTGACCACCTCACACCGCTTTACCTCGCTCCGCTTGGGGTGGGCAAGGCAAAAACTGGCGAGAACCCAATTCGCCCCATGACCGGCGTTGCGGACTTCGATGTCCAGGACGCCTTCTCTTTAAAGATTACGAACGGCACCTCTGACCTGCACAATAAGGAAGGCGTACTACTGGCAAAGCCGGCGGCCGAGAGGATGCAGGTATCCGTCGGTGGCTCGGTAGATGTCTTCACAATTGATGGCAGGCGCGCTTCCGCACCCGTGGTCGGCATCTATGAGCCAAACCAAGGGATCGGCGACGAGGTGATCTCAAAGCGCTCGGCGGAAAAGTTGGCCGCGCCGTCCCAGATCCAGCTCCTCAACATCGTGGTATTCGCGAAGCCAGGCACTGACCTCACTCGCTTGCGGGCTGACCTGGAGAACGCAGTGGCCGACCACATGGTGGTACTGGTCAAGGACCGCGAAGACATCAAGGGTGAAGTAGGCAAGCAGATCACGATGATGCTCAATGTTCTCTACGCTTTGCTGGCACTTGCTGTGATTATCGCGGTGCTTGGCATTATGAACACTCTGGCGCTGTCCGTGTCGGAGCGCCGTGCCGAGATCGGCATGCTCCGGGCGGTTGGGTTCCAACGCAGCCAGGTGGGCCGGATGATTCGCCTGGAAGCTATCGTGATTGCCCTCTACGGGGCCGTGCTCGGATCGCTGATCGGACTTGGCCTGGGCTGGTGTTTCATCCGCTGCCTATCCGGCATGGGCTTGTCTGTGATCGCCGTGCCGTGGGTGCAGGTAGGCGTGGTTGTCTTCGGCGCTGGCGTGGTTGGATTGCTAGCTGCAGTGTGGCCCGCACGGTCCGCAGCCAAGGTGCGCCCACTGGAAGCGATTGCTGAATAGGTTTGGCTGTCGCCCGTGGCGATTATTGACTCTGAGATGCTTCCGTTTTCACCTAAATCAGGACATCTTAGAGTCAAAAATCTACCTGGCTTATTAAGGCTGCTCGACGCCGATGTATTGCAACGAAGTGTACTCTTCAATCCCCTCGAAACCACCTTCGCGGCCCATGCCGGAGTGCTTCACACCACCAAATGGGGCCGCGGCATTGGAGATAACGCCGGAGTTAAAACCCATGAGGCCAAATTCGAGGCCGTCGGACATGCGGTACATCCTGGTCGCATCCTCGGTGAAAACGTAAGAGGCCAGGCCGTATTCAGTGTCATTGGCCATTTCCAAAGCTTCCTCTTCCGTGGTGAAAGTGAAGATTGGGGCCACGGGGCCAAAGATTTCTTCGCGGAAGACGCGGGCCTCGCGCGGGACGTCGATAAGCACGGTGGGCTCGAAGAAGTAGCCCTGCTCAGCTCCGCGCTTGCCACCGACCAAGACTCGGGCACCACGGGTTACGGCGTCGTCGACCAAGGAGGCGACGTTGTCTACGGCAGATTCCTCAATTAGTGGACCGCAGGTCACGCCCTCCTCCATGCCGTTGCCCACCTTTAGCTCGCGTATAGCCGCGGCAAACTTGTCAGCGAACTCCTCCGCCACCGACTCATGCACCAGGAAGCGGTTGGCTGCGGTGCAGGCCTCGCCGATATTGCGCATCTTCGCGCCCATCGCGCCTTTGACGGCTTTGTCGATGTCGGCATCTTCGAAGACGATGAACGGGGCGTTGCCACCCAACTCCATCGAGGTGCGCAGCACCTGGCCGGCGGCTGCTTCGAGCAGCTTCCGGCCCACCGGGGTGGATCCGGTAAAAGACACCTTGCGCAGGCGCTTGTCATTTAACAGCGGGTTGGAAATCGCGGAAGCGGACTTGCCAGAGACGACATTGAGCACGCCCGCTGGCAGGCCGGCGTCGAGCATAGTCTGCGCAAAGTACTGCGCAGTTAGCGGCGTGAGGCGAGCGGATTTGAGCACCATCGTGCAGCCTGCGGCTACCGCTGGGGCGACCTTGCGGGTAGCCATCGCCAGCGGGAAGTTCCACGGGGTGATCAGCAGGCAAGGGCCGACTGGCTTGCGACGGGTGATCATTGGAAAGCCGGTTTCCGGGGAAGTGCCAAAGCGACCGCCGATGCGAACCGCCTCCTCTGCGAACCAGCGCAAGTATTCCGCGCCGTATTTCACTTCCCCGTGGGCTTCGGCAAGTGGCTTGCCCATCTCTAGCGTCATGAGCGTAGCGAAGTCATCGGCACGCTCAGTGACCAGTTCGAATGCCCGTCGCAAGATCTCTGAGCGTTCGCGGGCTGGGGTCGCGGCCCACTCTTGATGGGCAGCGCAGGCCGCATCCAGGGCACGCACGGCATCATCGGAGCCTGCGGATTGTAGTTCCGCGAGGACTTCGCGTGTAGCGGGGTTTTCCACCTCGTAAGTTTCGCCTGTTGTAGCTTGGACCCATTCGCCATTGATAAGCAGGCCGGTCGGGACTTTTGCGAGTACGTCGTGCATCAGGAGAACCTTTCCACCAGCGCATCACTGGAGTGCGCTTAGAACGGGGACAACTATGTGCCCTAAACTACCCGATAACGTTGGTTCCTTTTAGCTTTTAACGAGAAAGCGTGCCCAGAGGCTTTTCTACGACGCGACGTACGGCGCCGAAGATGTTTTAGTTGTTGTTGTTGCTTTGGGGATGGCACGCCAAAAAAGGAGGAGCAGCCCGGGTGTGGGCTGCTCCTCCTTCTTTGTATCTTTTTAAGTTTTTGGTCGGCGGTGACCTACTCTCCCACACCCTCCCGGGTGCAGTACCATCGGCGCTGGTGGGCTTAGCTTCCGGGTTCGGAACGGGACCGGGCGTTTCCC
>JAUDUO010000005.1:0-249413 GCA_032468405.1 Staphylococcus chromogenes
CGAATCCGTCACCGAGGGCACCATCACCCGCTGGCTGAAGTCCGTCGGCGACACCGTCGCAGTCGACGAAGCACTCCTCGAAGTTTCCACCGACAAGGTAGACACCGAAGTCCCATCCCCAGTCGCAGGCACCATTGTGGAAATCCTCTTCGACGAAGACGACACCGTCGACGTCGGTGAAGTCATCGTCCGCATCGGCGACGGCTCCGCACCAGCAGCCAAGGCAGAAGAAAAGCCAGCGCCTGCTGCTCCTGCTGCGGAGAAGAAGAAAGAAGCACCAAAGGCTGAGGAAAAGGTTGAGGCCCCTAAGGCTGAAGCTGCCAAGGTGGACAACTCCAATGCTCCATACGTGACCCCGCTGGTCCGTAAGCTTGCCGATAAGCACGGCGTTGACCTGAACAAGGTCGAAGGTACCGGTGTTGGTGGCCGCATCCGCAAGCAGGATGTTCTTGCCGCCGCAGGCCTCGGCGAGGCACCTGCTGCCGCAGCTCCAGCAGCCAAGGGCTCCGCTATCTCCACCAAGTCTGTGGATCCAGAAAAGGCTAAGCTGCGTGGCACCACTCAGCGCGTGAACCGCATCCGCGAGCTCACCGCTAAGAAGACCCTGGAGTCCCTGCACTCTGCAGCACAGCTCACCCAGCTGCACGAAGTTGATATGACCAAGGTTGCTGATCTGCGCAAGGCTTCCAAGGCCAAGTTCATGGAGAAGCACGGCCTGAACCTGACCTACCTGCCATTCTTTGCAAAGGCAATCGTCGAGGCACTGGTTTCCCACCCGAACGTCAACGCTTCCTACAACGCCGAGACCAAGGAAATGACCTACCACGCCAAGGTCAACCTGGGTATCGCCGTCGACACGCCTGCCGGACTGCTGTCCCCTGTCATTCACGACGCCCAGGACATGTCCCTGGTTGAACTCGCGAAGGCAATCGTGGACATCGCCGACCGCGCACGCAACAACAAGCTGAAGCCAAACGATCTGTCCGGTGGTACCTTCACCATCACCAACATCGGTTCCGAAGGCGCGCTGTCTGATACCCCAATCCTCGTTCCACCACAGGCCGCCATGATCGGCACCGGCGCGATCGTTAAGCGCCCAGTGGTTGTGACCGAGAACGGTGCAGATGCCATTGCGATCCGCCAGATGGTCTTCCTGCCGATGACCTACGATCACCAGATCGTTGACGGCGCAGACGCCGGTCGCTTCATGACCACCGTCCGCGATCGTCTGGAAACCGGCAACTTTGAAGCCGACCTCGACCTCTAAGATGGCAGGGCCTTTCCTAAGCCAGATTTAGGTTGAGAAGATGAGAAAGCTGCTCACGCGCGCACAGCGCCTGAGCAGCTTTTTTCATACCCCAAAACCGAGATGTGACAAATCACAACACGCTAATCTTTATAAATTGCACCACTCTATACTGGGTGCAGATGGGTAGATAACTTCCCGCCAACGTCCTGACCTAAACCAAGGAGCAGACACTCAATATGACCGAAAACACCTCGGCATTCCTCGGCCGCCACCTCGGCCCAGATGCCTCCGAAGCACAGGTGATGTTGGACAAGCTGGGCTACGCCACGCTTGACGACCTCATCACCGCAGCACTTCCAGCTGACATCGCTTTGGCTCACGCGCCGGAGCTCCCCGAACCACTCACTGAGTTTGAAGCCCAAGCGAAGTTACGTGAGTACGCCGAGCGCAACGTCGAAAAGCGTGTGTTCTACGGTCAGGGCTATTCTGACACCATCACCCCGCCGGTGATCCGTCGCGGAGTCTTGGAGGACGCTGGTTGGTACACGGCATATACCCCGTACCAACCAGAAATCTCTCAGGGTCGTCTCGAGGCTCTACTCAACTTCCAGACCATGATCGAAGAGCTGACCGGGCTGCCGATCGCTAACGCATCGCTTCTCGACGAAGCCACCGCGGTAGCCGAGGCCGTTGGCTTAATGTCACGCGCAGTAAAGAAGGGCCGCCGCGTACTACTCGACGCCCGGCTGCATCCACAGGTACTCAACGTCGCCGCCGAACGTGCCCGCACTATCGACCTCGAAGTGGAGATCACCGACTTGACCGGGGGCATCGTGGGCGATGACCTCGTCGGTGCCGTCATCGCCTACCCAGGTACGGAAGGCGACCTCTTCGATCCAACCGCGTTGATTTCCGATCTCCATGACCGCGGCGCACTCGCTGCGGTGAGCGCAGACATCCTCGGCTTGGTAGCGCTGAAATCACCGGGAACGCTCGGCGCCGACATCGCCGTTGGTTCCTCCCAACGCTTCGGTGTTCCTCTGTTCTACGGTGGCCCACACGCTGCGTACATGGCAGTTACCGACAAGCTGAAGCGACAGATCCCGGGCCGCATCGTAGGTGTCTCTGTCGACGCTGACGGCACCCCTGCCTACCGCCTCGCATTGCAGACCCGCGAGCAACACATCCGTCGCGAGAAGGCTACCTCCAACATCTGTACCGCCCAGGCGCTGCTGGCCGTCACCGCCTCGATGTACGCCGTGTGGCACGGCCCTGCAGGTTTGCAGCGTATTGCCAACCATGTAGCAACGCTGGCTGGTTCGTTCGCCGCTGGCGCCAAGGCCGCCGGAGCAGAAGTTCTCCACGAGAATTTCTTTGATACGGTCACCATCAAGGTAGCTGGAAAGGCCACCGAGCTGGTCAATCAGGCTTCTGAGGCCGGTTACCTTATCCGTGCGATTGGCGAAGACAAGGTTTCTGTCTCCTTCGGCGAATCCGCCAGCCACGCGGACGTCGAAAAGCTGGTGGCTCTGTTCGGTGGTACCGCTGGCGACGCGAAGGCAGCAATCCCGGCAGCGCTGGTTCGCGAGGACGCACCGCTTGCGCACGAGATCTTTAGCTCCGTGCACTCCGAAACCCAGATGATGCGATACATCCGCACGCTGGGCGATCGCGACCTCGCGCTGGATCGCACCATGATCCCGCTGGGTTCCTGCACGATGAAGCTCAACCCAACCGCGGGCATGGAGGCTATCTCCTACCCTGGTTTCGCTGATATCCACCCATACGCCCCTGATGAGCAGGCGCAGGGCTGGCTCGCGCTTATCGACGAACTCGAGGGTTGGCTTGCCAAGGTCACCGGCTACGCTAAGGTTTCCGTCCAGCCACCAGCGGGTTCCATGGGTGAGCTTGCCGGCCTGATCGCTATCCGCCGCTACCACGTGGCAAACGGCGACGAGTCCCGCGACATCGTGCTCATCCCACAGTCCGCGCACGGTACCAACGCCGCGTCCGCTACCTTGGCTAACCTTCGAGTAGTCGTGGTGGGCACCGCTGAAGACGGCTCGATTGACCTAGATGATCTAGATGCCAAGATCGAGAAGCACGGTGAGAATATTGCTGGCATTATGATCACCTACCCATCCACCCACGGCGTATTCGAAGATACGGTGCGCCAGGTGTGCAAGAAGGTGCACGACGCTGGCGGCCAGGTCTACATCGACGGCGCCAACATGAATGCGCTGACCGGCCTTGCTGCCCCTGGCGAGTTCGGTGGCGATGTTTCCCACCTGAACCTGCACAAGACCTTCACCATTCCGCACGGCGGTGGCGGCCCAGGCGTAGGCCCAGTCTGCGTGGCAGAACACCTAGTGCCATTCCTGCCAGGCGATCCACGAGATGGCGATCCTGCTCAGCCTGTCGCTGTCGGTGATGGTGTGCCTGTAGCAGGCGCACGCTACGGCTCCGCTGGCGTGCTGCCGATTCCGTGGGCGTACATCGCGATGATGGGCGCGGACGGACTGCGTGCGGCAACGTCCTACGCGATTCTTGCCGCCAACTACGTTTCCGCATCCCTCAAGGACGCCTTCCCGACGCTCTACACCGGTGAAAACGGCCTGGTGGCGCACGAGTGCATCCTGGACCTGCGCGAACTTACGAAGGAATCCGGCGTGACCGCCACCGATGTAGCTAAGCGCCTGGTGGACTACGGCTTCCACGCTCCTACTCTGTCTTTCCCAGTGGCTGGCACCCTCATGGTGGAGCCAACCGAATCCGAGGACCTGGCCGAACTGGACCGCTTCATCGAGGCTATGCTCTCCATCCGCGCTGAAATCCAGGAAATCATCGATGGCAAGATCGCCCTCGAAGACTCCGTCCTGGTTCACGCCCCATTCACCGCGCCTTCGGTTGCTGCCGATAACTGGGAGTTCAAGTTCTCCCGCCAGCAGGCAGCCTTCCCAGTCCCTGGCCTGCGTCGCACTAAGTACTACCCGGCAGTGCGCCGTATCGACGAAGCGTACGGCGACCGCAACCTGGTGTGCTCCTGCCCTCCACCATCCGCATTCGACCTCGGCGAGGAGGCATAAATGTCTGAGGCTCTTTACTCTCCCCTGCACGCCGAGCACGAAGCTCTTGGCGCATCCTTTACCGCGTTCGGCGCGTGGCAGATGCCCCTGAAGTACGGCTCCGAGCTCGCTGAGCACAAGGCTGTCCGCGAAAATGTCGGCTTGTTCGACCTCTCGCACATGGGCGAAATCCGCGTCACCGGCCCACAGGCCGGCGAGTTCCTCGACTACGCGCTGATCTCCCAGCTGTCCACCATCGCCATCGGCAAGGCCAAGTACACGATGATCGTGCAGCCAGACGGCGGCATTATCGACGACCTGATCGTCTACCGCCTGGGTGACCAGGAATTCCTCGTCGTCCCGAATGCTGGCAACGCTGATGTCGTGTGGGACGAGATTTCTGCGCGGGCCGCTGGTTTCGACGTGGAGCTGGCCAATGAATCCCGCACCACCGCACTCGTGGCTGTGCAGGGGCCGCGTGCCGAGGAACTGCTTATGGGCATCGCAGGCCAGCCGGGTGTAGTCAAACAGCTGAATTACTATGCAGCAGTCCCGACTCAAATCGCTGGGTTCGAAGTCTTACTCGCCCGCACCGGCTACACCGGTGAAGACGGCTTTGAGCTGTTCTTGCCAAACGAGCAGGCCTCCGGCCTATGGGAGGCTCTTGTCGAGGCTGGTAAACCATTCGAAATGCTGCCTTGCGGCCTCGCTGCCCGCGACTCCCTGCGTCTTGAAGCCGGCATGCCGCTTTACGGCAACGAGCTGAACCGCAATCTACGTCCTGCCGACGCCGGCCTGGGTGTGCTGGCATCCAAGAAGAAGGAAGGCGACTTCGTTGCCAAGGATGCCCTTTTGAACGGCGAATCACCGAAGCGCAAGCTCATCGGCCTGCAGGGCGAGGGCCGTCGTGCCGCCCGTGCGCACTCCGTGATCCTCTCCCCAGCAGGCGAGGAGATCGGCGAGGTAACCTCCGGGCAGCTCTCCCCAACCCTGGGCTACCCGGTGGCGATGGCCTACCTCGATGTCGACTTCGCCGAGGAAGGCCGCGAGCTCGACGTGGACATCCGTGGCAAGAAGCACACCTACCGCGTTGTCAAGCTGCCGTTCTACAAGCGTGGCTAAAATCTAACCTGACACTTCTCACCCGAAAGGCTAACCATGTCTAACCTTCCTGAGTCCTACTCCTACTCCGCTGACCACGAGTGGATTTCCGGCGCCGAGGTCGGCGCAACCGTCAAGCTCGGCATCACCGACTTCGCTGCCAACGCACTCGGCGAAATCGTCTACGTTGACCTGCCAGCAGTTGGCGACACCGTCGAGATCGGCGAGACCTGTGGCGAAGTGGAATCCACCAAGTCCGTCTCTGATCTCTACTCCCCTGTCAACGGCACCGTCGTTGCCATCAACGAGGAGCTTGCCGACGCACCGGAGACCATCAACTCCGACCCATTCGAAGCTGGTTGGCTCTTCGAGGTCGAGATCACCGAAGTTGGCCCACTGATGACTGCGGCTGAGTACGCAGAGAAGAACGGCATCTAAAGTTCTAACAACAGCGAAGTGGCCTACCTCAATTTTGAGGTAGGCCACTAGTTATTTCTATTCTACTTCCGTAGGCCGAGGTTCATGGAACCAGGGCAACCAGACGACCGTCAACACAAGCACAGCCAGTGCGATAACTACGTAGTATGGCACGTCAAATTTGTAGCTGAACGCAATGGCTATCGCAGCGAGTGTAGCGACTATACGCCACGACAACTTGATCACTATCTCTCCTCTAATTTTTATGGGGTATCACTTTAAATAAATATCCCGAGAGAGAGATTGTCAATGACTGTTACCGGATCGTAATGGCAGGAGCTAACTAAACAGGTCGCTCAGGCCCGAACCGCTGGAGCTGGACTCTGCGGTTCCGCCAAAGATCTGCCCCTCAGACGGCTGCACCACAACGATGCCCTGTCCCCCAAATCCCAGCTGGATAGACTCACCGGTGCCGCCGTGGACCATGGAACGCAGGCCGCCGGTGAAGTCGGTACGCACCTGCATCTGTACGCCGGAGGTCCAGAGCACTGCAGCTTGTGGATCAGCGAAAGTTGGAGCCTCTGCGACATTCAGGGCGATCGGGTCGCCGTCGGTAAGCACGGCAACGAAGCCGGTGCCGCGCAGAGACACGTTGAATAGACCGCCGGCCATCATGCCGCCGCCCTTGATGCGGTGGACGTCCCACTCGATGCTGGAGGAGAACGCGAGGACGTTCTTGCCATTGACGGAGATCATGTCATTTTCCAGGAAGAGGATCTGTACGTCTTGGGCTTGTTCGGCGAGGAACACCTGGCCAGCGCCGGAGACATGCATCATTTCCACGCCTTCGCCGGTCACCGCCTTCTTAAACATCTTCCCTAGTCCGCCGGAGCCCTTGTTCTCAAACTTCACATCGCCTTGGTAGGCCACCATCGAACCGACCTTCGCCTGGATCGGTGCGCCCTGCAGGTTGACTTTGAGCATCTTTTTGTTCTGCTGCACAAACTGGTCATTGGACTGAATTTCAGCAGAATTCTGAAAAAGGTATCCGTGGATTGGCATGGCGGTCTCCTTACGTACGGGAATGAGCGTTCCCCACCCATTCAACACATTCCGCGACATCGGTGCATCGGGGTTTCCACCCATTTCCGTAGTGCTTTTGGTTGATGAAGCATAGGCGTATCCTTATTAGCCATGACAGCTCCACGCGCACCGTTCACCGCGCCAGACGCGCCGATTAGGCGCAGCGGTGAGCCTATCGACATCCAACGCCTCGGCGTCCAGGACTACGAGCACATGTGGCACGAGCAGGCGGATATCGCTGCCCAGCGCGCCAACGACGAGATCCACGATCAGCTGCTGATGCTCGAGCACCCGTCAATCTACACCGCGGGCAAACGCACCCAGCCAGAGGATCGCCCGACCAACGGGCTGCCGGTTATCGACGTGGATCGCGGCGGCCGCATCACGTGGCACGGCCCCGGCCAGCTCGTCTGTTACCCGATCATCAAGCTCAATGACCCGGTCGATGTCGTCGACTACGTCCGTCGCGTCGAGGAGGCTCTTATCCAGGTCGTGCGCCAGCTCGGCGTCACCAACGCAGGGCGTATCGACGGCCGCTCGGGAGTCTGGGTACCCGCCAGCGACGGCAAACCCGACCGAAAAATCGCGGCGCTCGGCATCCGCATCACCCGCGGGGTTTCCATGCACGGTCTCGCACTGAACTGCAACAACACTCTTGAGTACTACGACTACATCGTGCCCTGCGGGATCGATGACGCAGGCGTTACCACTCTCTCTGCGGAGTTGGGGCGCGAGGTGACCGTCGACGAGTGCATCGATCCGTTAGCCACGGCACTCATCGATGCCCTCGAGGGCCGCCTGACCGTGGCTGACCATACGTTTGGGTCGGCGCCGGATCCGTGTAAGGGCCTCGGAAAGCGAAAGGTGTAGGGTAGGCAAGGTGACTGTTGCACCTGACGGAAGAAGAATGCTCCGCGTTGAGGCTCGTAACTCCGAGACTCCGATTGAGAGCAAACCACGCTGGATCCGCACCTCGGTGAAAACGGGTCCAGAATACCAAGACATGAAGAAGCGCGTGTCCGGCGCTTCCCTGCACACGGTGTGCCAAGAAGCCGGCTGCCCAAACATCCACGAATGTTGGGAATCCCGCGAGGCCACTTTCCTCATCGGTGGCGACCAGTGCTCGCGCCGTTGCGATTTCTGCCAGATTCACACGGGCAAGCCAGATCCGCTGGACCGCGACGAACCACGTCGCGTCGCAGAATCCGTCCGCGAAATGGGACTGAACTACGCCACGATCACCGGCGTCACGCGTGACGATTTGGAAGACGAAGGCGCTTGGCTCTACGCCGAGGTCGTTAGCCAGATCCACGAGTTGAACCCGAACACCGGTGTGGAAAACCTGGTTCCTGACTTCTCCGGCAAGCCAGACCTGTTGCAGCAGGTCTTCGAGTCCCGTCCGGAGGTGTTCGCACACAACATCGAAACCGTGCCGCGTATCTTCAAGCGTATTCGCCCGGCGTTCCGCTACGAACGCTCCCTCGACGTAATCCGCCAGGCGCGCGACTTCGGGCTCGTGACCAAGTCCAACCTGATCCTCGGCATGGGCGAAACCCCTGAAGAGATCCAGGAAGCCTTGCGTGACCTGCACTCGGCAGGCTGCGACATCATCACCATCACGCAGTACCTGCGCCCAGGGCTCAAGTTCCACCCGATCGACCGGTGGGTCAAGCCGGAAGAGTTCGTCGAGCACGCCGATTACGCTCGCGAGCTGGGCTTTACCGGTGTCATGTCCGGCCCGCTGGTGCGTTCGTCCTACCGCGCGGGTCGCCTGTACGCGCAGACGATTGCAGCACGTGGCGAGGAACTACCGGAAAACCTGAAGCACCTTGCGGAAACCTCTGCGGGTTCGACCGCCCAGGAAGCCACTTCCCTACTGGAAAAGTACGGCGCGTCCGAAGACACGCCGGTCACCACTCGCTAGGTTGCTTGCAGACGCCCGCCCTGCCTCCTCGCTTGAACTAGCCCTACAAAATTGTGTGCTTCTGCCGATTGCGTGTCCTGGTGTTTTGACCAAAATCCTTCCGGAAGAAGCACACAATTTCTCCTCACCCCGGCTCGGGCAGCTACGTCCCCTTGACGTTCATCACCTGGCGCAGTTTGTGCCGCACCTTTACCAGTGGCGCGGCATCGACAATAACCTGGTCGATGTCCTTGTAGGCATCCGGAATCTCATCCACGAAGTCCTCGCCCGGCCGGTAAACAATACCGGACATGCGGGCATCGAGATCTGCAGAACCAAATCGTGACCGGGCCTCCGTCCGAGACATCAGGCGGCCTGCGCCGTGGGGCGCGGAGCGCAGCGACTCCTCGTTACCAAGGCCCTCCACGACGTACGAAGCTGTTCCCATTGAGCCAGGGATGAGTGCAGAAACTCCCAGGTCAGCACGGATTGCTCCCTTGCGGGTCAGCCACACAGTTTTACCGTAGTGCTCCTCGCGCACGGTGTAGTTGTGGTGACAGTTGATTCGCTCCAGCTCCTCGACGGGCTCGCCCATGAACAACTCGAGCGCGTAGGCAAAGCGGTCCATCATCTCTTCGCGGTTGAGATATGCGAAACGCTGCGCCCAGTTCAGATCGCGAATGTAGGCGTCGAACTCAGGCGTGCCCTCGCTAAGGTATGCCAGGTTTGGATCGGCAACAGCACGCCGCCGGATGCGCATATCGGCTTTAGCAGTGCGGATGTGTCGCTGGGCGATCTTGTTGCCCACGCCACGCGATCCCGAGTGCAGGAACATCCACACGCGGTTCAGCTCGTCAAGGCACAGCTCAATGAAGTGATTGCCGCCGCCGAGCGAGCCCAGCTGGTGCTTCCACTTCGGAGAGTGCTCGAGATTCACTCCGCCGTCGGCTGCGAGGTCCTCGAGCTCGCGAACACGGTCGCGTGCGGAGTCGAAGCGCAGCTTGGAGTTGTAGTTGCCTGGCGAAAGTGGGATGAGGCGCTCGATCTCGTCGCGAAGCTGCGTGAGGTCGTGGCCGGCCAGGTCGGCGTCGGTAAGCGCGGTTCGCACACCGATCATGCCGCAGCCGATGTCCACGCCCACGGCCGCGGGAATAACCGCGCCGATCGTGCCGAAGACGGTGCCGATTGACGACCCCATACCGACGTGCACGTCAGGCATGAGCGCCACGTGCGGGTAAATGAATGGCAGGTCAGCGGTGATCTGCGCCTGCCGCAGTGCCTCATCCTCCGCGATCGAGGCAAAGTTGATAACTTTTCCGGTACACATTTCGTGTCCTTTCTGGTTGTGCCGCGCGCTTATCGACGTCCCCAGCAGGCCAACACTCACCCAAAGTGCCGTAAGTTGCGCACAAAAATGCGGCGATGCCTGTGAGAAAACGACAGGCAACGCCGCTGACAAAAAAGCGGGTGCGTTAGGACCTGTCGCGAGAGCTAAAACCTAGCTGTTCGCGATGTTGCAGGCGTGCGGAAACGGCCACGGCAGCGATTGCGGATGCGCGCATGGTGAGTTTCCTTTCCTGCAAATAAATGGCCTGACTGGCGATATTGGCACACGGATGGGCCTAGCGCAAGAGGTCATCTGAACAAAGGTAGGCAGCGGTGCCCAGTGGGTCAGCCAAAAATTCGCGTGTGGCCTGCACTAACTCAGTATCTTCATAACGGATGTGATGCAGGACACCATCGGAGATTTCCAGGATATCCGCCCCCGGAATAGCTAGCAGAATTGGTGAGTGCGTTGCGATGATGAATTGCGCTCCATGATCTGCAAGCAGAGCCATCCGCGCAGCGGCCAGCACCTGAGTTCGAGGCGCGAGGCCAGATTCGGGCTCGTCAAGAAGGAACAGCCCTCGGTTGTGGAAGCGATTCTCCAACAGGTGCATGAAGCTCTGTCCGTGCGACAGCGTGTGCAACGGCGGGCCGGAAAGTCCCGAATACACTCCCGGGGAGTCCAAGTAGCTAAAGACCCGGTTCATCGATTCCGCGCGCAGGAAGTAACCATCCGTGGGGTTCTTGGCGCGGGAAATGGTCAGCCAATGGTGCAGCTCAGAAACCTTATTTTCGCCGAAAACCGCACGTGTCGGGATCCACCTTCCGGGTTAAATCCCATACCCACTGCTAGTGCTTCTATGAGAGTGGATTTTCCTGCCCCGTTTTCCCCGACGATGCAGGTGACAGGACTGTTCAAGCGGATCGGCCCCGAGTTGAGGAGGGCTTGGGCCACCGGGAGCTGGTCAAGATACGAGCGGCTGCCTAGTTCACGTAGCTCAAAGGATCGAATGAACATCTAACGCAACCTGCCCATTTCGGCCCGAATTGCCTCTGCAGGCTGCGCCAGGAACGCGCGCCAATCTAAAAAGAGTCGGTGGTCTTGATAGTCCACTTGAGACAAAGATTGTTCAGTCACATGCCAAATGTCCGCGCCAGGCACCGCCAGCACGATCGGCGAATGAGTGGCGATAATAAACTGACTGCCCTGTCGAGCAATCATGTCAATGTATCCCAGCAACGCCATTTGATGCACGGGGCTAAGTCCAACCTCCGGCTCATCGAGGATAAACAGCCCCTTGGAAAAGAAGTGCCCCTCAACCATGTCCATGATGGATTCGCCATGCGAGCGAGGAATCTCGGTCAGCTGCGCATTGCGCGCGTGCAAGTCTGCCAGATCATATTGGGTCTCCGACCGCAAGAAATAGCCGTTGATAAGTGGCTGTGTGCCGTGATACCCCATCGCTGCATGCAATGTCGATGTCGTCCATGCGGAAGCCTGCTCGAACACTGCTTGCACTCCCCCGCCCGGGTCGAAACCCATCCGGCACGCTATAGCCTCGATGAGCGTCGATTTGCCGGAGCCATTGTCGCCGGTGAAGATCGTCACGCGCTTACGAAACCAAAAAGTCTCCATCGCCTGCAGATGCCGAGTCACCGGAAGCGACTGGGAATAACAGTGCTGCGGGAATCGTCCCACGGTGAGGCAATCAAGATACATAATCAACAAGCTACCTGTTCCTTGGGACACGGTGGCCGGGGCGTGGGCGTCGATAAGCTGGGTTGATGCTTCGATTCCAAATAAAGCCACTAAATGCCCTAAAGTAGTGGACATGGCAGATGCAAAGAAGGCGCAGTTGAAGGCAGCCGAGAAGGAAGCAAAGGCAGCTAAGCGCGCACAGCGCAAGCAGAACTACTCCCAGATGTGGCAGGCGTTCAATATTCAGCGCAAGAATGACAAGGCGCTGGTGCCACTGATGCTGATCGCGCTGGTCGGCATGACCGTGCTGTTCTTCGGAATCGGCATGCTGTTTAACTCGCAGTGGTGGATGCTGCCAATCGGTCTCGCGCTGGGCATCATGCTGGCGATGTTTATCTTCACTCGCCGGGTGGAAAAGTCCGTCTACGACCAGGCTGAAGACCAGCCAGGTGCCGCAGGCTGGGCCCTTGAGAACTTGCGTTCCGGCCCTGGCATGGCATGGCGCGCCAAGTCCGCGATCGCTGCCAATGCCCACATGGATGCTGTCCACCGGGTGATCGGCAACCCGGGTATCGTACTGGTCGGCGAGGGCGAAATGCACCGCCTCAAGCCACTGATGGCACAGGCCGAGAAGAAGCTCAACCGAGTATCAGGTGGCGTGCCGATCTACAAGATGTACGCAGGTAACGGCGAAGGTCAGGTGCGGATTCGCAACCTGCAGCGCGAGCTAATGAAGCTACCGCGCAACTACAAAAAAGACGAAGTCTACGCACTAGCCAACAAGATCGAAGCCATGGACAACGTCGTAGGCTCTGGCCAGCCAGGCCTACCAAAGGGTCCACTGCCGAAGGGCGCCCGCGTCTCAGGCATGAACCGTCGTGCGCGCCGCCAGGCTGAGCGCGGCGGCAAATAAGCTAGCTGCGTAAATAGCGAAACTCCGTATCGGGCACCTTCGAGGTGCTAGATACGGAGTTTTTCTTTGGCAGGCCTGGCGAACTCGAAATCGAGTGTTTCCGTTTCAGTCACTTTTGGCTAAAAAGTAGCCGAAACAGATACACCAGATTGCAAGAATCGGAGGGCTAGCCGAAAATAACCGCAGTATTCGTGGCGCGGTCATGCAGGCCACGACCGTCGGAATCAACCATAATCGGCGGGAAGATGAAGACAGTCAAAACGGTTCGGACCAGGGCGCGGACAAAGCCGACCCGGCCCGTGGCGTCGATACGCGCGACACCAATGCCGAGCATCGCCTGGCCAGGAGTGCGCGCGAACAACCACACACTCACCAGCGAAATCACGCAGAAAAATCCCAGCGTCATCGTGGATACGCCCCCTAGTGCCGACGTGACATTGCGAACGATGATCGCGATAAACATGCACAGGAACCAATCAAGCGTAATTCCGACCGCGCGGCGCATTACCGACGCCAACGCTCCCGGCCCCTTTTCTGGCAATCCGAGCTTTTCACCTGGCCATCTACCGGGAGTGAGCGAATCATCTGCATCGCCAGGGATCATCGGGCCTTCGAGCCAACTGCGCTTTGGTTCAGACATAGTAAGAAATCTAGCCCACTCATGAATGAAAAGCCCTCAACGGGGGCGTTTTATTGCTGTTTAATTGAGGGTTGTTTGTACACTGGAATCCATGTGGCCATTCGCATGACTGTTCACGCGAATGGGCTTACCTAACAATTTTCTATCCCGCGAGGAGCACCACGTGGCCTTTGATAGCGTTTCCGATGTCGTTAAGTACATCAAGGACGAAAACATCGAATACCTCGACATTCGATTCACCGACGTTCCAGGGACCGAGCACCACCTTTCCATCCCAGCTTCCATGTTTGATGAGGAAGCAGCTGAGACTGGCCTAGCATTCGACGGCTCCTCCATTCGCGGATTCACCACCATTGAAGAATCCGATATGAACCTGCTGCCGGACGTTAAGACGGCAATGGTGGATCCATTCCGCAGCGCCAAGACGCTCAACATGAAGTTCTTCGTGCACGACCCATTCACCCGCGAGCCGTTCTCCCGCGACCCTCGCAACGTGGCACGCAAGGCCGAAGAATACCTCGCTTCCACCGGAATCGCCGATACTTGCTTCTTTGGTGCGGAGGCCGAGTTCTACGTATTTGATTCCGTTCGTTTCCACGCAGATGTCAACGCTTCCTTCTACGAAGTCGACACCGACGAAGGCTGGTGGAACCGCGGCGAGGAGATGAACCTCGACGGTGGCCGCAACCTGGGCTACAAGAACCGCACCAAGCGTGGCTACTTCCCTAACGCACCATATGACGGCGCTGTGGAGATCCGCGACGAAATGGCCCGTCACCTGGCCAACGCCGGTTTTGACATTGAGCGCTTCCACCACGAATGTGGTCAAGGCCAGCAGGAAATCAACTACAAGTTCAACACGTTGCTGCACGCAGCCGACGACCTGCAGACCTTCAAGTACATCGTCAAGCAGACTGCTCGTGCAAACAACAAGACCGCAACGTTCATGCCTAAGCCACTCGCAGGCGACGCCGGCTCCGGCATGCACGCCCACCAGTCCCTGTGGAAAGACGGCAAGCCGCTCTTCCATGACGACAACGGCTACGCAGGTCTCTCGGACATGGCGCGCTACTACATCGGTGGCATCCTGCACCACGCAGGCGCCGTCCTTTCCTTCACCAACGCTACGCTGAACTCCTACCACCGCTTGGTCCCAGGCTTCGAGGCACCAATCAACCTGGTGTACTCGCAGCGTAACCGCTCTGCTGCGGTGCGTATCCCGATCACCGGTTCCAACCCAAAGGCAAAGCGCATCGAATTTCGCGCACCAGACCCATCCGGCAACCCATACTTCGGTTTCGCCGCCATGATGATGGCTGGCCTGGACGGTATCAAGAACCGCATCGAGCCTCACGCCCCAGTGGATAAGGACCTCTACGAGCTGCCTCCAGAGGAAGCAGCGTCCATCCCAACCGCTCCTACCTCCCTTGAAGCTTCCCTGCAAGCGCTGGCCGAGGACCACGAGTTCCTCACCGAAGGTGGCGTATTCACCGAGGATCTGATCGATACGTACATCAAGTTCAAGTACGACAACGAGATCATCCCGAACCGCACCCGCCCTACCCCGCAAGAATTCGAGATGTACTTCGACTGCTAGGGCTTTGAGTAAACTCCCAACTTAGCTATACACCCCCAAAGATCACCGTTTCGAGATCTTTGGGGGTTCATCTTTCCGGCACGTCGACGAGCAGCTGTACCTTATCAGGCTATTTCCAAATGCTCCTTTAGTGCGTCATGAAGCTGCGACACAACCCGCTTCGATCCCCGCGCTGTAAAAAGTTCGGCCTCGCTATCGAACTTGACGTGAGTTGCCAGCTCAGGCCACTTTTCCTCCACTAGTGCTTCAAGTTCATAGCCGTTGCCTTCCTCACCGACGCGTCGCGAGCTTTCAGGAGATAGCTCCCCCAGATCGCACGTCAAAGTCCAGCGCCCCAGCATCCTTAGCATCGTAAGCGGTGGCCGATTAGGCGCTTGGCTTTCTGCTTCTTCCTTCGCTGGCACCCTCGAAAAATCTGGGTGACTAGGACGCGGTCCAGGCAGGAGCCCCGCCAGAACGAGTGCATCGTGCAGGGTGAATTCTAAGTGAAGATCCATTTGTGGATTAGCACTGATAAGGTCGCTTCCTTCTGGAGCCCGTTCCACGGACTTGATTAGTTCCCTGCCGGAAGAGAAATCGTACTCATCCATCCGAAGGTTGGTCTCTGGCAAGAAGGTGGCAGGTCTATCACTTGGAATTGGCCCATCGTTTACACCAAAGGACTGGGTCGCCAAATTCCAGTTGTTTGCAAAAGCGTACCCATAGTAAAAATCCCGCCCTCTCGCTTTAGGCAAATTACGCCCCTGCACGCGGTGGAAATAGCCACCCTTGCCAAAACTAGTTTTGCCAAAGATCATCGGTGGCAGCAGCAAAGTGTCGCTGTCAATTAGCGGGTAATAACTAGTGTCTGCCGGGTCTGAAATGAGCGCGCGATACAGATGAACGATCGATCTCTCACCCCAGAACACCTTGTGCGTGCCAATCCCACACGGAATAAAGCCTACATCAGTGTGTAGGAGGTAAATTTGACCCTTCTTGGGCCGATGAGCCTTTGGATTGTCCGACACGAGTCGCAGCATCTATTTCACCTTTCCGTCTCCACCAAAGCTAGCTTTACGACGTCCCACGCCATGGACTTGCACGCACTGTGCATCTAACGTGCCGGCTGATCACTGACAACGGTCAGCACTGGTTGACCGTCGTTCGTTGTGAGGTCTGCTTGCATCTGTCGCGAAGCCGTAGCGGCTGGATCATTCTTGGCCCATCCAGCGCAAGTGATGCGAACCGAATTTTCTTGCCATTGTATGTCACGAATGTGCGAACGCTGCGGGGTATGTGGTTCCGGCCAGTCTTTGAATTCCGCTAGGAAATTGAGGTCATTGTCGTAGATCAGCACGCGTTCCGGCCAGCTCACGCCACCCAGAACACACGAGTATGCAACCACTGCTTCATCCTTGCCGTCGCCGTTGATATCGGTGTAGGCACCCAGTGGCGTGCCGTCGGCATGCTTGACCAGCTTCGCATTCGCATTCGGCGCAGCTCCCGGAGCAGTACGGAGATTCTTGGGCAGCTCGCCGTTGACGAGTTGCCCCGCTTGATGTCCACACAACGACGGAAGTTGCAGGCTCATCAGTGTCTCAACTGGGATCACTTTGTTGGCTGCGGAGCGCTTTGAATTCTTATCACTAGCAGGAGCCGCGGCCGTGTGTGACTGCGGTTCAATAGGTTGTTTAGTAGCCGATGCCTGCTTCGTCGGCTGCGCAGATTCGCCGCTCGGTGGGCTCTGGGATGGCATCTGAGGGATTTGCACCACTGTATTGGTTTCCACAGCTGTTGCCGGCTTGGCGTCTTCAGAGTCTCAGCCTACGAGAACGGCGGAGGACGCCATAACCGAAGCTGAAAAAGAGTGCAATTTGGTGTCCATAGCCCGAAATTACAACACGGGTCGAGCGGAAAACCACGCATTAATCCAAAAATTCACTCAATTTTTGCTTTGTTATCAGCTCGTAATAGCAAATGCGAAGCGCCCTCAAACAACTGGGGTTTTGCCGGTAACAGGTTTATAACCGTGGAGCAAAAGCCCTAGAAATCGTACGTGCCCAATGGTGCTCAACGTGGCTGCATTTCCGAATGTGCGCTTACCGTGGAGTCAACGCCACAGCGAGCAAGCACAACCACATCGCACACTCGCTACTGGCGGCGCAAAGTTAGAAACAATCGTGCGAAGCAAAGAAAGGAACCAAAAATGACGAACACTCGCAACATTCAGGACCTGTTCAACGCAACCGCATACGACAACGCTGGCGACAAGCTCGGCGGCGTTAAGGAAATCTTCGTTGATGACCGCTCCGGCCAGCCAACCTTCGTAGAGGTCGGCCACGGTCTGTTCGGCATGAGCTCCTCCCTGGTCCCACTGCGTGGCCACAAGCTGGTTGGTGACGACCTGAAGCTGGCTTTCTCCAAGGACCGCATCAAGGATGCACCTAACTTCGATGTCAACAACGCGCTGACCCCAGCGGATCAGAACGAGATCTACCGCCACTACGGTGTTGCAGACATTGAGGACACCGAGCGCTACACCGACCACCGCGGTGAGCACCACGACCGTGACCGTGTTGCAGGCGCTGGCGTTGCTGGTACCGGCGCTGGCCTGGGCGCTACCCACGGCGAGGCACACGACCGTCGCGACGTCGACGTCGACCGCGACCGTCACGCTCACACCGGCGATGACAACTCCCTGATCCGCTCCGAAGAGCGCCTGAACGTGGACAAGGAGCGCGTTGAGTCCGGCGAGGCTCGCCTGCGCAAGTACGTTGTGCACGACACCGAGACCGTTGAGGTTCCTGTGACCCGCGAAGAGGTTCGCGTTGAGCGTACCCCAATCGACGATGAAGCACGCCAGGGCGGCCTGAAGGATGCAGGCCTGGGCGAAGCTGAGGCTTCCGTCACCCTGCACGAAGAGCGCGTCACCGTGAACAAGGAAACCGTCCCAGTTGAGGAAGTTTCCCTGGAGAAGGACCGCGTCCGCGAGACCGAGCGTGTCACCGAAGATGTTGCCAAGGAGCGCATCGACGTTGATGGCACCCACGAGACCCACAAGGACGGGAAGAAGTTCTAACTTCTAGCTAACGAAGAACCGGCCCCTGCGAAAGCAGGTGGCCGGTTTTTGGTGTCCGCAGCTCAATTGCACGAGCTAATGCCCGCAGCAGCACTCTTCTTCGAGTTCACCTTCCCACGCCTCTCGGGCTTCGGCGATGGCAAACCAAGCGATAACGAAGGAAGCGAGTGCATCAAAACCGCCCCAACCGGTCACTTCCAACAAGATGATGCCCAGCAAGGCAGAGGCAGTCATCATCAAACAAATCTTGGTTTCGCCGGCATCGGAAAGAATGAGCTGATCGTCCAACGCCCGGCCCACCTGCATTTTCTTCCACCACAACACTGGCATCACCACGAGTGATGCGCCGAGCACCGCAATAGACAGCCACGAGCGGGCGGGAACTTCTCCTGAGATCAGGCCTATTACCCCTTCTATCACGAGGTAAAGCGCCAAAATGACAAAGGACACTGCCACCAGACGGAGGGTAAACTTTTCGCGTTCCTCCCCCGCTCCATCAGGATCCCCGGTTAACCGACCGCGAAGTCGCAATGCCACCAAAATGGCCACTAAAGACTCGATAAATGAGTCCAGGCCGAAACCGATCATGACTTCCAAACCGGCTCCCCGGCCCGACCATACGGAAAGAGCCCCTTCCACCAGGTTGTATATAACGGTGAACACCGCCAGCCCTAACGCGGTCCGGGTAAGTGCACGAGTATCTGCCATAACCCGTGATTGTATCCCCCGACTACGCTAGGAGAGCATGGAGCAGCTTATCGCCACCTTCGGCCCGGAGTTCGTCGAGGTTAATGCCACCATCGCTGATGCCCGCACACTCGCTTTTCGACGTAACATCGGCCCTCATCCCGCAGTAACAGTAACTTCGCTTGGGCTTCATCCCCGCGAGGTAGCCTGCACCATGCTCGAGGAAGATCTCGGTGCTGCGGTGGCTACGCTGCAAGTGGCCGTAGCCCGACCAGAGCCTTGGGTTCCAGGACGAGTGTGGCTCAATGATCAGCCTTTCCTCGGCGGGACTCTCATTCAGGCACTGGTCATGCGTACCGGCACAATAGATGAATTTACGGCGCTGACGGAGGAAGAAGCCCTCGTGGTGGCCGAAAATTCCCCGTCCGCACTCATGATTGCCGAGGCCCGTAACCCCCTTGCCTTCGCCGACCCAACTCGGGATAGCTATTGGACCGCGCCGGACCTAGCTGCAATTGCTGATCTACCAGTACTGACCTCCGTCCTCGCCCGCTCCGCACCGTTGCGTCGAGTAGAGTTCACCGAGTTTCGCAGGTTTCTGGCTACCACCGGCGAAGAACCAGCGGACTTTTTGGCCAACCCGGAAAATATTGAGGTGCGCCCGGCTCGCGAACTGCTGTCGAAGTTGTATGGCGCAAAGACTTTCTTTATCGGCGCCACGCCCGGCGAAGCCGTCCAGTACACGGCAACAGGGTGGGAGTTTTCGGTAACCTAACTGCCTATGAAGCGAATCATGGGCTTTATTACGGCCACGGCGATGGCGGTGAGCATCGCCGCTTGCGGCAATAAGGAAAACGTCACGTCTGAGCCGAGCGGTGGGGCGTCGATAAGCATGCCGCCCAAGACTCCCACGGTCAACGACGCCCCAGCACCGGCACTAGCCGGGGACTTCACGATGGACGGTCCAGCGCCGGTCACAGGTGCCACCTATGATTCGATGCCGTACGAACTACCACTGAACCCGGCAGGACCACAGGATACTATGGTGCGCTGGGTGGACGGCTGGGGTGTTAATCCTGCCAACGCGGAGCGCGGGACGATGTACGTCCTAGGCCACGCGTGGGGCAAACAAAAGCTGGTGTTTAACTCAATTTCGGAAGTGGTCACCGCGGCAGTCGACCTTAAGGGACCCGCGCAGCAAGTACCGGCAGAATCCGGTGGCACAGTAGGTCGCTATCCTTCCGCGGTTCTCAACGGGTCCACAATCCGCATGAGCGACCAGGACGGCCGCGCCCGCGAATGGGTGGTAGACAACGCCTATCTAGTGGACAAATACGACGCCATTGAAGATAAGGAACTCGTAAACGAGCACGCGCCGGGTCGCATCGTGCTCATCGCCTGCTCAGTTTCCGGTACGCAAGACCTCGGGTATAACGTGATTGTGACGGGGCAGCTCGCAAAGTAAGAAAACGTACAGTCAGATAAAGAAGTGGTAGGCAGTGGCGCGCGAACGCGAAGATGCGAGGAACCCTAAAGATCAACTAACTAAGCGGGCAATGCTGGTGTGGGCCGGTGGCATGCTGGTCTACATTGTGGCTATTACCGGACGCACTTCGCTCGGGGTAGCGGGCGTTGATGCGCTGGCACACTTTCAGATCAACAACTCCCAACTAGCCGTATTTTCCTCGGTTCAGCTGGGCGTTTATGCGCTGACGCAGATCCCAATCGGCATAGCTATCGATAAATTTGGTGCCCGGCGTGTGCTGGTGGCAGGTGCCATCATCATGGGGCTCGGGCAAATTCTGCTAGGACTGACCAACTCCTACCCCATAGCCATCCTGGCCCGCGTCCTTGTCGGCGGCGGGGATGCCACCGCATTCCTTTCCGTCATGCGAATTCTGCCGACATGGTTCCCACTTCGTCTGACGCCGTTGTTCACCCAGCTGACATCTGCGCTGGGACAATCGGGCCAGTTCCTATCGGCAGTTCCGTTCCTGGCGTTGCTTGGCGCGCAGGGGTGGCAGGTGGCCTTCATTTCCCTCGGCGCAGTGGGCATCCTCATCGCGCTGGCTGCTGCCATCTTGGTCAGCGATTCCCCGGTGCAGCGCCCAACCCCCACCACCGACACAACCAAGCTTGTCGACGTCCTCCGCAACCCCGTGTGCTGGATGGGCTTCTTCAATCACGGCCTCATGCTCATGCCACTGATCGTTTTCACTTTGCTGTGGGGCATGCCGCTGATGACGCTGGGGATGGGATTATCTCCCCAGTTGGCTGCCCACATTTTGGTGCTTAATACCGTGGCGAATGTGCTCATCGGGCCATTCCACGGCATTTTGTCCGCCCGGTTCGGGGCGAGACGAGAGTTGCTCACCATCGGATTTGCCATGGTCATCGCAGCTTCGTTCCTCTGGTTGTTTGCCAGTGCTTCCCCACGAGGGTGGTGGGCGATCGCTGTTGTCTCGATTCTGCTTGGGGCATTAGGCCCATCGGCGAACTACGGTTTCGATTCCGTTCGGGAAAAACTGCCCTATCACGTGGTGACCACCGGAACCGGGCTTGCCAACATGGGTGGGTTTACCGCTGCCATGCTCGCGTCCCAGGGTGTCGGCATACTGCTGGACCACCACGCCGAAGGCACGCCTTCGTGGCACGATTTCGCGTTCGCTTGGGGTGCTGTCGCAGCGGTGTGGACGGTGGCAATCCTGGGGTTGGTTGCTGCCCGCTACGCGGTGCGTCGCAAGGCCATATAGCCTGGTTAGGGGCGCGGACGGCGATTCTTGTCGTACAGAATGCTATCGACAACTCCGCGCACGAATTCTTCCGACACTACTGGGCCGAGCAGCCCGCCGTAGCGATTTTCGGAACGCGACTGCGGCTGTTCAAACACATCATCTGATTCAGGATCGGCGGGAGATTCCTCGGCTTGCCGCGCTGCGCGCGCACCGGCTGAAATGTCGATGCGTAGAGCGTTGTTTTCGATCTGAAGCTTGGTATCGGCGCTGGCACCGGCAGCACTGGCGGCGTCGAGAAGCGTGGTGAGCTCTCCGACAGTTGCGGTGGAAAGGTCAAGGCGAAGAGAGATCATGAGGCATCCTTTGCTAGTGGATTCGGTCGGGCACTGCCCAGGCTAAGCGGGAAACTTTACGCTGTAAACACCCCTAAGGGTGGTGCCTAACCCTTGGCCGACCCCCGGGTCGCCTAATGCGGAGCAGGTTCACCCCAAAAGACTTCGTCCACTACGCTGCGTGCTCGTCGCGTGACCTTGAGGTAGTGATCCAAAAACTCTTGGGTTTGATTGCGTTGCCAACCAGCCGCACTTGCCACGGAGGCCAAATGCGGGCCGGAAGGTGGCAACTCATCGGTGCGTTTGCCTCGAACCAACACCAAGGCATTGCGCGCGCGGGTGGCCACGAGCCAAGCGGTGCGTAAGGTTTCGACCTTGCTCGGCGCAATCAAGCGGTGTTCTTCGATAACATCCAGTGCCTCCAGCGTGGACGGGGTGCGCAACTCGGGTACCTCGTGCGAATGGAGCATGGTCAGCAGCTGAACAGTCCACTCGATATCCGTTAAGCCACCCCGGCCGAGCTTCGTATGCATGTTGCGGTCTGCGCCTCGGGGCAGTCGTTCGTTATCTACCCGGGCTTTCATCCGGCGTACCTCTTGGACGGTCTTGGCGCTCACTCCGCCCGCCGGGTAACGGAATTGGTCAATGACCTGCAGAAACTTCTCCCCTAGCGTGCGGTCACCAGCGATGTATGCGGCCCGCAACAGGGCCTGAATTTCCCAGGATTCGCCCCATTGTCGGTAATAGCGTTCGTAGGACTCCAGGGTGCGCACCACCGCACCTGAGCGGCCCTCCGGGCGCAAGCCGAGATCCACCTCCAACGACGGATCCTGCGAGGGCTTCGAGAGGCGCTGCCGCACCCGGTCACACACCCCAGTAGCCCATCGCAACGCATCGCTTTCCTCCACGCCCGGCCGGGGCTGGTACACAAACATGACGTCGGCGTCCGAGCCGTACCCCAACTCTTGGCCACCAAGGCGGCCCATTCCGATCACGGCGATCGACGCCAGTGGGCGCTCCCCCTCCGGAGTTGCCGCCGCAATCTCAGCTGCAAACGCAGCATCCAATACCGCGTCCCATACCCGAGACAGGCTGAGGCACACGTCTTTGACATCCATCAAGCCCAGCAGGTCCGCTGAGGCGATGCGGGTGAGCTCTACTCGGCGTAACCCTCGAGCCACTTTCACAGCCTTATCGACGTCGCTGTGGCGACGCGCCGCTGCGACCAGAGACGTAGACACAGTGGCAGGATCAGTCTCCAGCAACATGGGGCCGTTGGCCCCATCACGGAGCAACTTCACCGCATCCGGGGTGGCCAGCAGCAATTCCGCAATATACGGCGAAGTTCCCAGAATGTGCATGAGCCGCTGCCCCACCACGCCTTCGTCGCGAAGCATCCGCAGGAACCACTGGCGGTCGTACGCAGCATCGGACAGCTTGCGGTAGTTGAGCAGACCAGCATCGGGATCGGCGGTGTCTGCCAACCAGCCCATGAGCGTGGGCAGGAGCATAGCCTGGATTTTCGCCTTGCGCGAGCTGCCGGCTGCCAATGCGGAAAGGTGCTCGTAGGCACGGTCGGGGAACTGGTAGTTCAGCGCGGCCAGCTGGCGTTTTGCTGATTCGGGCGATAGTCGCAGCGTGCCCACACTCATCTCAGTGACAGACTCCAGCAGCGGACGGTAGAACAGCTTGGAGTGCAGGCCGGAAATGCTGATGCGCACCCGTTTGAATTCCTCAGCGAGCAGCTCTGCGGACTTTTGCGCCCCGGCACCGACGATTCCCGTAGAACGCGCCAGCCAACGCAGTGCTTCCGCCTCTTCTTCCGCCGGCATCGTGTGGGTTCGTTTGAGTCGTTGGAGTTGCAGCCGGTGCTCTAGCAGTCGGAGGAATTCGTAATCGCTGATGAGGGTGTCCCCGTCTTCTCGGCCGACATACCCGCCAGCGACCAGGGCTCGCAATGCCTCGATCGTGCTGCGGACCCGCAGCGATTCATCGGAACGCCCGTGGACCATTTGCAGCAGCTGTACCGCGAATTCCACGTCTCGCAGGCCGCCAATACCCAACTTCAGTTCGCGTTCGCGCAACGGCTCGGGGACGTTATCAATCACGCGGCGGCGCATAGCCTGGACATCGGGGACGAAGGAATCCCTGGTAGACGCTTCCCACACCTTCGGGTTAAGCTCCGCACAATACGCCTGCCCCAACGGAAAAAACCCCGTCATGGCACGAGCCTTAAGCTGCGCTTGGAATTCCCACGTCTCAGCCCAGCGCTCATAGTAGGCAACATGGGATTCCAAAGTCCGGACCAAGGCACCGGCTTTGCCCTCCGGGCGCAGCGCGGCATCTACTTCAAAGAAACACGCGGAGCCGATGCGCATCGTTTCGCCAGCCAAACGAAGCATCTTAGTGTCTACCTCATCGCCGACGAAAATAACGTCCACATCTGAGATGTAATTCAACTCCCGCGCGCCGCACTTGCCCATGGCAATAACCGCCAGCTGCCCTGGCTGATCATCCCCATACACCCCGGCGACAGCCACGGCTAGTGCTGCTGTGAGCGCGGCATCGGCCAGCGAACTAAGGCTGCTGGCGATCGTGCTAAACGGGACAACCGGTTGCCCGGCGCGCCGATCATTTTCTGGGTAGGTGCCCGCCAGGTCATGCGCGGCTATCCGCATCAGCAGCGTGAGATAGCGCTGCTTCAACGCCCGCTCGGCATCGATCCCGGTAAGTGCCGCGCGATAAGTTCCGGCGCTTTCCAAGCTTGTCGACGCCGTATCCTCCGGCAGCCCCGCCGGTTGCGCTGACACACTCTCCAGCATTTGGCGCATCATGTCCGCCGGGGTAGGCAGTGGTTCTCCCAATTGTTCCCACACCTGCGGGTTAGCTACCAGATGATCCCCCAGGGCAGTCGATGCCCCCAGCAGCGCAAATAGCCGCACTCTCAACGCTAGGTCCCCGCGCAACCGCTGCATAAACGCAGCCTGGCGCCCCGGTTGCTCACCGAGCGTTTGGTTCAGCCGAATCATCGTATTAAGAGCTAGATCCGCATCTCCAGCGCCGGACAGGGCCCACAGTAGGTCGACAGATTCCTCGTTGTTCCAGCCTAAGTGTTCCAGGTCGGCAACAGCCGAGGAATGGGACAGACTTAAGGCTCCCGGAGTTGGGATTTTAGAGCGTGAGCTGCGGGGATTTGTCATGTGAGACATCTTCCTAAAGCTGGGGTGTTGGGGCTTATAGCGTGGGCGTCGATATGCGGGCTAGTAACCGAGGTCAGTCCGCAGTTCCCACGGGGTGACCTGCTCTTGATATGACTGCCATTCGCGCCATTTATTCCGGAGGAAAACCTCAAAGACGTGCTCGCCGAGCGCCTCAGCCACCAGCTCAGATCGCTCCATAAGCACCAGCGCTTGATCCAGGCTGCTCGGCAGGTCCACATAGCCCATAGCTAGGCGTTCCCGGCGGGTCAGACGCGAAATGTCGTCTTCGGCCGGGTCCGGCAGGTCATAGCCTTCCTTGATTCCCTTCAACCCGGCAGCCAGCAGCACCGAATAGGCCAGGTATGGGTTGGCGGCGGAATCCAGGCTGCGGATCTCGATTCGGCGAGAATTCACCTTGCCCGGACTATAGGTAGGCACGCGTACCAACGCAGAGCGGTTAGACAACCCCCAGGTCGCGGCCGTCGGCGCTTCATTGCCGAACATCAACCGCTTGTAGGAATTTACCCACTGGTTGGTCACCGCGGAGATCTCCGGGGCATGCTGCAGAATTCCGGCGATAAACTGCTTCGCGGTCTTGGAGAGGTTGTATTCGTCGTCTGGGTCATGGAAAGCATTGGTGTCGCCCTCGAACAACGACATATGCGAGTGCATCGCCGACCCGGCATGCTCTTGATAAGGCTTGGGCATGAAGGTGGCATACACGCCGTTTCGACGCGCCACGTCCTTGATCAAATAGCGGAACGTCATCACGTTATCCGCCATTGTCAATGCGTCTGCGTAGCGCAGGTCAATTTCCTGTTGACCCGGGCCGATTTCGTGATGCGAAAACTCCACGGAAATCCCCATCGCTTCCAGGGCAGCGATGGCATCTCGCCGGAAGTGTGGCGCGTCCTCATGCACCGCTTGGTCGAAGTAGCTTCCCGAGTCGGTTGGAATCGGGCTGGTGCCATCATTCGGCAGATTCTTGGTGAGGTAAAACTCGATTTCCGGGTGGATAACGCAGGTAAACCCTTCTTTTGCTGCGGCAGCCGTCTGCTTTCGCAGCACTTGACGGGGGTCTGCCCAGCTCGGTTCGCCATCCGGCATCATGATGTCACAAAACATTCGTGCCGAATGTGGCTCGTTATCGTCGTGCTCGAACGGCATGACCTGGAAGGTCGACGGGTCTGGCTTCGCGATCGTATCCGACTCACTTACCCGAGAAAAGCCTTCAATCGCCGAGCCATCAAACCCGATGCCTCCTTGGAAAGCTGCTTCAATCTCGGCGGGTACCACGGCCACCGATTTCAAATACCCCAGGATGTCCGTGAACCAGAGGCGGATGTATCGAATATCGCGCTCTTCTAGAGCACGGAGCACAAATTCCTGTTGGCTATTCATGTTTTCAACCTTAGTGAAACCATTGCTCGGGGGCTCGAACTTTTCCGGGTGGTTGCTTTTCACCCGGTTTTCACTTGTTCCGGGGCCGTGGGCCAGTGAAAACCGCCGGAGGACTGTGAGCTTTCCCAACGCCATGCCAAAAACATGCGAAGATGGGGATTAACTATCAACGAAGCGATTCATGCAGAAAGGCTGTGTTTTCATGGCAACGTCGACATCCCTCGAGGTAGAAGCAAAATTCTCCGCAACTAGCGATATCGAGGTGCCCGATCTCACAGCCATCGTTGGGGTGCATGCACTTGCCTCCTCCACGGTGCACCATCTCTCCGCCCGTTACTTTGACACCGCCGACCTGCGTTTGACCCGCGCGAAGATTACGCTCCGCCGTCGCACTGGTGGCAAGGATGCCGGTTGGCACCTCAAGCTTCCGGCAGAAACCGGCCGCATCGAGGTGGCAGTCCCCCTGGCTGACGACGATTCCCACACCCCGCCAGCCGAGATCTTGGAACAGGTTCGCGCAATCGTCCGGGACCTCCCGCTTTCCCCCATCGCGCAGGTAGACAACGAGCGGCACGAATCCCTCTTGGCTGATGAAGCTGGCGCCGTGGTCGCCGAGTTTTGCGACGACCACGTCACCGCCTGGTCCCTGCTTTCCGGCGGCCGCAAGACCCAGTGGCGCGAATGGGAAGTGGAACTTGCCGGCGACAATCCACACGCAGACCTCTTGGATTCTGCCAAGGAAGTACTCCTGGCTGCTGGCGCTACCGAATCGGATAGCCCATCGAAGCTGAAGTCCGCCCTGGGCGATTCCATCCATAATGCGCCCACTCCGCCGCAGATGGCTGACCTCGATCCGGCCAGTGCCGCGCATGCAGTGATCAACGCGATCCGGGTGCAGCGCGATCGGTTGATTGAGGTCGATCCGATGGTGCGTCGCGACGAGTGGGATTCCGTCCACCAGATGCGCGTCGCCACGCGCGAGCTTCGTTCTCTGATGCAGACCTTCGAAGGCATTCTGGTGGGTGACGAATACACCCGCGTGGAGGCAGAATTGAAGCTGCTGGCAGGGGTCTTGAGCGTGGCCCGCGATGCCGAAGTTGTGGCGGAGCGCTTCCAGATGCTGTTGGGCCTAGACGACGATGACCTCGTCGATGAAGCAGCAACCCAGCACCTCAGTCACGATATGCAGCAAAAATACGCCCGCGCGCATCGCAGCATCATGGCGGCACTGAACTCGGAGCGCTATTTCAGCTTGCTGGCCAGCCTGGAAAACCTCATTGCACACCCACCGCTGGCTGAAGCAGAACTCGACGATGCCGCAGAAGTTCTCGACGATGCGCCGGTACATGCTGACGAGCAGCTCACGCTCTTTGGCCACCTCGAAGGGGCGTACCGCAAGCTCATGAAGCGCCACCGCAAAGCCCTCGACGAGTGGGAACAGCTGGAAATTCCACTGCGCGTTCGGGAAGAAAACTTCCACAACATGCGCAAGGCTGCCAAGAAGCTGCGTTATTCTGCCGACGCAGTAGGCCGGGCCACCGACGTGAATACCAAAGATCTTTACGCGGCATGCAAGACCATGCAGTCAGTCCTGGGCGATTTCCAGGATTCGGTGACCTCCCGCGACGAGCTGCTGAACCTGGCAAAACGGGCACGCACCGCAGGCGAGGATACCTTTGGCTATGGTGCGCTTTACCAACGAGAGCGTGCGATTGGTTTGCAGGCGCTGGCGGACTACGCCGAGGCTGCCAAAGACATCGAAAAGGCCTACAAGAAGCTCGATAAGGCTATGGAAAAGGCGACAACTCGCGCTGCCGCCAAGGCCGAATCAAAGTCGAAGAAGAAGCTAGAGGGTTAGTTTTCCCACTTTGGAGGCACGCCCCAGTTGTCGTCGGCTTCATCGGCCGCGTCAGCTGCCTTGTTGCGCTGAGAAGCAGTTTCTAGGGCAGCGCGTGCCTCGGCTTCGCTAGCGTATGGTCCCATGCGCTCGTCCCAGGCCAGCTCCTTGCCCTGGGCTACCTGGCCCGTGGATGGATTAAAGAACCACTCAGTGTCAGACATGTGTTTTCTCCTTAAATATTGTTATGCAGAAAATCGTGCCTTCCAACCTAGCGAAGCTGTCGCTGCCCCTGCCATGCTGTGCAATGGGTATGGCGAGATTGCAACCAAAATGGAATCTTTTGAACGCTTTGCTGGGAGCCGGATGCGGACGTCGGTAAGCTAGGCAACTATCATCACCCGCCTGATCTCAAGGAGTCTGAACCTCGATGCCCGAGTGGCCTATCCCAGAGCAACCACTGCAGTCCCGCGCGGCCGAGCTGCACCGAAATGCGTACGGCACGGCCACCACGATCGCAGGCAGTGCACCGGCCACTTGGAACTTGATCGGTGACCACATTGACCACATCGGGGGACTGGTTATTTGCGCGTTAGCACAGCTCAACACGCATGTGGTGGCATCTAAGCGCGACGATGACACGATTATGGTGACCGAACACTCGCGCACACTCGATGGCGAAGAGGTCACCTCAACAAGCTCCATGACCTTGGCCGAGATCGGACGAATTGCCAGCGCCACTACCCCAGAGGACCAGGTCCCTGCCCGCCCCTTCGGCGGGATTGCCGCCCGGCTCGCGGGTGTTACCTGGATGCTCATCCACCGCCAGTTTTTAAGCCGGGACACCGGCGGCTTCAACATCACGGTAGTCTCCGAGATTCCCTCTGTGACTGGCCTTGGCTTTAACGTCGCACAAGAAACTGCATGGGCCCTGGCGCTTACTGGTCTCACCGAGCACAAATTGGATCCACCTACCCGCGCCAAGCTCTCGGACTACTGTGCGACCGCCGCCGGCCTATTTTCCGAAAATCCTCCCGTGGCAGCGCGCTATGCCACCGCACTGCGTGGCCACGCAGCTGGCTACACCATCATCGACTATTCAGATGGCTCGGTAACCTCAGCGCCAACCAACACGGATGTGTCCGCAGTACTGCTCATTCCAGCGCAGACCGCCATTGACGCTGATCTCGCGGATGCTGTCTTGTTCCGCGAGCACTTCGCCCGCCGAGCGGCCAAAGCGTTTGGTGTCTCAAGCCTTAGCAAGCTTCCCGACGCCACGCCTCGGGTCTTGGCATGGCTTAAGGCCGTCACCGACATGCACGGGCAAGAAGGACTACCGACGGCAGCGGAGGCCGAACAATGGCTGGGCTTCTTTGCTGACGAATCAGAACGTTCCCGTGCTGTCGCAGGAGCGCTGCGCGCCCGGAAGACGCAGGAAGCGGTACGTCCGCTGGTGGCTTCGCAAGCCGCGGTGTCCGATAATTACGGACTACATGTGCCCGCAGTGACCGCGTTGTGCACGCTGGCGACGTCTCGCGGTGCGATCGCTGCCCGTGCTGCTGCTTCGGGATCCTGCTCAAGCGTTCTTGCGCACGTGGACAACCGCCGAGTAAGCAATTTCGTGGCGGACTTCAGCGCCGACGGTTTTCTCGTCGTACAACTAGGCGCGGGTCAGCCCGCTGATCAGGGTTAACCCGCGCTTTCCTAGCCCTCCCACGCAAACGTCACGGTGCGGTGCGAAATATCTGTGTCTTTAAGGCGCACGTTCACCCTGGTGCCTTCTTCGGGTGCGCCTTCGCAGCCACACAACAAAGGCGGGTTGTCTACGAAAATGCGCGACTTGCCTTTAGCTGGCTCGGCCGCAAGGACCACAGCCGAAAACTTCTCGCCCACGTAAGGAGCGAGCACGGTGGCTTCGGTAAGTCGCAGGCAGGCACGATCCACGTTGCCTGCTAGGGCCGAGGTACGCCGCATGGATTCCACGACATCCGTGGCGCGCTCGTCTACCCAGCTCGGAACAGGTGTTCCCGCTTGGATTGCCAGGCAAACTTCGGTGGCAAACCTATCGGCTAGGCGTCGCAACGGCGCGGTGACATGCGCGTAGTAGCCACCGACCCCGGCGTGTACATCGTCCGCGGTAGGCGCGTCGGCATTCACGCCGAAGTAGACATAATCGGCCCCACGCAACAATTTCTGAGCTTCCCGCATGATCGCCATGCCGCGAATTTCCGCGACATCCACTCGGGCTAGGAACTCCCCCACCGATTGGAAACGATCAAAGTCATATCCCAACGCACGCGCTTCGATGGCGAACGCTTTCAAAGACTTCTCGTCTGCTGGCCCCAGCGTGCGCAGGAAACCGCGCCTGGCCTGCGCCATCATCTGCCCCGCAATCATGCCGGTAAGCAGCGAAATTTCCGAGTTCCACTCCATGACCGGCAGGCGTGGCTCCAATTCCAATTCATAAGTGCCGTCTTCACGCCGGTCCACCCGTTGACTTGGCAGCCTGAGGTTGACCGCGCTGCGTCGCAACGCACTTTCTTGCCGGAGCTTTCCGACGTCCGGCAGTAACGCCACCGAAGGATGCAGCTGACCGTGCTCATAATCGTGCTGAACTCCGTCATAATCAAGACGCGCCCGGCTGCGCACCACCGCCCGCTCGACATTATGGCGCACAACTTCCCCGGCTCCATCCAGGTCAATGGTCCACAGCACGGCTGGCCGGTCGACGTCTGGCAGCAGGCTTGCTGCACCTTCCGAGATCTCCTCTGGGTGCAGCCGAGCTGGCTCATCCGGCAGGTAAATAGTCTGCCCGCGCTTGATGGATTCTGCTGCTAGCGCGCTTGACGGTGCAATAAACGCCGCTACATCGGCGATGGCGTAATAGACGCGGTAGCCGTCAGATGATCGTGCAATGCACACCGCTTGGTCCAAATCCATCGAACCCACGGGATCGATGGTGACAAATTCGATGTCTCGCCGATCATGCCGCTGACCAGCGAATCGGTCGGTGCACTGCTTTGCCTCGCGATGCAGCTCGGCGGAGAATTCGGTAGGCACCTCAAACTCTTCGGCGATCGGTCGGAAATTAAGTGCGGCGGCATATAGTTTCATGCTCGCCCATTTTTCCACAAAGTGCGTTGCAATGAATCCGGTCGTTTCTAGCCAACAAACAGCAGCGCTGATCCATGCTGAGGCGAACGAGCCAACCTATGAGCCGGATTATGTTCCCGCTCTGGCCTGAACCGGAACGGGTGGTGATCATCCATCTGGACCAACCATCACTGGCGGCCTCAAGCAGCTACCCACGAACATCGGGCGAGCAGCCCTCAAGCGTTCGTGCAGTCACACCCGCACTAAGCTGGTGCGACCTCTTGCCTTGCTCCCAGTGGGGTTTACCTGGCCACACTAGTCACCTAGCATGCCGGTGCGCTCTTACCGCACCCTTTCACCCTTACCTGCCCACATGAAGCGGGTAGGCGGTCTACTTTCTGTTGCACTTTCCCTCAGGTCACCCTGGGTTGCTGTTAGCAACCACCGCGCTCTGTGGAGTCCGGACTTTCCTCGACACCGGTCAAACACCTTCTTCAGGCCGATACCACTGCCGCGATCACCCAGTCGGCTCGTTCGCAAGTGGTGAGTCTACTCGGTCGCATGCGAAACATAAACTAACAGCAGTTCAGCACGGGTCACCGGGTTATCAAGATCGCATTCACAAATCTCGGAAATTTTCCCCAATCTGGTACGCACCGTATGACGGTGCACCCCCAGGCTTTGGGCAGTTTCTCCAACGTGACCACCGGATTTCAGGTAAGTGGCCAGTGTTTTAGCTAGCTCCGTTGCGTGCGTTGCATCGTAGCTTTGCAACCTGCCGTACGTCTCTTCGTTACGAACTCGAAGCAGCGTTTGCACATGGTTGTCTTGGGTCCACCGCAAAACACCATCGGCTGGGCCAGCGCATTCGCCGATACCTACGGTTTTGGCCCGCATCTGCAGTTCCTGAAACACTTCCATCGTCAGATTCGTCCAGGTAAGTGGGGCACCGATGGCTATCCGCACTTTGGTTCGCGACGCACCAAACTCGTTGAGTACTTCGCCCACGCTGCGGGTACCACGAAAGAGCATTCCTACTGCTCCAGCTGCTATGTCAACTGCAAAAAGCCCCCGGTTAAGCGTTGCAAGATTCGTATCCAGCTCAGCGATCGCTCGGGTTAAGGTTGTCTCGTCGTCGGCGAGCAGCACCACTGGACGCACGTTTCCTTCAGCATCGGCGGCATTAGCAAAGACCGGGGCCATAGCTTTTTGTGAGCCTTCGGCTCCTAGAAGAATGGCCAACGCCATGGCGTTAAGCTCAGCCTGTTTGGTGCGCAAATACTTCGGACGCTGGATCAAGATGTCCAGCAAACCCGCGCAGTGTTTCACCACACTCCTGCCAGCACTAGAGATGTGCTCATTGGACACCAACACCAAGTAGTGGGTGCGGTCACCGTCAGCAGCCATGCGATGTACAAGGTGATTGTCTCCGCGCGGTGTTTTAACCGTAGCGGAGCTAGGCGTGGGCGGGGCGTCGATAGGCGCGGCGGTTCGACGGGTCCCGCCTGTGCGCTGGACGAAAGATTTGGCAAAGTACTGCGCACTGATCCCGTCGGCGGATGCTGCGCCCACAACGCGCCCATCGTTATCGATCAGGCACACACCAGCCTTAAGTAGGGACGCGGTATCGGTGAGGAGCTGGTCGATGCCACCTTTGAGGGCGGCTCGGTTGAGCTTTTCCTGGATATCCAGGAGCCGCTCGGTGGCGCGGTTGCTGCGCCGGACTAACTCATCGTGGGCGGTCTGAATGATCGAGACAAATGGGATGTGGCGAGGCACCTCAAACAATCCCATCCGGTGTTGCTCGGCTGCGCTGATCAGCTCAAAAGGGACTGCGGGAAACACCAGACCTGTGCCAAAACCAATGGCCGTTACTCCGGCTGCCGCGAGGCGTTGTACATAGCTCTCCCACGAATTCTGGTTATTCTCAAAAGATAGCCCCAGCGTGAGCACCAAAGAGTCCGGCGACAGGAATTCAGTCGGATCAAGCAGCTCGGTCGGCGAGATGACCCGGAAGGTAGCCGGCCCATGCACGATCGGAGTAAGCTCCAATTTCTTCTGCTGGTACAGCCAGTTCAAGGAAATGTGGTCCGATTCCACGACTCGCCCCCTTGTAAGGATGGAGTGTCAACTTTCACCCAAGTGTACATGGTGCAGATCACTAATGTGCTTGAAAATTAACCACAGTCACGAAAATGTCCGCGGCGGCCTAGACGACACCGCCCGTGGCACGCACTGAAAGGTTCACACATGGATGATCTCACGTACCGCCTGCCCCAAAAGCGAAACATAGTCACCGAACTCCCCGGGCCACGAAGCGCGGAACTTACTGCACGCCGTGAATCCGCGGTGGCCCGTGCACTCTCGCCGGGGCTGCCGGGATTTATCGTTGATGGTGACGGCGGAGTTCTCGTTGACGCAGACGGAAACTCGTTCATCGACTTCGCCTCCGGCATCGCGGTAACCACCGTAGGAGCTTCCAATCCGGTGGTTGCCGAAGCTGTCGCGAACGCAGCCGCGCACCTGACGCACACCAGCTTCATGGTGTCGCCTTACGAGTCCTATGTTGCGGTTGCCGAAAAGCTCAACAGCCTCACGCCGGGTGACCACCAGAAGAAAACCGTTTTGCTGAACTCTGGCTCGGAAGCGGTGGAAAATGCAGTGAAAATCGCCCGCGCATACACCAAGAAACAAGCAGTTGTGGTGTTCGACTACAGCTACCACGGCCGCACAAATCTCACGATGGCCATGACGGCGAAGAACAAGCCGTACAAGTCTGGCTTCGGCCCGCTGGCTCCTGAGGTCTACCGCGCACCAATGTCGTACCCACTGCGCGATCAACTCTCGGGCGCAGAAGCAGCGGCCCGATCCATCACCATGATCGAGCAGCAAGTTGGTGCCGATAACGTAGCCTGCGTAGTCATCGAGCCAATCCAGGGCGAGGGCGGTTTCATCGAGCCAGCAAAGGGCTTTTTGCCAGCACTGCAGAAATGGTGCAATGACAACAACGTGGTCTTTGTCGCCGATGAAATCCAAGCAGGTTTCTGCCGTACCGGCTCCTGGTTCGCCTGCGAAGACGAAGGTGTGGTGCCCGACTTGGTCACACTCGCCAAAGGTATCGCGGGCGGACTGCCACTCTCCGCGGTAACCGGTCGGGCTGAGATCATGGATGCCCCCGGCCCAGGCGGCCTCGGCGGCACCTATGGCGGAAACCCTGTGGCATGCGCTGCAGCTCTGGCCGCCATTGATCAAATGGACCAACTAAATCTCTCCGAACGCGCACTGGAAATAGAAAAGATCATCCGGGAATACCTCGAACCGCTGGTAGCTTCCGGCCGGGTCGCCGAAGTCCGCGGCCGTGGCGGCATGGTCGCGATTGAGCTCACCACTGCCGAGGGCAAGCCCGATGCCGAGCTCACAGCAGCCATCGCAGCACGCTGCAAGGCCGCCGGGGTGCTCATTTTGACCTGCGGACTCGACGGAAACGTAGTCCGACTCCTGCCGCCACTAGTCATCCCAGAAGCCGTCCTGCGTGACGGGCTTGAGGTACTCGTCAGCGCTTTCCAGTCTGAAATCTAGCCCCTTTTTAACATCACTTAATGCACCAAGCGGCTAGTGCGCCTTAAGACGTACTAGCCGCTTTTGGCTGCCGCACAAGAAAAGGAACACTCATGACACGCCACAATCTTCCCAACAACGTTGACACCGGCATCCTCCTCAACGGAATATTTCGCCCCGCAACCCAAGGGGTTACCTTCGATGTCGTCGATCCGGCCACTGAAGAAGTCATTGCCCAGGTAGCCGATTCAGGTCCTGCCGAGTGGGACGCTGCGCTTGAGTTGGCCGTTGCCGCCCAGGCGGAATGGAATCAACTGCCACCGCGCACTCGATCTGAAATCCTGACGGCCATCTATGAAGCGATCACCGCCCAGGCAGAAGATTTTGCGCGCACCATCACCCTGGAAATGGGCAAACCGCTTGCGGAAGCCCGTGGCGAAGTTGCCTATGGCGCGGAATATTTCCGGTGGTTCGCCGAAGAAGCAGTTCGGCTGCCGGGCCGTTTCTCCCCCGCCCCGGCAGGCAATGGCTCCATTCTGGTCACTCGCAATCCGGTAGGGCCGGTGTTGGCGATTACACCGTGGAACTTTCCGTTGGCGATGGCCACTCGAAAGATTGCTCCAGCGCTCGCTGCGGGTTGCCCGGTGCTGGTAAAACCGGCTGCCGAAACACCCCTGACCATGCTGCTTTTGGGCAAAGTTATCGCAGATGTGCTGGCCCAGTACCGTGCTCCCCAGGGAATCATCTCTATTCTGCCCACTACTGACGCAGCAAAACTTTCACACGTACTCATGCATGATCCGCGGCTCAGAAAGGTTACCTTCACCGGCTCCACGCCCGTCGGCAAGCTTTTGGTCCAGCAATCAGCCGACCAGTTGCTGCGCACCTCGATGGAGCTCGGCGGCAACGCGCCGTTCGTGGTGGCAGCGGACGCGAATCTCGAACTCGTGTTGACCTGCGCCATGCAGGCCAAAATGCGCAATGGTGGGGAAGCCTGCATCGCTGCCAATCGATTCCTCGTCGACGCATCCATCGCCGAGGAATTCACCAGCCGACTTACTGCAGCTATGTCAGAAGTAGTGTGCGGACACGGCCTCGATGCCGGAACCACACTCGGACCGATCATCACCGCAAAGCAGCGCGATCGCATCGCTGCCCTCGTCGACGACGCCGTCGCAAACGGCGCCAAGGTCACCGTCGGCGGCGAGGTGCCAACAGGTCCGGGCTACTTCTACCCCGCCACCGTGCTTATCGACGTCCCCGCCAACGCCGCCATTGTCAACGAAGAAATCTTCGGCCCGGTGGCCACCGTTTCCACCTTCGCTACGCTCGAGGAAGGAATCGAGCTGGCCAACGCCACCGAATTCGGCTTGGCCGCCTACGGATTTTCCGAGTCATTCCACACCGTGCAGCGGCTGGCATCCGGCCTCAAAGCCGGAATGGTCGGCATCAACCGTGGCGTGATCTCTGACGCCGCCGCACCGTTTGGCGGAATCAAGCAATCCGGATTCGGCCGCGAGGGCGGTGCCGAGGGCATCGAAGAATACCTAGACATCCAGTACATTGCGCTGCCCTAGCCTGTAGGGCGGGCGCGATGCCCCAATAACGAAAGCGCACAACCCTAAAGTGGTTGTGCGCTTTCGTGGTGGTAACGCTAGTCGAGTTTGAGCACTTCATCTACGGTGACAAGACCGTCACTCGGCACACCCTTGCGAAGGGACTCGCCTCGGAAGAATCCAGGACTGCGCCACCAGGTCAGGGCCATAGTTATGAGCCCGACCAGCATGACGGCCACGCCCAGCAAAAACACCAGGCCGATGCCAAAGAGCTGCGATCCCGATCCATATGACGGATCCATTGCGTCATAAGAAGTCTGGAAGAAGAAAACCAGCAGTAGCGTACCGCCGATGGCTGGGCACAGACACTTGGTGAGTGCATTTTTCACGGAGGAAAAAGCCTCATGGCGGAAGTACCACACGCAGGCAAAAGCGGTCACCCCGTAGTAGAAACAGACCATCATGCCTAATGCTGTGATGGTGTCCCAGAGGACGGCTTCACTGATAAGCCGCATGATCGCGTAAAAGAGGAAGGAAACGCCTGCAGCGACGATCGTCGCAAAGCCTGGCGATTGATACTTCGGATTAATCTCCGCAAACTTCTTCGGCAAAGCTCCGTAGAATCCCATAGCCAGCATGGTACGAGCCGGGCCGATAATCGTGGATTGCAGCGAGGCCGCAGAGGAACCCAATACCGCCAGCGACATTAAGATCGCGAACGGCCCCATCACCGGACCGGCAAGTTCAGCGAAGATGTTTTCGTGGATGGCAGAATTGGCCAGCCCAAGCTCACCGTCACTGGTGCCTGAAAAGCGAATGGTTGAGATGGCAATGAGCTGGTACAAAATGACGATCACCAGGATCGTGAGGGTGGCTGCCTTGCCTGGAGTGGCATGGGAACCTTCGGTTTCTTCGCTCATGGTCAGCACGACGTCCCAGCCCCAGTAAATAAACACTGACAAGGCGATGCCAGCTGCGAACGTCGAAAAGCTCTCCACGCCAAATGGATTGAACCATTCCCACGAAAACGGCGTCGGATCGAATGCTGTGCCTTTCTCCGCTTTGTAAAGGGCGAACAGACTGAACGCCACCAGCACAAAGATCTGGAAGCCCACCAGCACGTACTGCACTGTCTTGGTGGTGTCCAGGCCCCGATAAGAAATCGCGGTAGCAATAATGACGAAGACCGCGCACGTAGCGATGTTGATTGGGACATTCCCGGCGAGATCGGCCAAGCCGGGATTTCGGAAAATCTGGGCTAGCAGGAGGTAAAAGAAGTCCACCGCGATACCGGCCAGGTTGGAAAGCACCAGAATCGTTGCGGCGAGCAAACCCCAGCCACCGAGCCACCCGATGACGGGCCCGAAGGCGCGGGTCGCCCAAGTAAACGTGGTGCCGGAATCAGGCATGGAGGCGCTGAGCTCTCGGTAACCAATTGCTACCAGCAGCATCGGGATGAAGCCCACCAGGAAGATCGCAGGCAGATGCTCGCCGACTTCGCTAGCAGTTGGTCCCAGCCCGCCGGACAGGGTGTATGCCGGGGCAATACAACTAATTCCGATGACCGCGGCGCTCACCAAGCCAACACTGCCGGAGCTTAGGCCCTTGCCGTGCAGTCCGTGTTCATTCGATCCCATCAGTCCTTCACCTCCCGGCGCGCAACATAGCCACGGGGTACCACCACGAGCGGAACCGTCAACACGCGCAGGATGCGCATCGCCAGGGAACCTAGGAACACTCGGTGTTTCTGCTCCACGCGCGACGACCCAACGAACAGGATGTCGCCCGCATCGAAGCCGACGTGCGAAATAGCGTCATTGACCTCGGTGCTCTGCCCAACCGCGATGTCTACTGCTGCAGCTACACCCAGCTCCTGCTGTGCAGCAGCAAGAATCGCTTGGGTGTTTTCTTCCGCTGCGCGAGAGGCCGCAGCAGAGTCCCCGTCTAGCAGCGCTACCAAGCGCAGCGGCTTATTCGCATGTTCCGCGAGCACGATACCTTCACGCACCAGCGATCCGGCGCCCGGCCGGGTGCCTACCGCGCAGTTCAAGCGGGTGATTGGTGTGCTGTAGTAGCCCCTCGGTGCTAATGCGACGGGCACCGGCGAGGAATACAGCAAATCAGTAGCTACCGAACCGAGTTGGTGGCGCTTCAAAGGGCTGGTGGAGGCACCGCCGACCACAATCATCGATGCTTCAGCTTCCTCTGCTGCCCTGATAAGCCCCTGCGAGGTAGACCGAGCAGCGACGATCCGCCCGCGTGCCTCGATGCCGTTATTGACCTGTTCTAGTGCACCTTTGAGCCAACGGCAGGCATGTGCCGTTACGATGTCATCGATTCCGCCGGTGGGCGGATATTCCATACTGAAAATGTCATTTCGGCGCAGTACCACCACGATGTCCAGCTGCGCGTGCAAGAGCTCCGCGAGGGAATTAGCCAAGGCAAGCGCGTCGATGCCCTGCGGTGTCGCTTCGTATCCAACAACCAGTTTCATGGCTTTAGCCCAAGTTAATCAGGGTTTGCGCGACCTTGGCCCCCATACGGATGGCACCGTCCACGTGCTGGTAGCCCTCGCCTGCAATGTCGGAACACGCGAAGTGGATCCGCCCAACCGGGTCTTCGTTGTACTTACCCCAACGCGTTAATCCGCCCAGGTCATACGAGGCAGCGTAGGCGCCCCGGGTCCATTCTTCGGCGCCCCAATCAGACAGGTAGAAGGCTTCTGGATGCAGCGTTTCTTCACCGAGCATCTTGGCCATTGCTTCCAAGATGGCCTGCTTACGGTCTTCCTCCGAGAGCAAGAACATCTGGTCGGCATACTCATCAGTAACAAAGCCCACGAGGGTGCCGCGTTCATCGCCATAATTGGTGTTGTCGTAGATCTCTTGCACGAGGTTGGCGGATGAGAAACAGGTGCCCGATAATCCCTTGTCCCGCCAGAACGGCGTGGCATACGTGGCATGCACTTTGATCACCAGACCCATCGACTGGTGCTGGTGCATGACGTGCTGCGTGCGGGGCAGCTCGGGACGGTAAGAGATTCGGTTGTATAGCGTTGGGGGCACTGCCAAGACAACGTAATTTGCGTGGACTTCCAGGCCGCCGTCGGCGTACACCACTACCCCATCGTCATTGTTGTCGATGGTACGAACAGGTGAGTTTAGGAAGATGTTGTCGTGCCCCACCTTCTCGGCCAGCTTGATCGAAACCGACTGCATGCCACCAATGACTCGGGCATCAAGGATGAAGTCTTCGTCGATTAGGTTGGAGAAGCTACCTGCAGAGGCCGCCATGTGCAGGGCCTGCAATGCCGAGAATGCGTGGGCCGGTTTGGTGAGCATTCCGCCAGCGATAAAGAGACCAATGTTGTGCCGGGCTTCTTCGTCGTCAGTCTGTTCCTTGAGCCATTGCTGGAATGAGACTGTGTCAAGCTCGCGGGCTTGCGGGTGGTTCCACGGTTGTGCCGGGTCCATCTCAGCGACGAGGCCGTCCATCATTTCGATCAGGCGGATCATCTCTTGCTGGGTGTGCGGGTCACAAGGGAAGATTTCTCCCGTGTAGCGTTTGACTTCACCGTCGTGGCCGAGGTAAATACTTTCGCCTTCGCGGTAGCGCTGGTAGGTTTGCAGCCCGAGTTCGTCGAGAAGCGCGAGCAAAGCAGTTTGGTCGGGCGAGACCCACTGTCCACCGATTTCAAACCACGCGCCATCGATGACGTCGGAACGGGTGCGGCCACCCACTCGGTCCCGGGCTTCCAGCACCGCTACGGTCTTTCCCGCTTGGGTGAGCCGATATGCGGCGTGCAGGCCGGCCGGGCCGGCGCCAACGATTGCTACATCAACATTTAGTTGTTCAGACATGATTCTTTCCTTTTCGGGTGCGGGGTTTTCGTGCGGGGGTTTGGGGAGTGCGTGAGCGTGCTGGGCACCTGGTTTAGTGCGCGATCATGACGTGCTTGACGCGGGTGTACTCTTCCACGCCGTAGATCGAGAGGTCTTTGCCGTAGCCTGAGTCTTTGAAACCACCGTGTGGCATTTCGGCCACCAGCGGAATGTGGGTGTTGACCCACACACAGCCGAAATCGAGTTCCCGGGTGGCCCGTTGCGCGACCGAGTTATCCGCAGTCCAGATCGAGGACGCGAGACCATAAGATACGTCGTTTGCTAGCTGGAGTGCTTCGTTAAGATCCTTAAATTCCTGCACGGTGAGGATGGGACCAAAGCTTTCTTCCTGGATTTCTTTGTCTTCTTGGCGCAGTCCGGCGATCACCGTCGGCGCGATGTAGAACCCCCGGTCGCCGACGCGCTGGCCACCGGTTAGCACTTTTGCGTGCGCTGGTAGGTTGCCCAGGATTCCGAGCACCTTGTTAAAGTGCTTGGCGTTATTCATGGCGCCGTAGAACGCGTCCGTATCATCTGGCGTCCCGGGCCGGATCTTCTCCGCTTCGGCCACCAGCAGCTGGGTAAATTCCTCGGCTACGGTGTGGTCAACAATGACGCGAGTAGCAGCGGTGCAGTCCTGCCCTGCATTGAAGAATCCGGCCTGCGCGATTCCTTCCGCGGCGGCTGCCAGATCAGCATCCGCGCACACGATCACAGGTGCCTTGCCGCCTAGTTCGAGGTGAGATTTCTTGAGGTTTTCACCTGCGGAGCGCCCCACGGCTCGGCCGGCGGGGACGGAGCCGGTGATTGCTGCCATGCGGACCAGTGGGTGAGCCACCAGCGTTGCCCCGGTGGAAGCGTCCCCGAGCACCACGTTGAACACACCCTTCGGCAGCACCTCGCTTAGCAGCTCAGCGAATCTCAGGGTGGAGCTTGGGGTGGTGTCGGATGGCTTGAGCACCACTGTGTTGCCCGCGGCTAACGCCGGACCGATCTTCCACACCATCATCATGATCGGGTAGTTCCATGGCGTGACCTGGGCAATTACTCCCAAAGGCTCCCGCCGAATCGAAGAAGTCAGCCCTTCCAGGTACTCCGCAGTGGCCACGCCCTGCAGGTTGCGCGCAGCTCCAGCAAAGAACCGCAGTTGATCCGCACCGACGATGCATTCCTCATCGTGCACCATCTGGATGAGCTGTCCCGTTTCGGTGGCCTGCAGTTCCGCGAGCTCCTGTGCGTGTTTTTCTAGGACGTCAGCCACCGCTAGGAGGTATTTTTGCCGCTCAGCCGGCGTGGTGAGCTTCCAGGTAGCAAATGCACGTTGTGCTGCTTGTACTGCCTTATCGACGTCCACGTCGTCGGAAATCGGGCTTAGTGCGGTGACTTCCTCAGTGGCTGGATTGACGAGTTGAATAGTTTGCGTGCCGTGCGGCACCACGAGTTCGTTGTCGATGAGATTCCGTAGCGTATCCATAGCGAGCCCCTCTCTTTGATTCCTGTAAGCGCAGTCACGCCACATCTTTACGTGAGACGTGCAACACAACTTTCAGGCCATTATTGGAGAAGTTCCCGAGCTAAGACATTGCCAAGGTGTACAAAACTCGTTTTTAGTTTCGCCCATCTGGCACAAAGGCGCTTGGCTGAGACATGCTCAACCAAGCGCCTTTGCCGTTATTTCGCGGTTAGTAGCCCCGTTTAATCCACTCTTCTAGGTGGGGCGCCTCAGCCCCCACCGTCGTGTGATCGCCATGACCGGTTCGCACGACCGTTTCCGCTGGAAGAGTAAGAACCGATTTTTGCAGCGAATCAATGATGGTATCGAAGGAACTGTACGACCGCCCCGTCGCACCCGGCCCACCCTGGAACAAGGTATCACCGGAGAACAACTCACCCGCTTCTGGCACATACAAGCAGCACGATCCAGGGCTGTGACCTGGCGTATTCAGCACTTGCATGTCCGTACCAGCGATGGAAAAAACCTGGAGATTTGCCAGGTCTTCATGAGCTAGCGAGCCGTGGGTTTCTTCCCACAGCATTTGATCTCCTGGATGCACAAAGATTGGCGCATCCAGTTTTTCCGACAGCTCCGGCGCAACCGTAATGTGATCGTTGTGGGCGTGAGTACAGATAATGCCCTTCACTTTGCGCCCAGCAACCGCTTTAATAATAGGCTCCGCGTCATGGGCCGCATCGATAACATAACACTCTGAGTCGTCACCGACGACCCAGATATTGTTGTCAACTTCCCATTCGCCGCCATCCAGCGCGAAAATGCCGTGAGTTTCTACGTGATCAATTCGAAAGGTCATGATTACAGCACTACCACCGAACGCAGGACCTTGCCGGTCTTCATCGTATTAAAGGCTTCTTCTACGTCATCAAGCCCCACTCGCTCCGATACAAAGTCTCCGAGCGGAAATTGCCCCTGCAGGTGCAGGTCAACATACATTGGGAAATCGCGCTCTGGGAGGCAATCGCCATACCAAGAAGACTTAAGCGAGCCACCGCGACCAAAAACGTCGATAGCCGGAATTTCAATCCGCGAGGTTTGGTTAGGTACACCCACCATGACGACTCGGCCTGCAAGATCTCGGGCGTAGAACGCTTGAGTCCACGTTTGCGGGATGCCAACTGCATCGATAGCAACATCTACACCGAATCCACCGGTCAGCTCGCGAATCTCAGCCACAGTCGAATTATCTTCCCCCTCCCCCGTGGCATTCGACGAGTTCAGGGTATGCGTGGCACCAAACTGCTTGGCCAACTCAAGCTTTTCGTCAGAAAAGTCAACGGCAATAATCGTGGTTGCACCGGCTAGCTTGGCGCCCGCGATAGCGGCCATACCAACGCCACCGACACCAAAGACGGCGACGCTTTCACCTCGCTTGATCTCCCCTGTGTTCACTGCGGCACCCAGGCCAGCCATCACACCACAACCCAGGAGGCCCGCGACAGCCGGATCTTCATCCGGGTTTACTTTGGTGCACTGCCCTTCATGCACCAGGGTCTTTTCTGCAAACGCTCCAATGCCAAGCGCTGGGGTAAGTTCAGTGCCGTCTTCCAAAGTCATCTTCTTGGACGCATTGTGCGTAGCAAAGCAGTATTTTGGCTCGCCCTTCTTGCATGCGCGACACTCGCCACACACGGCCCGCCAGTTTAATACGACGAAGTCGCCTTCTTTAACGTGCGTAACTTCGTCACCTACACGATCTACTATGCCCGCCGCTTCGTGCCCGAGGAGAAACGGAAACGCATCTTCAATGTCCCCCTCTCGGTATGCCAGATCAGTATGACATACACCGCAGGCCTGAATTTTCACAACAACATCGTGAGCTCCTGGGTCTGGAATAACAATGCCCACTCGCTCGACGGGCGCACCCTTTTCTTTCGCAACGATTCCAGCAACTGTTTCAGACATATCCGTCTCCTTCTTGCTTCTGTGCAACTAACAATTAGTACAACGAAACAGTGCCACCCTACTACCAGAGCCATATGTATGCAGATAATCAGTGTAAACATTATTGAAAGAACATTTCTGTAAAACTTTTCTACCCAATTGGTCTAAAACAGGTTTGAAGATTCGCCAAAATGGATATGTCTTAGGTCACATGAAGATGTAAGCATGGTGCAAAACATAGACATTTCACACTTAACGCGAACGATTTTCAAGGGTGAGGAGAATGGTAATGAATAAAACTGCCCCGGTCACTCTCAACGCAGATCTCGGCGAAGGCCTTGGATTGCATAGCTTTGGCAACGATGAAAAGCTCACTGAACTCATCGACCTCGCAAACGTCGCTTGCGGCTTCCACGCCGGAGACCCCTCGGTCATGCGCCAGACTGTCTCCATTGCAATAAAGAACGGAGTAAAGATCGGCGCCCACCCGGGATTGCCGGACCTAGCAGGATTTGGCCGTCGAAAAATGCAGCTGAATCGAGAAGAAGTACGTGACCTTCTCCTCTATCAAGTCGGCGCCCTGCGTGCATTCGTGCAGTTCAAAGGTGACGAGCTCCACCATATAAAACCGCATGGTGCGCTCTACGGAATGCTCGCCGGAGACAAGGACCTCATGTACGCCGCCGCCGAGGTATGCCAGCGGTTCAACCTGCCGTTTATGGGGATGTACGGCACCGAACACGAACGGGTCTGCGCGGAAACGGGGGTGGAATTTATTGGCGAGCTCTACGTCGACCTGGACTACAACGACGAAGGCCAACTAATCATCCAACGCACACCGCAGCAGCCCGCCCCAGAACAAGTTGCTGCACGACTGAAGCAAGCACTCGAGCAGCAGCACGTGGAATCGATCAATGGTAAGCAGCTGCCAGTGCGCTTCGATTCAGTGTGCGTGCATTCCGACGGCCCACAGTCTGTCCAGATAGCCCAGGCCTGCGCCGAGGTTTTAGGCGACCACGCCGTGACACCGCTAGGAGGGACCAGCTAATGACTATCAACCGTCCCGAAGGACCGGAATCCCATAACCACGAAGAAGAAGCCCGCATCACTTTCGGTGGCGACGAATTCATTTTTGTCGAAGTTCATGACGAAATGAGCCTCAGGGCGAACTTCAAAGTCACGTCTTTCGCCCGAGAATTACATGATCGTCGGGTAGACGGGATCGTCGATATTTGCCCCGCGAACGCGTCCCTGCTGGTGCGCATTGACCCGCTGGTTGTGCATCCGTTCAAGGTAGTAGACATCCTGCGTGACATCGAATCTTCCTTGGCCAGTGAGGTGGAAAAGACGATCAAGACGCGGATCATTGAGATTCCCGTTTGGTATGACGATCCTTTCACTTCCGAGGTGGAAGCAAAATTCCGGGAGGGCTACCATCAGGAGCCAAGCGGGTCCGATTTGGACTACGCCGCGAAAATCAACGGCCTCGCTGACAAAGCGGCTTTCATTGAGACTCACCATTCCTCGCCATGGTTGGTGTCCATGGTCGGTTTTGTTGCGGGATTGCCATTCATGTTCCAGCTCGTTGAGCGCGAACGCCAACTCGAAGTGCCCAAGTACCTCAGTCCGCGCACCGATACTCCGAAATTGACCGTGGGACATGGCGGTTGCTTTGCCTGCATTTATTCCGTTCGCGGGGCAGGCGGTTACCAAATGTTCGGTGTCGCCGCAGCCCCGATTTATGATCCGAGCCAAACGCTGCCAGATTTTCAGGACTTCCTCATTCTGTTTCGGCCGGGAGACATCGTGAAGTTCCGCCCCATCGAGGAAGCCGAATACCAAGATATTCAGCAGCGCATTGCCGATAACACGTTCCGCTACAAGATCGCTGACGTGGAATTCGATATCGAAGAAGCACTGGCGAACCCCGACGCCCACAACCAGAAGCTCTTGGAGGCACTCGATGAAAATTTTGGTTAAGGATCCAGGACTTTCTACCACCGTTCAGGATCGTGGCCGCCCTGGCTACTACCACCTTGGCATTCCGCAAAGCGGGGCGGCGGATCGCTTTTCGGCCGATATCGCAAACGCTCTTGTCGGAAACTCCGCAGAAGATGCCGTGCTGGAATGCACCTACACCGGCCCGACGCTGCAGTTTAGCGATTATGCCGAAATCGCGGTGACCGGAGCACCCGTGGAAGTATTGGTCAACGGAACCAAGTTTTCCACCTGGACTAGGATCCATCTCCGCCCCGACGATGAGTTGTCATTCGGCGATCTCAAAGAGGGCATCCGATTCTATGTGGCCGTACGCGGCGGTTTTGACGTACCTAAAGTACTCGGTAGCCGGTCGACGTATCTGCTCGGCGGAATCGGTGGCTACCAGGGCCGAAAACTGGAATCTGGCGACGAACTTTGCTCAGGGACGGAGTCTCGGCCCCTGCCTAAGCTGCTTTATCTCGCGGAGAACCTGCGGCCTACGTTCAGCAAAGAACAACAGGTACGCGTCCTCTTGGGGCTCTATGACCATTACATGACAGAGGAAGGGCGCCGGAGATTGTTGGAAACTGAATGGGAGTTGACCCCTACTGCGGATCGCATGGGGTTAAGGTACGAAGGTCCTGGCATTGAGTGGGCGCCGCGCACACCGAAGTTTGGTGCTGGTTCGGATCCATCGAACATTGTCGACGCCGGATACGCCGTGGGCTCGATCCAAATTCCAGGTGGCACCCAACCGATCATTTTGCACCGAGACGCAGTCTCCGGTGGCGGATACGCGATGGTGGCCACGCTGATCAGTGTGGATCTTGACTTGGTTGCTCGGGCGAGTGCAGGCACTCGCACCACATTTATCGAAGTAGACATGGACTTCGCTCTGGAGGAGCGGCGGAAATACCAGCGGCTCGTCGATATGTTCTGGGATTAGCTTTTTCGCTTTGGCTGCAACGAGGGTTCGAACGCTCCTTTGCTCGAACGGCGGCATTCCATAAAAATGGGGCCGGATGCGCAACGCACACCCGGCCCCTAAACCGCTACCCTGAAAGGGTATTCGACCACCGAACATGACGTTCGGATCCCTGTCGGGTTAACGACTTGCGGTAACGGAGTAGCCGTTTGCTTCCAACGCCTTAACCACGTTTTCTAACGCCTCATTGTCCTTTTCCAGGTCGTACTCAGGTGCGAAAGTGATATGCGCGTGAGTAGCGTCTTTAAAGTTGATATTCATGAGCTTGTGGCCAGCCTTCTGCTCTTCCAGGGCCAAAACACGCTTTACAGCATTCTCACCGGTTGGCAGGATGGCTGGGCGCGCGTCCTCAGAGGAATTCATGTCTGGGCGGTCCATGCCGAGAATTCCCTGCAGGCTGGCGATGATGCCGGTAGCAGCTTCGGAGGAGGACTGCGAGGAGAGCGTGGCAGCGTTGCCAACGCCTGCCCCGCCACCAATCGTGAGGGCTGCAAGGGTAGCTGCTACAGCGAAACGACGAATCATGTGTGGGTTCCTTTCTGCTTGTGCCTGCCCGCCACTGGCCTGTGGGCGGGCAGGCGATGACATCAATTGACGATCATGTGCAAGAGTGTACCAGCAGAATTGAAGATGGTTCCACAAGTCAATAAAGTTGACGGAGCCCCAACCAAACCACACTCATTGTCAAAATCACAGATGAGCAGTGTCATTCATGAGCCGGACCAACGTCGGACCGTCTGCATAAAACTCCACGATGGACACCGAAGCCAGGTTCAGATGGATGCGATGCACCACGCTCGGTGACGCCCCAAGTGCCTGTTTAAGCACGCACTTGATCGGCGTGACATGACTGACCACCAACACATTTTTGCCTTCGTAGCGCGAGCAGGTGTCATCGACAAACTTTTTCACCCGGCGAGCAACTTGCTGTACTGATTCTCCCCCAGGTGCTTCCACTTTGGTGTCTGCCAACCAGTCCCGGTGCACTTCGGCGTCTTCCTCTTGCACCTCGGCAAAAGTTTTTCCTTCCCAGCGCCCAAAATCCAACTCACGCAACGTATCCACGGTCTCCACCTCGAGCCCGAGGCGATCAGCTACCGCTTTCGCGGTCTGTTGCGCGCGCTGCAACGGGGATGCCAGGATCACATCAATTGCCCCGTATTGCGCGAGCCGCGTCGCCGCAGCGGCCGCCTGCGCCTGGCCGTTATCGGTGAGCTCGGGGTCTGACAGGCCCGAATACTGCTTGGCCACGCTCATGGCGGTTTCGCCGTGCCTCAGCAAGATAAACCGCGTGGGCTTCACGGTAGCCCCGTGCCAGGAGGACTTATTTGCCCCCGCTTGTGCCGGCTTGTCAACATCGGTCACTTCCTGTGGCGAAGCGGGTTCCGTGGCCACCGGCCCCACGGGATGTCCGTCAGCGCAGGCGTCCATCGCCACGTTGGACAGCGCGTCTGCAGCTTTGTTCTTTTCCCGCGGCACCCAGGTATAGGACACCTTCTCCAGCTCCCGGGCACGTTGCTGTGCTTCCAGGGCGAGTACCTTCATGTCGGGGTGCTTAATTTTCCAACGGCCAGACATCTGCTCCACGACGAGTTTGGAGTCCATAAAAACCTCCACCTCGGTGGCGCCCAGCTCCTGAGCCGCCTTCAGGCCCTCCACCAACCCGCGGTATTCAGCGACATTGTTGGTAGCTTTGCCCACCACGTAGGCGATTTCCTTTAGGACGCGCCGCTGGGCATCGTAGACCACGGTGCCGGAGCCTGCGACTCCCGGATTACCACGGGATCCGCCGTCTGCGTAGATAACGAGCTTCATCGGCGCACCAGGTACGTGCCGCAGTCTGGGCAGCGTGGCATCTCGTCTGCAGGGGTCGCGCGAATTTCTGATAGTGCCGCTGGTGGCAACACGATATGGCAGCCACCACAGGTGCGACCGGTGAATTCAGCTGCGCCTACGCCGAAGATTGATCGTTGTTCATCGTAGAGCGAAAGGATTTCTACGTTGAGCTGTTCTCGCAGACCTGCTGCTTGCCCGGCGCGATCGATTGCATCGTCGGCATCCTGCGCGGATTGCGCGGCGCGTTCGGCCGCTGCCAGTTTGCGTTCGATTTCGTCGAGCTCTGCGCCGTGCCTATCGACGTTCATGCGCAGCGCATGCACCTCATCGTGGGCCTCCTTAAGCTCCTGTTGCAGGTCGGAATAGCGGCGTTGGGTAGTTGCCAGGTCATGCTGCAAATCCCGGCGTTGTTCCACGTCGGTTGCTGCACCGAGTCCTGCGGTATCAGCATCCATGCGGCGTTTCAGCTTCGCCATGTCATCGCCAATGCGTCGAATTTCCATCTCAATATCGGCGACGTTGAGGCGCGCTGAGGCGGCGATTGACCGCTTGGCATCGCGCGCGTCGATAAGCTTGGTCACCTCTTGATTTTCGGGGAGCTGCTTGTGCAAACCAGCATCAATGGTGCGCTCGAGGTTAGCGAGGGCGAGCAAGATCTTTTGGTCGTGAGTAGAGATTTTCATGGTGGTCCTTCGCGGGTCTACTTCTGCGGGTGCGCGGACACAGTCCACGGATCAGTTCGGATATCGATTACTTCACAAGTTACGGCACACTCGCGAGCCACGATGTCAGCGGCCTGGGCGCACCACGGGAACTCGCTGGCCCAGTGCGCCGTGTCGATGATCGCCGGGCCACCTGCTCGCAGGTGCTCATCCACCGGGTGGTGGCGCAGGTCAGATGTCACATAGACATCGACGTCCAACCGGGAGACTGTCTCTAGGAAGCTGTCTCCAGATCCGGAGGACACCGCAACTGTGTAAACCAAGCGTTGTGGGTCCCCTGCTGCGCGCACGCCCCATTCGGTAGCAGGCAGTGCATTAGCCACCTGTTGGGTGAACGCGGCGAACGTCATCGGTTCGGGAAGCGTCCCAATGCGGCCCAGACCAGTTGCGGTTTCTAGATCCTGCGGGAGGTCCATCGCCACCACGTCAAAGGCCGGTTCCTCGTAAGGATGTGCAGCTACCAGCGCTTCCGCGATAGCTTGTCGACGCCGCGCGGCGGCCACAAATTCTACTCGACACTCAGGTTCGTGGTGCAGCTGCCCAACCTGACCCAACGTAGGATTCGCGCCAGCAAGGGCGCGGAATTGCCCTTGGCCTTCCCACTGGAATGCGCAATGTTCATAGTCGCCGATTGCCCCGGCGCCAGCAGCAAACACCGCAGACTTCACCGCATCCACATGGCTGTGCGGGACCATGACTCCCCACTTGTCTCGCCCCTCGATGGGCTTGGGCACAATCGGGCGACCTGCGGTAATACCCACCAACTCCGCGAGCTTATCGTTGACACCAGGCCGTGCCGAGTCCGCATTGGTATGCGCCGCAAACAGGGCTACTCCCCCGCGAAGCAACGTGTGGATGACCTTGCCTTTAGGAGTGTCAGCAGCAACGGAAGTGACCCCGCGAAGCAACAACGGATGGTGCACAATAAGCATCTGGGCACCCAGGTCCACTGCGCGCTGCGCCACTTCCTGAGTGCAATCTAGCGCGAAGACAACCTTGCTCACCTCGTCACTCGGGTCACCGCAGATCAAACCCACTTTGTCCCACGGTTCAGCCAAGTGAGGTGGATAGGCCCGTTCCATGCAGCCTCGAATATCGGCTACTGTGGTCATTTCTTCAACTCCCCTAGTAGTTGCACAACTTGATCAGCAGGGCGCACAGCCAAACGCCAATAACTCGAGTCTAGCCCCGGAAAAGTATCGCACCGGCGCACCGCAATCCCGGCTTCTAGGAGGCGCAACCGCGTGGCTTCCGGGTCAGTTCCCGGTGGACGGACCAGAACAAACGGTGCCTGAGTAGCCGCCGCAATTTCAAAGCCGGCGCGCCCCAGAGCCTCAGTCATGGCAATGCGCTCGGCGGCGATCACACCTTTAAGAGTTTCCGCTTCGCGCTCCTGGTTTTCCGCAAGTGCGGCCAGCGCCCGCAGCTGTAGCGTCCCTAGCGGCCAGCGCTGACGCCCGCGAACCAATTGCTGAATCACGCTCGGGTGTGCAATCGCATACCCACAGCGCAATCCGGCCAGCGCCCAGCTCTTGGTAAAACTGCGCAGCACCATGAGGTCCGTTCGTTTTGCTGCGCGCGTGGCCAGCGACTCCTCCTCCCCAGACACATCAAGGAAGGCTTCGTCCACCACCAGCAGGCGACCGCGTCCCAGCTCAAGCAAATCCTCTCGTGCGTGCAGCACTCCCGTTGGATTGGTCGGGTTGCCCACCACCACCATGTCTGCATTCCCCAGGTCTTCACAACCAGCTAGTTCAAATGGTGGAGGGAGAATGACGTTGTGCACCGGGATGTGCGCCTCCGCAAAGGCCACGTTCGCTTCGGTGAACCCTGGATGGATGACCGCGACAAGTTGTGGATTAAGCCGAGGTAGCAGTGTGAATCCTTCTGCGGCGCCATTGAGGAGCAGGACCGAGTCAGCCGCTACGCCGTGCAACTTCGCGATCGCTGCGCGGGCAGCCGTTTCGTCCGCAATGCTTGGGTACGTGGCGAGGTCGGGCAGGGCGTCGATAAGCAGGCGCTGCACCCAGTCTGGTGGCTTGTGTCCGCGCACATTAACTGCGAAGTCGACGCGGGCCTGGGCGGCGTCGATGTCACCGTGGAATCGCAAGGGGTCGAAGTCACTCACTCGTTTAACTCTATTGTCTGACAGACTGGAAAGCGTGCATACCCTCTTTGTAGATGTTGACGGTACCCTCATTGACTCATTCCCGGGCATCCGCGCGTCCTTTCTCCACGCACTGTCTGAACTCGAATGGCCCACCCCGCCAGAAGATGTCATTGCCAAGATTCCTGGACCTCCTATGGAGGAATCCATGCGAGCGCTGGGTATGAGCGATGCCCAAGCCCTCGACGGACTGCGCCGATACCTTAAGCACTACGGTGCCCTCGGGTACGCCATGAGCTCACCGTATCCAGGGATGCACCAGTTCCTTGCGGCATGTAAGGAACGTGGTTTCCAGCTTTGCACAGCGACCTCAAAGGGCGAGCAGTTCGCCCGCCAGGCGCTCACCCAGCACGGCTACCTTGAGTTTTTTGACTTCATTGGCGCAGCAGAGGAAGATGGCACCCGGCGTTCCAAAGCTGCTGTCATCCAGCACGTTCTCACCTCGATGCAGCTTGAGGAGCACACAGACAGTATCCTCATGATCGGTGACCGAGTTCACGATGTCGAAGGTGCAAGCCAATTCGGGATCGATACAGTGCTTGTTGACTGGGGCTACGGAACCGAAGAAGAACGCAACCTCGCTCGCTTCCGAGCACACGACGCAACCGAGTTGGAGAACATTGTCAATGAATGGTCGTCCCACCTCCCACATGGGCGCTAGCGATTTCGAAACCGAACGCACCGAGACCCTCTACGTCGTTTTCGTCTGCACCGGAAACATCTGCCGATCGCCCATGGCCGAAGTGATCTTCCGCGACGCCGTAGAACAAGCAGGCCTCACCCGCTTCGTCCGTGTTCGTTCCTGTGGCATCGGCGGCTGGCATATCGGCGAAGGCGCAGACCGTCGCGCGGTAGCAGAACTACGCAACGCAGGGCTGGATGGATCCATGCACCGAGCTGCGCAGTTAGGCGATAACCACCGTTCCGCCAACCTCTTCGTGGCTGCCGATGCAGGTCACGTCCGGGAACTCACGGCCCGCGGCATCCCAGCCGAGCGCATTCGGCTGCTGCGCTCCTTTGATCCACAGGTATCCGCCGCTGAGCAAGACTTAGCTGACCCCTACTACGGGGATGCCGGGGATTTCACCGAGGTTCGCCAGCAGATCGAAGCTGCAGTACCCGGCATGCTGTCCTGGGTGAAGGCAACGCTTGCCACTACCTCCTCACGCTAATTCGGATTCCGGGGAACCCGGTGGGTGGTTGGGCCACGAAAGCACAGAGGACTAAGCTCTCTAGATTGTGAGCCCAACGTCGCATCCGCAAGCAAAGCCAAATCTATTCAAGGCCTTTCTCAAACCAGGCTGGATTGCCACAGTTTTGCTTATCCTCGGATTCACTTATTTTGCGTTTACCGTGCTAGCACCGTGGCAGCTGCACAAAAACACCGCCCTCACGGAACGCAACCACCTCATTGAAGAATCGTTCAAATCGGATCCTCGTCCCTATTCCGAGGTTTTCCACGCCGACGGAACGCTACCTAAGGATCACGAATACCAGCGAGTGTCCGTTACCGGACACTTTCTTTCTGACAAAGAGGCAGTGCTGCGTGTTCGGCCAGTCGAAGCAGGCCCGGCGTATCACGCACTGACCCCCTTCCAGATCACTAACGGACCAACGGTGCTAGTGAACCGCGGGTGGCAGCGCCCAGACGACGGAAAAATACCCTCCAGCTTCACCCCAGCACCAACTGATGAAGTAACCATTGTGGCCTATGCCCGCCCCAGCGAGCCGAAACCGACCAACGGCCCGATTCACGACCAAGGCAGGCTGCAAGTCCACGGAATCAATACTGCAGAGATTTCCCAAGCCACCGGCACCGAGTTAGCCCCGGACATTTTGCAGCTGGCAGCCGACCAGCCTGGCGTTCTCACCCCGTTTCCCCTGCCCAAGCTGGACGCGGGACCGCACCTATCCTATGGAATCCAGTGGATTGCGTTCGGGATCATGGCACCTGTTGGTTTGGGTTATTTTGTGTGGGCGGAATTGCGCGAGCGGCGTCGAGAAGCAGCTGAAGTCGCTGAGCTTGAGGCGGCAAACGCACCGCAGCCGGAACAGCAGGCCCCGGAAGTGTCTGCCTCAGCCCGGGTTCGCTCGCGCTACGGCGACAAAGCTACCGACCGCGCCCGCTGGGCACGGCACGAGGAAGAACGCTTCTAGCGTCGCAGCAGCACAATCGCAAGGCCGGCCGCCACAAGCTGGGTGCCGGCACACAGCCGCACCGCTGCGCGCAACGACGAAACACTGGGCGCCCGGCCACGCCCCAACACAGGTCGCTGTTCCACACCATGCCGATAAGCAGTGGCCCCGCCAAGCTGTACCCCCAGCGCACCCGCTGCGGTGGCTTCCACCGGGCCAGCGTTCGGGCTAGGATGTTGCGCCGCATCGTATCGCCAGGCACGCCATGATTCCCGAGCCGAACCAGCCGTGATCGGCGTGGCGGCCAAAGCCACGTGAATAGCGGCAGTAAGACGCGCCGGTAGATATGCCAGCGCATCGTCAAGCCGTGCCGCCGCCCACCCGAATTTGGCATAACGCACAGTGCGGTACCCCACCATCGCATCGAGGGTGTTGATACAGCGATGCAACGCGACCGCTGGCGCTCCGCCTACCGCAGCCCAAAAAATCGGCGCAATTGCTGCGTCAGAGGTGTTTTCTGCCACCGATTCGACCCCAGCCCGGGCCATCGCCGTAGCATCTAGGGCCCCGGGATCCCGAGAGCACAACCAGGGAATCCAGGCACGGGCCGCTTCTTCGTTGTCGGCCGCTAGTTCCCGGGCTAAGGCCGCGCCGGTGCGTTCCAACGTTCGCCCACCAAGCGCTGCCCACAGTGTGACCGTGGTCGTCACAAAGGGGGCCCGTCGGTGCAGCGCATGCGTTGCGACGATCACCGGAAGCGTAGTCGTCGCAACGTAGGCAAGCCCTGCCACCTTGCTATCTGCATAAAGAGCGCGTTCGAGAACAGTGGCGTAGGAACCGAAATAGGCCACTGGGTGATGTCGCTGCGGATCGCCTAGCATCCGGTCCGCTAACAGCGCGGTGGCAATGGCGGCAGACTTGGCTGGAAACACTGTCATCCTCAAAAGATACAAAAAGAGTGGCTTCTGATTTTCTCAAAAGCCACTCTTTCACACTGTGCGCCCTGACGGGCTCGAACCGCCGACCTGCTGGGTGTAAACCAGCTGCTCTTCCAGCTGAGCTAAAGGCGCATGCGCTGCGAGGATTTGTTTCCTCAAGCACTCGAAAAACAATATCACGCTTGCCTACCGGTACAAAACCGGCAGGTCACAACTACTTTTTAGCGCCGGATTGCACGAGGCAAGACCCCTGCCATGCTCCAACTCGGGTGGCTTTGGTTTGCACCAAGCCGGCCAACTTTGCGGACTCTGCGATTTCACCCGCAACAATGTGTCCTGGCTTGCCAGCACCTGGAGTGAGCAGCCAAATGCGCCCATTGTCTGCTAGCGGACGGATGGAATCAACGAGGCCGTCAACCAAGTCGCCGTCCTCTTCACGCCACCACAGCAGTACGACATCGCAGATTTCGTCGGTGTCTTCATCCAGAAGGGCTTCACCGATCACGTCTTCCACGGACTCGCTAATCGCGCTGTCACAGTCTTCGTCCCAACCCACTTCCTGAACGATGTGATCAGGCTCGATCCCGAGCAGGCGCGCGTAGTCCTGGGCGCTCGAAGTTGCTGCACCCGCAGTGTCGACCACTGTGTGATTCCTCCTTAATTTTCAACCCCGCCTGTGCTGGAAGGGGCCTTGAGATGTTGTTGGTGCTCAAAATACCAGTTCTTAGGTCATTGCACCGAACATTGCGGATTCTAGTGAATTTTGTGGCGCGAACATAGACACCAGCCATGAAGTATTTTTCACCACGGCAATAAATTTTTTTGCAGTATTTCACTTCTTCGCACGCTGTTAACACGCAACGAGCAGGGAAAATGGTTTGCAAATTTTGCAAAGTTTTCAATTCCCAATCGTGACTTTGCAAACTGTGACAACCACCCTTAGGTTTTGCCCGTATTCTGGTACATATATGCGTGCTTTCTGCCTGCCCGAAATGCGGGCGACAGCTCAGCATGCGGCTCAACAACCCAAACAAGGAGAATAAATGGCTGACGAAAAGCTCGGCGGCGCGCCTGAGGACGCTTCGAACTTCGCGCTTATCCGTGACGGTGTCGCTTCCTACCTGAACGACTCCGATCCAGAAGAGACCAGCGAATGGATGCAGTCCCTGGACGGACTTCTCGCAGAGTCCAGCCCAGAGCGTGCCCGCTACCTGATGCTGCGCCTGCTTGAGCGCGCATCGGCACGTCGCGTGCCTCTGCCTCCAATGACGTCGACTGACTACGTCAACACGATTCCAACGAGCCAGGAGCCTGATTTCCCAGGCGATGAAGCCGTCGAAAAGCGTTACCGCCGCTGGATGCGCTGGAACGCCGCCATCATGGTGCACCGCGCACAGCGTCCGGGCATCGGCGTCGGTGGCCACATCTCCACCTACGCAGGCGCTGCCCCGCTGTACGAAGTTGGCTTCAACCACTTCTGGCGCGGCAAGGACCACCCGGGCGGCGGCGACCAGATCTTCTTCCAGGGTCACGCTTCCCCAGGCATGTACGCCCGCGCTTTCCTCGAAGGCCGCCTGACCGAAGACCAGCTCGACGGCTTCCGCCAGGAAGTTTCTCGCCCACAGGGCGGCATCCCGTCCTATCCACACCCAAAGGGTATGAGCGACTTCTGGGAGTTCCCAACCGTATCCATGGGCCTTGGCCCAATGGATGCCATCTACCAGGCGCGTTTCAACCGCTACCTGCACAACCGTGGCATCAAGGACACCTCCCAGCAGCACGTGTGGTCCTTCCTGGGTGACGGCGAAATGGACGAGCCAGAGTCTCGCGGCTTGCTGCAAATGGCGGCTCTGAACAACCTGGACAACCTGACCTTCGTGATCAACTGCAACCTGCAGCGTCTCGACGGCCCAGTCCGTGGTAACACTCAGATCATCCAGGAACTCGAATCCTTCTTCCGCGGTGCCGGCTGGTCCGTCATTAAGGTCTGCTGGGGCCGGGAATGGGACGAACTGTTTGCCAAGGATCAAGAAGGCGCTCTCGTCGAACTGATCAACAACACCCCAGACGGTGACTTCCAGACGTTCAAGGCCAACGACGGCGCATACGTCCGTGAGCACTTCTTCGGCCGCGATCCACGCACCGCCAAGCTCGTCGAAGACATGACCGACGACGAAATCTGGAACCTCCGCCGCGGCGGCCATGACTACCGCAAGATCTACGCCGCCTACAAGCGCGCTATGGAAACCAAGGATCGCCCAACCGTGATCCTCGCGCACACCATTAAGGGCTACGGCCTGGGCCACAACTTCGAGGGCCGCAATGCGACCCACCAGATGAAGAAGCTGACCCTGGATGACCTGAAGGCGTTCCGCGACAAGCAGGAGATCCCAATCTCCGATGCTGAGCTGGAGAAGGACCCATACCTTCCGCCGTACTACCACCCAGGTGCCGACGCTCCGGAAATCCAGTACATGCTCGAGCGTCGTAAAGAACTCGGCGGTTACCTGCCAGAGCGCCGAGCTAAGTACGAACCAATTCAGGTCCCAGCCATCGACGAACTCAAGTCGCTGCGCAAGGGCTCGGGCAAGCAGCAGGTAGCTACCACCATGGCTGTCGTCCGTACCTTCAAGGAACTCATGCGGGACAAGGACCTGGCCAAGCGCCTGGTCCCAATCATCCCGGATGAAGCACGTACCTTCGGCATGGACTCCTGGTTCCCAACGCTGAAGATCTACAACCCGCACGGTCAGCGTTACACCCCAGTTGACCATGACCTGATGCTGTCCTACCGCGAAGCAATAGACGGCCACATCCTGCACGAAGGCATCAACGAGGCTGGCTCGATGGCATCCTTCATCGCAGCAGGTACGTCTTACGCCACCCACGGCGAGGCCATGATCCCGCTGTACATCTTCTACTCGATGTTCGGCTTCCAGCGCACCGGCGACTCCGCATGGGCTGCCGGCGACCAAATGGCACGTGGCTTCCTGCTCGGCGCCACCGCAGGCCGCACCACCCTGACCGGTGAGGGCCTGCAGCACATGGACGGCCACTCCCCTATCCTGTCTGCTACGAACCCAGCTGTGGTCACCTACGACCCAGCATTTGCCTACGAAGTCGCGCACCTCATCCACGAGGGCATCGACCGCATGTACGGACCAGGCCGTGGCGAGGATGTTATTTACTACCTCACCATCTACAACGAGCCTGTGTCCCAGCCGGCAGAGCCAGAGAACTTGGACATTGAAGGCCTGCACAAGGGCATCTACCAGTATGCTGCTGGCGAGGGAACCGGCCACGAGGCCAACATCCTCGCCTCCGGCATCGGCATGTCCCAGGCCCTGCGCGCGGCTGAGATGCTCCGTGAGGATTACGGTGTTAAGGCCAACATCTTCTCCGTGACCTCCTGGAACGAGCTGGCTCGCGAGGGCGCTGCTCGCGATCTGGAGCAGCTACGCCACCCAGCAGCTGAAGTGGAAGATGCGTTCGTCACCAAGCAGCTATCTGGTGTATCTGGCCCATTCGTGGCAGTGTCCGACTTCGCTACCGCGGTCCCAGAGCAGATCCGCAAGTGGGTTCCAGGCGACTACTCGGTGCTCGGTGCCGACGGCTTCGGTTTCTCCGACACCCGTGCCGCCGCACGCCGCTTCTTCAACATCGACGCCGAGTCTGTAGTTGTGGCAGTCCTCATGGGCTTGGCACGCGAAGGCAAGATCGAGATGTCTGTTGCCGATGCAGCAGCAACGAAGTACAACCTGACGGACCCAACTTCCGTCTAAACACCTGCTAGACCACAGCACCCGGCCCGGTTACTTACCGACAAGGTAGGCAACCGGGCCGGGTGCGTTTCGCGTTAACGGTAAAAGCTAGTCGCTAATCCGAATTGAGTGGAGTTTGATTGAGTAACTCCGCAAGCGCTTGATTGACCAACTCAGGCGCCTCCAGAATGATCATGTGCCCCACTCCCTTGGTTTTGACCAAGGTGGCGTCTGGCCAGCGATCAATGATGTGGTTGGACTGGGACAGCGGGGTGACATGGTCATCTTCCCCCACGATGACAAACCCTGGCATGCCCTGTAGTCGTGGGGCGCACGCGGTTTCCTCATGATGCTGCAGATCATCAAAGTATCCCGCAAAGGTAGATAGCGGGGTTTTCTGAATCATGTCCGCATGGAATTTCACCAAGTCATATGGCGTGGCATGGCGTTTAAACACGGTGGCGGCCAGGGCTGGGGCTAGCAAATCCGCCATGTCATTGCGGAATTTGGACACCTTTTCCGGAGACGATTCCAGCACATAATAAGCGCGGTCTGCCAGCGGGGATGCTAAGACTTGCGGCAGACCTTGGGTGGTTAGGGACTCAATCGAGGTCGCGATCAAAATAAGGCCACTAATCCGCCGGTAGAGGGCCTCATCAGCACGCCGAATCAGACTCAACGCCACTAAGCCGCCCAGCGAATGCCCGACCAAAAAGATCGGCCCATCGGGTGCGTGGGCTCGGATTGCGGTAACCACATCGTCCGCAGCGCCGTCGACGGTGCAGGAATCTGGATCGGACTCACCAGTCGCACCATGACCACGCAGATCCAATAACAGGCAGCGGACCTGCGGGAATTCTGACCTCAGGTACTGCACCTGCTGGAAGTATGAATCCGCGGCAAGCGTAAAACCGTGAATGAACACCACCGTTGCGGTAGCACCAGAATTTTCTGAAACATAGGTGGCAATTGGCGTCGCGTCCCCCGGTACTGTGCTTTGCACGCAGAGATTACCCAGGCCAGGCACCTGCTTGGAGGGCGGGAAACTGGGCCTAGTAAATCGATTAAACAGCTTAGTGAAATCCATTGTGTTTCGGGGCTGCGCTTTCGGAATGTGTGTCACTCGGGCAATGAGTGAAGCTTAGCTAACGAACGAGTAATGTTGAAAAGACAACGGTACTAGCTTCAATCGTTTAAAGGAGATCAACAGATCATGAGTGAATCCGGACATGACGAACGGAGCATTTTTACCACCCTCACTGACCTCATCGTCAAGTGCACCGGATTCAACCCGGAAGAGATTCGCCGGGAATCCCGCATCAACGATGAGCTAGCCATCGATTCGTTGTCCCTCGTAGAAATCGCTGTGCGCGCTGAAGACACGTTCGGTGTCCGCATCGAAGACGAAGATGTCGCTAAGTTCCACACGGTGGGCGACGCGGTAGATTTCCTCGACGCAAAACTCAATCGCTAATCGACGATCCGCACCTCGGCGGCAAATCCTTTGGCCCTAGCGAATGCGGCCAGGGTGTCGTCGAAAAGCTCGAGTTCGGCAGTGGTCCCCGTGAGCACCTGTCGGCAGGCAATAGTCCGCGGATTAGTCGCGCTCCGGCTCCACCGGGTGCACCAATTCGCCGTTAGTGGATCAGCACCTGGCACGAAAAGCTCGGATTCACTGCGAATGCAGTCAACCATGAGCTGCTCTACGGCTAAGCGCAGGGACCTGGGCAAACCATCGATTTCGAGCACGGCGGTGCTGGCGGTCTGCACGTCCGCGTGCGACCGCTGTGGTGAAAATGTGGTCACGTAGTGTGTCCTTCGTTCGTTGCGGGCAAGCGGCGACCGCCAACTTGCAAGACGAGCATCGTCTTCCCCAACGTCCTCGTGTGCAACACCCGCCATTGTGCGCAACTGCGTTCACAGCAGCAACCCTCAACCACCACTTCAATCCCCCATTTATTGAAGCTCGACTTGAGGTTTAGCAGTTGGGCGTGGAGCGGCGCGAAGGTGAGTAACACACGACAGGGTCAGCGATCAGCTGCTGCTGCCTCCCATAGCTGCTGGTTAAAGGGCGCCCAAATCGGCTTTGCCCACTCGCCAAATGCACGATCCGTAAGCACCACGGCTCCGACACCGGCGTGCCGGTCAACCCACAAGAAGGTGCCAGCTTGACCAAAGTGGCCCACCACATGACCAGGCATGCTTTCGCCGGTCCAGTGGGGATTCTTTTCCCCCTTAATTTCAAAGCCCAGCCCCCAGGGGCACGGCTTGTAGCGACCATAGCCGGGGACGATTCCAGCAAGGTCAGGAAATTGCACGGAGCAGGCTTCCTCGAGCGTTTCGGGCGCAATAAGCGTGGGCGACAGCAGCTCCCCAGTGAAGGCCAACAGGTCCGCAACACTTGAGCGCGCTCCATGCCCAGCAGAACCCGCCAGTTCCGTCTGCGCCATGCCTAGCGGCTGAAATACAGCCTCTGCCAAGTACTCGGAAAAGCTCATGTCAGCCTCCCGGGCAACTGCGCCTGCGAGGATGTCAAAACCGGCCGAGGAGTACAGCCGACGCTCCCCCACCGGGCGTTCCGGTTCTGGGGAGGCAAACCCCACTCCCGAAGCATGTGCAAGCAAGTGGCGCACGGTAGCCCCCGGCGGCCCAACCTGAGTATCCAGCTCGAAGACACCTTCTTCGATAGCCACGAGAAAGCCAAAAGCTGCCAACAGCTTGGTCACACTGGCCAGTTCATAAACCTTTTGGGTATCACCGTAGGTTTGTGAACCGGTCGAAGTGAGCAAGCCACCGGCAGCATTATCGACGGGCCAATCGGCGATGCGAGCAAGAATTGAAGGCGCAGAAGTGGTCATACCCCAATTCTAAATGCCGACTTAGCGACGAGCCTGCGCCAACTCGTCTTCCTGTGCTGCTTGCCGAACAGCTTCGGAGGAATTCTCCGGCGAATCGATCGCTTCGGCCGTGCGGGAGTCATCTGCAAAGACGTGCTCGTCGAGAATGCCTTCTCGCTTGGCCACGACCATCGGCACCAGCGCTTGGCCAGTGACATTCAGGGCGGTGCGCCCCATATCCACGATCGGATCGATGGCCAGCAACAAGCCCACGCCTTCCAACGGCAACCCTAGGGTAGAAAGCGTCAGGGTCAGCATCACAGTAGCGCCGGTGGTACCAGCGGTGGCTGCGGAACCAATGACGGAGACGAACGCGATGAGCAGGTAGTCGGTCATTTGCAGTGGTACCTGGTAAAACTCCGACACAAAAATCGCGGCAATCGCCGGGTAAATGGAGGCGCAACCGTCCATCTTGGTGGTGGCACCGAGCGGTGCAGCAAAGGCCGCATACGCCCGAGGCACACCCAAGGCCTGGGATGTCGTCCGCTCGGTGACTGGAAGGACACCCATCGAGGAACGAGTGACAAAACCCAGCGACGTCAGCGGCCACACCTTGCGGTAGAACTGTGCCACACTCAATCCGTGCAGCTTAAGAATCGCTGGGTAGACCACCGCAAAGACCAGCGCCAGCCCCACATAGATTGCCAGCACGAATTGCCCCAGAGAGCCCAAGGCGTTCCAGCCATACACCGCAACAGCCTTGCCGATCAGCGCAGCCGTGCCAATCGGAGCCAGGCGAATGATCCACAACAGCACTTTCTGCACGATAGCCAGCACGCTTTCGGCCAAAACCAGCACTGGCTCGGCCTTCTTGCCCACCTGCAAAGCAGCCACGCCAAAAACGATGGAAAGCAGCAGCAGCTGGAGCACGCTAAAGCTCGTAACGGCCTGATCCCCCTTGACTGCCACCTGCAGCCCCAAGATGTTGTTAGGCACCAACCCCTGCAGGAACGCCCACCACGATCCAGTGCTAGACGGCGCTTTCGCGGCCGCTGCGGTAACGGTGGTATGCACACCCGGCTGCATCACCACGCCCACCACGATGCCGATAATCACAGACGCTAATGCAGTGATCCCAAACCACAGCAACGTCTGCCACGCCAGCTTCGCCGCGTTAGATACCTGACGCAGGTTCGCGATACTAGTCAGTACCGCAGTCACCACCAGCGGCGGGATCAGGACCTTAAGCAAGCTTACATAGGCCGAACCAACCTGAGTAAGCCCCTGGGTAAGCCAGTTGCCGTCCGCCATATTTCGCGCCAGCAGGCCCAACACTAGACCTACGATGAGGCCATAAATAATTTGAGCGCCGAAGCTTGTAAAGCGATTGCTTTTCGACGCTTTAACGCCGCGCTTTGCCACCACAGAGGATGAGGTCATCACCAATCACCAATCTAGACCAATTGGTCTATAGAATTTTCGCCACACATCAACCAACAGCGAAATTCTAAGACTTATTCCCCACAGTTCAAAATCTATCTAATAGACCAAATAGTCTATTTCGCGGCTTCCACGCCTTCCCCGAAACCCTCCTCATAACCCTCTTCAAACCCCTGCGCCTTCCCGGCAGCCTCACCACGCTTTTCCGCCCGACGCAAGGCCCGTCGTAGCTGCGCAGTAGTCATGTTTACCGGCGCCCACTGTGGATCGTTATTAAGCGACCAGCCACGCCAATACGCGGCAATCGCAATCCCCGACCCCAACACCGCAGCCACGATCATTCCCAACGCCACCTGCCCTTCCAAGTACGCCACCACCATGACACAGGCACTCAAAAACGCAGGTACGGCATACAAAGTATTCCCACCAAACACCACCGGAATCGAGCCGGTGAGCACGTCACGCACCATGCCACCACCAATTGCAGTGATCACCCCCATCAGCACCGCAGGCACCGGATGCACATTCAACGTCATAGCTTTCATTGAGCCCGTCACCGCCCATACCCCAAGGACAATCGAGTCACCGTGCACCTTAAAAAGGTCCCACCAGCGACCGTCCAAGTTTGTCACCCAAGCGATCAACCCACCTACAATGGCCATCCCCAAATAAATCGGTTCCTGGATCGCCGCCGGAGTGCCACGCTGCAGCAAGGTGTCACGAATCATACCGCCACCCAATGCAGCGCTGACCGCCAGAATGGAAAAGCCGACGATATCGAACCTGCGTTGCCGAGCGATCGTGCCGCCAATCGCGCCGTTGAGCAGCACACCAATCAAATCCAGAGATCGATAGATCGCCAAAATAGTTGGGTCAACTTCCATGCTTATAATTCAACCCCTCGGGGTCAAAAATAGCCAGCGCCCAAACTCGCGCAACGCAAAAGCCCGTCGTTTCCGACGGGCTTTGTAAAATCTTGCTCCCCCAACTGGGCTCGAACCAGTGACCCTTCGATTAACAGTCGAATGCTCTGCCAACTGAGCTATGGAGGATTAGTTTCAAGGCCGTGCCTTGCAACGAGAAATAACTATATAGCCGTCCTCCATATCAATCAAATCGCCTGGTCAAGGGGGCGTTTTATTACGCCTAACCACGCAAGCTATACTAAATCTCATCGTTGTGGTTCCGGCCACCAACGAGGGGGCTATAGCTCAGTCGGTTAGAGCCGTGGACTCATAATCCATTGGTCGCGGGTTCGAGCCCCGCTGGCCCCACAAACACCCCTGCTTACCGCGCCGTAAGTAGGGGTAACTTTTTTGGTTGACCATCATGGCGCGATTGCAATTGCAGATGTGGCGACAAAATTAACTTAGTGATTTGGTCAAATTCAGGCCTGTACCGACCAAACCACACAGTCAATGTCAACAACACCGGCCTCACGCCAACCTGCCAATCCCTAGCGCCAGCGACGAATCAATCCCCAGAGCGAGACGCCCAGCCCTGCTAGCAATACGAGCAGCAATAGCAACAACTCGCGCCCCGAGATCGCATTGAGCACCCAGGTTTGTGCGGCTAGCTGGCGATCCACCGACAGCAATGCAGGTAGCCCGGAAGTGCCGTTGCTGAAGATAAAAAGCAAGCCGATCAGGATGAACATTAGGCCGGCCATAATCGAGGTGGCCCGGCCCCGCAGCCACGAAACTGTTCCCAAGGAAAAGCGATCCCATCCCCAAGCGAGCAGAAACAGCGGCAAGGACATCCCGAAGCTGTAAGCCAGCATGATGAGACCGCCGTAGAGAGTGGAGCCGGTGAGAGCGGCCGTCGTTAAGACTGCTCCTAGCAACGGACCGGCACAGAACCCGGCAAATCCGTAAACCGCTCCTAGCAAGAAAACGGATGCCCAACCTGCGCCGCGAATCCGTGCGGAGTGGTTGCCCAGGATGGGGATGCGAAAGCCCGCGCCAATGAGTGTCATGACGCCGAAGATCACCAATGTCCAGCCGCCGACGGCAATCAACGTGTCGCGGTGCACCGCCAGCAGCGAACCTAACCACCCCACCCCGAGCCCTACGGGGACCAGCACGGAGGATAGCCCGAGGAAAAACACTGTGGTGCGTAGCAAAAGCTGTCGGGTGGATTGGAATGCGTAGGCAAAGAATGCCGGAAGCAGTAATGCCGAACAGGGACTTAGCAGCGACAGCACTCCGCCTAGGAAGGAACCAAAAATGCCAATCGAATCCATGCGAAATACGGTAGCCGAGGTTTTGGGTAAAGTGGCGGTCAGCAAGATCCGCCCACAGATCACAGCGAGGATAAGTCTTTACTCATGATTCAGTTCGTCGTAGGTGCCGCCGCCGGCTATGTTTTTGGAACCAAAGCTGGCCGTCGCCGGTTTGAGCAAATCAAAAAGGGCTACAACTTCGCAGTTAACTCTCCTGCTTCCCAGGCAGCGCTGAAGGCCACGCGTAAGGCGATTGCCAACCGATTGGACCCGGAGCCTCGTATGAAGGAAGTAAAAAACCTTCATCGTCCCGACGGTTCCCAGGTCCTAGAACCTGATCACGATTAGGGGCTAGGCCAACGCCCGATTGAGCAATTCCCGGCGCGCCTGCTCCAACGCGATCAGATCTGCAAACAGGGAGTGGTACGCATGCTCGTCGTCGGAGGGGCGCATGCGTTGCAGCTGCCCCTTGAGCAGCGCGATTTGGTTGCCCACTCGGATTTCTTGCAGCCTGGACAGCACGGAATCCGCAAAACGGGGCAAGTCTTCCTCCGCGCAGTTGATTGGCTCTACCGCAAGCTCGGATAGCAGCGAGCGCTCGCTGAGGTCCGTCAAGGAGTCTGCCACGAGCGGGAGCCACTTTGCGACGTTCCATTGCTCGCCGTCCCAGGCCCCCACGGTGCCGTTGGCTGCGGCGATCGCAAGCCGGAGGCGTCGATAGGCGGGGTGCGTAAAGCACTCCTCTACGAGTCCATCAAAATAGTCGCCCGCAACCCATGGGTACTGCAGGGCCAATTTGAGCGATTCGCGCTCCGGCCACAGGCGAGGATTCTTCCGATCTGGCAGCTCGATCGCCGGTGCTGCTGATGCGGCTGGCACAGGTTCGGAACGTCGGGAAGCTCGCTTGAACTTGTCTTTCTTCGGGCGGCGCTGTTCCGCGCGGACCTGTTCCAACACCTCGGCGGGATCGGCCCAGCCGATCCACCCCGCGAGCTGTCGGGAGTACTCATTGCGCAACGTTTCATCGCGAATATCGGCAATAACGGGCACCGCCCGGCGCAGCGCCTGGAGGCGCCCTTCCACTGTATCGAGTGGAAATTCTGCGATAAGTGCTCGAAGGACGAACTCGAACATCGGTACGCGACGGGCCACGAGGTCACGCACAGCGCCATCGCCACGGGCCAAGCGCAGATCACACGGGTCCATGCCTTCTGGGGCTACGGCCACGAACGATCGGCCGGTGAACTGCTGGTCGCCCTCGAATGCGCGCATGGCGGCCTTTTGGCCGGCTTCATCGCCGTCGAAGGTGTAGATCAGCTCGCCGCGGAAGAAGTTGTCATCCAGCATGAGGCGTCGCAGCATTTGCAGGTGTTCGTCACCGAAAGCTGTGCCACACGCCGCGACGGCGGTCGTGATACCAGCAGCGTGCATGGCCATGACATCCGTATAGCCTTCCACCACGACCGCTTGATGGCCCGCCGCGATGTCTTTCTTGGCCATGTCCAATCCGAAAAGGACCTTGGATTTGTTATAGAGCAAGGTATCGCGCGTGTTCATGTACTTGCCCATTTTGTCGTCGTCGAAAAGCTTGCGGGCACCAAAGCCAATCACATCGCCAGAGAGGTTTTTGATCGGCCACAGCAGGCGCCGGTGGAATGCGTCGATGGGGCCGCGTTTGCCCATTTTGGTCAAGCCTGCTGCCTCTAGTTCGTCAAAAGTAAATCCCTTGCGCAGCAGGTGTTTGGTGAGGGTATCCCATCCAGCGGGTGCGTAGCCGCAACCAAATTGGTGTGCGTGGTCGGCGGAAAATCCGCGTTGGGTAAGGAAGTCCCGGGCAGGCGCAGCTTCAGCGGTTTCCAATTGCTGCTGGTAGAACTCATGGGCGTGGCGGTTGGCCAGGATGAGCCGTTGCCGGGTCCCTGGTTCTTCACGACGCCCCGGTCCCCCGCCTTCGTAGTTTATGTGGTAGCCGATTTTGTCTGCACAGATCTCCACCGCTTCGGGGAAAGAGATGTGCTCCATCTTCATCAGGAAGGAAAAGACATCGCCACCTTCTCCGGTGGAAAAGCAGTGGAAGTACCCGCGTCCGGGCCGGACGTGGAAGGACGGCGTCTTTTCGTCCTTGAACGGCGACAGCCCCTTCAGCGAGTCTGCACCGGCAGGCTTTAATTGCACGTATTCCCCGACGATTTCTTCAATCGGGGTGCGCTCTCGGATCGCTTGAATATCACTTTCCGGAATCCTGCCTTTTGCCATGCCTTTAACCTTATCCTGCGATGCAAATCGAGGCCTGCCCCTTGGGGTCTGACACAATGGGTGTCATGGCAGCGAAAAACAAAGCACTAGCAGGACTGGGCGGACTTGCCGTGGTGCTAGTGGCTTCTTTCTTTGGTTTGGATCTGGATGATCGTTCCTATTCCGGCAACCACACTCAGCAGACTACGGCGGCGGTGGCGCCTAGCCAACAAAAGAAACCGGAAAAATCCTCCCCTAAGCAGGAAACCAAGACCTCCAGTGGCCTCAAGGCTTGTCCAGTGGCCACGCTGCCTGATCAGGCCCGGGATGTCATTAAGGACATCAAAGCGGGTGGCCCGTTTGCCTACCCGGACAACGATGGCGTGCACTTCGGCAATTTCGAGCGCGCCTTGCCGCAAAATGACTACCGCGAATACACCGTCGAGACGCCAGGTTTGCGGCACCGGGGCGCACAGCGCATCGTCACCGGCGGTGGCACCGATAAGAACCCGGATACGTGGTTCTACACCTCCGACCACTACGAGACATTCTGCGAGATCCCTGATGCCGAATAAGACTTTGCTTCTCGACGCCCGCCCGGCCCGCACCCTCCCCGAAGTGTTCGCGGCATTCACCCAGGCAGCCCTGCCAGGACGTCCGGCTGCCACCAACCTAGACGGCTTCGCCGACTATGTGCGCGAAGCCCGCATCAACGCCATCGTGCTGCACGGCTGTCGGCTGCAAATCCCGGATTACCAAATCTTGGCGGACGTGTGCCAGCAGCTTAAGGTTCGGCTGAAAACTCAGCCATAGAAACCAGCGATTTCCACGCTAGCCTTTGCCACTCGTTCCAGGCGAGACTCCGTCATCGACGCGATTTGATCGATAATCACCCGCTGCCGCTCAGCATCGGATGCGGCCTGGTTAAACCACGATTGGAACATCGGGTCTAGCGTGCCCGGCGCGCCGAGCCAGAGGTAGTCATACACCCGGGTCATGCGTTCCCGCTGGCGGTCCTGGCGCACTAGGTGTCCCGGATCGTCCATGACGTACAGCACGGCGATGGTTTTGAGCAGCTTGACTTCGTTGACTGCGTCTTCGGGTACTACTAGGTCTCCGAACTCTCGCCCTAGCACCTCGTTGGCTGCACGCGTGGAGGCAATGGTTACGCCTACGTAACGCCCAACCAGCTCAGACGTCATCGCTTTGAGCGCCGCCAACGACCGCATCGTGCCGTCGAATTCGGATGCCACCCGCACAATATCCAACTGGCGAAGCCGATCGGCAGCATCAACCAGCGCCTCCGGCTCCCCACCAAAGGCTCGCGCCCCCTTGGCCGCGAGCGCCGCCAACTCCACGAGGTCCCACAACACCGATAATGAAATGCGGCCGGCGAGAATCCCGTCTTCGACGTCGTGGACGGAATAGGCGATGTCATCGGACCAGTCCATAACCTGAGCTTCAATAGGCCGTCGAGCATCCTCATGCCCAGCCCGCAACCATGCCAAAATGTCTGCATCCTCGGCGTAAGCGCCGTATTTCCGGGGATTGTCCGCCGGCGTCCACGGGTACTTGCAGGCTGCGTCCAACGCGGCGCGAGTGAGATTCAGGCCAAAGCTGCGGTCACCGTCCAAAACTTTCGGCTCAAGGCGAGTGAGGATTCGCAACGTCTGGGCGTTTCCTTCGAATCCGCCGCACTTGTCGGCCAGGGCGTTCAGCGCTACTTCACCATTGTGCCCATACGGTGGGTGTCCGATGTCGTGGGACAGCGCTGCCAGCTCGCAGAGGTCATGGTCGAGTCCGAGTCCGGAGCCAATGCCCCGGGAAATTTGGGCGACTTCGAGCGAATGAGTGAGACGGGTGCGGGGAGTATCGCCATCGCGCGGACCAACCACCTGCGTCTTATCTGCCAAGCGCCGCAGCGCCGCGGAGTGCAACACGCGAGCCCGGTCGCGCGAGAAAGCACCGCGGTGCTCGTCGGCGTCGACAAGCTGGCTCCCCTTCGGGGCCTCCGCAAAACGACGCTCCACGTCGCGATCCCGATACTGAAATGGCTGCGCTGTCACTGTTTTCCCTTCATGTCCCGTTCATTGTGCCTCAAACTTTAGAGCCCAAACCTCGTCGGCACGCACTATCCTGGGTTGTTATGAATAGGTCAATGGGTTTTGTCAGTGCACTGTGTGTTGTGGGCCTGGGCGGACTTGCCCCGATAGCGCACGCCGCGCCTGTCCACATCGTTGCGGAAGCCCCTTCGGTGTACCAACAAACGGTCACAGACAACGCCGGTGTGCTTACCCCGGCGCAGAAGCAGGACCTGGAAGCCAAGATCAAGCAGCTCCAGAAAGAAAAGCAGATCAAAGTCTACGTCGTTTTTGCCAAAGACTTTTCTGGACTGGACGGCACTACCTGGGCGAATCAAGCCCGCGCCAAAAACAATGGCAGCAACGTCATTGTCTTCGGTGTCTCCCCGGCAACTAGCGATTACGGCATTTCCTACGGGGCTGACTTCAGCTCGTCTTCCCAAGATCGCATTACTAAAGCCGCCTACAACAAACTCGTTGACCGCGATTTCCCAGGGGCAGCCACCGCAGTGATCGACGCCGCCGGTGGTCGCGGCTCTGCTGCTGGCTCGGGCGCTAATTCTGGGGCCTCATCGAGCACGAACGCCCCTAGCGGTGAAGCTTTGGGCTGGCTGGGGGCTGGTGCCGCCGGAATTGCCGCGGTGGGCGGCGGCGCTTATCTTGCCTCCAAGCGACGCAAGAAGACGATGACCAAGGACGCGCAAGCAATCGCCCCTACCGATACTCAAAGCTTGGATCGGCTGCCCACCGATGTCCTCAACACCCGCGGTCATGAACAGCTAGTGGAAGTAGACGAATCTATCCGCCGCGGCCGGGAGGAACTCGACGTGGCTATCGCAGAGTTCGGGCCGGAACGCACTCGCTCGTTTACCCGGGCGATGAACAACGCCACCACCACCCTGCAAAAGGCCTTTGCGCTGCGGCAACGGCTGGATGATTCGATCCCAGAGTCTGAGGCGGAACGCCGTGCCATGTTGCTGGAGATTATTTCGAGCTGTGGTCGCGCGCAGGAAGAACTCAATGCACAGTCCAATAACTTCGCGCAGATGCGTAACCTGTTGATCAACTCCGGCACCAAGATTGACGAGCTCACTCGCGCGACCATCGACCTTCGCTCCCGTATACCGCAGGCGGAGATCACCTTGGGCGAGCTGAAATCCCGTCATGATGCCACGGTCCTTGCGCATATCAGTGACAATGTGTCACTGGCCACCGCGGGTGTCACGGAGGCGGAGCAATCCCTGGAACGGGCGCGCGAGGTAGCCAAACTTCCCGCCGGACAGCAAAGTTCGCTCATCGATGACCTCAGGCGCACTGAGCTGGCTATTCAAAAAGCCGACAAACTCCTTTCCGGCATCGAGCACGCCGATGACAACATCGCTACCGCGCGGGCCCGGCTCGAAGCCCTCGTGGCAGAGGTCAACACCGAGATTCACCAAGCCCAACAGCTCAAAAAGCACGGCGAATCTACCGGTGTTACCGCTGACTGGACCGCGCTCGACCAGGCGGTAGCTAATGCTCGCACCGCGTTGAGCGCTACTCAGGGTGCTGCGGAATCTGACCCGTTGGGCTCCTACTCCCGACTGGTTGATGCCGATGCCTCGCTCGATGAGCAACTCGACCGCCTGCGCACCACCACTGCGGAACAAGATCGCGCACTGCAGGTACTGGACAACACCCTGCACTCCGCGCATTCAGCTATCCAAGGGGCCGAGGATCTCATTTCCACCCGTGGTCGAGTAGTCGGTGTCACCGCCCGCACCCAGCTTGCCGACGCCCAACGCTTAGTCGCCCAAGCGCAACTGGGCCGGACGAACAACACCCGCGAAGCCATTGCGCTGGCGCGTCAAGCGCTTACCGCAGCTCAGCGTGCGGCGGCTTCCGCCCAGAGTGATATTGAGGACTACCAGCGACGAAACAACTCCGGTGGTGGCACCGGTGGCATTATCACCGGAATGCTTATCAACGAGGTGCTCAACTCCGGTCTGCGCGGTGGCTTCGGAGGTGGCTTTGGCGGCGGCTTCGGTGGGGGCGGTTTCGGTGGCGGTGGCGGCTTCAGCAGTGGCGGTGGCGGTGGCGGCGTCGCGGGCGGAAAATTCTAGCCCCCACACTTAGGCCTTGACTTAGTATTTGGGTCGGCGAACTGGGCAATCTACCAAGACGCAGGCCCATGACAGAAACACGGCGTCAAGATTAGGCAAGTCGTCGACGTATTCGTCGGCGACCACCTTCACCTTGCCGGAAATCAGTGGTTTCACGCGAACCAGAGGTCCGCGCGCACCGAAAATGACCCGCTCTTTGCGCCAAATGTTTTCCCGCTGCAGGTCATAGGAATTCTTCCCGCAGCGGGCAACGAGCCGGTGCACCGTCAATCCGCGCTGGTGGACAATGAAAACCTGGCCGGATTTAGACGTGGCTCGCGCCCGGAAACCTAAGGTTCCGGGCGTGGATTCAATGAGCAACCGTTCTTCCCCGACGATGATGACATCAGCACGAACGTGGGCGATGAGGGTGCCCAGTTCGTCCCGAAGCTCGTTGCCGGTCCACGTCCACGTGGTGCTCATTGCGGTGCCGCTCCTACAGCAGGAAGGTGACGATCGCGATGATGGTAGCCACGATCAGCGAAAGCGTCAGTCCCCAGGTCATCGCCACCATTTTCTCTTCCAGGGCAATGCGCGCCACCCAGGCAACGAATACCTTTTCAGCGTCTTCGAGCTCGGCATCCGGCTCTAGGTCCACTGTCACGCGGCGCACGCCATGATTCGCGCCAGTAAATTGGCCCAACTTCACGTCGTTTTCTTCCACGACCCAATCAGATTTCTGCTCATTGACAAAGTCAATGTCGCGCAGGTTCACATTGGTATTGATGACCTTGGATTTCTTAAATCCCTGCTGCGCCCGAGCCTCAAAAGTGATGTTGCCATCCGATGCTCGAGCCACATCATCTTCACGGGTGTAGGTCCAGGTCACTCCATCGAGGATGGCCGTCGCAGGCCCCTGAGCGGGCTCGGTGAAGTCGGCCAACACGCGGGCGTCGTCAAGCACTTGCATTTCGACGCCTGCTTCGGTCTTGCGACGCTCGCCCCAAGTCAGCGCCATCGCTTAGGCTCCGATGAGGCGCTGGGCCAGGTAAGCCTGCAGCTCAGCCAGTGGCACGCGCTCCTGCTCCATCGTGTCGCGTTCACGCACGGTGACAGCCTGGTCTTCGAGGGAATCGAAGTCGTAGGTCACGCAGAATGGCGTACCGATCTCATCCTGACGGCGGTAACGACGGCCGATGGCTCCGGACGTGTCGTATTCGACGTTCCACAGCTGGCGCAGCTGGCGGGCGAGTTCCTGAGCTGGCTCGTTAAGCTCCGGCTTCTTCGACAGCGGGAGCACCGCAACCTTCACCGGCGCCAGACGACGATCCAGCTTCAGCACGACGCGCTTATCGACGCCACCCTTGGCGTTCGGCGCCTCGTCCTCGGTGTAGGCATCGATCAGGAATGCCATCATGGAACGGGTCAAACCGAAGGATGGTTCGATGACGTATGGGTGGTACTTTTCGCCCGTGACCTGGTCAAAGAACTTCATTTCTTCCACCGAGTGTTCGGTGTGCTGGGAGAGGTCGTAGTCGGTGCGGTTTGCCACGCCCATCAGTTCGCCCCACTCGTTGCCGGTGAAGCCGAAGCGGTACTCGAAGTCAATGGTGCGGTCCGAGTAGTGCGCGCGGTCATCGGCCGGAACGTCAAACTGGCGCAGGTTTTCTGGCTTAATGCCCAGATCAATGAACCAGTTCCAGCAGTCGGTTACCCATTCGTCGAACTTTGCCTCCACTTCAGATGGGTGCACGAAGTACTCGATTTCCATCTGCTCGAACTCGCGGGTACGGAAAATGAAGTTACCCGGCGTGATTTCGTTACGGAAAGCCTTGCCCAGCTGGCCGATGCCAAATGGTGGCTTTAGGCGCGCGGAGTTCATCACGTTCTTGAAGTTGATGAAGATGCCCTGCGCGGTCTCTGGACGCAGGTAGGCCAGGCCTTCCTTGTCATCGACCGCACCGAGGTACGTCTTCATCAGGCCCGAGAACATCTTTGGCTCGGTCCAGTTGCCTGGCTGGCCGGTTTCTGGATCCGGAATATCTGCCAAGCCGTTTGCTGGTGGATGGCCATGCTTTGCCTCATAAGCCTCAATGAGGTGATCAGCACGGTAGCGCTTGTGGGTGTGGAGAGATTCCACAAGCGGATCGGTGAAGGTTTCCACGTGTCCGGATGCTTCCCACACTTGGCGCGGCAGGATCACCGAGGAATCGAGGCCAACAACATCTTCGCGCCCCTGCACGAAGGTGCGCCACCATTGGCGCTTGATGTTCTCCTTCAGCTCCACGCCCAGCGGACCGTAGTCCCAAGCGGATCGGGTACCACCGTAGATCTCACCACATGGGTAGACCAGTCCGCGACGCTTTGCGAGGTTTACAACTTGATCAATGACGGAAGCCACAGCACTCCTTGCGATTATCCGCCCCAAGTCACCTGCCGAGTGTGCGCCCTAGCCGCGTTCCGGCAATGAACGGGCGAAAGCGCTCCACTACCCACAGTTTGGAGCGAGAAAGATGTTTCCCGACTGGCTGCCGGGCGTACTTATCCCTCCAGTGTAGCCAACTGTGTCCAACACCCCTTGTTTAGGCATTGACCTGCTTCCACGCCCCCGCATAACTTAAATTATAAGAGGCAGTGAATGTGAGGCGAACTGTGACTATCCATCCCATCAGGAAACTCCCCAGCGACCTTGACCGTGTCGCCCAGTTCATCCGTGCGATCGATTCCAAAGTCCGCATTCACATCTTGTATTTGCTCCACGATAAGCCTCGGTGCGTGCACGAACTCGTCTCAGTTTTAGGGTCCAGCCAACCACTCGTGAGCCAACATTTGAAGGTGCTCAAAAAAGCCGGGCTTGTCGCCGCGGAACGTCGTGGCCGCGAAATTTTTTATTCATTATCATCCATTGATGTAATTCCTATCCTGGATTCCGTTTCCACCTTAGTCCACGGAGACATGAAAACAATCGTCTAATCGTGGTACCTTGTTAATGAAAATTCGCTCTCTAGAAACTAGGTTTTGCAATGTCAATTGACTCCATGCCGAAGCTCGGCCAGCGCTCCACCCGGCAGCGCGCAGCAGTTGTTGAGGTCCTCCGCGACATCGACACCTTCTCCTCCGCCAAGACCATCCACCACGAGTTGATGAACCGCAACTACAAAGTGGGTCTGACCACGGTATACCGCACCCTGCAGTCCCTGGTGGACATCCACGCGGTTGACGTTTTGCACATGTCAAACGGCGAATCCGTCTACCGTCGCTGCGACTCCGACGCTCACCACCACCACTTGGTATGCACCAACTGCGGCAAGACCGTGGAAATCCAAGGTAAAGCGGTTGAAATGTGGGCAGAAGCCCAGGCCAAGGAGAACGGTTTCAAGCTCACCGACCACACCGCCGAAATCTTCGGCCTGTGCGAAAAGTGCCAGGACTAACCTAGCCATATCCCTTAAAGGGGCCAGCTCTTGCTGGCCCCTTTTTGATATTCATTTACCTACACCGGCGCCCCAAATATTCAAGGCAAGTGAATTCCATCCCCCAAATAAGGGTGACATGGCCACAAAATTTTCACTGAGAACCGACTAATTTTTGCGACACAATCTCGGCCCCAACTACGTAAATCCGAGTAAATATATTCATATCTGCGCAAATAATTAATTGCGCGGATCAAGAAATCGACGTGCCAAATGCCATGCCCAGCAAGTAGGTAATTCCGGCCGCGCCCAAGCCGATAGCCAACTGCCGCAACGCACGGCGCATCGGTGGTGCGCCAGAGAGCACGCCGACGATTCCGCCGGTGAGCATCAGCGAAATACCGACCAATACGCACGACAAGACAGTGGCTACCCCGGTACCCAACCAGATAAATGGCAGGATCGGGATCAACGCACCGGAAGCAAAGAACAAAAACGACGACAGCGCAGCAGCTATCCCCGACCCCACTACTTCGCTATTAGCGTTACCAAAGCTCTCATGGACCGATGGATGCTCGAAGTGGAACAGCACCGTTTGCGCCCGTCGACGCGCTTCCTCGGCGTTCATGCCCCGAGCTCGATACACCAATGCCAATTCGTTGGCATCGACATCTAGGGCCGGAATCAGCGCAGCAGTATTCGGGTTCGGAGTCGAGGCATCCAGCAGCTCCCGCTGGGAAGACACCGAAACATACTCCCCGGCCCCCATCGACAGTGCTCCAGCCAGCAAACCGGATATGCCAGTGAGCAGGATAAAGTGATTACTTACTCCGGAACCAGCTACGCCTAACACCAACGCTAGATTCGACACCAAGCCATCATTCATGCCAAAGACAGCTGCCCGGAAATTGCCGGACATCTGCTCACGCCCGCGCGCCGCCAGCCCGCGTACTACCTCCTCGTGAATTCGTTCATCGGCGCTCATCTGCTCCGTTGCATCCGCATCTCGCTCATAAGGAGTACGGGACTCGGCGGCCTGCATTAGAGCCAAGGCGAATACAGATCCAAAATGACGAGCGAAAAAGCCCTTGATGCGGGTGGAAAAATCTGGTCGGCACCCCGCGTCATTGCCGCCGAGCAGCGCCAACCAGTGCGCTTCGTGACGCGATTCCGCCTCCGCAAGCGCCAACAGAATATCTCTTTCCTCCCCATCCTTTCGGGCCGCCAGCGAACGATACACCGCCGCCTCGGCGCGTTCGTTTCCCAAGTGACGCTTCCATCGCCGAACCTGGTCTTTCGACGGGCTCATTTGACTCCGCCGAACCTACGATCTCGCTTCGCGTATTCAAGAACGGCATCGTAGAGGTCTTGTGGCGTGAAATCTGGGAAGAGCTTGTCCTGGTAGACCATCTCCGCGTAGGCAGACTGCCAAATGAGGAAATTGGACGTCCGCTTCTCGCCAGAAGGACGCAGGAACAGGTCAACGTCGGGCATATCCGGTTCGTCTAAGAACTGAGGGAAAGACTTCTCAGTGATGTCTTCCGGACGCAATGTACCGGCCGCTACTTGTCGGGCAATTTCACGTACGCCGTCGACAATCTCAGCCCGTCCGCCGTAGTTAACACACATGGCCAGCGTCATGCGCGTGTTGTGCTTGGTCAGCTCCTCGGCAGCTTCGAGTTCTTTGATCACCGCACGCCACAGCCTCGGACGACGTCCCACCCACCGGATCTGCACGCCCTTTTCGTGTAGTTCCCCCTTTTGACGCATCAGCACGTCGCGGTTGAATCCCATGAGGAATCGGACCTCATCCGTGGATCGTCGCCAGTTTTCCGTGGAAAAGGCATACGCGGACAGGTACGGAATCCCCAGCTCAAGGCAGGCGTCTACCACGTCGAGTAGGACTGCTTCGCCCCGCTTGTGCCCCTCGGTACGCTTCATGCCGCGTTCTTGGGCCCAGCGACCATTGCCGTCCATAACGAGCGCGATGTGCTTGGGCAGGAATTCGGATGGGATATTCGGTACAGTCACCCGACCTATACTAGTGCGTCCAGCCGTTGTCGACGAAGTTCAGACTGGATAGCTTGCCCTCGAGATGCCACTGCAAGTGGGCCCGTGTCAGTTGATGGGCGGGGCCTCGATATGCAGGATCGACCGGGGCAGACTTGCTCAACAGCCACATGAAGTGCAGGACCTCCGGATCCACGTCGGCGCTGCCGGAAAAGTGACAGTCTTCGCACAATGCGCCCCCTGCGCCGGGGTGGAAAAGATGATGTGGCCCCGGCGCACCACAGTGCGCACAGTTAAACAACTGCGGAGCCCATCCTGCAATGTCCATCGCTTTGAGCAAGAACTCGTCTAGGTAAATCGTGGGATGTTCTGCTGCCTGGATCGCGCGCAAGGCGATCAGCACCAACTCGAAGAGCTCCCCGTTTTCATAGGACAGCCGCTCGGCTGCTTCCAACACGGCACACGCTGCGGTGTAGCGTTCGTAGTTCTCGATGGTGCCTGCCCCATAAAAGGCCAGCGTGTCTGCTCCTGTAATGGTTTCCAAGTTTCGTCCGGGATACAGCTGGACCTGCAACTCAACGAACGGTTCTAAGCGGGAGCCAAATCGCGAGCGGGCTTTGCGCACCCCTTTGGCCACTCCGCGTACCAGCCCATCAGGGGTAAGCAACACCACTACCCGATCGGCTTCACCGAAATCGTAGGTGCGGACCACCAACGCACGGGTGGAATAACTATGTGCTCTAGCCACGAAGCACCGAAAACCCGTTAGAAACCGAGACGGCCCAAGGATTTCGGATCGGACTGCCAGTTCTTCAATACCTTGATGCGCAGATCCAGATAAATGTTGCGATCCAACAGCTTGCAGATCTCCAGCCGCGAATTATGCGTAATTCGGGACAGTCGGCGGCCATCCTTGCCGATCAAAATCGTCTTTTGCCCGGGGCGCTCCACGTACACCACGGCGTGCACATTCAGCTTGCCGGTTTCTTCGTCTTCCAACATCTCATCGACTTCGACGGCCACCGAGTGTGGCAATTCTTCCTTCAGGCCAGAAAGCGCTGCCTCGCGGATCAGCTCAGAAATTCGCTTTTCGGTATCGTCATCGGTGATGTGGTCGTCCGGGTAGTACTTTGGCCCTTCCGGCAGGTAGGACGCCATGACGTCGACAAGCACGTCGATTTGCTCATCCTTGACCGCGGACACTGGCACGACGTCGGTTCCCAACAGCTCATGCACAGCCATGAGTTGGGCGCCCACTTCGTCTTTGGACACTTTGTCAATCTTGGTCACTACCCCGATGACCTTGGTGTTTGGCGCGGACATCTTCACGGCGTCCAGGATCCAGCGATCCCCTGGGCCGATCTTCTCGTCGGCCGGAATGGTCAGCACGATGAGATCGACGTCGGAATAGGTCTCCTTGACCATTTCGTTGAGCCGCTCGCCCAACAGGGTCCGGGGGCGGTGCAGACCAGGCGTATCGACGACCACGATCTGGCAATTATCGCGATGGACCAGGCCACGGATCGGGTGGCGCGTCGTTTCCGGCTGGTTCGCCGTAATAGCGATCTTTTCGCCTACCAGCGCGTTCGTCAGAGTGGACTTACCGGTATTCGGCCGGCCGACAAAACTGACGAAACCGGAGCGAAAGTTTTCTTCGGTATATCCAAGTGTCATGAGTCGATACTATCAAGTACTTCAACGATAGCCGAGGTCACTCGCATTCGGCCTCGGCGATCTCGCTTGCCTTCCGTGGTAAGACGCAAGCCCTCCACATCCACCCGGGCCCCAGGAAGAGGCACCCGGCCCAGCTCATAGGCGATCAAGCCACCGACGGTATCCACCTGTTCCTTATCAAACTCCACTTCCAGGTCAAGCTCTTCATCGAGGAGCTGTTCCAAGTCTTCCAAGCTCAACCGCGATACCACCCGGTAGGTTTGGTCGCCGATTTGCTCCACTGGCGCTACCTCAGAGGCGTCGTATTCGTCCGCAATTTCACCGACGATCTCCTCCAAGATGTCCTCGATCGAGATCAATCCGGCAATGCCACCGTATTCGTCGACAAGCATGGCGATGTGATTGCGATGCACCTGCATTTCGTGCAACAGCTCGTCTAGGTTCTTTGAGTCCGGCACGAACGTCGCGTCGCGCATGACTTCCTCTACTCGAACCGACGTCCCGCCGTCGGTAGCGTGGTAGGTCTTTTGCACCAGATCCTTGAGGTAGACCACGCCGACAATGTCGTCTACATTCTCCCCGATTACCGGGATTCGCGAGTGCCCGGAGCGCACACACAAGGCGGTAGCCTGCCCTGCAGTTTTGTCGCGTTCGATCCAAATCATTTCGGTGCGCGGCACCATTACTGAACGCGCGGTGGTGCTTGCTAAGTCAAACACGTTTTGGATCATGCGACGCTCTTCGACTTCCACCACACCATGCTCCTGGGCGATGTCCACCATTTCCCGCAGCTCGATTTCCGTCGCATACGGGCCGTCACGAAAACCAGAGCCAGGGGCTAACTTGTTACCGAGCCAAATCAACACCTTGGGAATCGGCCCCAGCACAAACGCAGCCGAATTGAGAATCAAGGCTGAATTGAGGGACACCGTATAAGGGTTTTGGCGTCCCACAGTACGCGAGAGCACGCCAACCACCGCGAACGTGACCAGCGACAAGCCCAAAACCGCGACAGTCACCGCTATGGAACGCGATTGGAAGAGGTCCAGGCACAATGACACCGCGCATACGGCAGCAACTGAATCCAAAATGGTGCGAAACAGCACCAACAAGTTGATGTGGTCCGCGCGGCGGCCCACCACCTTGAGCAGTGCTGTAGCTCCTGGGCGTTCGTCTTTGACAAGTTCTTCCACTCGTGCCCGCGAAATGGAGGACACGGCGGATTCCACCGTTGACAGCGCGCCCGAAGCGATGAGAGCGAGGAAAAGGCTAAGGCCCAGCAGCATTATTAACTAAACTCGCGATCCGCCGCACTCGGGAAGGCCTGCGAGCCTTGCGGCTTTTGCTTCTCGGCAGTGTCATACCAGTCACTCAAGATCTCATTTTGCAACGCAAACATTTCTTGCTCCTCGGCAGGAGTGACATGATCATAACCCAACAAATGTAGGCAGCCATGCACGGTGAGCAGCGCTAATTCGTGAGCCAAATCGTGGCCGGCTTTCTCTGCCTGTCCCTTGGCAAACTCCGGACACAGCACAATATCGCCCAGCATGGCAGGACCTGGCTGGGCTGCATCAGGTCGTCCGGAACCTGGGGTGAGCTCGTCCATTGGGAAACTCATCACGTCCGTCGGGCCTTCCAAATCGAGCCAGCGCACGTGCAGATCTGCGATAGTATCCAGGTCCACGATGTGAATGGACAGCTCTGCCGCGGAGTGGACATCCATCTGTTTCAGAGCAAAGGTGGCGACCTCGATCAGTTGTTCTTCGACGACACCGCCGTCTTCGTAGCCGGACTCGTTAAAAACTTCGATGCTCAATTGTTTTCCTCTTCGTATGCGTCGTAAGCGTCAACAATACGGCCGACGAGGGCATGACGTACCACGTCTTCACTGCGCAATTCCGCAAAGTGTACGTCTTCCACGCCCCGCAGAATATGCCGAACCAGCCGGAGGCCAGACTTTTGTCCGGACGGGAGATCCACCTGGGTAATGTCGCCGGTCACCACCATTTTTGCACCAAACCCAAGTCGGGTGAGGAACATCTTCATCTGCGCCGGGGTGGTGTTTTGCGCTTCATCCAAAATCACGAAAGCATCGTTGAGCGTGCGTCCACGCATGTAGGCCAATGGCGCTACTTCAATGACCCCAGATTCCATCAGCTTTGGAATGATCTCCGGATCAATCATGTCCCGCAAAGCGTCGTACAGCGGGCGCAAGTACGGGTCAATTTTCTCATTCAACGTGCCGGGCAAAAAGCCCAGTTTCTCGCCCGCCTCAACGGCTGGACGGGTCAAGATGATGCGGCTTACCTGCCTAGCGTGCAGTGCTTGGACAGCTTTAGCTACCGCCAAATAGGTCTTGCCAGAGCCGGCCGGTCCGAGGCCGAAGATAATGGTATTTTCGTCAATCGCATCAACATACTGCTTCTGCCCATAGGTTTTCGGCCGAATGACCTTGCCTTTGCGAGCAATGATGTCGCTTGCTAAGACAGCACGGACGGATTGCGGGGCTTCTTCGGTGATGATCTTCACCGCGTTTTTGACCGAATCGGTGCTGATGACGTGCCCCCGCCGTGCAATTGCCTGCAATTCATCGAGCACTTTCACTGTCCGTGCCACTTCGTGGTCCGGTCCCGAAATCTTGGCTTGGGTACCCCGTACGAACACATCTACCGGAATCTGATTTTCCAGCACCTTCAGATTCTCGTCATTAACGCCGAGCACGGTTTGTGCAAAGCGCTCGTCTAGCACGTAGTCCTGGGAAATGATGCTGGTTTTTTGGTAGATCGCCAAACTGGGCTCGCCTGCCTGTCGGTAATTCGAGTATTTGATAGAGCTTGGTTTAAAACTTTACCAGCGGTACAGCGCACCGTAGGCGGCTAGCGCAACCAACCCTGCGGTTGCCGTGCGCAGCACCTCCGGCCCCAGTAACACTGGTTTCGCCCCGGCTGCGCTTAACCGTTCAACTTCTTCTGGCGCTAGGCCGCCTTCCGGGCCAATGATCAGCACCAGTGGTTCGCTAAAGGCCACCGAGGTAAACGGCTCCGAAGCCGCTTCATGCAGCATCAGCGCTGTCCCGCCGGCCGCAACCGTGGCACGCACCAGTTCCACCACGTCTGCAGTGGCAGCCAGTGGCGCAATGTGCGGGATAGCTAAGCGACGCGATTGCTTCGCCGCCGCCACCGCAGCAGATCGCCACTTAGCCTGAGCTTTTTCTGCCTTATTTCCCCACTTTGCAATCGAGCGCGAGGCCTGCCACGGCACGATCCGGTCCACGCCGCCCTGCGTCATAAGGTCGACGGCAAGCTCGGATCGCTCAGATTTCGGCAACGCCTGCACGATGGTCACATCGCCGACCGGGAAGGTCTCCTGGGATTGGATCCGCAACTGCAAGGCTGCCTTATCGACGCCCTCGACTACGGCGACAACGCCCGAGCCGTGGCCGTCGATAAGCATGAGCTGCTCCCCCACCGTCAGCCGCTTAACAGTGGCTGCGTGGCGCCCCTCCGAGCCGGTGAGGGCGTACCGGTCGCCGACGGCAGGCAACGCGGGACGCTCCCCGGCGAGGAATGCGTCGAGGTCTGCGACGAAGACTGGCAGGCTCATAGGCGGAAGCGGTTACGGAGCCGGGAAAATACCGACTCGGAGCCGGATTCTTCAAAGAGCTTGGTCTCGTCGTCACGGTGATCCCGCAACTTCTCCAGCATTTCGCGAGAGCGCTTGTCCAGCTCAGTCGGGATCTTTACGTCCAGGTGTGCATAAAGGTTACCCACATGTTCGCCTCGCAAAACTGGCATGCCCTTGCCGTCGATGCGGACCTGTTCGGCAGGCTGCGAGCCGGCTGGAACCTTGATCATGATCGGGTTGCCATCCAGGCCTTCGATTTCCAACGAGCTGCCCAGGGCGGCATCGACCATCGGCACCTGTACGGACACGTGCAGGTCATCGCCATTGCGCGTAAAGATTGGGTGCGGATCCACGTTGATTTCCACATATAAATCGCCGGCTGGGCCGCCGCCAGGACCAACTTCGCCCCGCCCCGCCATGCGGATGCGCATGCCGTCGTTGATACCGGCGGGGACAGATACGGTGAGATGCTTGCGGGATTTCACGCGACCATCGCCGTGGCATTTTTCGCAAGGATCCTTGATAATTTCGCCAGTGCCCTGGCACACGTGGCACGGGCGGGAGGTCATCACATTGCCAAGGAAGGATCGTTGGACTTCTTGGATTTCGCCCGAGCCGTGGCAGTTTCCACAGGTGATTGGCTTCGACTTGGACTGCGAGCCGGTGCCTTCGCAGTGGTCGCACAAGATGGCGGTATCCACGGTGACTTCCTTAGCCACACCGGCATAGGCTTCCTGCAGAGTAATCCGGGTCCGCAGCAGCGCGTCTGTACCCGGTTGCACCCGGGAACGCGGCCCACGGGAGCCACCAGCGGCACCGCCGAAGAATGCTTCGAAGATATCGCCGAATCCTCCGCCACCGGGGAACCCACCGCCGAAGCCACCGCCCTGTGGCCCTTCCATGGGGTCGCCGCCAGCGTCGACAATGCGCCGCTTGTTGGGGTCCAACAGGACCTCGTTGGCCAGCGAGATGTCGCGGAACTTCTCGGCTGCTTCCTCGGTGTCGTTAACGTCAGGGTGGTACTTCCTGGCGAGGCGTCGGTACGCTTTCTTGATCTCCTGATCGGTGGCGTTTCTATCGACGCCAAGAATGCCGTAATAATCGCGTGCCACGGTAAGTGTTGTACCTTTCTAAGACTTTTCGCTTAAGAAATCTGCAATCTAGCAGTTTAACGGGCGACTAGCGCCCGCCGAGAACTCGGCTGACATATTGTGCAACGGCCGAAACCTTGGAAATAGTTCCGGTGTAATCCATAAATGTTGGCCCAATGACGCCCAAAGCGCCAAAAGTTGCTTCATCATCACCGTAGCCCGTAGACACGATCGAGGTGCCATGCAGGTCCTTTTCCTGGATCTCAGAGCCGATGGAAACGTTGACTTGCCCTTCCTGCACGTGGCTCAATAAGCGCAAGACCGTTACCTGTTCTTCGAGTGCGTCCAATACCGAAGTATTGATTCGGGTGAGGTTGGAGGCCCCGGCCAAAATCAACCGATCGGTAGGCCCTTCCATCAGCGTTTCGATGAGAACCGTGGCACACCTAATCAGCATGTCCCGCATATCAGCCGGTGCGTGTTCGGCCAGCTCAGCCAATGAAACGGATGCCTCGGACATCGTCTTGCCGTCGATGGCCTGGTTCAGTGCAGCCCGCAGCGGGGTAACATCCGCCACTGGCTCCGCCAGCTCAACGTTGCGCTGTTCCACGCGTCCAACGTCTGTGATGAGCACTAAGAGCAATCGCATAGGGGTCAGCGCAACAACTTCGCAGTGCTTCACCCGGGATACCTTGAGCGTAGGCAACTGCACCACTGCTGCCTGCCGAGTCAGCTGTGACAGCAACTGCACGGATCGGCGCAGCACGTCTTCTAGATCCACGCCGCCTTCCAGGAAGTTCAAGATCGCGCGCCGTTCCGGCAGGCTCAGCGGTTTGATTTCGTGAATGGAATCCACAAAAAGCCGGTAGCCCTTTTCGGTAGGAATGCGCCCCGAGCTCGCGTGCTGCTGCACGATGTAGCCTTCAGCCTCCAGCACCGCCATGTCATTGCGCACGGTGGCGCTAGACACCCCAAGCCGATGCCGCTCGACCAGGGCTTTTGACCCCACAGGTTCCTGGGAAGCAATGTAGTCTGCAACGATGGCGCCCAGGATTTCCTTCCGGCGCTTTTCAGTCGACGATGCCATGTCTTACCTCGCTCATTCCTCGGCTAGGATATCGGCGATAATACCGTCTGCCAGCAGTCTGCCACGATCGGTCAAGGCAACCCGTTCGCCAATGGTGAGCAGGCCACGAACTTCGTGGGCCCGCGCCGCCTCCCACTGATAGATGTGCCGCGCTGCTACGCCTTCCCGCAGTCGCAGCCCGAGCATGAGCTTTTCGACGTGCCGGTCCTCGGCCGTCAGCACTTCGGTCTCCGCAATTGGCAAACCGGTCTGCAGCATTTCCGCGTACCGTCGCGGGTGCTTCACATTGTAAAAACGCTTATCCCCCAGGTGAGAATGCGCCCCAGGGCCGGCACCCCACCAGTCGCCATCGCGCCAATAAATCAAATTGTGTTGGCATTCCCCGCCGGGCTTGGCCCAGTTAGACACTTCGTACCAGCGGAAACCAGCCGCAGCGAGGGTGGAATCAATGAGCTGGTAGCGGTCTGCCAAAACGTCTTCATCAGGGGCAGGCAGTTCCCCTTTGGCAACTTTGCGAGCCATGCGGGTGCCGTCTTCCACGATCAGCGAGTACGCCGAAACGTGATCCACGTCCGCTGACAGCACCGCATCAAGGGTGCGACGCACATCGTCATCGGATTCGCCTGGCGTTCCGTAAATCATGTCGAGGTTTACGTGGTCGAACCCGGCAGCCTTCGCTTCCTTCGCGGCGGCTACTGCGCGTCCCGGCGTATGGTTGCGCTCCAACACCCGCAGTACATGACTGGCAGCAGACTGCATGCCCAAGGAAATTCGAGTGAACCCGGCCTGGCGGAGCTCAGCGAAAAACTCAGGCGAGGTCGATTCCGGGTTGGACTCCGTGGTGATTTCCGGATCATTGAGCTCGAAGTTATCTCGCACAACATCCAGGATTTGGGTAAGCCCCGCAGCTCCCAGCATCGATGGCGTCCCGCCTCCGAAGAAGATCGTGTCCACGGGGCGTTTTTCTGCCAACTCAAGTTCGCGAAACAGTGAGGTCAGGTAAGTTTCCGGAGACATCCCCGCTTCACCGGGGGTGTAAGTATTAAAGTCACAATACCCGCAACGGGAAGCACAAAAAGGGACGTGAATGTACAGGCCGTATGTCACGAAGCCTGCACCTTACGCTTGGCGATCACTCGTGCCACCACGGCATCAATTCGCGCGCGTTCATTAAGGAACTTCGGCGGGTTACTGCCACGCATCCCTCGAGTAAATTCCGGGTGTTGTTCCGCAACATCACTGAGCCAGGCGGCGACGGCGGCGTCGACAATGCGCTGCGTATGCGAAAACAACACAGGCAAGCTGAGCGCACCTAGATCATCGGCGGCGACTGCGGTGCGATCCAACACCCAATCCACGGTGGCTTCCAAGTTGCGCACGACTGCACGAGACCGCGCCTTCATTGCACGCGCGACTTTTTCCACGCTGACCGGGCTGCTTAGCGGACCAAAAGCACTCAAGTCCCCCAGCTCCGCAGGCTTCTCGACGCCCGCGTCTCGGCGTTGGCGTACCGATACTGTGCCGGAACGCAGCCCAGAGGTAAGCGCTTGGCGCACGCCGGCCAATTCCGCTACGGCGCGGCGCGCGTCGTTACGCGCTTCCTCGAGGATCTCGTCGAATTCAGCTTTGCAATCTTCGACGAGTTCTACGTCCCAGTCCCCGATTGCTTCGATGAGGTGCTCGATGTAATCAACGACTTCGTCACCGATGTCGTAGACCGCCTGGGTCAACTCACGGTGACGTAGTTTTGCGTCGATTAATTGCACAGCCCCTCCTTCGGACGTTTACTACCTTAAAGGAGCAACGCGCCGAAATCGTGTAGGCGTGCCGACTACTTCCGCTTGTAAATGTGGTCGATTTCTTTGGTGAAGCGACGCACCACTACGTTGCGTTTGACCTTCATCGTTGGAGTGAGTTCATCGGCCTCTTCCGACAGGTCCCGGTCCAGAATGTAGAACTTCTTAATCGCCTCGGTGTGGGAGACCGTAGCGTTGGTGTTGTTAATGGCATCCTGAATGTCTGCCCGCAACTGTGGGTTGAGGGCCAGTTCGGAAACCGTTGCCTTCTCCGGCAGGTTGTGGACGAGCTTCCAGCGTCGGAAAGCATCTTCGTCCAAGGTCAACAAAACGCCAACGAAGGGCTTGCCGTCGCCGACCACAAGGGCCTGGGAGATCATCGGGTGGCTGCGCAGCAAATCCTCCATTGGCCCTGGTGAAATATTCTTGCCACCTGCGGTGACGATGAGATCCTTCTTACGGCCGGAGATCTGCAGGTAACCATCTTCAGCGATTTCTCCCAGGTCCCCGGTGTTAAACCATCCATCCTGCAAAGCCTCCGCAGTGGCTTCTGGATTGTTCCAGTAGCCTTCAAACAGCTGCAGACCCTTGAGCATGATCTCGCCCTCGTCATTGATCCGCACCGCCATGCCGCCAATCGGCTTGCCAACGGTGCCAATGCGCTGTGGTTGGAAATCCACCGCTGCTGCGGCCGCGGTCTCCGTCAGGCCATAGCCCTCATAGACCGGAACCCCCAAGCCTCGGAAGAAATGCAGCAGGTCATGGCTCATGGCTGAACCGCCAGAGATGCAGTATCTGACTTCATCTCCCATAGCGGAGCGAATCTTGGAATACACCAGCTTGTCAAAAGCCCGGTGCTTCAGCTTCAACGACCGGCTCGGTCCGCCGTGATCGAGCGACCTCGAATACTCAATAGCCACCTTTTCAGCTTCGAGGAACATCGCACCGGACAGTGCAGATTTTTCTGCAGCTTTCTGCCACGCACCATTGCGCACTTTTTCGAACACCCGCGGCACGCCCAAAATTAAGTTCGGACGGGAGCGTTGGAATTCGACAGTGAGCGAGGAGAAATCCGACCAGTGTGACTGCGTCGCACCCCCGATTGCGACGGCCAGCGAGACCGCCCGGGCCAGCACGTGCGCGAGTGGCAGGAAGGTGAGTACGCGAGAACCTGGGACGGCAATGTGCCCGATCGGGTGGGTAAGCAGGCCCCGAATCTCCGAAAGCCAGTTTTCGTGCGTAAGCATGCAGCCTTTGGGGCGGCCAGTGGTACCCGAGGTGTACACCAGCGACGCGAGGTCGGCCGCCAGCGTGGCGTCGATACGCTGCTGAACTTCCTCATCGGTCACGCTGCGCCCCTCAAACTTAAGGGTGGTGATCGCCGAAGAATTGATCTCCAGGATGCGACGTAGCTTCGAAGGCGAACCGTAAAGCTGCGGCTGCCCGTTATCCTGCAGCTCGAGGTGTTTCATCAGCTCAGTGTGCTCGCGGGATTCGGTCACCGCGAAGACCGCGCCGGAGTCTTCAATAATCCACTGGATCTGGGACTGCGAGGATGAGCCATAGATAGGCACCGACACCGCACCGGCAGCCCAGATGGCGAAGTCGAGCAAGGACCACTCGTAGCGCGTCTCCGATAGCAAAGCTACTCGATCCCCCTTCTCTACGCCATTGGCGATCAGACCTTTGGCCACCTCAAAGACCTCGTCGACAAACTCCTTGGCCGTGACGTTGATCCACTCGAAATTTCGCGGGCGGCTAAACATCACTCCATAGGGGCGCGCCGTGGCAGTTGCGATCAACGCCTTAAGGGGGGTCTCATGTGACGCGATCTCAAACGAGGCTTCAGTGGCCAGTTCCTGCATAATCATCCTTATTTCATGAGGGTTAGTTCATGTTCACGGTACACTTCTCCGGCAATTGTTTGTAAGAGGTGGCAGTATAAACTCTTGTGAGCCACGAATCATTGCGAGAACTTGCCGGACTACACGCCATCGCGACCAGCTATTGGTCCAGCGAGGGCGAGTTCATAGAAGTAAGCGACGATACGCTGCTAAAAACCTTGCACGCGCTGGGCATTGACGTCGAATTGACCGGGGAGTCCATTGCCCGCGCTATCCAGGAATTCCACGATGCTGCCGCATCCCGCCCACTGCCCCCGTGCGTGGTAGCGACTCACGGATACGAGTACATCGTCAATGTCCACGTCCACGACGGCGCCCCGGCCCGTGTGCTGATTACTACCGAAAGCGGCGAGACGTTCGAGGCACAGCAGCGCGAAAACTGGACCCCGGCCCGCGATGTCAACGGCGTGCGCTGGGGCGAGGCATCTTTTGCGGTGCCTGCTGACCTAGCGCTGGGCTGGCACACCCTGCGCTTGGAATCCGATTCCGTCGTAGCCACTTGTGACCTCATTGTCACCCCGGAGCGCATTACTGTCCCAGACAAGAAGCTCACCGGTGTGATGGCTCAGCTGTATTCGGTGCGCTCCCAAGACTCCTGGGGCATGGGTGACTTCCACGACCTCGGCGAACTCTGCGAAATTACCGCCCGCACTGCGGCCGCAGATTTCCTGCTGATCAACCCGCTCCACGCTGCCGAACCATTCCCACCTACCGAGGACTCCCCATACCTGCCGACGACGCGCCGATTCATCAACCCGATCTACATCCGCGTCGAGGATATCCCCGAGATCGCCCAGCTTGACGACGACCTGCGCGCGGACATCCACGAAATGGCGAGCGAATTCCGCGAGCTCAATCGCAGCGCCGAGACCATCGAACGAAACCCCATCTATGCCGCGAAACTGCAGGTGCTCCGGGAGATCTTCCACGTGCAGCGCTCCGAGCAACGCCAGCGGTCCTTCGAGGATTTTTGTGCCGCCGAAGGAGCTGGATTACACGCCTTTGCCCGGTGGTGCGCAGCACGCGAACTGCTCCACAACCCGAGTGAAAACAGCCACGGCATCTCTCCTTCCGTGGAAGAAGCTGCGGAGTTTTACCGGTGGTTGCAGTGGATCTGCGATGAACAGCTGGGGGCAGCCCAAGCGAAAGCCAAGGCGGCAGGTATGCGCCTGGGCATCATGGCAGACCTCGCGGTAGGCGTACACCCAGGTGGGGCGGATGCGGAAATCCTTGCCCAGGTGCTCGCCCCTGCTGCGTCTGTTGGCGCTCCTGCTGACGGATACAACCAGCAGGGTCAAGACTGGTCCCAGCCGCCTTGGCACCCGGTGAAGTTGGCGGAAGCCGGCTACAAACCGTGGCGAGACATGCTCCGCACCGTCTTGCGACACTCCGGTGGCATTCGCATCGACCACATCCTGGGATTGTTCCGCCTGTGGTGGATTCCACGCATGCAGTCCCCGCTTACCGGTACCTACGTCAACTATGACTACAACGCCTTGGTTGGTGTGCTCGCGCTGGAAGCCGAGCGTGCAGGCGCTGTAGTAATCGGCGAGGACCTTGGCACCTTCGAGCCGTGGGTGCAGGAAGTGTTGGCAGCACGCGGAGTGATGGGCACGTCAATTTTGTGGTTTGAAAACGACGGCGATAGCCCGAAGGTTGCCGAGGACTACCGGGAATTGGCCCTGACGTCGGTCACCACCCATGATTTGCCACCTACTGCTGGCTACATCCAGGGCTCCCACATCACCCTGCGAGATAACCTCGGGGTGCTAACGCGACCGGCCGAAGAAGAGGAAGCCGAAGATCGGGCGTGGCAGCACCGGGTGTTTGACAAGGTTGCCGAATCTGGCTCATTCGAGGGCACCTCGCTGGACGGACATGAGTTTGGTGACGAACGATTTAGTGGTTCGGTTGCCGACATGCTGGTGGCCCTCCACCGGTTCGTCGCTAGGACCCCCTCGCTGCTCACCTGCACTTCGCTGGTGGACATGGTGGGCGATGTGCGGGCGCAGAACCAACCCGGCACCACCCGCGACATGTACCCGAACTGGTGCGTGCCGTTGTGCGACGCCGAGGGGACCGCTGTGCTGATCGAAAACCTAGCTGAGCTCTCGCTCTACCAGCAGGTGGCACAGGCCGCGAGCCGCCCCGAGTAGCCAAATTCCAGCGCCGGGGGGCAGCGGGTCTCCTTTTAGGAGACGTACCCCAGTGCCCCGGCGATAATCACCAGCGCCAAGAGGACATACAGCGCGAGCTTTACTCGAGACTGTGGGTACTTTCGTTTCATTTTCGCTTCCTTTCGATGGCACCTGCGACAACGTCAATCCCGCGGAGCATCACCCAAGCCAGAACCCCGCAGCAGATCACCGCGACCACGCTCACGAGCGGGGCTTGGATCCACAGCGGGGCTGTTACGAGTAGGTCAAAGTTGCGCACAAAACGTGAAGTCTACACCTTTGACCCGCCGAGGCCACGTCGCTCAAGCAAAGGCTCAAGCACGCGGGCCCGACCGCGCAGTTGCGCAAAGGCAGCATCGAAATCGCGCGAAGCGCCTCGAGAGAGCACTAACTCCCGGAATCGCTGGCCCGCGGCGCGCAGGTCCGATTGCTCCTTAAACCATTCAAATCCGTCCGCGTCCAACGCCTCCGCCCACAGGTAGGAGTAGTAGCCGGCCGAATATCCGCCACCGAAAATGTGGTTGAAGTAGCGGGTCTTGTACCGCGGAGCAAGCTTATCGACGACCAAGCCCGCGTCCTCCAGCGCCCGCGTTTCAAACTCCTCTACGTCGGTGATCTTTGCTGCCTGCTCGGCAGAAAGCGAGTGCCACGCAAAGTCGATTATGGCGGCACCTAGATACTCGCTGGTGGCAAACCCCTGGCCAAACTGCTTTGCTGCCTGAATGGCGTCCACGAAGTGGGCCGGGATCTGCTCGCCGGCGTCATTGCGCGCATAGTTAGCCAAAACTTTCGGCTCGAAAGCCCAGTTTTCGTTGATCTGCGACGGGAACTCCACGTAATCGCGCGGCACGTTGGTACCGGAAAAAGTCGGGTACCGCACGCTGGACAACAACCCGTGCAGCGCATGGCCAAACTCGTGGAAGATGGTGGTCACTTCGTCCAGCGAAAGCAACGGGTTGTCCGTCTTCGTGATCCCCATGACGTTGATGATCACCGGCTTTGTCCCCAACAGATCGCTTTGATCAACGAAGTAGCTCATCCACGCTCCCCCACGCTTGGATGGCCGACCGAAGTAGTCAGTCAAGAACAAACCGATGCCCGTGCCGTCGGCTTCCTTGACTTCCCAAACGCGGACGTCCTCGTGGTATCCCGCAAGGTCATCTCGCGGTTCCACGGTGATCCCATACAACAGGTTGGCGGCATAGAACACGCCGTTTACCAGGACAGACTCTAATGGGAAGTATTGGCGCAGGTGGTCTTCATCCAAGGCGAAGTCTCGAGCACGAATCTTCGATTCAAAGTAGCTCCAATCCGCGGCCGCTACTTCGTGTCCTTCGGAGATCAGCTTGTACTCCTGCTCTGCGTTGGATGCCGCCGCAGGCGCGAGACCAGTGAGCAAGGCGCGTACTGCCTCTGGGGTTTTGGCAGTTTCTTCTTCCACCACGTAGTCCGCGTGGCTGGCGTACCCCAGCAGTTCGGCTCGCTGTGCACGCAACCGGACCATCTCGAGTGCTACCTCGGCGTTGGCTTCGCCGCGAGCCAACGACGCTGCGTAAAGCTTTGCTCGTGCAGCGGGCTGCTCCAAAGTTGCCTGCTCAGCCTGCATGGTTGGCAGTTCCAGTGGAACGACGTAACCGTCCCGACCAAGGGCGGCTGCAGCTTCGCTAGCAGCGGCTTTTCGGGAATCACTGAACCCAGCAAGCTCGTCTTCCGCGAAGGAAACCGCGAGACGTTTCGTATCCGCGAGCAGGTTCTTGCGGAACTGTTCACCGAGCACCGAAAGGCGCTGATTCAGTTCCGTGAGCTGCGCTTTTCCGGCAGGATCCAGGTCTGCACCGCGGCGTCGGAAAGCGCGCAGCAGATGTGCGTGCAACCTGCTGGATTCCTCGTCGGCCGGCACGGCGACGGCTTGGATGCGGGAGTACAGGGCCTCGTTCTGATAGACCGCGTCTTCGTGTGCGGAAAGCTTCGGCAAAATCGCGGCCGAGATCTCGTCGAACTCATCCGAGGCGTCGGTGCCATTGAGGTTGAAGAACACGTTGGCCACCCGCGCCAGCGCCTGGCCGGAGGCTTCTAGGGCCTCCACCGTATTTTCCCAGGTGGGGGCTTCCGGATTCGCGCAGATCGCCGCGATCTCGGCATCGTGATCCAAAAGGGCAGTCTCAAAAGCCGGAAGGTAATGCTCGGTTTTGATCTCTGCAAACGGCGGAAGCTGATACGGCAGTTCCGAAGGGTTAATCAGCGGGTTAGGGCTGGTCATTTACCCATTCCTTGGTTGCGGATGAGGCCGAGACGAGATGGCGGGTTGGTGTAGGTCTTGGCGTCTGCGCGATCAAAGTCGCGCTGCCAGTCATACGGCGCCTCGCCGTCGATAAGCGCGCCTGGGGCCAGCCAATCGAAGATGTCCTCGTACGGACGGGCCTGGGTCGGGTCGATGCGGCGCACGACGTGGGCTGGGCCAAGCTGGGCGAAATCATCGAGGCCCATTGCTGACAGAATGCGCAGGGCGGACTTCAAGGTATTGGCCTGGTAGTTCTTAACGCGCTCTGCTTTGTCGTCCACGTCCAAGCCACGCATGAGACGTGCGTCCTGGGTGGCAACACCAGCTGGACACGTGTTGGTGTGGCACGTCTTGGCCTGAATGCAGCCAACTGCCATCATCATGCCGCGCGCGGAGTTAGTGAAGTCCGCGCCAATTGCTAGACGGCGAATAATGTCCGCGCCACCTACGATTTTACCGGCAGCACCGATGGCCACTCGCTCGCGCAAGTTGCAGCCTACAAGGGCGTTGTGCACGATCATCAGGCCCTCGGAGAGCGGGGAGCCCACGCGGTCTAGGAATTCCAACGGAGCGGCACCCGTACCGCCCTCAGCACCGTCGACAGTAATGAAGTCAGGGGTGATGCCGGTTTCCAGCATGGCCTTCATCATGCACAGCACTTCGTGGCGGGTGCCAACGCAGAACTTAATACCAACCGGCTTGCCACCAGACAGGTCCCGCAGCTGCTTGACAAAGTGCATCATTTCGGTCGGGTTAGTAAAGGCAGTGTGCGCGGATGGCGACAAGCAATCGACGCCTTCTGGGATACCGCGAGCCTCGGCGATTTCTGCCGTCACTTTCTCTCCCGGAAGCATGCCGCCCATGCCCGGCTTTGCACCCTGGGACAGCTTGATCAAGATTGCCTTGACCTGCGGCATCGTCGCCTTATCCGCAAACTTTTCCGGGGAGAAAGTGCCGTCAGACTTCCGGCAGCCAAAGTAACCAGATCCGATTTCCCATACCAGGTCTGCGCCGTACTTCAGGTGGTACTTAGTCAGGCCGCCTTCGCCAGTTTCGTGAGCAAAGCCGCCCATGGCAGCGCCCTTGTTCATCGCCAACACTGCGTTCTTGGACAAAGAACCAAAGGACATGGAAGAAACGTTGAACAGGGAGATGTCATACGGCTGGGTACAGTCTGGCCCACCCAAACGAACCCGTGGTGCTTCCTTGAGCATCGGCGCAGGATTCGCCGAGTGCATGATGTGGTCGCGACCCGGTTTGAGCAGGTCACGCTCGGTACCAAAGGCTTCCTCGGCACCGAGGTTCTTGGCCTGCTGGTAAATCATGGTGCGGGTTTCGCGATCAAAAGGCGCGCCGTCAGTATCGGATTCCACGAAGTACTGCTGAATTGGTGGGCGCAGGGCTTCAGCAGCCCAGCGGCCGCGGCCGATGAGCGGAAAATTCCGGCGAATCGAGTGCTTAGTTTGGAAAAAGTCGAACACAGCAACGGCAGATGCACCGGCCGCGATCGTGAGGGCACCGATTTTGGTCTTTTTCACTTGGGGCTTCTCTCCTGTTTGGAACGGGGGTTATCCATAGACTCTATGTCATATTGATCACTGCTTTAGTGATTCGGTACCTGTCAGTGTCTGGCGGCCAAGACATCCTCCTCGTTTGTCCAGCATGGTCCAACATAACGCACGAAGGTAGGAGTTTTTCTTTACCCTGGAGACCATGAGCGAAACTTATTCCACTACCCCTATCGTCGACTCCGAGGGTTTCGTCGTCGAGCCTAATTCGGAAGACTTCCGTACCCCCGCGCCCGCCCCGGGCGAGCAGCCCTGGGAGCGATCCCAGCCCGAGTGGTACAAGGAAGCAGTCTTCTACGAAGTCCTCGTGCGCGCATTTGCCGACGACAACGGCGACGGCATCGGCGACCTCAAGGGGTTGACCAAACGCCTGGACTATCTCCAATGGCTGGGCGTGGACTGCTTGTGGATCCCGCCTTTCTACGATTCGCCGCTGAAAGACGGTGGCTACGACATTCGTAATTTCCGCGAGATTCTGCCGGAGTTTGGCACGGTGGATGATTTCGTAGAGCTGGTGGATCAGGCACACCAGCGCGGCATCCGCATTATTACTGACCTGGTCATGAACCACACCTCGGACCAGCACCCGTGGTTTGTCGAATCCCGGCGCGACCCGGAGGGGCCTTATGGCGACTTCTACGTATGGAGTGATACTGACAAACTTTATGAAGAAGCGCGCATTATCTTCATCGATACCGAAGATTCCAACTGGACTTTCGATCCAGTGCGCGGTCAGTACTACTGGCACCGCTTCTTTAGCCACCAGCCGGATCTAAACTATGACAACCCGGCCGTCCAGGACGCGATGTTGGACGCCATGCGGTTCTGGTTGGACCTTGGCTTGGACGGGTTCCGTTTGGATGCTGTGCCTTACCTTTATGAGCGCCCCGGCACCAACGGCGAAAACTTGCCGGAAACCCACGAGTTCTTAAAGCTGTGCCGCCAGGTCATCGAACAGGAATACCCGGGTCGCGTGCTGCTGGCCGAGGCGAATCAGTGGCCGCAAGATGTGGTGGAATACTTTGGCGAACCGGAGGTGGGCGACGAATGCCATATGGCGTTCCACTTCCCGCTCATGCCACGCATGTTCATGGCGGTCCGCAAGGAATCCCGCAAGCCGATTTCGCAAATCTTGCGGGACACGCCAGCCATCCCACGTTCTGCGCAGTGGGGTATCTTCCTGCGCAATCACGATGAGTTGACCCTCGAAATGGTCACCGACGACGAGCGGGCGTTCATGTACTCCCAGTTCGCTAAGGAGCCGCGGATGCGCGCGAACGTGGGCATTCGGCGTCGATTAGCACCGCTGTTGGACGGCGACCGCAACCAGCTGGAATTGTTCCACGCGATGTTGCTTTCCCTACCTGGATCCCCAGTGTTGTATTACGGCGACGAAATCGGCATGGGCGATAATATTTGGCTGCACGACCGAGACGGGGTGCGCACCCCGATGCAGTGGAACGATAACCGCAACGGTGGTTTTTCCGAGGCCGATCCGGAGCGTTTGTACTTGCCGGCAATTCAAAATGCTCAGTACGGCTACAGCGCGGTAAACGTCCAGACGCAAATGGCGCAAGAGAACTCACTACTGCAGTGGTGCCGAGCGCTGATCCATGTGCGCAAGCAATACCAGGCCTTCGGTTTGGGCGAGTTCCGGGAAATTGAGTCCAACAATGAGGCGGTGTTCTCTTACTTCCGCGAACACGAGGGCCAGGTTATTTTGTGCGTGAACAATCTGTCTAAGCGCCCGCAGGCCGCTTCGCTGGATCTATCGGAGTTCGTCCGAATCGTGCCACGCGAGCTCACCGGTGGCGAAAACTTCCCCGAAATCGGCGATCGAGAATGGACCGTCACGCTCGCCCCGCACGGCTTCTTCTGGTTCGATCTGACCCGTTAGGAATTCGCGATGTACGAAGCTATCGCCAACGCCCGCTTCTTCCGAAATAAGTCCGCTGGAATTTCTTCCTTCACCGAGGTCAAAAGGTCAGGAAACTGGGTAGTGGCGGATATAGACGGTGACCTCTACCAGCTGCTTCTCGACGGCGAACAGGATGTTCTAGCCACCGAAGCAGGCGCGAAGCACGTCGCGGCAGCCTACCTCAACGGGCAGGCTTTTGGGGCAGGTGAGCTGCATCAACTGACTGAGGAATTGATCCCGGCGGATGCCACGCCGCAGATTTCCCGCGCCGAGCAGTCCAATACCTCTGTGGTGTTTGGATCGGTGATGGTGAAGTTCTTCCGGAAACTCGAACCGGGGATTAACCCTGATGTGGAACTGCTGGAGGGGCTTGCGCGCGTGGGTTGCCAGCACGCTCCTCGCCTGCGGGGCTACACCACAGTAGATATCGACGGTGAGCAGTATGTGACCGCGATGATTCAAGACTTCGTCGATAATGCGCAGGAAGGGTGGGCGCTTACGCTCGATCGCGCGGGCAGCGACCTTGCTGCGGAAGCACGCTTGATGGGTGCCGCGGTGGCAGCGGTGCATGACAGCTTGCGCACTGCCTTCGGCACCGAGCAACGGGCTAATGCGCAGCTTATCGAGGCATTATCTGCGCGCCTTGATCACCTCGTTTCTCAGGCACCCGTGTTGGCAGACTACGCCCCGGCAGCCCGGTCCCTGTACGCGGCGGCTAGCCACGGTTCGTCGCTGGCGCAACGCATCCACGGCGATCTTCACCTAGGCCAAATTCTGCGTAGTTCGGATCGCTATCTCCTCATCGATTTTGAAGGTGAGCCAGCCCGGCCGTTGGCGCAGCGTCGTGAGTTGATGTCACCGCTGCAAGACATTGCGGGGATGTTGCGTTCCTTTGATTACGCACGTTTTGTCAGCGGCCACGAGCTGGGTGTCGAGACTGAATTCCTTACAGCAGTGGGCTGCCCGGATTCCTCACTCTTGTTGGACGCTTTTGTCTTGGATAAGGCGTTGTATGAGGTGGCCTACGAGGCGAACAATCGCCCAGACTGGGTGGAAATCCCGCTAAGTGCGGTCCAGCGCCTCACGCAGCGCTGAGTGAGACAGCTGCTCAACCATCCAGGGGCTAAATGCGAACGGGGTGGCGTCCACCGCGGCAAATAAATCGGCGGGCCTCACCCATGCATAGGAATCGACTTCCTCGGGCTGTGGGTCCAAGGGGCCGTCGATCGTCGCTTGATACACGGGGCAAAATTCCCACTCCACTACCCCACTGGAATCGACTGCTCGGTAGGAAAATTCCGGCAGAATCTCAGTGATGCCCGCTACTCGGGTGCCTAATTCCTGGACTGCTCGCCGGTGGATCGCTTGTTCGTTGGATTCGCCGGGTCCTGGGTGCCCGCACATGGAGTTGGTCCACACCCCAGGCCAGGTGAGTTTTGTCAGTGCTCGGCGGGTCAGCAACAGCTCGGAGGATTCATTGCGCACATAGCAAGAAAACGCGAGGTGAAATGGGGTGTTGGCGTGGTGAACCGTCAATTTCGGCGCTGTCCCGGTGGGGGTGCCGTCCTCGGTGGCGAGCACGACAAGCTCTGGGGTGGTCGTCATAATACTTCCCACCATAGCGGGCTGCGGTTCGAATGTGGGCACGCGGTCATGAGATTATGGGAGGTATGAAGTTTCTTCGTGCCCGTTCCTGGCGGACTACTGTTTCCCCGCTCACGCTTTATCGACGCGCCGCGGCGGCCTCGGCAGCGCCAATAATCGGGCACTACTCCACCTCGTTTTCGCTGGCAGCCAAAGCATTGGCCCCGCGCATGCGCCAAGATATCCACAATCTCTACGCAGTGGTTCGAATCGCCGATGAAATCGTCGACGGCGTCGCCACCGAAGCCGGACTCGCTCCGGCGGATGCAGAGCGCGCGCTAAACGCATTTCACGCTGAGGTAACCGCTGCACTGAACACGGGTTTTTCCACTAATCCCATCGTCCAAGCATTCAGTGATACCGCGCGCCGCTGTGATTTTTCCATTGCAGAGATCGACGCTTTCTTTGACTCTATGCGCTGTGACCTCACCACCACGCGCCACGATTCCCAATCACTTGATCGCTACATTTACGGCTCTGCCGAGGTGATCGGCTTGATGTGCCTGAAGATTTTCGTGGCCGAGCAAGCGCTTTCCCCACGCGCCCAGGCTAACTGCGCACTGGGGGCCAAGGCACTGGGACGCGCCTTCCAAAAAATCAACTTCTTGCGGGACTACCGGGTAGACAGCACTCAACTGGGACGGGCATACCTTGAGCTCAGCCCCGACACGAAGGCGGCGTTTATCGCCGGTATTCGGCAGGATCTGGCCCGGGCTTATCGCAGCATCGCGATGTTGCCGTTGACTGCCCGAGCTGGTGTGCTGTCTGCTTACCTGCTCTTTTCTGAGCTAACAGATCTGCTGGATGCCGCCACGATCGAAGACATTAAACGCACCCGAGTCAACGTGCCCAACTCCCGTAAGCTGCTGCTTGCCGGCCGGGCCGTAGCTCTAGCTCCGCGGATGAAGGAGAACTAAATGACGCGCGCAGTGGTCATCGGTGGCGGCATCGCGGGCTTGGCAACTGCCGGGCTCTTGGCGCGCGCTGGCTGCGATGTCACGCTTGTGGAAAAAAACTCGATTCTCGGCGGGCGGGCCGGTCTTTTCGAAGCAGACGGCTTCCGCTTTGATACCGGACCCAGCTGGTACTTGATGCCGGACGCATTTGACCGGTTCTTTCAGCTCATGGGCACCTCCACCGCGGAACACGTAGATCTTGTCGAGCTAGCCCCTGCGTACCGCATTTTTCCGGAAGGCCACGGCAGCGTCGACGTGCACTCGGGGGTGGAAAACGTCACGGCCTTGTTTGAATCCCTGGAGCCAGGCAGTACAGACCGCACCAAAAAGTACCTGGCCTCGGCGCAGTTAACCTATGACATCGCCGTAAAGCACTTCTTGTACACCACGTTTTCCCGCCCATTACAGCTGGTCAACAGGGACGTGGTCTCGCGTTTGGGGCTGCTTGCTGAGCTCTTAGGTACTTCGCTCAAGACTAAATCCGAGCGGTCTTTTGACCACCCGATCATCCGGAAAATCTTGCAGTATCCTGCAGTCTTCCTCTCCTCTACCCCGGCGCGCACCCCGGCGATGTACCACTTGCTATCCGCAACGGACCTCGTAGACCGGGTGCGCTATCCCCAGGGCGGGTTCCGTCGCCTTGTCGACGCCCTCACGCAACTGGCCATCAACCAGGGCGTGGAGATTCGAACTGACACGGAAGCATTGGCGATCACCACGCAGCCGTCGGCAAGCGGACGGGCGCAGGTAACAGGAGTCCGTACTGCGCGGGGACATATTCCGGCGGAGATCGTGGTGTCTTGCGCGGACCTGCACCACACGGAGCGGGCGCTGCTGCCGAAGCACCTCTGGAGCGTGCGCAGTTGGAAGCGAAAAGATCCCGGCATTTCCTGCGTCGTGGCCTGTTTAGGAGTCCAGGGAACCTTGCCGGAACTGACGCACCACCAGTTGATCTTAAGCGCAGATTGGAATCCGGACTTTGCGGCTATCGGAGGTGCTGGGGAGTATTCCCGTTCGATGTATGTGTGCAAAGCGTCTGCGACGGATCCAGATGCGGCACCAAAGGGGCATGCCAACCTATTCGTGCTGATTCCGGTGCGCGCGGATGCGCAGTTTGGCGATGGTAACTCGACGCGCGTTCAGGCGATCGTCGATGAAGCAATTGCACTGATCGAGGACCGAACGGGAGCGAAGCTCTCCGGGAACGTGGTACTCAGGCACGCTTTGGGGCCAACAGATTTTGCCCGTGACTACCACGCCTGGCGGGGCAATGCCATCGGCTTAGCGCATACATTGCGGCAATCTGCGTTTTTGCGGGGCAGCAACAAATCCCGCAAGGTTGCTGGTTTGTATTTTGCGGGGGCTACTACTACCCCGGGGGTGGGGCTGCCGATGTGTCTGATTTCCGCGGAGAACGTCCTCACGCGGCTGCGCGAGGACGGCGTGCTTTAAAGGTTGAGGTAACCTGCGAACTCCACATTGCCCAGGGTCAGCTTGGCGTTGCTGAGGTTATACGGGCTGGTGTTAAAGCTGACGTTGATGACGGTGGTAGCACCTGGCCCCAACGGTAGGTCCAAACCTTCTTCGTCGTTTTTCATGCGAGACACGTTGTTGTTCCCGGAGGTAACCAGCTTGAATTTGTTGATTTCAGCCGGTGGGGCAGCCACCTCGGTATCAAGGTTTTTCACCTGCACTTTAAATACAGTGCCCCCACTCGGGCCGCTGACTGCCGCGATGATTTTCCACTCCACATTGAGGCCGTCGTCTTTGACAGCTTCATTAGGGTCCTGGTCCGTTTTTAGTGGTACCTGCTGAGCTTTGAAGACTGGCTTCGGGGTCTCGCTCACCTTGATGTTGCCTGACTCAGTTTGGCTGTCGGCCGTCTTTTCCAATCCGGATAGCTTATGTCCGAGCTGGGTGCATCCCGATGCAGACAGCACAGTTGCCACAGCTACACCCGCGACGAGAACACGCCGGGCAAATCCAGAATTAATGTTCACTAGTTGGTCACCGCAATCACGTTTGGTTCGGGAAGTTGAGGAGTAGCACTTCTTAAGATGTACTTCAAATTACCGCAGTCAGATGTCCCGGCTTCTCATACCTCGGTTATTTTCTCTATTGTAGCTACGTCAACACTTACGCTCAGATGGGACGCTCATGAACTCGCTAGCAAGGATTCTTAAGTCAACCAAGGCGTTGTGGCCTTATTACTTAGCGGTGGTGTTGTCGTCTACCTTGGTGGCTGCGCTGGCGCTGATCACACCATTTATCCTGCGTAGCGCCACAAACCTCATCGTGGAAACGGTCAGCGGGAAGTCCACGACCGAAGCGGTGAGCACCACCTTGATCTGGCTTGCTATAGGCCTCCTCGCTGCCGAGCTTTCTCATACGCTGGTCCATAACATCGGTGGCTATGTGGGCGACGTGATGAGTTTCCGCATGCGACAAATCCTCTCGGGTCGCTACTTCGCCAAGCTGCTGAGCCTGCCGCAACGCTACTTCGACGATCAAGTTACCGGAACGATCATCTCTCGGCTCGAGCGTTCCATCACTTCGATCACCCAGTTCCTCCAGGCGTTTTCCAATAACTTCTTCTCTATGCTGATCACCACGGCTGCAGTCTTAGTGATTTCCGCGTGGTACTACTGGCCGTTAGCCATCCTGCTTGCCATTATTTTCCCGCTATATATGTGGTTGACCACCATTACCTCCAAGCGTTGGCAAGTGTGGGAGGGCGAGAAAAACCAGCACATTGATACCGCCGGTGGCCGTTTCGCCGAGGTGGTTGGCCAAGTCAAGGTAGTGAAGTCTTTTGTCTCCGAAGTGCGCGAGCTCGCTGGATTCCTGCAGCACTACCACGATGGGGTCCGGCTCACCCGCACGCAATCTCGGTTCTGGCACTGGATGGATTTTGCCCGAGGTGGCGCACTTAATGTTGTGTTCTTTGGCATCTACGCGCTGTTGTTTTTCCGAACGCTGCACGGGCATTTCTCGCTAGGCGACATGGTTTTGCTCCTCCAGCTGGTCAACATGGCGAAGCAACCAGTGTTCATGCTGAGCTATCTAGTAGACACTGCGCAGCGCGCCGTGACGGGATCCAAGGAATACTTTGAAGTCATGTCGCAGATCCCGGAACACACGGCGAATCCGCAGCTTATCGACGCCGCCAGCGCCAATTCCAACCAATCCCTCGACCTCGCTGCAACGCGCCCACTGGCCCCGCTGCCCGACAAGCCCGTGATCGCGTTCGACAACGTATCCTTTTCCTACCACGACAACGAACAGGTCATCCACGAGGTGTCTTTCGCGGCTGAGCAAGGCCAGCGCATTGCATTGGTGGGCGAATCCGGTGGCGGCAAGTCCACCTTGGTCAATCTGTTGCTTGGGCTGTACCGCCCGGGCTCCGGCACCATGTTGGTATGTGGCCGAGACGTCGATTCGCTCGATAACGCTACGCTCCGGGCTTCGGTAGGCGTGGTGTTCCAGGAGGCGTCGCTGTTCTCCGGCACGATCCGAGAAAACATCGCCTACGCCCGACCGGATGCGACCGATGCTGAGATCGAAGCTGCGGCCCGCCGGGCCAACGCCCATGATTTCATCGTTAAATTCCCGCAGGGCTACGACACCCTCATCGGCGAGCGCGGCCTGCGCCTATCGGGTGGTCAGAAGCAGCGGGTTGCGGTAGCTCGGGCTATTTTGAAAGATGCTCCTGTTTTGGTGCTGGACGAAGCCACTTCCGCGCTGGACACGAAGGCCGAGCGCGCAGTGCAAAAGGGCTTGGATGAGCTCATGCACAATCGCACCACGCTGATCATTGCGCACCGCTTGTCGACGATCGCGAGCGTGGACAAAATCATCACGTTGCGAGATGGCCGTGTGGATGAAATCGGCACTCCGGCTGAGTTGGCAGTATCCGGAGGCATTTACGCTGAGCTGTTGGCGCTGACGGCAAGTGACTCTGCAGAAAATCGAAAGCGACTGCAAGCCTTCGGTTTCCAAGGCTAGCCACCGGCACTGCTCCGCCTGCTCCACCCGCTCCACCCGAGCAACACCGAAATTTTGGGAAGAAATTTCCCAAAAACGGGGTGTTCGTCTTACACTATGAGAACGAACACACAGATTCGAGGGTCTGCACGCTAGGCCACCACCCCGGTCACGGCTGCGCAGGTTTTTGTTACTTGCACATTGTTTTGTGCTAACACCCCGTGAAAGGTTTTCTCATGTCCGCTGTTGACACTTCGGAGACTCCGAACAAGTCACAACGCATCTCGATCATCATTGCGGCAAGCTTGATGCTCTTTTCCATGTTCTTCGGAGCTGGCAACCTGATTTTCCCACCTATGCTCGGCGTGCAAGCCGGACACGGTTTCAGCCCAGCCATCATTGGCTTCCTCATCACGGGTGCCGCGATTCCAGTGGTTGCGGTGGTGGCAATCGCTATCACCGGAAATAACGTCCAAGACCTCGCGCGCCGCGGCGGCCCAGCTTTCGGTTTATTGTTCCCGGTAGCCGTATACCTTTCCATCGGTTGCTTCTACGCACTGCCACGTACCGGCGTAGTGAGCTTCTCCACGGCAATCACTCCGATCACCGGTTGGGATTCCTCCCTGGCCAAGGTCATCTTCTCCTGCATTTTCTTCGGCGTCTCGCTGTGGCTGGCATTTAACCCGGATGGGTTGGTCGATCGCCTGGGCAAGATCTTGACCCCCATGCTGGTGGTACTGCTGATTCTGTTGATTTCCTTGTCCGTCCTGAACCTGAATGGCCAGGCTGGCACCCCAAGTGAGAAGTACGCCGACAACCCGCTGGCTACTGGCCTGATCGAGGGCTACTTGACTATGGATTCCCTCGCGGCCCTAGCGTTTGGCATCGTGGTAGTTAATTCCTTGAAGTACAAGAACTTCCCGGAGGGCAAGCCGCTGGTACGAGGCGTATCCGCAGCTGGCATCATCGCAGGTACGTTGCTGGCCGCCATTTACGTGGGCCTCGGCATGATCGGCCAGGTTATCCCTGATGCCGCGAAATACGCCAATGGCGCAGACTTGCTGACTGATGCGGCACGTATGACGATGGGCGAGCCAGGCATGATCGTCTTCGGCGCCATCGTGTTGCTGGCCTGCATCACCACCTCCGTCGGCCTGATCGGTGCCACCTCGGAGTTCTTCAACCACCTCATGCCGGGCATTTCCTACCGCACGTGGGCGATTGCGTTCACCCTGATCGCAACGGTGATCTCTACCCTCGGCTTGGAGGCGGTGCTCGCCATCGCCGGTCCGATCATCGGCTTCCTGTACCCCGCTGCTATTACCTTGATCGTGCTCACATTGATCGAGCCGTTGTTCCGCCGCCGGATCAACATGGCTTTCGTCCTTTCACTCCACGTTGCATTGATTTGGGCGGCGCTGATGAGCTTCAACTCCCTGGGCTGGGGCTCCAACGTCATCGAACCGCTGATCGGCTGGTCCCCGATGCACAAGCTGGAACTGGGCTGGGCCCTGCCTACCTTCATCGCTTTCCTCATCGGATTGGTCATGGATTTCCTGTCTACCAAGCAAGAAATCGTCGTTCGCGAGGACGCCTCTGACATGACCGTCGATACGAGCGTCTAAGTTTGCATAAGAAATCCCGCTGTCGGCCCAGTTAGATGTTGCGCCGACAGCGGGATTCTTTTGTGCTAAAGCGTTATTCGTCGCGGCCGACGGGACGCGAGGACTCGATCACTCGGTGTGGGCGATGCCCGACCTCGTTGTGCGGATCATCGTCGACGTCGCCTACCACGCCGAGATTGCCATCGATCACCACGTCACCGGAGATGACTATGCGGCCATCATCGTCGTATTGGACTTCGAGGACGGGAAGTTCGTTGCCGTCATCGTCGTAGCCCGGTGCTGGTTGCGCCTCGTGGGCTTCCAACTTCTCTGGGGTGTCTGTGACGTCCCACTGGCGAGTGGACACACGACGCCGAGCTGCCGCATCATCTGACATGCCCTTGACCAAGGAATACATCATCACGAACTGCATCAGGAAGAATGGCAGGGCGACGATAATGACTACTTCCTGGAGCGTAGCAATGCCGGTGTCTGGGGAAACCAGCAACAACGAGGCCGCTACCGCGCCAATCAGCACGGCCCACAAGATTCGGTACCCTACTGGCGACTTGTTCTCCTCGCCCGTGGAAATCATGTCATTGACCATCGCCGCCGAGTCAATGGAGGTGACAAAGAAGATGATCACGATGGCTAGTGCGAACGGCCCCATCACTGCGGTTAGCGGATAAGCTTCCAGGAATTTAAACAATGCAGCTGGGACATCGCCTTCCTCCACCACAGGTTTGGTGAGGAAACCAGGATTTTTCAACTCCAGCTCCAGCCCGGCGCGACCGAAGATTGCAAACCAGATAATCGCAAAGATCGTGGGCAGGGCCAGCACTCCGGCAATGAATTCGCGGACGGTACGTCCCCGGGAAATACGCGCGATAAACAGGCCGACGAATGGGGACCAACAAATGGTCCAGGCCCAGTAGAACGCAGTCCACTTGCCTTGCCACCCTGGATTTTCATTGAAGGAATCGGCCCAGAACATCAAATCTGGCAGCGAATCCGCGTAGATACCAAAAGACTCCACCGTTGCTCGCAGCAAGGACAGTGTTGGGCCGGTGACCAGCACGAAGATCATGAAGAACACCGCCATGGCGATATTGGTGTTCGACAAAATCTTAATGCCCTTGTCCAGGCCAGATGCGACTGAGATGCAGGCCGCCAACGTAATTACGAGCAAAATCACCAGCTGAACCCACGACAGCTCCGGTACGCCCCAGATTTTGTGCATGCCGGCATTAATCTGCAACGCGCCCAGCCCAATGGAAACGGCAATACCAAAGACAGTACCTACGATCGCGAGGGCGTCGATAAGCTTGCCGGGCGTGGAATAGATGCGTCCGCCGAGCAACGGCGCGAAAACGGAGGACAGCCGCGGGGGCAGCTTGCGCTTATAAATGAAGTAGCCCAGCGAAAGTCCAGGCACCACCATGATCACCCACATGTGTAGGCCAAAGTGATAGAAGGTAAAGGCCATCGCCTCCCGCGCGGCCTCAAGGGTATCTGGCTGCACACCGGGACGTGGCGGGTTATGGAAGTGGTTGATCGGTTCGGCCACGCCCCAGAACATCAACACCGCGCCGGTGCCGCCTGCGAAAAGCATCGCAAACCACACGGGAAGGGAATATTCCGGCTCCTCATCGTCGTCCCCTAGCCGGACGGTGCCGTAACGAGAGACGAACACCGCGATGAGGAAGATGAACGCCAAAGATACGCCGCCAATATACATCCAGCCGAGGTTCGTAAGCAGAGCGCCGGAAACAACTGCGAAGAAGTCCTTCGCCCGGCTCCCCAGCGCAATCGTGGCGATAACAAAGACCACCGTGAAGCCAGCGGAGGCGAGGAATATCAATGGGTCCGTCTTGAGCCCAAGGAAGCGCTTTTCGTGTTGCGACCTCGGGTTTTGTTCATCGACCACCATGGGTCTTTCCGGACGGGCCGTACTATCTGCAGCCATGTGCTTAAAAGTCTTTCCTTGAATAGGCGACAAGTTCCATTCAAGGTTACGCGCAATGAGCTGCAGAAATTCTACACGTTCCGCGAAATGTAACAACCCGTAATCAAGGTGTTACCGTTCCGTTACCACCCAGCGCGTCACCTACTAGCCTTAGCGACGCCCACCGTTTAGGCCCATACCCGCCACTTCAGACACCGAACCAATCTTTTGCACTTCCAGTCCAGGCACTTTCTCCTGCAGGGCTTCTGCCAGCTCGTAGGTTTGCATATTCGGCCATTGCGGAAACTCGACGATATAGTTGGCCACGCTATGCCGGCCGCTCGCGATGGTGCCCACCGTCAGTCGTTCAGACACATGATCCGGGAGCAACGCTACAAAACTACGGTCGCTGAAGCTAAACAGCTGGACTAGCCGCAGGCGTGGCGTCGGAAAGCGCACACCGCTATGGGGCAGCTGCACATGATCATCAATCCGCAGGCAGGTTTTTCGGTGCTTGACCACGTAACTGAGCAACCCGAGGACGGCCACCGCAATCCCAGCGATCGGCGCCCCTAAACCAACGGTGTACATATCCCGCAATAATCCTGGTGCCGTAGTGTGCTGCGCATAAAACAGCATCCACGCCACCGGAAGCAAAATACACACCACGATCGCGCACACCTTCGCAGCACGTGAGCACAACAAGGCACTGAGTCTAGAGGTAATACGAACTGGGATCACAGGGGCCGAGTTTAACGGGGGCATTAATCAGCCCACAAGATTGGTTAGTGACATAGCCGTCGTATTATGGTTGCCACCATGTGGGAAAAGTCTCCTCGCCTAACCAAGATCACAGCCACGCTCGCGTGCGCTGGATTGGTCACCGCTTGTTCTGCCGGTTCCACCGCAACACGGGTGGGTCGTATTGCGAACTCTAACGCAGTGGTAGTAGCCACTTTTGCGGCCCCGGCATCCCTAGACTTCACCCGAACTGCCGGCGCCGCCATCCCCGGGGCACTCATGGCGAATGTGTACGAATCCCTCGTCCGAATCAACGCACAGGGCGACATTGAACCGTGGTTGGCCACGTCCTGGGACATCAGCGCCGACCGGACAGAATACGTTTTTCACCTCCGCGAGGGCGTCAAGTTTTCCAATGGAGACGACTTCACCGCTGACACTGCCAAGTTCTCCATCGACCGAGTGAAAACAGACGCCTGGACCAACGGCCTCAAGGCACAAATGAAGCCGGTGAAAAACACCGAAGTGATCGACAAGCACACCCTCAAAGTCACCTTAGATAAGCCCAGCAACCAATGGCTGTACTCAATGGCAACGTTCGTCGGTGCCATGATGACGCCGAGCGGCGTGGATAAGTTGGCCACACAGCCAGTAGGTACCGGCCCATACGTGGTGGATCAGTGGGCAGTAGGCCAGTCATTGACCTTTACCGCCCGGGATGGCTATTGGGGCCAGCCCCCACACAGCCAAACTGCCGCAATCCGGTACTTCTCCGACGCGGTTGGCGCTACCAACGCGTTGCAGTCCGGCGACGTGGACGTGGTCTGGGCCATGCAATCCCCCGAGCTCATCAAGCCACTCACTGCCCGGGGCAACTATGACGTGCACGTGGGCACCACGAATGGCGAGGTGCTGCTGTCCATGAATCATCGGCGAGCGCCGTTTAACGACGTCCGGGTGCGGCAGGCGATCATGCATGCCATCGACCGGCAAGCGGTCATCGACACCGCATGGGACGGCTACGGGACCGACACTGGAGGTGCTCCAGTGCCGCCTACGGATCCGTGGTTTGAAAAATCCGAACGGTATCCGTTCGACCCGGAGCGGGCACGCCAGCTGCTTCTGGAAGCTGGAATTAACGAAAGCAACAATGACATCGTCTTTTCGGTGCCATCGCTGCCGTACACCTCAGCTATTTCGGAGCTGGTGGTCTCGCAGCTTAAGGATGTTGGCCTAGACGTCACCATCGAGTCCACCGAGTTTCCCGCTGTGTGGCTGGCTAAGGTTCTCAAAGGCAAGGACTACGACATGTCGCTGATTGCACACGTGGAGCCACGCGACATCCCTACCTTGTTCGGCAACAAGGATTACTACCTCGGTTACGATTCGCCTGCTACCCGGGACGCGCTGGCGAAGGCAGATGCGGGCTCGCAAGAAGAGTACGCGCAATATTTGGGTCAAGCTGTAGATCAGATCATGGCGGATGCCGCGGCCGATACCTTGTTCAATTTCCCGAATATTGTCCTCGCCAGGCACGGTGTCACCGGTATTGATCCCAACGTCCGCACGGACGGCCTCGATCTCGCGGTGATCGCAAAACCCCCGGCTGAGCAGCACAAGGAGAACCGCTAGTGTTCCGCACCATTTTTCGCTATCTGCTTACCGTGTGGTTGGCCACGGTGGCAGTATTCGCGTTGCTGCGCGTGATCCCAGGTGATCCGGCAGAAATCGCGCTGGGTGTGACCGCCACCCCGGAGACGTTGGCCGCGAAGCGGGCGCAGCTCGGTACTGACCGTCCATTGCTTGTGCAGTACTGGGAATGGATCAGCGGATTGTTCCGAGGCGACTTCGGGGTATCCCTGACGTCGGGCAGCAACCTCTCCCCTATCATCCTGGATCGCTGCCAGGTTTCGTTGATCCTGGTGAGCGTGTCCATGTTCTGTGCTGTTCTCATTGCCATTCCACTCGGAGTCTGGGCGGCTTTGCGAGCGCGAAAAGCCGACGGCATTGCGATTTCCGCCGCTGCCCAGATGGGCATCGCCGTCCCGTCATTCTTGGCAGCCATCTTGTTGGTCTCTGTTTTCTCCGTACAACTTGGCTGGCTACCGGCAAATGGGTGGGTACCCCCTGGCTACGACTTCGTACAGTTTGCCAAGCGCCTGGCGCTACCGGTGGGGGCGCTGGCTGCGGTCCAGGCCGCCATTTCCACCAGGTATGTCCGTGCTGCGGTGTTGGAGATTATCAGCGATGATTTCTTGCGCACCGCTCGCGCCAAAGGATTGACCACCATGCAAGCCTTGCTTCGGCATGGCCTGCGAAACGCAGCGATTCCGGTGCTGACGGTTCTTGGTGTCCAGCTGTCTTCTTTGGTGGTGGGCGCGGTAGTTATCGAACGCGTATTTAGCATTCCTGGCCTGGGTTCGCTCCTGCTGGATTCGGTGGTTAACCGGGACATCATTGCGGTGCAAACCATCGTGATGTTGCTGGTGCTGTTTACTTTGTTGGTCAACATGCTGGTCGATGTGGCCACGCTCGTAATTGATCCCCGGTTACGAAAGAAATCCTAGATTGATGTCGAAGTTCAAGCATATTTCGCTCACCGGCCGCATCGGGCTGGCAATCGTAGCCAGCGTCATCATCGCCGCGCTGATCTCTTTCTTCTGGACTCCGTACGACCCCATCCACGCCATCCCAGCTGACCGGCTGCAGGGCTCGTCGCTCAAGCATCTGATGGGCACCGACCGCTACGGACGCGATGTCTTTTCACAAATGATGGCCGGGTCCCGGATTACCCTGCTCGTCGGCGTGGTAGCGGTGGGGATCGCGGCGGGAATCGGCACTCCGCTGGGCATGTTGGCTGGTATGCGCGCTGGGTGGGCAGACCGGGTCATTATGCGTGCCTCGGATGTCATGCTCGCCTTTCCGGCTTTGTTGTTAGCCATTATCACCGGGGCGATGTTCGGCTCCTCAACGACCACGGCCATGGTGGCGATTGGTATTGCTACCATCCCATCGTTTGCCCGCGTAGCGCGTGCCAGCACCCGCCAAGTGATGGCCCAAGATTTCATCTTGGCGGCCCGCACTGCTGGCATCCCGGGCTTAGTCATTGCCATTCGGCATGTACTCCCAAACATCATGGGGATGCTCATCGTGCAGTCCAGCGTGGCCTTCGCGCTAGCGATTCTGGCCGAAGCCGCACTATCCTTTTTGGGCCTTGGCACCCCGCCACCGGATCCATCGTGGGGCCGGCTACTGCAAAACGCCCAGGCATCAATTGCTTCCGCCCCCATGCTCGCTGTGTGGCCGGGGTTGACCATCGCGGTCACTGTCTTTGGGTTTAACGTCGCAGGAGACGGGTTGCGTGACATCCTCGATCCTAAGGCGCAGCGCGCCGTGACTGTCTCTGAGTTGGAGGTGTAGCGGTGCTTTCTGTTAACGATCTTCGAGTCTCCACCAGTTCTGGTCGCGAACTCGTCCACGGAATTTCCTTTGATATTTCCCCCGGCCAACGCCTCGGGCTAATTGGCGAATCCGGCTCAGGCAAATCCCTCACTGCCTTGGCGATCATGGGCCTGTTGGCCCCGAATCTTCATGCCTCCGGCACGGTCGATTTTTCCGGCCACGAACTCATCGGCATGTCGGAAAAGGAGATAGCAAAGCTGCGCGGCAAGCGTATGTCGATGGTCTTCCAGGAGCCGATGTCTGCCCTCAACCCGCTGATGACCGTGGGCAAGCAGATCGCGGAGGCCGTTGCGATTCACGGCGTGGCGTCGCACAGCAAGCAGCGCGCGCTTGAATTGCTTGCCGACGTCCACCTCCCCGACCCAGAATCAACCTTTAACAAATACCCACATCAGCTCTCTGGTGGGCAGCGACAGCGGGTGCTCATCGCGATGGCACTAGCCAACGAACCTGAGGTGTTGCTGTGTGACGAGCCAACTACGGCGCTCGACGTGACGGTGCAGGCGCAAATCGTGAAGTTGATTCTCGAACTAGCAGAGAAACACAATGCCGCACTGCTGTTCATTACGCACGACCTCGCACTAGTAAGCCAGGTGTGCGAAGAGATCTTAGTAATGAAAGACGGCGAAGTAGTTGAGCGGGGCGAATTGGCGTCTGTTCTCACGCACCCGCAACATGACTACACGCGCGGCTTGATCGCGGCCTCCGACCTGCACGCGCGCGATGCACAGGCTCATCTTTTCACCGTGAAATCGGCAGCTAGCGGCACGTATCTGCCCGGAGTTGCTCAAGCCGAACCACAGCGGCCTGCTCCAGGTGACGTGATTGCTTCCGGGACGGGCATCACTAAGGTGTACACGTCCGGCCGATGGCCACGTCGCATGGCCACTACCGCCCTAACAGATATCTCGTTTGAACTGCGCGAACGTGGCCGGCTCGGATTGGTGGGCGGATCCGGTTCCGGCAAATCCACACTGCTGCGAATCATCGCCGGCCTTGATGCTCCAACCTCCGGCGCGGTATCTGCAGCAGGTTCCACCGCGATGGTATTTCAGGATCCGTTCGCATCACTGAATCCGCGTATGCAGGTTAGTGACATCGTAGGCGAGCCGCTCACCCGCACGTCACTATCTCGTGCAGATCAAGCTGCGCGGGTGCGCGAAGTGCTTGATGAAGTCGGGCTACCGGCCAGCGCGCACACCCGCTATCCACACGAATTTTCCGGTGGCCAGCGCCAACGCATCTCTATCGCTCGCGCGCTTTCTGTGCGCCCCGACATCTTGCTTGCCGACGAACCCGTCTCGGCCCTCGACGTCTCGGTGCGGGCGACTGTCTTAAACCTGCTGGAAGATGTCGCCAATACTTACGGGCTATCCATGATTTTCGTATCGCACGATCTGTCCGTAGTACGCGAAATCTGCACGGAGGTCATGGTGCTATCGGGCGGCACCGTGGTGGAAACCGGACCAGTTGACGACGTTTTTGCCAACCCGCAGGCGGAATACACCAAGAAATTGCTAACAGCCGCGCCCGTGCTGCGTGTCTAGGCACCTAGGGCAAACTCAGCAACCTGAGTGTGCAGTGGGCCGCCAGCGCGCCCTTTGCCTAATTCAGACTGGAAAAGCTGTACGCTGTGTGCCTGCCACGCGGGGCCCGCATAGACGGAGAGCGCCCGGACGTGGTCGTCGATAAGCAACGGTGCGGGCGTGGCCGCGCGGGCTACGGTAAGGTGCGCACGACGGCGATCGTCGGCTGGATCGCAGGCGGCCATCAAGGCTCGTAACTCGGCCGTGTCCCCACCCACCCCAAGCCACAGGTTGCGGCGTGCGAAACTACCTGCGCCTTTGAGGCGAAGCTGTAACGCGGAATAGCTGGGCAAAACTACGGCTAGGTGATCGGCTACCGCGTCGAGTTGGGCTTCCCCATAGAACCCAAGCGTGATGTGCCACTGGTCTGGATCAGACCAGCGCAACCGCCTATCAAGCTCCCTAATAGGCCGCAGCGCGCGGACCGCGTGCTCACGCTGCTCAGCGGGCAAAGCGAATGCGGCGAAAAGACGCATAAATGGGTTAGCTGCTGAATACTCGCGGGGCGCTGTCTTGGACGAGGAGATGTTCTTCTACTCGCTCAAAAACGGCCGTGAGCAGCTCGAATTGTTGCAGGTCCGCCTCGGATAGCTTGAACTTACTGTGCTCCACCGCGCATACACCCCTTGCTTAATTAAAAAGGACGTTGCCCTAAGCCTAGGCCAGAGGGCCGGTGGCGTGCACGTCGACACGCACTCCTGGCCAGCAAGAGGCATTGTCCCTGCTAGTGGTCGTCAATCAGACTGCGCAGTGTCTGAACTATTCCCGCGCCGTCCTGGCGGATGCCATCGTGCTGAAATTGGTTTGTGATGTACGGTCGCAAGTCTCGGTAGAGTTCAGCGGTGTTGCGCGAATAGGCAAAGGGCACGAAAATATCGTCGAGATAAATCGCCGCGGCCGCCACCGCTTGGGATTCGCCCAGGCCGGCAGGCGAATACAGCTCGGGGAAATCACTTTTCTGCGCAAGATCTCCCGCCGCCTCTTTGAGGCCGCGTAAGGCGGGGTCTTCGTCAAACTGCCAGGGATAAATGTGCTCACCTGTGAGATAAAACGGTTCTGAACTGCGTGGATCTGCATCTTCGGCGAATCCAGAGACTTCTGCACGCATACGGTGGGCAGACCAGTTAGTAGCCTCGCCTGGGTAGGCATAGATTGATTCGTGGATCGCGGCGTACAGCGGGCCTTCTGCAAAGCTCACTCGGCGGCCTACCTCGGCCAGGAAATCGGAGCGCAGCCGCTTTTCCCCTTGAATGGTGGTGAATGGTGCTTCCAGCAGGTAGGCCAGCGTATCGAACCCGGTTCCCCGCCCCAGTTCGATTCCAATCGTGCGGAACCGGCGCGAGCTTAACCGCTCACCCGTGGGCAATACCTCAGCGGAGTTGTCCAAGTGGTGGCATATCTCCCGAATGCGTTCGGACGCGAAAGGAATCTGCCGGTAAAACTCCTCGTGACGGCGCTGTAACGCGCGGTATGTAGCGCGGTAGACGTCATCGGCAGGCAGGCCTACCGCTGGCAAACCTCCAGTAAGCATGGCATGTCGCACGGAATTCGGGTAGTTGGAAACATAGGTGGTAATGCAGAAACCGCCAAAGCTTTGACCAAAGAGGTCCCATTGCTCGATACCGAGATAGTGCCGAAAGCTTTCGGCATCCGCACAAATCTGGTCAGCTCGCAGCAGCGCCAACTGGCGCGAGCTGACCTGCGATGAGGAATCAATTCGGGTCGAACGTCCCGTGCCACGTTGGTCCAACAGCAGCACCCGGTGAGTTTTCAGCAACTCACCGATCACGCCCGAAGCATCGACGGGCCGGGGCGCCGGGAACCCCGGTCCGCCTTGGAGGTAGACCACCATCGGCAATTTTGCGCCACCTTTCGGCCGCACTTCACGTGCGAAAACCTGCAGCGTATCCCCTGGGTTGTTGTGATCCCAGGGAAGCTCGAGCGTATGTTCAATAATTTCGTGGCCAAACCGAATGTGCATAGCCTTTAAGTGTAGCCCCCACCCCGCTTGAACAGTGTTTAAGATTGGGTTATGCCTGAGCAACTCTATAGCGTCCGCATGCGTGCGTCCCGTTCGGGCCGCCACATCTCCGGCGCCGAACGTATTTGCTGCCTGGAGGAGGTGGCGTCGATAAGCGCCACGCTCACCCGCCGGGCACTCACGCACCCAAATGGGTGCCCGGACAACGTCCAGGTCACCACGGAGTTGTTGGAAAAGGTTCAGCGCATCCCCGCGCTCAGCGTCCAAGAGCTTACAGCCATTACCCCAGCCCAGGCGCGCAGCCAAATGCGCAAGCTTTTCGACGCCAACGGGTGGTGCCTAAGCGCCCTCGACCTAGTGCATCAGGTGAAAGGATTGCGGGGAGCAATGCTCGTGGACGCGTTCTCCGGTACCAGACTGGAACCGGATCAGGCGCGCGGGGTGCGGGCCTCACATATGGACGCCATTGGGGGCGGGACTGGGCGTACCAAGCAACACGCCATCGAAGCTCTCGTTTTGGCCTCCAAGGTGGCTGCCGCGCCTGGAATCGTCGGGGAGGTGTGCATTTCCGATGACCCGTCTTACACCACCGGATACCTTGCCACCGGCGGGGTGTATTACCGCATTCCACAGTGCAAAGCTCCTGGCAGCGACGTAGGAACCCGAGTATTCCTCTTTGATCCCCGCCTGGCTAACCTCGATGATTGCCTGACCTTTTTGGAGCAAACTCCAGTTCTGGTGGAGGTGCCAGATTGCTAACCAAACTTGCCACAGCGGCTAACTCGTCTTGGCGGGCCGCGGGACTACAGCGGAAACCGGCCTCCTTTTCGCACGTGCAAGGTGCGCACGCCACGATTAACAACCGCCGCTATCTGGTCTTTTCTTCCTCGGATTACCTTGGGCTTGGCCAGCACCCCACGGTGCTCAGCGCAGCATCAGCGGCAATGGCTAGGCTCGGCGCTGGTGCCACCGGCTCTAGACTCACCACTGGTACCACCGATTACCACCTCGCGGCGGAACGCGATATAGCTGCCTTTGTAGGCACGGAGGAAGCGGTGTTTTTCGCCACCGGGTACCAGACAAACCTCTCTACTCTCCAGGCTCTTGCCGCACTCGCACCCGGCTTAGAAATCTTTTCTGACCAGCTCAACCACGCCAGCATCATCGATGGCTGCCGGATCGCGCGTACTCCCGTCCACGTCTTTAACCACTGCGACGTCTCCTCCCTCGAGCACGCACTGGCAACCTCATCGGCACCACACCGCCTCGTTGTCACCGACGGCCTGTTTTCCATGGACGGCGACCTCGCTCCATACCCCCAACTCCTGGACGTCTGCCGTGACCACAACGCCTGGTTGCTAGTCGACGACGCCCACGCCATCGGCACCATCGGCCCCGGTGGGCGCGGCCTTGCCGCTCACTCCACCAGCCCGCTACCCGAGGTGCTGATCGTGACTGGATCCAAGGCCTTAGGCGCAGAAGGCGGATTCGCTTGTTGCTCGCACGAGCTAGCAACATACCTGCGCAATCACGCCCGGTCCTACGTTTTTTCCACCGCTACCCCACCGGCGACGCCGGCAGCTATTTCAGCTGCTTTGTCGCTGGTAGAAGATCAACTAGCGGTACTGCGCGCCAACCTCAACTCATTCCATGAGCTAACTGGCACTACCGCGCCAGAGCCCACATCGCCCATTATTCCCATTCCGGTGGGCGCCGAAGAAGCTGCAGTAAGCGCATCAGAGCAGCTCAAACGTGCCGGACTATGGGTGCCAGCGATCAGATATCCAACGGTCGGCGCCGGTAGAGCAATCTTGCGCGTGACTATCACAGCACTGCACACGAAAGCACAGGTAGAACAGCTAGCCGAACAGCTACACGAGCTATCCTTACTGCCAGTACCGTGACGGTGTGGCTAGCGGAGCCGGTACGTGAGCAGCAGGTTACCCATCGACGACGCCTTGGAATCAACCAGCTCGAGCCGTACTGGCTCTTGAATGCCATCAAACAGGCGTTTACCTGCTCCGGCGCCAGCGGGGTGGATGGTGAGATGCAGCGTGTCCACCAGCCCAGCCATCAGCAGCTGCCGGATCATGGAAATGCCGAAGACGGTGATGCCACCACCTTCTTTTTCTTTCAATGAACGCGTGAAATCCACCAGGTCAGCGTGGATAAGTAAACTATTTTCCCAACTTAGCGGTTCGGTAAGCGTGGTAGAAGCAACGAACTTACGCATCGGGTTGATAATCGGCCCGAAATCGTCGGTCTTGCCTGGCCAATACTCGGACCATTCTCGGTAGATCGTGGCGCCCATGATCGCGGTATCTACCCGCGCCATGGTGGAAGTCATCATCTCAGCTTCATCGGGGCCAAATAGCCCAAACTGGAAGGTGTTCGGAGTTTCCACCTGACCATCGATTGAGCTGAATAAGTGAGCGGAAATATGGCGCATGTTGGCTCCTTTGTTGACGTTTCATTTAATGCTAGCCCGGGCGCGCACAGAAGGTACATCCCTAGGTTAGCGCGGGCTATCTGTTACCCGTTTCACGTTCTAGCTGCGTAAATACCGGCCTCACACGCGCTGGCGAGCGGCGCAGAAACGTCGTTAAATGGATTCGTTAGACAAACTAGACAGCGTGGGGAGGATGACAGCGATGGGAACCAGGCACGATAATGTGATTCCTGAACCGTTGCCTGCTGCGCCTAACCCCTGGCAACTGTTTACTGCGTTCAATACTCCTGGACCGCGCTGGCCCGGCGCGCTGCGTGCGGCGTTGTCCATGCTTATCCCCGGGGCGATCGCGATTGCGCTGGGGTTCGAGCATGAAATGGTGCTGATCACCGCAGGCTCCTGCGCAGTCATCTATGGCGAGGGACACCCCTTCCGGTCTCGAATCAAGATCCTCGGTGTTGTTGCCACTCTCCTCATCCTTGGTTCCGGGATGGGAGCATTCGTCGGTGAAATCGTGTGGGGGCACATCAACAACGGTGCTACGCATTGGTGGTTGTTATTAACAGCACTCTTTTCCACCGCCCTAGCCGCAGTGCTTATTTTCGCCGCAAATGCGCTGCGATTGCCTCCGCCCGGCGCATTTTTCATCGTGATGATATCGTCTGCCTCCACGATGACGCCTCGTCTGGGCGTAGAACCCCTCGAGGTGGCGATGTGGTGCGCTTTAGGTGCCCTGACTAGCGTTGCAGTGGGGATGGCCCCTGCGCTTATCGACGCCACCAAGCCGGAATCTGACGCAGTAGAGGTCTTAGAGAACGCGGTGCAATCGTTTATGGATACAGATCGCGCTGGGGTTGCCAAACGCCACCAGGCGGAAACTGCCCTGGTGAACGCGTGGTTTGCACTTTCGGATGCCAAGATCGTCTCTGGTGGACGAGTAATCAACCCGGCCGGGCAACAACTTGTGGAACGGGCTTTGGCAGCACAAGCTGAGCTAGTACAGGCCAACCGAGATTTAGGCTTCCATAGCAACCAAGCAACAGCAGCGGATCTACCCAGTTTTGTCGATTCCACCCGATTAGCCATCCCACATACTCGTCCGTCAGCTGCTTATCGGATCTATCGTTCAGCACATTGGCATAGCCATGCCACGATTACCACGCTCCGCGTGGTAATCGCTGCCCTGCTCGCCAGCGTGGTGTCCATTGCTTGCGGGTTTGATCGTCCGGACTGGGCCGTGGTGTCGGTAGTACTCACGCTGCAATGGGGGCCGGAAGTAATCCCAGGAACGATTCGGGGCATTCACCGCATGATCGGCTCGATAATTGGCATCGGGCTCTTTACCGCCATTTACGTGCTGCATCCCGGTCCGTGGCTACTACTGCTCTGCCTGGCTGTGGCCCAGTTCTACGCCGAAATCTTTGTGGTGCGCAATTACGCCATCACCGTCATCTTCACCACACCGTTGGCGCTGCTCATGGGTGGCGCAACACATTATGCTCTGGCGCCTACCCTGGTGTCGCGGATTCTCGAGACCACTTTTGCAACCGTTTTCGCAGTCGCAGTGCTGTGGTTGATGTTCCGAGGATCTGAAGACCGGCAGCACCACACCCTCGTGCGTCGGTGCTACGCCGCGATGGGCAATCTAATCGGGGCACTCACGACGCAAACCCCCGCCCAGTCCCTGGAGTATCGGCGCGATTTACAGTATGAACTCCTCGGCGAACGCCGCTCGATTCAGTCCCTGGCGGCTAACTCACGGCATTCCGCGAAACAGCAGTGGTCGGAGCACATTGACCTCCAATCAACCGGCTATTTTCTCTTGGACTTTGCCAACGCCCATGCGGACCGTGAGCTTACTCTTGCAGAAATTGGGGAGTTGTCCCAGCGGGTTCGCGAGCTATCGCTGCGACATGGGCATTCCTAGCAAATTAACCAATTGATAACCCAAAGCTAATGGTTTCGTTACTTGACACATCTATTGTGGCGAGGGTCTCACTCCCCCATAGAAAGTTCGTTAACAACCATGTCCCGTCAACTCAGCCGCCGCACTTTTCTCACCGCATCTGGCCTAGCCAGCGCCAGCGCCTTTCTCACACCGAATGCCATTGCACAAAGCTCCGCAGGTTCTTCCTTTGGTTTCTCCACCGGCAATTCTGCATTTTTAGGTGGGCTGCTTCCACAGCGTCCACGACTAACTCACGGCATCGCCAGTGGCGACATGAATACAGATGGGGCAATCATTTGGGCTCGAGCAGATAAACCAGCCCGGATGATCGTCGAGACTGCAGCCACAGAGGATTTTGCAAATCCAAAAATATTTAGAGCGTCTGGCCTCATGACTCCAGAAAGCGACTTGACTGGAAAACTCCGACTCACCGGCTTGGAATCGGGACAACAAATTCATTATCGAGTCTTCCTCGAGGATCCGCTTACGGGATTTCGTTCAGAACCGTCTGTAGGAACCTTCCGTACTGCCCCAAGCGGCGGACGCAATATCCGGTTCCATTGGTCAGGCGATGTCGCGGGGCAAGGGTACGGCATTAACCCGGACCTCGGAGGGATGTTCTGTTGGAAAACGATGGCTGATCGAAACCCAGACTTCTTCATTCATTCTGGCGATACTATCTATGCAGACGGCCCGATAGAGGAAACCAAAACCTTGAAGGATGGCCGAGTTTGGAAGAACATAACTCATGATTCAAAACACAAAGTCGCGGAATCTTTAGATGAGTTCCGCGGTCAATACAACTACAACCTCACAGATCACAATTACCGAGCATTCAACGCTCAAGTACCTCAGCTCATCCAATGGGACGACCACGAAGTCACGAACAATTGGTATCCAGGGGAAATTCTCGATAGCGACAATTACACCGAAAAGAATGCCGATGTACTTGCTGCCCGCGCATTCCAGGCTTTCCATGAATGGCAGCCGCTAGATACCGCGCAGGCAGTCGACGGCCGCGTCTACCGCAAGGTCTCTTACGGGCCACAATTGGATATTTTCGTACTAGACATGCGCAGCTACAAGGACGCAAACCCTTTGAATCACAAGGGTACGGCGGCAGATGGCATGATCCTAGGAGAAAAGCAACTGAACTGGCTTGTCGACGCATTGCGCACTTCAAGTGCCACATGGAAGGTCATCGCCAGCGACTTACCGATCGGCATCATTGTTCCAGATGGCGAATCTCAACAAGAAGGAGTAGCAAATGGCACTGGAGGCGCCCCTGTTGGTCGTGAATCTGAAATCGCACGCTTGCTCTCCGCGATCAAAGAAGTAAAGAACATCGTTTGGCTTACAGCAGATGTTCACTACACCGCAGCGCACCATTACTCACCTGAGCGCGCAGCGTTTAAGGACTTCATGCCATTTTGGGAGTTCGTGGCCGGGCCACTCAACGCCGGAGCTTTTGGCCCGAACAAGATGGACTCCACTTTTGGTCCTGAAGTTGTTTTCTACCACGGTGCCGAATACCCCGATCAATCTCCGCTCGACGAGTGTCAGCACTTCGGAGAAGTCGACATTAACGGCGAAAATAATGAGCTCACGGTTCGCCTCATTACCACTCGAGGTACCGAGCTCTTCACCAAGACGCTTTCACCGGCGGACTAAGACAACAGAAACTCCCTCACCGCTGCGGATACAGCATCTGGATCCTCGAAAACGATGCCGTGTCCGCCGCGCAGTCTTTTTAACTGCGCACCCGCAATTGAGGCGGCCAAGTCTTGCTGCAGGTGTGGCGGAATCATCATGTCGTTGTCGCAGGACAAAACGAGCGTCGGCGCCTGAATCCGTGGCACCAGCGCCGAAATGTCCACTCGCCGGTTGAGTTCCATTTGCTTGTCACCGAAGGACGTAAACCGGATAGAATTCAGCGTCGCTCGCAACTGCGCTGGGCTAAGGCCCGCCACAAACTCTGGGCTCAACGCAGACATAGTGTTGAACTTCCGCAAGCCCGCATCGTCCCCCATTGCACGAAGCGCGTGCCATACGTCGTGGCGTAGTCCGAGGTAAGCATCGGGTCGCAGCCATCCAGCCAAAAGCACGAGCTTATCGACGCGCTGTGGATGGCTGCCAGCGAATGCCGCTGCCGCCACCGCACCCTGTGAATACCCCAACACATGTGCTTGCGCTAGCCCTAGCCCGTCCACCAAGGCCAACGTTTGCGCGACCAGGTCCTCGATCTCCAAGGTTTTTGCATCGGGTTCTTGAAAATCCAGGCCGATGACCCGAAAATCCGACGACAGCGCCTGATAAATGAGGCCAAAGTTTCCAGCCGTACTCCCAAAGGTGCCGTGTAGCAAGACGAGAACAGGCCCATCGGTGTGGGAGTCGTAGTACTTCGGTGCAAAATCTGCAGACTCGAAGTGCAGTGGATTTAGTTTTGCGGTGTGGGACATGCTCCCAACAATAGCGCCGACGCGCCTAAAAGAGATCGTTGACGGTGATGGCCGGTCCGGTTTCCTCAAATTCGCGCCGAAGTTTCGTGCGGAAGTGGGCGTCGAAAAGCACATCGAGCCCTACCTGAGCAAGGCTAGTTGCGCCCCGAATCATCGCTGCAAGCCCTTCGGAGGAGCAGGCTGCCTCTCGGAGCTCGTCGGTGTGGAGGGCCACTCCCTTCGGCGCAATCTTGACCAATGGGTGAATGCCAGGAACCAAGTGCGAAACATTCCCGAAGTCTGTGGAGGCGGCAATTGACTCGGGCACCACACCGGCGGGAAGCGCTTGAATTCCCTGCTCAGCTTGGCTTTCCCGCCAACGCTCAGCCATTGCTTGATTGTTGCGCACGGGCAGCGTAGGTGGATGGGGATCCCAATGAATATCCACGCTACAGCCAGTCATGAGAGCGGCACCGCGGCACACATCGGCTACACGCTGGGACAAGTCCACCAGCGTCGCAGCATGCAATGAGCGCACGTAGAGTTCCACGGTAGCGCTATTAGGGATGATCGAGGGGCGATCCCCACCCTCGGTAATGACTGCATGCAGACGGTCACTAGGTGGCATTTGCTGCCGCAACAGGCCAAGACCTTGATACGTCAACGTGGCCGCATCCAGCGCATTCCTCCCCATAAATGGCTGTGAAGACGCATGCGCAGACACTCCAGTGAACGTGACGACGGCGCTGCGTCGCCCTACCCACGCATGGCTCGCGATGTCCAAGTCAAACGGATGCAACATCAACGCCGCATCCAAATCAGCGACAGCGCCTTCTCTAATCAGGTACTCCTTACCGGAGTGGCCTTCTTCAGCAGGCGTACCAAGGAATACCACTGTGGCTTCCTTTTCTTTCCCAGCAGCCCGCACCGCCTCCACAGCGGACAAAAACGCCCCCACCCCGGAAGCTGCGATCAAATTATGCCCGCACGCATGGCCAATACCCGGCAGGGCATCGTATTCCGAGAGAAACGCAACGCTCACCTCGCCCGATCCGAAAGTTGCCCTTAATGCAGTGGGAACCCCAAATGCGCCTCGCTCTACGGCGATCCCGCGTTCTTCGATGAATCGCGCGATAGTGTCGGCTGCAAAGCGTTCTTCAAAAGCAACCTCTGGGTGTTCGTGAATGTTAAGACTCAACTTTTCCAGTGCTGGGCGCAAATCTTTCATGGCGGCGACAGCAATGCCCCACAGCTCTCGCTGCCCCGAATACGCTGGCTGTATTAATGGGGCCGCGGGTTCCAGCTCCGCGATGGATTGTTTGACCTGGGCGTTTAATTCGTCGATAAAGGCGGTAGACGGCGTAAGTCGGTCTGGGTTAGACATCGGTGTGCGACAGTGCTCCTTTCGAGCAAGAGTTCTTCCTTAAGGGATCATGATGCCGGAGCCCGGCCCGAGCGGGAGATCCGCGAGGTACCACGCAAACAGGATCAACACCCAACTTAGCCAGAACGGCACCACGAACGGGACCAGGCGGGACATGAGAGTGCCCAGGCCGGCTTCTGGTTCGTAACGCCGCAGCAGACCGAGTACCACGATCATGTACGGGTTGAGTGGCGTCATTACCTGAGTTGCGGAGTCACCCACGCGGAACGCAGCTTGCACGAAAGAGGGCTCGTATCCGATTAAGGCGAACATCGGTACGAAGACTGATGCCATAAGCGTCCACATGGCTGATCCGGAGATGAGTAGCAAATTCAAGCACGACGCCAGCACGATAAAGGCTAGGATCGCGGGAAATCCGGTCAGGTGCATCGATTCCAGAAGTGCGGCTCCCTTCACCGCGGTGTAGGTGCCAATGCCCGTCCAGGCGAACAGTGCCACGAATTGACCGAGGATGAAAGCGAGAATTAAGAAGCTCAGCATGTCTTTTAGCGCATGCCCCATCATCTCAACGGCGTCTTCCATGCTGCGAACCGTGCCGACAAAGGCACCATAAACGATGCCCATCAACATGAAATACGCAAAGACGATAAACACGATGGAATCCAGCAGCGGCGACTTGGGCAGGAACTTGCCATCTTCGTTTTGCCACGGCGAACCTGGGTACAGCACGGAAGCCAGCATCACCACGGTAAGCAGCACACAAGCCGCAAGCGATGCCCACAGGCCTCGGGTTTCTTGAGCGCTCAGCTCAGGTGAGAGTTCATTGCCGTCTTCGTCTCGATCCCCGCGTGCCTTGGCTTCCTCCGGATCTATCGTCTCATCCACCGGCACATTTTGCCGCCACATTCGCGGTTCCAGGATTCGGTCGGTAATGAATCCAGCGACGAGGCCCAAAATCAACGCGGAGACAAAATTGAAGTAAAAGTTAGACAGCGGATTAACCTCCGTTGCCTGCGAATGTGGCAGGGTTTCCATCACCGCGTTGGTGATGCCGGCAAACAACGCATCCAGGCTCGTGGGGACGAAAGACGTGGAGTAGCCAGCGCCCACGGAAGCAAAACCACCTAGCAATCCGGCTACAGGATGGCGGCCAGCAGATTTAAATACCAGCGCAGCCAACGGCGGCACCACGACCCAAGCCGAGTCCGCCATGACCGACGCACCTACGCCGACGAGTCCCACCGCGTACGGCAACGTCCATTTCTTAGCGGAGCTAAATCCTTTCCGGATCAAGGCGCTGAGCATGCCAGAGCGCTCGGCCACGCCCACCGCCAACAGGATGGGCAGCACCGTAACTAGTGGTGGAAACCCGATGTAGTTTTTGCCTAGGTTGACCGTCAGCCAGGTCAATCCCTCTCCGGTAAACAATCCCCGGATGACCAGGTCTTTATCAGATCCAGGCACCTGCACCTGAATGTGTTGCCAAGCCATCAGGGTGGAGGCTACGCCGGTGATCAGAAATAGGCCGAGGAAGAGAGTGAAGGGCTCCGGCAGCTTGTTGCCCACTACTTCGATTCCGGTGAGGATCCGGCCACCCCACCCCTCATCCTGGGGCGTTTGTTGCTTATCACGTGGGCGTCGTAACGCGCGGGCATTGTCGGCAGTAGGCAATGGGATCTCCCCCTTTTATGGTCGCAGGGCGCGGTGCGAGCGGCAGTTTGATCTGTGACTCACGACACTAACGTTTCTATGACGGTTGTTGTCAGTCTTTCTGAAAACTCGTTACCTAATCGTTAACCGCGCTCCCTGGCCCCGCAGGCTTATTCCCGAGGCCTAAACTGCGCCTCTGCAACGGTCATGCGCAGAATGCTCCCAACCGGGATCGCACGCCACCGGCCCCGATCGACATCCCAACAGCGCAGAATGCTCGCGGTTTTGGTGGGCAAAATCCGATAGGGCTCCACCATGACATTGACGAGTCCCTCCTGCGGCAAGAGAACTTCAATATCGCAGTATCGATGCGCCCTTGCGGCACGGCGCAACGCTTGTCTAGTGACCCGGTCCCCTACGGAAATGTGGCTGCCGTCATCGATCCTTTCGTCATCTTTAGCCAACAGTTCCTCCAATTGCTCGATTAATCTGCCTGCCCGCTCAAGTACCATCGGGTCTGGCATCTCGCGTGCCACATCGTGCGCCCGGGTCAACGCACCAGGTGCGGCGTCATCAAGGAACAGCTCAAGAGCATCCACGGCGAAAGCAAACCCTTCGGCCGCTAACGGATCCGCGGTAAAGGCGCGGTCAAAAAGCTCTTGCGGGGCGGCATTCTTCGGCATCCCAGCAGGATGTTGGCGTTCCCACGGTTTTTCTTCAAGCAGAGCAACATCCCGCATCCGCAACTTTCGGGCATGCGCGCACAGTTTTTCCCACGTTGTTCGAGGCTTATCGACGACCGGTATGCGGTCCGCAACCGGCAGTTCGTGGAAAACGGTTTCTGCGTACACCACGTCGCGGGAGCGCTCGGCCAAAAAGTCTTTACTGTCCGCCCGCACCCCCAAACCTGCGATGACGCCACCGCTTAAGTCCCTGTTAAGGGCGAAATTGAGTGGTTCCATCAACACCTCGGTCATTCGGGTGCCAATCCGAACTTGCAGTCGAGTGATAGGAATTCCGGTGAGGGCATTGGCTACTAGTTCACTGGATTCAATCCGCCCTACGAACATCGTCGCCTGCCAGTGATGAGTTGGTTCCTCTGGAATGAACGTGTCTAACAAGTCCGTTCCCAGGAAGTCGGCTGCGACCTCCGGGGTGTCAAAGAGATAGCCGCAGCGAAATGCCAATCCGCCACCCCAATTCGTCTGTGGGTTAAGAAAAGGACCTTGGACCAGGGGTTCTGCCGGCGAATTCAAGCTCAGCAAGCGTAGAAATGCCTCCCCAGAATCTCGCCAATATCTGCGCGCCCCGCCCATCATGATTTCCTCGTGCGTCTCCTTTGAAGATTGCACGCCAGTCCACGGCCTTTTCCCATAGCCGCACGATCGCAGGGCGGAATGTTGGCAGTAAATTACCCCGGGACTATCCTCACGCATCCGAAGTCGGAACATTTGCTCCAGATCTTTGTCCGCATCAAGCAGCTGCCCCTCTTTAGGCAAGGACAGTGAAAAATGGCCTTCTGCCTGCAGCAACTCCCCTAACGGCAAATCTGATATTCCGTCGAAACGCGCGCAGCCAATCAGTCTGATCCCCCATCCCACTGCGATATCCAGCTCCCAAAACTTTCGCCCGGTGGCAACATTTTCCACCACTTTCTTATCGAGGCAATAAAACCGCACGAGTCCTGCTGCCAGCTCACCGCGCGTCGAAAAGCGCTGGCACTGCGCCTTTTCGACGTTCGCGAGCAGGACTGTCAGGCTAGCGGCCTCGACATGTGGCAGATCTATTCGCTGCTTTTGGGTGGCTCGAAAACGAACGGTGTAGCTAGTCGGAGAGCTAAAACGGCAACCGACTAGGTTCTTTGCCGGAATAATGTCTTCCAGGCTCATCGGCTGCAAAAAGCGAGTCGCTTGGTACCCCACCGCAGGAAGTCCTGGGTGGGGATGAAAATATGCCCCTGATGGGTCCAAAAATTCTGCGTCTTGCTCGGCTAAGCGCTCAATATCTTCACAGGTAAACCCCACGGCTCGCCCGAATTTTTCTATGTCTTTGTGGTCCATTGCCGATTTCTTTCCGTGCGGTGGTCAGCTGCTATCGCCAATCTAAGCTCTCCCCCTAGACAGCCCCTGACCTCCCCTCGAACACGTGTACTTTTAGCAAAACGGTAGACAACTATGACGCCTATCACATAAAATTCCTACCAGCGCTGGCTGTCGCGCATTGGTCTATCGACCATTCGTTTTGTCTTGCAATCCGAAAGGCCTTAAGTACTTTGTCTAAACAGCCGCTTCACCCCAAATTCCAGGAATCTCATCCAGCTGCTCGCGCGTTCGAACAGTCAGTCCTGCGCCATGAGACCCATACCAGCCACAAACCAACCTGGCCGTTCTTCGTCTACTCCACCATTGGAATCGCGGTATTTTTCGTTCCTCTGACATGGCGCGGAAACAACACGATCATCGTGGACCATGCGGTGACCGCCCTGCGAACTTACGCCGGCTCTCTCGTGCCGTGGCTACTTTTAGCTCTCATCGCCTACGGCACCATTCGTCAGTTTGTGACCGGCAAATGGCGCAATGACCTGCTCACAGGCGCGTTTTCGGTTGCAAACATCGTCGGGTTGGCGGTTTCCACCCTATATGTCACAGGCCAACTCACCGGAGTGCTAGCAGCGAAAGATTTGGTGCCCTTTCTCTTTGAAAAAATCACTACTCCGGTAGGACTCATTGTGCCCATTGGATCGATGTTTTTAGCCCTGATCGTGTGCTATGGACTCCTGGAATACGTCGGCGTCCTGATGCAGCCGGTCATGCGCCCCATTTGGAGAACACCTGGTAGATCCGCAATTGATGCTGTGGCCAGCTTTGTTGGCTCCTATTCACTGGGCATTTTGATTACTGACCGCGTGTACCGCGAGGGCAAATACACCACGAGGGAGGCCGCCATCATCGCGACCGGTTTCTCCACGGTGTCTGCAGCGTTTATGGTGATCGTCGCAAAGACGCTCGGCATTATGCAGTACTGGGGTCAATTCTTCTTCGTATCGTTGATTGTTACGTTCGTGGTAACCGCCATTACGGTACGAATCCCACCACTGTCTCTTTTCCCAGATGACTACCATGCAGACGCCACCCCGCAGCCAGAGGAAACCATCACCGAGAACCGCTTTCGAGCAGCGTGGCAAGAGGCCCGTGACACCCTCGACGATGCCCCTTCCCTACCCAAAGCCGTGTGGACGAACCTGGTAGACGGCACGAATATGGCTGCGGCCATCACGCCGTCCATCATGTCTGTGGGCCTAGGAGGCCTGCTACTAGCAAAATTCACGCCGGTTTTTGATTGGCTGGGCTACCTTTTCTACCCAGTCACCTGGCTTGCCCGGGTACCAGAGCCGATGCTCGCCGCCAAGGCTTCTGCAGTAGGGATTGCTGAAATGCTGTTGCCCGCCACTCTCGTTGCTGACCAGCCGTCACTGGTGTTGCGCTTCGTCATTGCGGTGGTTGCGGTAAGCGCTATTATCTTTTTCTCCGCCCTGGTACCTTGCATTTTGGCCACCGAAATACCCATCAAAATCTGGCACATGGTGGTGATTTGGTTCGAGCGAGTGGCGCTGACTATCTTGCTTACCGCGCCCATCGCTCACCTGCTGTTTTAACCGCGCTATCCGCGAATGCGTGCGAGTTCGGTGACGATGTCATCGATCAAGCGCGCTGCAACCTTCGCAGTACGGGAATCAATGTCGTACTTCGGATTAAGCTCCACCACATCTACCAGGCGCAACTTACCGGTGGCCGCCGCAGCTCGCACCATCGCGCGCACCTTCGCCAGCTCCACCCCAACCGCTGCGGGTGCAGATACGCCCGGCGCGACTGCCGCGGGTAGGACATCGAGGTCAATAGACAGCTGAAGATGCTGCACCCCTTCGGCTGCCTCGTGTATCAATTCTGCAGTTTCTTTAACAGACAGCGCGGCGATGTCGTCATCTGTGCGGTAGCAAACACCGAGGTAGCTAGCGGTATCAAAAAGAGTACGGGTGTTGTTTGGCCGCGAGATTCCAAACACGGAATACGTGAAATCCCGCCCCATTTCGTCAGCTATTTGCTTAAACGGGGTGCCGGAGGTGGGACGCTCTGCGGTTCTCAGGTCAAAGTGAGCGTCGATATTGATGATGCCTGTGTCAGCCGGGCCAGCAAATGCTCGCAACCCCCGGTTGGTGCCATAAGCAGTTTCGTGTCCACCACCCAACACAATGGCAGTGTGACCAGCCTCGAGGGCGCTGGCTACCGCAGTTGCGAGTTCAGCATGTCCGGTTTCCAGGTCATGTCCCCGGACTGCTACCGTGCCGGCGTCGTAAAGCGGCAGGTCATGGTGGATAGCTAGGCTCCCCAGGGCGCCTCGGATAACGTCTGGCGCCGCCGCAGCACCTTGCCGGCCATGATTGCGCCGAACACCTTCATCTGAGGCGAAACCGATGATGGCAACGCCGGGGAAACGGGCGTCGAAATCACGGGGTTGGATGGTGGAATTCCAGCGGGCGTGTTCTTTACCGCTACCGTCGACGCGGCCGGACCAAGCAGACATATTGACCTTCATAGTTTCGTAGGATAGCCGTATGGAATCGACTTCGCGGCCACATTCGTCAAAGGTTCCGGCAGCTACCAATACGCTCCGCATCCTTTCGCTCTTGACCAGCATTGACGTTCCAATTTCCGCAGCGCGAATCCACACCGAGTTAGGTATTCCACGCAGCTCTGTCTACCACTTGCTCACGGTGATGTCGGAGGCTGGATTTGTGGTGTATTTGCCAGAGGAAAAGACCTATGGGTTAGGTGTTGCAGCGTATGCAATGGCTAACTCCTACACCACACAACAACCGCTAGTGCGCGTGGGCGCCCGGCACGCCAAGAAGTTAACTTCCCAGGTCCACGGATCTGCTCACATGGCCCGCCTGGCCGGAGACCATGTGCTGTATATCTTGGAAGAACGTGCAGCTCAGGCACCTAGTCTGGTGACCGACGTGGGGGTACGCCTCCCAGCCCTGACTACTGCCTCTGGATTGAGTATGCTGGCGCAGCTTGCTCGCAAGCAGTTAATTGCGACCATCGGGCAGGAACTAGCTACTTCGGAACTGTTGGATAATTTTGACGCCATCCGTTCCCGCGGCTGGGCGGAGGAAGATGGCCTGGTTACCGCCGGTCAGCACACCATTGCTGCTCCGATTTTCGATCACCTCGGCCACCCGGCAGCCTCCCTGGCCGTCACTTTTCCTACGGATAGCCTCTCTGCCGCAGATGTGACCGCCCTCACGAAAGAAATCATGTCTCGCGCGGCGTCAATCGCCGGGACGGTTTATGGTTCCCACGCTGGCAACCACCTGCGAAATCTGATATCCCAGACAAGCGACCGTCGATAAAGCTGGTCAGTGCCACATAGCCTCCCTACACTGTGGAAGTTAGTGACCTAGAACACTAGATTTGGGAAAAGTGATGACAGCCCCGGCGTAGCCGGATCATGCCCCCAAACACGGTGCTCGCCCAGGTCTCATAAACAACTACAGGAACAACTAGTCGACCCATTAAGGAGCAACAATGGCAACCTCTGGCCCACGTGAAGTCCGCGCCCCTCGCGGGACCGAGCTCAACGCTAAGTCATGGCAGACCGAAGCCCCACTGCGCATGCTCATGAACAACCTCGACCCGGAGGTCGCCGAACGCCCAGATGACCTCGTCGTCTACGGCGGCACCGGCAAGGCTGCGCGTAACTGGGAAGCTTTCGATGCCATCGTCGCATCCCTCAAGGACCTCGAGGACGACGAAACCCTGCTCGTCCAATCCGGCAAGCCAGTCGGCATCTGGAAGACCAACCCATGGGCACCGCGTGTGCTCATCGCCAACTCCAACCTCGTCGGCGACTGGGCCAACTGGCCAGAATTCCGCAAGCTCGAAGCCGAAGGCCTCATGATGTATGGCCAGATGACCGCCGGTTCCTGGATCTATATCGCTACCCAGGGCATCCTTCAAGGCACGTTTGAAACTTTCGCGGCCATTGCCCGCAAGCGTTTCGACGGCACGCTGAAGGGCACCATCACCCTGACCGGCGGCTGCGGCGGCATGGGCGGGGCCCAGCCACTTGCGGTCACCCTCAACGGCGGTGTCTGCATCATTGCCGACGTTGATCGATCCCGCCTGGAGCGTCGCCAAGCAAAGCGCTACCTCGACGAAATCGCGACTGACCTCGACGACGCAATCGCACGCGCCAACCAGGCAAAGGAAGATGGCCGCGCACTGTCCATCGGCGTCGAGGGCAATGCCGCAGAAATCTTCCCGGAACTGCTGCGTCGCCACCGTGCGGGCGAAATCAAGGTTGACATTGTCACCGACCAGACCTCCGCACACGACCCACTGTCCTACCTACCAACCGACGTTCCTTTCGCTAACTGGGATGCCGAAGCCAAGGAAGACCCAGCGACGTTTACTAAGAAGTCTCGCGAATCCATGGCAGCCCAGGTCCAGGCAATGGTGGAGTTCCAGGACGAGGGCGCCGAAGTCTTTGACTACGGCAACTCCATCCGAGACGAAGCTCGCCACGCGGGCTACAACCGCGCGTTTGAATTCCCAGGTTTCGTTCCGGCCTACATCCGCCCACTGTTCTGTGAAGGCCTCGGACCATTCCGCTGGGCAGCGCTGTCCGGTGACCCAGAAGATATCCGCGTCACCGACGAAGCCCTGAAGCAACTCTTCCCGGAGAACGAGCACCTACACCGCTGGCTCGACGCAGCCCAGGAGTACGTCGAGTTCGAGGGCCTACCAGCCCGCATTTGCTGGCTTGGCTACGGCGAGCGCCACAAGGCTGGCCTGCTGTTCAACGAGCTCGTCCGCGAAGGCAAGGTCAAGGCACCAATTGTCATCGGCCGTGACCACCTCGACTCTGGCTCCGTTGCTTCCCCATACCGCGAGACCGAAGCGATGCTCGACGGCTCCGATGCTATCGCCGACTGGCCACTACTCAACGCCCTCACCGCGACCTCCTCCGGCGCGACCTGGGTCTCCATCCACCACGGCGGTGGTGTGGGCATTGGCCGCTCCATTCACGCTGGCCAGGTATCGGTTGCTGACGGCACCGATTTGGCTGCAGAGAAGCTCTCTCGTGTGCTCACCAACGACCCTGGCATGGGCGTGATCCGCCACGTCGATGCTGGCTACAATCGCGCACAGGAGGTCGCCGAAGAGCGCGGCGTCCGTATCCCAATGCCGTTCAACTCTCGAGAGAAATAGTTTTGAGCACACTTTTTACTGGAATTTCCGAACTACGTACCGTCTCTGACCAGGGCACGCTGCACGACGCCGCTCTGGTTGCCGACAACGGAGTCGTATCGTGGATCGGCCCAGCATCTGCTGCCCCGGCTGCCGACGAGCATGTTGATCTCGGTGGCCGGGCAGTGCTGCCCGGCTGGGTTGATTCGCATACCCACATGATCTTCGACGGTGACCGTTCCGCCGAGTTTGAAGCCCGCATGGCCGGCGAATCCTATGCTGCCGGTGGCATCGCAGTAACCATGAACGCAACCCGTTCCGCCGGTGCCGCTCGCCTCACCGAGTTGCTGGATGAGCGGATTTCTGCTGCTCGTGCCGGTGGTACGACCACCTTGGAAACTAAGACAGGATACGGCCTCGATGTCGCTTCCGAAGCTGAAGCTGCCCGAATCGCGGCATCGCGCATTGAAGACGTCACCTTCCTCGGTGCGCACCTAGTGCCGCCGGGAGCGGATGCCGAAGAGTACACCAACCTGGTGTGTGGCGAGATGCTCGACGCGGTTGCCGAGTACTGCACCTGGATCGATGTTTTCTGCGAGCGCGGGGCGTTCAACGAGGATCAGTCCCGGCGCGTACTCCAAGCTGGCTTAGCTAAGGGCCTGGTCCCGCGCGTGCATGGAAACCAGATCGGCCCGGGGCCAGGCGTGCAACTAGCTGTCGAAGTAGGTGCGGCCAGCGTGGACCACGTCAACTTTGTCACCGATGAAGACATCGAGGCACTTGCTGCCTCCGAGACCGTAGCCACCGCACTGCCAGCATGCGACTTGTCCACTCGAGCACCGCTTACTCCGCTGCGCCAGTTGATTGACGCTGGAGTGACAGTTGCTATCGCCTCCAACCTCAACCCGGGTACCTCCTACACTTCTGCGATGAATTTCTGTGTGGGGACCGCAGTGCTGCAACAGCAGCTCACCTTAGACGAGGCCATCAAGGCCGCTACTTGGGGCGGAGCCCGGGCGTTGCGACGCGAAAACGTGGGTGGCGGACTCGATGCAAAGGGGCGCCCAGCGAAAGGTTCCCTCGTCATCGGTGCGGCCGCTGACCTGCACGTACTTAATACCCACAATGCGATCGACCTCGCGTACCGTCCTGGCATGCCGTGCACGTATCAGACCTACGTCGCCGGCCAACTTGTACATCACTAAAGGAGAATTATGACCATCACCGTTGGAATTGGCGCGCTGAGCATCGACGATGTTGTGGCAGTCGCCCGCCACGGCGCCCGCGTCGAGTTGTCCGAAGACGCTATCAACGAAATCACTAAGACCCGTGAGCACATCGAAGCGCTCGCAGAAGCTCCGGACCCGGTATACGGCGTATCCACCGGTTTCGGCGCGCTGGCTCGACGTCACATCCCTCATGACCTGCGTGCGCAGTTGCAGCGCAGCTTGGTGCGTTCACACGCGGCAGGCTCCGGCCCTGAGGTGGAAAAGGAAGTTATCCGTGCGTTGATGCTGCTCCGCCTATCCACGTTGGCCACCGGCCGCACCGGCGTGCGCGCCTCGGTAGCACGGACGTACGCGGATGTGCTCAACGCTGACATCACCCCAGTCGTTTTCGAATACGGTTCCCTGGGCTGCTCCGGCGACCTGGCCCCACTCGCCCACTGTGCGCTAGCTCTGATGGGCGAAGGTACTGTCCGAGTATCCGATGGCTCGGTGAAGGACGCCGGTGAAGCCCTCCGCGAAGCAGGTATTGAGCCGATCGTGTTGCGTGAGAAGGAAGGCCTCGCGCTGATCAACGGCACCGACGGCATGCTCGGCATGCTGTGCCTGGCGATCACCGACCTGAAGGACCTGGCCAAGCACGCAGACCTCGCTACGGCGATGACTGTGCAAGGCTTGCGTGGCACCACGGGCGTATATGAGCCTGACCTGCACGAATTGCGTCCGCACCCAGGACAGGCCGCCTCTGCTGCCAATATCCTGAAGCTGGCCGCTGAGTCGCCAATCCTGGACGCCGCTTTTGAGGAATTCAAGGCAACCCAGGTGCAGGATGCCTACTCAATTCGTTGCGCTCCTCAGGTTGCCGGTGGATTCCGGGACACGATCGCCCATGCGGAAAGCGTCGCAAATGCCGAGCTCGCTGCCGCAGTGGACAATCCGGTGGTCACCAAGGACGGCCGCGTCCGCTCCAATGGCAACTTCCACGGCGCGCCAGTGGCCTACGTACTGGACTTCCTGGCAATCGTGGCGGCCGATCTGGCGTCGATCTCCGAACGCCGCACCGACCGCTTCCTGGACACGGCCCGCAACCGCAACCTCAACGCCTTCCTCGCCGACGATCCAGGCGTGGACTCCGGCCACATGATCGCGCAGTACACCCAGGCTGCGATCGTTTCCGAAATGAAGCGCCTGGCCAACCCAGCATCTGCGGACTCTATTCCAAGCTCCGCGATGCAAGAAGACCACGTGTCTATGGGCTGGTCCGCTGCGCGCAAGCTGCGCAAGTCTGTTGATGGTCTGACCCGAGTTGTCGCCATCGAAATCCTGACCGCGGCACGCGCGATCGACATGCGCGATGAGCAGCCTTCCGCGCCTACCGCAGCGGTCATTGCGAAGCTGCGCGAGCAGGTCAACGGCCCTGGCACCGACCGTTTCCTCTCCCCGGAGATGAACACCACGGTGGATCTCGTCGCAACGCGTGCACTGCTCGACGCTGCTGAGGCAGTAAGCGGCCCGTTGCAGTAAGCCACTTTGCTGGAAACCAAGATGGGTTTGGCCTGGACATTAACGTCGCAGTGCCAAACCCATTATTCATTTTAGTGGCTAGTGACCAGTAAGCGAACTTACTTCCTGCGCGTACGCTTGCAAATCAAACTCGGCGAATCCATACTCCGCGGAGGGATTCCAGACCGGGAAGGAACGCAACACTCCTTCAGATTCCAGCTGCTTACAGTACATACCGATCACCGCGTAGTACTCAAAAAATGGGTGCAGCTCCGCCAGCTCACGCGCTGAGCCAGTGAGTTCAAAACCTTGCTGGGTGGGCAGGATGAATCCGTTGTCTTTCAGGAAAGCCAACTCATCATCTTTCACCTGGCTCGCATCACCCAGCCGAACCTTTCCCAGTGCCATCGCCAGCTCACGAGCTCGCGGAATAGTCTCAGCGACCACATCAATAACCTGCATGTATTCCACGTTCAATTCAAGGGCACGCAATACCCAGTACACCAGTAGTTGCCCGCGTGCGTCGATGTCACCGGGCGGCGGGAAATGCACAATTCGGTCTCGGTGCAGCACTTCGGCCAGCACTCGAGGCGGCACGGATGTGGCGGGTTCTCCTCCGAACAGCGCTAGGACGGCATCGGCCATTGCTGGAGAGTAATCCAGCGGTACCGCGCCCACTTGCTGCCGCATTTCCACCAGGCCTGCATCGTTGATTTCGCGCAGATGTGGGGCCCGCTGCAGGGCAAGGTCAAAGCGCCAGCCGGTGATCGGGTCGAATTCCAACACTGCACCGCCCGCGCACGCCTCTTCAATGGTTACCGCATGTGATTCGAGAAACTGCTCCGTGTGGAACAGGTAGCGAGAATCGCCAATCACATGCCCATCCGCGCGGGTGATTGTGGCGCTGTTGCGTGGCTCGCGCAGCAGCAAAATCTGTAGTTGCTCCGCGACTTCGGAGGCTGGCCAGGTGGCGTCGACAAGCGCAGTGAGCTGCACTGGCTGGCGCATCCCCTGCGCCCGCGCGGTAAGCAGCGCCAAGCTTGTCGACGTCCTACGCCCCAGGCGTTCGAGCGCCGTGCCTTGGAATGGATCGGGGGCGGTGGCGCGACGCGCGCGGAAGTCGATGACATTGTCGTTCATAGTATTTCCCAGCGTAGTGAAGTTTTTCCACGAGCGAAGCCCGTGGCTTCCCCATGTATGGGGCTGCCACGGGCTATTGGGCTGACGAGGAGGGTTTATCCAACGATCTTGTACTCTGGCGTGCCGCTCACCAGGTGCTCGTACTCGAACTTGGACTTTTCAAAGCGCTGGATCAGCTTCGGCAAGTTTGCTGCTTCTTCCAGCACGATGCCAACCAGGGCGGTGCCCAGCACGCAGTTGTTGCGCTTGAGGTATTCGAAGCGGGTGATGTCATCGCCTGGGGAGAGAACTTCGTCCAGGAAGATGCGCAGCTGGCCAGGGACCTGTGGGAAGGTGACCAGGAAGTAGTGCTTCAGGCCCTCATGCACCTGAGCACGCTCCATGATTTCGGTGTAGCGCACAACGTCATTGTTGCCACCAGAAATCACGCAAACGACGGTGGAGCCTGGCTCGAGGTCGAGCTTGCGCAGACCTGCCACAGACAGTGCGCCGGCTGGCTCCGAGACGATGCCTTCGTTTTGGTACAGGCCGAGCATCTCGACACAGACGTCGTCTTCAAGCACGTCGAAGTGCTTGATGCGGTTGATGTTGTGGGAGATGACTTGGTATGGGAGGTCACCCAGGCGGCGCACAGCTGCACCATCCACGAATGGGTCTACCTTTGGCAGGGTGAATGGACCACCGTGCTTGAGCGCTGCGGCGAGGGAGGCAGCGCCGTGTGGCTCAACGCCGTAGATCTGGGTGTCTGGGGACTTGTCTGCCAGGTAGCTGGTCAGACCGGACAGAAGGCCGCCACCGCCGACTGGGGCGATCAAGACGTCCAGGTCCTTTCCTACTGCTTCGAGCTGTTCCATGATTTCCAGAGCGATAGTGCCCTGGCCTTCGATGGTGTCGCGGGCGTCGAATGGTTCGACGAAGGTGGCACCGCGCAGCTCAGCGTCTTCGTGTGCGGCGGCTGCGGCATCGTCAAAGCTTTCGCCGATGACAACGAGTTCTACGAACTCGCCACCGTGCGCCATGATGCGGTTGCGCTTCTGGGCTGGGGTTGGCTCAGGGACAAAGATCTTGCCCCTGATGCCCATAGTTCGGCACGCGTAGGCCACGCCCTGGGCGTGGTTGCCTGCGGATGCGGTTACGATGCCAGCTTCACGCTGCTGTGCGTCGAGCTTTTGGATGCTGTTGATGGCGCCGCGGATCTTGTAAGACCGCACGTTTTGAAGTTCCTCGCACTTGAGAAAAACTTCGCAGCCAGTTTCTTTGCTCAGGCGCTCACTGTAGCGAAGTGGCGTCCGATTGATCTCATTGGAGATACGCGCGTATGCGCCTTCAATTTCGACCGCGGTGATCGGATCGAATGTGTCAACAAGATGAGTGGTCATGATTGCGATGTTAGAACGGTTTGACCGGAAATTGTTCAACAAGTTAAACACGTCATATACCCCCTCAACCTGGGGTAATTCCACCCCTTTTTCCACCCCTTTTCCCGCGGATCATCAAACTTATAACGGTTGCACCCCAGGGTCATCCACCGACCCCATTCGATAACTTTGTTAAGAATTTTCTTCACAGCATTTCGCCGCTACCTGGGATTTCCCAAGGACTGCGACTTCTTCCACATTCACCCCGAATTGTGACTTATAAAAAAGTGTGAAGACACTGTTGCCCATCGTACTGTCTGCAAGCTGGGGAATCCAATTGGTTTGCTATGTTTTTTCTCTCTATGCAAATGTGATTCTGACAATAAGAAATTTTCGTGTTTCGTCGTATGGTTAAAGCACCATTTACAGCTCGTGGGAGTAAATCAAAGCTAGAAAGCACATCACCGAAGTTTGTGCGCGGTGCCACTGTTGACCTAGCTCGAAGTTTTCCTCTCACCCTGGTTTGAAAGGCTTGAGAAGTTGACTACTTCCGTCGCACCAACCCCTGGGACACACCCACAAGGGGATTCTGCAACCCCACCGAAGTGGGGCAAGACTGACTCCGTATGGACCCTCAGCTTGTTCGGCACCGCCATTGGCGCCGGCGTCATGTTCCTGCCAATTAACGCAGGTATTGGCGGCATCATCCCACTGATCATCATGACGATCATCGCGTTCCCAATGACTTACTGGGCACACCGCGGTATGGCTCGTCTGGTCCTCTCCGGCAAGTCCGAAGGCGACGGCCTCACTGAAGTTATGGAAGAACACTTCGGCGAGGGCGCTGGCATCTTCATGACGGTGCTTTACTTCATTGCCGTCTACCCTCTCGTGCTGGTCTACGCCGTGACCCTGACTAACACGGTGAACTCCTTCATGATTCACCAGCTCCACCGCGAGCCTTGGCCACGCTGGGTGATCGCTTCCATCCTCATGGGCAGCCTGATCTTCGTGGTCAAGCTTGGCCAAGAGATCGTCGTGAAGGTGATGTCCACGCTCGCCCTGCCATTCATCGCAGTGCTGATGCTGATCGCTTTGTACCTGATCCCTAAGTGGAACACCGCATTCTTCCAGACCTTCGACCTTTCCGTCGCCAAGGAAGCCTCCGGCATGGGACTCGGAACAACATTGATGCTGCTGATCCCAGTTATGGTGTTCTCCTTCAACCACTCCCCAATCATTTCTTCCTACGCCGTTGACCGTCGTAAGGAGTTTGGTGAGAAGTGGGCCGATAAGAAGACCTGCCAGGTTCTTGCTTCCGCAGAACTGCTCATGGTGATCGTCGTTATGTTCTTCGTCTTCTCTTGCGCGCTGAGCCTGACCCCAGCCAACCTTGCCGAAGCCAAGGAACAAAACATCACCATCCTGTCTTACCTGGCTAACCACTTTGACGCTCCGGTCCTGCAGTGGGCTGCTCCAATCATCGCTCTGGTCGCCATCTGCAAGTCCTTCCTGGGCCACTACCTGGGCGCTGCTGAAGCTTTCGAAGGACTGGTCATCACCGGCAAGCACATCGGTGGCGACAAGGCCTACCAGCGCACCAAGCGCCTCGAGCAGATCTCCATGGTCTTTATCCTGGTCACCTGCATCCTGGTCGCATGGGCAAACCCATCTATCCTGGGCATGATCGAAACCCTCTGTGGCCCTGCCATCGCAGTGATCCTCTTCCTGATCCCAATGTGGGCCATCTACAAGGTGCCTGCACTGAAGAAGTTCCGCGCAAGCGCCACCAACTGGTTCGTCATCTTCATCGGACTGGTGGCCGTGGCCACCATCGTCCTCAACATCGTCCGCATGTTCGGCTAATTCTCACCTAAAACCGCAACACGCGAACACAAAGACCTGTTCCGGCTAACCGCCCGGATTGGACCGGAACAGAAAATAGTCTGAACGTTAATCCAGTTCAGACCTAACAGATCAGGCACTCCAAATCCGCCTGATGAGCAGCCCTAGCCTCTCAGATATCACTGAGGCTGGGGCTTTTTAGTGCGCAGTCCCGGCGCTTAGCGCTTGTCGACGCCCCCTCCCCGTCCACTTCTGCGTCCGGGAAAGTGCACGGTGGTAGGCACACAACAAGCCCCTCTAGCAGGCTAGTTCAGTCTGCTAGAGGGGCTTAGCTGTGGAGGCGGTTAGGCGGTTTCGCTAACCTCAACCACCATCTCAATCTCAAGTGGGGAATTCAGTGGCAGCAGCGAGGTGCCGAGCGCGGAACGGGCATGTACGCCCTTATCGCCGAATACTTCACCGAGGAAGTCGGATGCACCGTTAATCACGTCTGCCTGCTGGAAGAAGGTTGGTGCCGAGGAGACAAATCCAACCACCTTGATTACGCGGGTGATTTTATCTACGCCAACCAGCGAGTTGATGGCCGCTAGCCCATTGATGATGGAGTTGCGGGCGAGTTCCTTCGCTTGCTCCAGGGTGACTTCTTCACCAACGTGGCCGGTCATCGGCAGTTTTCCATCGACCACAGGCAGCTGGCCGGAAACCCAAACCTGATTTCCAACGTGGACCGCCGGGACGTAGGTTCCAAAGGAAACCGCGGTAGTCGGGAGTTCAATTCCCATTTCCTTGAGTTTCTCAGAAGGCAGTTTAGTAGACACGAACACTTCCTTTGCTAGACAGAGGAACCGCATCAGTTATCCCAGTGCGCAGCCAAAAGTTACGGGCTAGATGTGCCAATGCGGCTATCTCGAAATACGGCCAACGTGCGGCCCTGAATAAACGCGATGGCAACGTTAAAAGGGGTTGAGATTTTTCAACGCTGCTCGATAATAATTTTAGCGCGTCCCCAACCCATAACAAATAATTTGTGGCTCATTTGCACTGCCAGATGCACCACATTCTTAGGCCATACGCCCTGCTTCTCAAAGCTCCTGCGCGGGTAACGCTTTTCTCCGCCACAAGCGCTGCCGTAGTCCTCGGATGCACGGTTCCAGTCTTGGACCAAGCGACGAACATTGCTGCTAAGACTGAGGTTCCCGCTTGATTTTCTCCAGCTTCTTTCCTTTGGCCAGTTCGTCTACCACTTTGTCCATCGCCCGGATGCGCCGGATGATTGGATCCTCGATGTCCTCGACTCGGTATCCGCAGATCACGCCGGTGATGAGTTGAGTAGTCTCGGCGATTCGAGGCGCAGACTCGCATAGCTCCTTCAGGCTCAGTTCCTTACGCGCAGCTTCGTGGACCTCCTCGACATTCAGGCCGGTTAACCAGCTGAGTACCTCGTCAAGCTCGGCCGCGGTGCGCTCCTTGCGTTCTACTTTTGCTACGTACAACGGGTAGATCTCGCCGAAGTTCAGCTGGTACATGCGCGTGGTTTTGTCCATGCTTCAACAATACCTCCGTGCCAGGCCTGCTTATCGACGCCGAACCTGCCTGGCGCTTCCGCAATGGACACCCAATAACCGCCGAGGCTAGACCCCCTTAGATGGCTTGACCTCGTCGAATCGTCGCTCCGCACACAGCTCGTAGATACGCAGCATGTCCTCGGCTTGGCTTTCCACACTCCATTGCCCCGCCAATTCGCGGGAGCGTGCTGCGGCTTTCTCACGCCACCCCGGCTCATCCAGGCGGTCAATCATCCGTAGCAATGAAGCCGCGTAGGCCGTTGGCGTAGGGCCAGCCAGTTCTCCGTTGACTCCTCGGTCTAAGACCAACGTGAGTTCCGGGTCCGCTGTCACGATCGGCAAACCGGCGAGAGCAGCTTCATGCAAGACGAGCGCCTGGGTGTCCGTAAGAGAGGGGAAGGCGAAAATGTCCGCCATGTCGTAGAAGCCACCCAGTTGTTCCCGGGGAAATTCTCCTGGAAGGTAGACGTTGCCGCCGCGTTGGGCGTCGAGAAGCTTGGCCTTGATTTTCTGGTAGCGCTTCCAGTCACCTACGACCATAAGCTGCGCATCCGGCCGGATTTCGCGGACGAGTTCAAAGGCATCAACGAGCAGCGGGAGGCCCTTTTCCGGCGCCACGCGCCCCACATATAGGATAAGCGGCCCCTCGCCTCGAGGCACCGGCGGCGCTGAAACCGGCAACGGGTCCACTCCGTTAGGTACGCAAATGGCATGAGCTTCCGGCGCGATCTGCAACGCTCGATGCAGAGTCTTAGGCGATGGTGCCGTCACCACATCCGCAGCGCGCAACATCTTCTGCATCAGCCCCAGCAAACTCGCTTTTTCTGGCTGTGGGAACTCGAGGCGCGCTGCCCGGATAGCTTTCACGTCATACACTTCCCCCTTGTTCATGCGGGCAAACATGCTGACAACGCCGCGCAGCAGTGGCAACACTCGCGCATAGTGCTCGGAGTAGGCATCGAAATCCGTGTGCCAGGTCAACATCAATGGGGTGTTGGTGCGAGCAGCCGTCCATACGCCGAGTACACCTACTGGCCCCAGTCCGTGGGCATGGATAACATCCGGCTTCAGCTCCGCGATTTGCTTGATGGTGCGCTTGAACCTATTGCCATTTGCCACGCGGGTAGGCATCTTGGGCACCCGCATGGATGGCAGCCGGATTTCTACGCGACCTTCTCGCCCAGCATGTGGATTTGGTCCCTTAGCTTTGGGTGCGACGACAACAACCTCGTGGCCTGCATCCAGCAGGTTTCCTTCCAACTGCTGCACAGCAACCATCAGCCCGTTGGACCCCGGCCCATAGTTATCGATGAATTGCGCTACCTTTAGCTGTTTCTGCACATCGTCAATCTACCCGCAGTTTGCGGGCCCTGCTTATCGACGCTCCGCGCTCCATGCCCCAGACGTGTTAGGAAAATTCCAGCACTCGGTTAAGCCTTAGACCAACCTCATCGCCGATCCGCGGCGCTGAGGTAGCAAAAGTGCGGTACTCCAATCCTGCGGAACGAACAGTCACTGAAAATCCGGTGCGCTCAAACAACACCGATTCCACCACGCCTCGGATTTCTCCCCGCGGATCCAACGTAATATCTGCAGGCAGCACTGCCGAACCATCGGGCAAGATGGTCGCATCCGCAATGAAGCGTGCCACCTCAGCAGACGCCGGAGCGCGCAGCAACTCGGCCGGTGTAGCCACTTGCTGGATCTTTCCTTTGCCGAGCACCACTACCCGATCAGCGAGTGCTAGGGCTTCCGCGCGGTCGTGGGTGACATGGAGCGTAGTAAGTCCTTGGTCTTTTGCCAGCGCCAAAATGTCACGTCGCAGGCTGTCTCGCAATGGCTCGTCCAGGGCCGAAAGCGCTTCGTCGAGAAGCAACACCTGCGGGCGGGCCACCACCGCTCGGGCGAGCGCTACTCGCTGGCGCTGGCCACCGGAAAGACAGGACGGTTTGCGCGCGCCGAAATCTGCTAAGCCAACCAGCGCCAAAGCTTCCTCGACGCGGGCCGTGAGCTCGGCTTTCTTGCAGTTCAACCGGCGCAGCGGGTACGCAACGTTATCAAAAACAGACATGTGTGGCCATACTGCATGCTGCTGGAACACCATGCCTAGATTGCGCTTTTCGGGCGCCACCGAAGTCATGTCGGCACCTGCGATCGCGATTGTGCCCTTGGTAGGTGCCACGAATCCGGCTACCGTGCGCAACAAGGTGGTTTTTCCCGATCCAGAAGGCCCGATTAAGGCAATGAACTCGCCCTCGGAAACAGACAAGTTGATGTCTGATAGACCAACGGTCCCATCGGCAAAAGTGACGTCAAGTTGTGAAATTTCGATCATCGGTTCTCCCGCAAAGTAAGCCCCAACGCAGCCACGCCCACCAGGACAAAGAGTAGAGAAAGGGCGCTAGCCTGGTTGTAATCACCGGCCAGCTGCAAATTGAATACCTGCACGCCGAGAGTTGTCGTGCCCGGCGCCACCAGCAAAATTGAGATGGTCAATTCCCGCACCGCAGTTACCGCAACCAGCATGGCCCCTGAGACGGCTGCGGGTAGTGCCATCGCCCCTGAAGTGTCCAAGAGCGCACGCAGCCTGGATGCCCCGGATATCCGCGCAGCTTCTTCTACCGCCAGTGGGGTGTCCTGCAAAGGTGCCCGCACTGACTGGAGTACTAGTGCGGTAAAGGCACAGATGTACGCCCCGAGAATAACCCAACGTGTGTTGTACAAACCGGTGTACCGGCCGAGGATGAGCCACCCCACGCCGATGATCAAACCAGGTAGCGCGGTGGGCAGCAAAACCACGAGCGTCATTAAAGTGTTGGACCAGTGTTTGGTCCGCACGACCATGATTCCGATGAGCCACCCCAGTAGGCCGCAAATTAGCGCTGCTCCCCCGGCCAGTAGCACCGAGTTACTTAGTCCTTCGATGGTGCGGGGCGCGGAAAGCGTCTGCGCAAAATTGTCCAGGCTAATATTTTCCCAGGTAAACGGCACGCCTGGCGCGGGTAGTAGGGAGCGATACCCCAGGCCCACGATCGGCGCGAGTGTCACAGCGAGGCCGACTACCCAGCTCAGCACTGTCACGACACCTCGGGAGGACCCGAGCGGATAACGTTGGGTATTGCCGGTATCTGTCGTTGTCGAATTCGCCCACAGCGATACTGCATAATCGCAGATAACCGCGCCAATTCCCAGTAGCAGAAGCACCACCCCCACGGTGGACACCACCTGCAAGGGATTAGCTACCGTCCCTGAATCCATGAACCGATAAATCATCGTGGCCAGTGTTTCGAAGCGCGTTGGGGAACCCAAGATAGCGGGGATGCCAAAGTCAGCGAGGTTCGCCACAGCGGTGAGCGTAAACGCGCTCAGCAATGCAGAACGCAACAGCGGGATAGTGATTGTGGTAATCGCGGTGAACGTCGATGCACCTGCAATCCGTGCTGCGTGTTCCATATCGGCCGGGATGTTGCGCAGGGCGCTTGCTACCACTAGATACACCACTGGGTACGAGTGCAAGGTCATCAGAACAATGACGCCATCAGCCCCATAGATGTTCCAGATCTCTTGCCCAAACCAGCTGTTAATCCCCTGGCGGGGCCCAAACAGCTGCAGCCACGCGATTGCACCAATAAACGGTGGCACCAGCAGCGGCGAAAGGATGAAAAGCCGAAGCCAGCGCGCGCCGAAAACGTTGGTTCGTTCGAGGACGATCGCACTGACGGCGCCAAATACCAGTGCGCCCAGCGAAGATAGCACGGTGGTATACGCGGAGTTCCAAGCCGCAGTGCCCATACCTTGTTCCAGCAATACGGGCACTTGGTTTCCACCTAGTGCCAGGGACACGACGAGGCCTAGCGGGCAGAGGAAAAGACCAACGAGGATGAGCCAAAGGCCCATCCTCAAGGTATTAAACGATGTCATATCCGCGGGTGTTTCCCACTACTTCATGGCTTCTTGGAAGGCAGCTACCGCAGCTTTCTTGTCTGAAGTAATCTTCTTCAGATCTTGGCGGAGCAAGGCAATTTCCTTAAGCTTCGGAGCGCCTTCTGGAGAACCAGCGTCCTCACGTACTGGCAGGTAAGCCTGCTTCACTGCCAGCTTTTGTCCTTCTTGAGAGATGAGGAAGTCGATGTACTTGGCGGAAGCGTCTTGCGCCTTGGAGTCCTTAAAGATTCCGGCTGGCTCGGTAATGTATGGAGATCCTTCGCTCGGGTATGCCACCGCCACTGGGGAGCCCTTAGCTGCGAGGTCTCGAACAAGGTAATCAACGACGATGCCTACTGGGCGAGCACCGCTGGCTACTTCCTGGGAAGCAGGACCGTTGGATTTAGCGATCATTGGCTTGTTCTGGCCAAGATCCTTGATCCAGGCTTCACCCAACTTAGGCTCGTTCTTCCAGGCAGAGGCATTAAAGGCTGCCGCGCCAGAAACGGCTGGATCCGGCAACACGATTTTGTCCTTGAACTTTGGATCTTTCAGATCTGCCCAAGCCTTTGGAGGCTCAGGAAGTTCCTTGGTGTTATAAGCAATCACGGTGGGAATGATTCGAGTGCCTACGTAGAATCCTTCCGGATCCTTAGCTTCTTCGATGACGCCGTCAGTTTTCACTTTGTCCAGCTTGAGAAGGTCGCCGGCTTCGGCGTACGTCTCAAAAGTTGGTGCATCGGCTGCCCACAGGACATCTGCGCCAACCTTGCCGGTCTTCTTCTCTGATTCAATACGAGCGTTCAGATCGCCGGTTCCGGCGCGGAAAACCTCAACTTTGATGTTTGGATGCTTGGCCATGAAGGCCTTGTTGATTTCGTCAACCTTCGCCTCCGGCTCGGAGGTGTACACCGTAATAGTCTGTTGTTCTCCGCCTGCCTTGTTTTCAGTGCCCTTATCCGCTGCAGGTTCGGCACATGCGCTCAACAGGGCGGTTGCGGTAAGCAAACCGGCTGCGCTTAAGACGGTTCGCCGGGAAAACTTTAGGGCCATGTGAAACTCCATCTCATCGTTTTGTGATGCAAAGAATTTATTCTCGCCAGATTCTGTCACGCGGCCCCGCCCATCGCAGGGCAAAGTTCCGTTTGGGGGTGAGAAACTTCGTTTCTGAATACCTCTTTGCAAACCAATGGTTACTTGGTAACCTATCCCCCGAAAGCCAATTAGTTACCCAGTAACCAATGTGAGGCGAGATGCCAATTCCCCACTCCCTACTTACACTTCTGGCTGAAAAACCGAGATCAGCCAGCGAGCTTCGGCGCAGTTTTGAAGAAATAACGATGCAGCTGTGGCCACTCAATCAAGGACAGGTCTCACAGACCCTAAACCGATTACAACGCGACGGTTTCGTCGAAAAGCACGGTCAGGCGGTCGGCGAACGCGGGCACACTACTGATTTGTTTGCGATTACCCAGGCGGGCCGCGACGAATTGGAACGATGGTTTTCGCGCGCCACAGTGCAGGCCGAAAATGAACGTGATGAGCTGGTGATCAAGATCGCGGTGGCGCAGTCAGTAAGGAAATCTGACACTGAGCAGCTAATCCAACTGCAACGAGAAGCTGTCATGCAGCAGCTGCGCGAAACCATGCGTCAATCTCGGGAAACTCCGCCAGAGCGCAGCGCGCAGCGACTGCTCCTCGAACGCAGAATCTTCAACCTGGAAGCCGAAAACCGCTGGCTGGACTACATCGAAACTCTTAAGGATCCGCAATGACTATTCCAACCCTGCTCCTCGAAAACGTCACCCGAACCCACCAGGACGGCCCCCACCTCATCCATGCACTAGACCACGTGAGTCTCGAGGTACGCCCCGGGGAGCTGGTGGCGGTTATGGGCCCGTCTGGATCGGGAAAATCGACCTTGCTTAATGTCGCCGGAACGCTGGACACCCCGACTAGCGGACGCGTCCTCATTGAAGGGCAAGACGTCTCCCACATGACCAAAGAAAAGCGAGCCGACGTGCGCCGTAAGCACGTGGGCTTTGTGTTCCAAAGTTACAACCTGATCCCTACTCTGACTGCAGCGGAAAACATTGGTCTACCACTCGAACTGGATGGAAAGAGCAGGTCTCAAGCCAGAATTGCTGCCCGTAAGGCGCTGGAAGACCTCCAGCTAGGGGCCGTCGCAGACAGGTTCCCCTCGGATATGTCGGGCGGTCAGCGGCAGCGCGTGGCGATCGCCCGCGCCCTCGTCGATACGCGCAAGCTATTGCTTGCCGACGAGCCAACCGGCGCCCTGGACACCGCAACTTCGGAGGAAGTGATGGCCTTGCTAGCGCGAAAGGTTAAGGAAGGTGCCGCGGGTTTGCTGGTCACGCACGAACCTCGCTTTGCTGCCTACGCTGACCGGACGATCTACCTGCGCGACGGCAAATTGAATGGAGGAGATCGCTAATGCCTTTGACGTTACGGCTTGCCTGGCGGGACATCATCAAATATTGGAAGCGCTCGGTGCTTGGCATAGTTTTGTTTTCCTTGCCCGTCTTCGCTACTGCATTAATCGGCCAATTGGAAAAGGAATCCCCGGTTGATCCACGTAACACTGCGGTTGCCAACGAGTTTCGCGCAAGCGTCAACTCGATTCCTTGCGAGAAATTCGAACAACCTTACTCCCCCTATTGTCTAGACGATTCCGCACTCACGCAGATACCCGACCTAGAACGGCTAGCGGCCGCAACCCCTGGCGCTCATTTCTCACCTCGGTTCTCTGCACCAACCCAAGTTAGCCCCACCCTTTCGGCAGCTGATGAAATTGGCGCTGCGGTGAACCTGCACGCCACCCTGGATAATTCCCAGCCCCCCGGAACCATCAGCTTGGACCGGTCCGATGCCAAAATTCTAGGCAAAAGTATTGGCGATACCGTCGCAGTCAAGATCGCTGGCCACGAAGAAGCAGTCGAATTGCGAATCGCTGATTTTGACACGGCTTACCGCGAGTCTTATGCCACTGGACGGATTTATCTGAACTTGACCGACTTCTTCCCTAACCCCCAGCCTGAACAGCTTCGTAGCGCGGAGCTGCCCCCAGGCTGGCAGCTCCAATGGTTCGCTACTGATGTAAAAGAGATATTCCCTGACAAGGGCGAGGTGTCCGTGGAAAAACCTCTTACACAGACGCACGGACTTGCACCGAATAAGAACCGGTCGCTAGTGCTCGAGCTGGTCTCCGAAATGAACACTGGCAGTGACTTCACTGCCGTCCTGACCGTGACGATCCTCGGCCTGATCTTGATTTCTGCGGTCACCGGCCCAGTCTTCAGCGTGGCCACTCGTCGAAACCTACGTATCAACGGACTACTCTCTTCCAATGGCGCCAACTCCTCTCACCTGCGTCGAATCATGCTGTGGCACGGAACCATCATCGGTGGTCTCGGCGCCGGGCTAGGACTGCTCGGCGCAGCCGTCGTTGGCATGGCATTCGGGGCTTACTCGCCTTCAATCACATTCCGTCCGCTTCTCGACGTCTGCGTCGCTTTGACCGTCGTCGCGATGATTTGTGGCCTGACCTCGGCAGTAGTCCCAGCAATTCTGGCCGGACGCATGGACCCAGTGGCTGCCCTTAGCGAAGCCCCGATTACTCGCATGCGGCGCATGAACAAGTGGTTCGTCCTTCCAGCATCGATCACAATTGTTCTTTTGGCGTCGGTTCCTTTCTCTGAGAAGTTCGCTCCTTATGCAGTGTTAGGGGCTATTGCCTGCACCATCGTGTCCGCACCGCTGTTCTTGTTCGGCTGGAACTGGCTGGCAAGCCGCTTGAGCCTTCCCCTGCGACTCGCCTCCCGGGATGCCCTGCGAAATCTTCCCCGCACAGCTCCAGCAGCCGGTGCGATCGCCGGGTGTTTGCTGGTCACTTTGGTATCGATTTCGGCCGGAGTGGAACGCGTCCACGATGATCGTGCCCTCATCGAGGTTCAAACTCCCGGCGCGAGCTTGACGGGACCCGCCCTGATCGAAAAGGACATTCTCGCTGTTCAGAAAAATTCTGGGGCACCGATACGAATGGATTCTTATCATGGCTTCCGGGAAGGAGGGTACAACCTCGATATCGGTCACACTCGGCCGCTAGACAGCAAATACGAAAAGAATATCATCAGCAACAACTTGCCGAATAAGTTCAACGGATCGGTGTATGTCACCACCCCGGAAAGCCTTGACCTCCTTTCGATGACACACCCTGAACTGCGCGGAAAGCTGCCCCACCTTAAGCAATCCTTGCGCGAGGGGAAAGCTATCGTCGAATCACCTGACCAGATGATCGACGGCAAAGTTCGACTCTTTGTAACCAGGAGCTACGCCTACCCGGATTTCCAGACTGAAACCGAGGATGGTTGGACTGTAGGTGTTGATCACGCAGGCATCCAAGATCGCTTCGATTTCGATGCCGTAGCACTGCAAGATACCCCGACCAACAGCCACCCAGTGGCAATCATTACGCCGGAAACGGCACGGACGTTGCCCATCGACGTGCACTACCAAGCCACTTTCCTCGCAGGTGGCAAGCCGTTGAGCTTGAGCGATCAAATCTTCCAGGACTTCCGAAACCCCATAGCGTGGGCTGAAAACCGGGATAGTTACGGGATTGGTTCGCTCGTGCTCATCCCGATCGCGATCAGCTTCTTCCTCACCTTCGCGGTCACTCTCCTGCTGGTCTTGTTGGCCGCAGCTGAATCTAGAAAGGACACCGAGATGATGTTCGCGGTCGGCGCGTCACCTTCTCTGGTGCGTCGATACGGCGCAGCCCAAGGGCTCACCGTGACCGCCAGCGGTCTCGTTGGCGCGATTGCCACCGGCCTGTTGTCCCTGGTAGCGCTTGGACCGGTATGGTCCCCAGGCGAGTCGTTCAGCCTACACAACTGGCTCTGGCTTATCGAAGGCATGCCTTGGGCGCTCCTCGCTACGCTCTGTGCCGCTCTCCTCGCTCTCGGATGGCTCATAGGACTTTGTTTCGGCACTCGGCTCCACCGACGAGCTGCCCGATAGTATGTGAGGAATGACGGCGTCAAAAGGGTTTTCCACGGTAGGAATCGGCACATTACTTTTGGTGGTGTGGAGATTCCTACCCGATCTGCCAATTCCTCATGCCCGGCCAGCTCTTTGGAACCTCGCAGTCGGCGCACTGTTGATGGGCGCTAGTGTTTGGGCAGTTGAGTGTGTGGGCACGAGCTCGGCTGACCGCCGATCTCGGCGATTTGAGATGCTCTTACTCGCTGTCATGCTAGCAGTCGTACCAGTTGTGCTCACGGGGTGGTTCCTAGAAGCAGAAAGTCTTCCTTTTGTTGTAGCGGCTGCGCTCTTTCTAGGTACATCTTTGTCTTTCCGTCCCCTAAAGACTCAAGTCATAGCTAGCGCAGTGGTCGCTTGCTTGGGGTACGCAATTGCAATGCCCCACATCCACAACGGAGGCGAGCTGTTTTTCGGAATGCTGGTATCTCTGATCGTTGCCTTGTCCTGGCCGGCACTTAGTCCTCGGCAGGCACAGCTACTCCTTCTCCCTCTAGCGATACTTACGATTTCGATCGGAATTTGGCGATTGACCGAGGTCAGCCTGAACCTCGACGGCGCTGAATTTGGCTGGAGTATTCCCTGGCACGCCGTCCTTCTCATTGTCGGGGGCGGACTGCTATCGCTTTGTCTACCGCAGCACGCCTGGTGGCAAAACCTCGGTGCCCATAGCGTCAGCATCTACGTACTGTCTTCGCTAGCCGCAACATTGCTTTCGATGACTTTTTCGGCAGAATCAGCTGACTTCGGCTGGTCCATGTATGCCCCAATAACCGATGGGGAGAGCAGTCCGTATGTCCTTGATCCCGCTGAAATCTTGCAGAACTTCGGCCCCAATTTCCCCAGCTGGACTGCGTTTGCGGTATTCCTCGCGGTGTGTGTTTTCGCAGCTTATCGTTCGGGGTGGGGCCCGGTCGAATGGCTACTCCGCGTTGCTTGTCGACGCTTCTAGCTTCGTTTGTTTAACCAAGAATTCATCAGATTGCCCCTTTATTTCCACCTAGCCGCGATAACTTTTCTTTGTCCTGACAGACTTTTTCGAAAAAGGTATGACAAAGTGAAGAAAATCGCGGCTTTTGTGCTGGCCACCGCCCTGGTTACCCCAGCAGCATTCGCACCCCCTGCTTCCGCACTCGGCAGCTCCGAACTCCTTTCTGGTGCATTGTTGAGCTCTGGGGTAGCGGAATCTCTGTCCTCCGGTACCGACACCGAAATTGCCCCGGAGGCTGGCAAGCACGCCTACGCTACCAACACCACCCGCCCGGTGTTGTGGCAGGAAAGCTTTGACGGCGTAGATACCTCTTTGGGTTTTAACAAACAGGGCCCAGAGGGGTTCAAGGTGGAGACCAATGAACTCAAGTCTGGCGAAGAACGCTGGAAAGGCTGGACCTGGACAAACACGCGGGACTGGACCTTTGCCGTAGGCACTGATCAGCGCCACTACTTCACTCGCGGTCATGGATCCTATGCTGTCGCGGAATCGCAGCACCACCGCGTGGCTCCGCCGGAGAAGATGACGACCTCTCTGCAAACTCCTGACATCACGCTGGTACCGGGCGCTGCGTTTGAGTTCGACTCCCACTACCGCCAGGGTTCCTCCGACAACTACGCTGTGGTTACTGCTCACTACAACAACGGAGAGAAGCAGGAGCTACTGAAGCTCAACGCTGACAAGTTCTCCTCCCACGAGGTCCTCAAGCTCAACGCCCCTGCCGACGCAACCAGTGTCCGTATCACCTTCGACTATGTCGACGCACAAGATGACTGGTTCTGGGCAGTCGACAACCTAGCGCTTACCCAGCCGCTTGCCGATACCGTCGAAAAGCCTGAAGCTATCGTCGACGTGTTGTCCGATACCCACGGCCACACCGAAAAATACGCCCACGCGATGGGCATTTTGAACAAGCAGCCAGACCCAGCTGGTGCAATCGTGTTCAACGGTGACTTCGTCGATGTGGGAGCTAAGGAAAACTACGACGCATTCATCGCGGACCGGAAGGCATACCCACACATCAGTGGTCGGGAGTACTTCACCATCGGCAACCACGAAATGCTTGGGCCGGAAGGATCTGACGTTTTTATCAAGCGATTCCTCGACATGACGGGCCAGGAGAATGTCTGGCGCGAGGAAATTGTCAATGGTCAGCCAATCATCACCGTTTCCACCGAGCACTACGAGGACCGTCTTCGCGGTGGCAAGGAACCTTACGTCGTCCTATCCCAGGAACAGCTGCAGTGGATTGAAGCGCGTCTTGCGCACTGGCAGGCTCAGGGCAAACCAGTACTCATGTTCTCCCACCTGGTATTGCCAAACACTGTGTCCTTAACTCACTCCGCTTGGTACGGAAATGACTTTGCCTCGCTCAATGATTTTTCTGCCGTGGTGGGCAAGTACCAAAACATCGTGATGTTCACCTCGCACACCCACGCCAGCCATGACCTGCATGACTGGTGGGGCGTCTATCGCGATGATTCCACCGGTAACCGCGCAGGCTTCCCAGTGGTCAACACCGGTGCCCTGCTCAACAACACCGTGCCAGACGGCGATCACGACGAATCCAAGCTCGACGGCGAACACGCTACCGGCCTGCGCGTGAAGGTCTACTCCGATCGCGTCCGCGTGGAAGCTTGGGATTTTGTCGCTGACAAGATGGTCAAGTACCAGGACTTCGCGCGAGTGAAGTAGTCACGCCAGCGTTCTTACAGGTCGGTTGCTCCGCCTAGGTATGGCCGACATCCCTTTTGCGTTTAACCGTCGATAAGCACAGCAGATGCTGCTCGCCAAGCTTATCGACGGTCACGCTTTTGACGCTTAAGCAAATAGCCAAAGCATTGTTCCCCTAGTCCCACATGGGCTGGCTAGGCAGCTCGCGTCCGCTCGCTGCCAGCTTTTACAACGCCACGATAGCCCGCCAACAACAGCAAACCGAGTACCGCCACCACGACGATCGCACCACCCGGTCGAACGTCAAATTCATAGGACAACGTCATACCTACCATGGTGTAGGCCACGCCCAGTGCCACAGCCAACCGATATGCGGACTTGTAGCTGCGTGCCACAATGAGCGCTGCGGCAACAGGGAGCACCATGAGCGAAACTACCAGTAGCGCGCCAATAACCTTGGCCGCGAGTGCAACCACTATTGCGGCCAAACCAGTAAACACAGCATTGACAAGGGCTACTGGTTGACCGGAGATACGGGCTAGCTCAACATCTACCACCATGTCGAGCTGGCTTCCGTAAAAAACGATGCTGGCCAGCATAACTAAGACGAAAGCCAGCGCGGTGGCCCACACATCGCCCGCAGTCACGGCTGTAATACTGCCGAACAGATAAGACTCAAAGCTGCGCCCGGTGGGAGCTAAGTCCGCCAGGATGACTGCCGTACCGAGCCCGGCGCTCAATGTCACGGCAGTAGCTAGATCTCCATACTGTGGGAATCTGCGACGCAGTAGCTCGATCACAAACGCCCCTACAACTGCCACGATGACTGCTCCCAGCACTGGTGAGAATCCGGCGATCAGTCCCAGCGCAACTCCAGCAAGCGAAGTATGTGACAAAGCATCCGCCATCATTGATGTCCGTCGGCTTACCATCACAATGCCGAGCATTGGAATCGCAATCGAGAGCAACAACCCAACGAGCATTGTGCGGCGCACGAATTCAAATTCAAGAAGTAGTTGCAGCATCGAGGAGCGCTCCTTGGTCAATGCGGTAAATGCTATCTACCGGCAGATGGGCTTGAATTTCATCGAGGTTGTGGGTGACTACCACGATGGTGAGATTTTGTTCGGAGTGCAGCTCGGCTAGTGTGCGGAAGAATCCTGCCCGGCTTTCCACATCGACGCCGCTGGTGGGTTCGTCCAAAAAGAGCAGTGAAGGTTCATGAATCAGCGCGCGAGTAATCAGGACGCGCTGTTGCAAGCCCCCAGACAACTCCGAAAAGGGCACCCGCGCAATGCTGCCTAGGCCCATGTGATCGAGTAATTCATCAGCTCGCGAATAGTGCCGCGCCCGAGGGATCTTGATAAGACCGAAATCGTGGCACAGTCCTTGCACAACTAATTCGCGCGCTGTGATGGGGAAAGATATTTTTTCGGTAGTGGTGGCCTGCGGGACAAAGCCTATGCGGTGCAGTTGCTTGCCACCGGCAGCCGGAGCGCCGAACAGTAGGCAGCTGCCGGTTAAGGGCCGGTACGCCCCTGTCAACAGGCGTAACAATGTCGACTTGCCACTACCATTTTCGCCGGTGATGCAAACGATTTCCCCCGCGGTCACTCGGAAATTGATGTCGCGCAGGACAGGGAAAGAGCCGTAAGAATAGCTTAAGTCCTGCACCTGAAGGACATCCGTCATGATGTTTTTCCTTCCTTAATCAACGCGGTGGCAAGATTGTCCAAATTCATCCTGACTATCTCGGTATACGTCTGATGCTCAGCATCGGGTGGCCCATACTCCATGGAGCACAGTGGCAGCGCAGTACCGTCGATTTCGTTCGCGATGACGTTTGCGGTCTTAGGGTCACTGCCAGATTCGTAGAAAACCACATGGATATCTGAGCGTCGAGCAGTGCGAATTGCGTCGGTAAGTACGCGCAGCTTGGGTGCTTCTTGTGTGGTCAGTCCTTGCAGCGGGTATTGCTTGAGGTCGTAATCTCGGGCGACGTAGGCGAAAGCATTGTGGTTGGTGAGAAACTCACGATGCTCGACTGCCTTCAGTTTGGCCTTAAAGTGGGCTTGCATGTGCGTAAGCTCCGCTATCAAGCTACGCGTACGTGCATCAAAATCGTCTTCATGCTCCGGTGCGAGCGTTCGTAGTTCTCCGTTGATGGCGTTGGCATAACGTTTGGCATTAACTAACGAGAGCCAGGAGTGTGGATCAAAGATGTTGTGCTCGCTCTTGGCTGAACCACCTTCGCTGAGTGCATCGAGCTCCACTGCGTTGCCACGACGATTTGCAAAGGAATAACTCAAGATGTCTTCGGAAGTACGGTCGGAGACAAATACCCAATCTCCTTCCTCGGGAAAAGTAAAGGACACATCGCCTTTTTCGTGACCCATCCGGATGGCATACACCTGTCCGTCTTTCACCTGAGTGCTTGCGTGTTGTTCGGTGCGGATTCCTTGGTCATTCATCACCTCGCGGCCGCGTTGCTGGAGTTGTTGGCGGGAGAGGTTGCCTGGATCTTTGAAAAACGCGGCCCGCAATTCACGTTCGTGTGTGTGCCCGAAAACCATGTCGACCGGGGTGCCGGCTGAGACGTGCATTCGCCCGATGTACTGGAATTCACCCAGCGCCGCAGCACCTTTGTAATTGATTAGTTCCACGTAGTCCGATAGGTTCAGCACTTTTAGGTTGGGTATTACCTCTTGAATGTGCGGCAACCAGGGTTCCATATTCGCCCCGTTGACTACGAGCATATCCGCATGTGAAAGCGCTTGGATGTCTTTTGGTGAAGGCTCCCAAAGGTGCGGATCTTGATTTTGAGGCATAAATGTGCGAACGTCTGCATCCTCGCCAGCGATGGTGTGGACCAGGCTGTAGATGGGATAAAAAGAGGCGTAGATTACGGGCCGGTCAGTTTCTTGGTGCCCCGGGGCCGAGCAGGCCGACGCGAGCAAAAGCGCTGTTAATGCGCACAGCGCCACAGCTATCTTGCGCAGCGCGTCGAGCCTGTGAAGTGATCCGGGGGTAGCCCGCAGGAACGTATCGTGTTTCACGTCCTTGGTTCCTCGGTTCATTAGGAAACGCGTCCGTCGCTAGTGCGCGTGTTCCATTAGTTCGTCAACAATTTGTTCCTTGGTAGCGATCTTCGGGTCGACGAAAGTTGGGAAAGTCTCCTCTTTCTTCATCGCTTCCTTATCCTTGCCAAAACGGGCATGGAAGTGCTGCAGGGTTTCTTCACCGTGCATTGGCATGAGGAATACGTAGCTGTACTCTCCACCATCGGTGGCTTTAAAGATGGACCACTTCAGTTCGTGCCCTTTGTACTGCTGCACATATGCTTCATCGAAGGTGTACTTCACCGGCTTTTCGTTTGGCGCGTCAAGGCTCGACTTGGACTTCACGAAGGTCAACGTGTCACCGTCCACGTTTAGTCCTTCAAAAGGTACGCCGTACCGCTGCTTGAGCTTGGCTTTGGTTGGTTCTAGATCCGCACCGTGTTTCTGTGCAGCTTCAGTAAATTCCCCACCGAATGCCGGATCATCCACAAAGGCAGCGAGGCTCGCGTACTTCCCGTTCCAGTCTGCAAGACTTGCCTTCTTCGTGGAACTGCTTGGGGTGCTGGCTGCGGTAGAGCTCTTTGCCGCCGTAGAGGTGGCCTTGCTTGACGACACCGCGCCCGAGGCGTTGTCGCCTTCGTTCTGGGAGCATCCGGTGAGGGCAAGAGCGGCAGCTACGGCAACTGCGACGAGCCGATGGCGCTGGGAGAATTTCATGACAAGTCCTTTTCTTGAAACTGGCGCTGCGGGTAGATATGGGCGCAGCGCATGGAGAGAAGACCTATCGCGGGGACTCAAACAACCCCGAAAGTTAGGCAAGCCTTCCCTTATACTGGAATGTATAGGTTAGGAAATTCGATGTCAAAAAAGTCGGGCACATGAGTAGCAAATGACTGTTTTCTCACACTCGGGAACCTGTTTTTCACGCATCTCCCCAGTCAGGAACACCCGAAGCGCCACAACCACTGCAGGCTTGACCACATGCAAAACGCCGCTGCCGTGAAAATCCACGACAGCGGCGCGACAAAGTAGGCGTCCCCTGGCCTACCCCTTTTGCACTACGATCTTCCAGCCGGCGTCGCCAAGCTGCTCAAACTCGGTAACGCGGTGCCCGGATTCCGCAGCCCAGCGCGGGATGGATTCGGTGGCTTGGGTGCAGTCGAAATCGATGACTAGCTCTTGCCCAGGCTCGAGTGTGTCCATGACATCTTTGGCTTCGATGAGCGGGAATGGACACACCGCCCCTACGGTATCTAACGCGAATCGATTATCCCCCAGTGGTCGAGCCTTTGTAGATACCGCGGCAGGGGCAGTTGCCAGCGTTACCGCGCCAGTGGCTACGGCAAACTTCGGCAGAGTCAACGCTTCCGGCGCTTCTTTTCCGCCCAGCACGGCATCTTCGGCAGAGGTGTGTGGTTCAGGCACCCGCGCAGGCTTCAGCCACAGTTTGGTACCGGCACCTACGCCTAGCGCAATGAATAGCAAGGCCACCCAGCCCTGGTAGGTAAACAGCGATGTTTGTACCATGCCGTTGCCGACGGTGCAGCCACCCGCGAGCGCTGCGCCAACGCCCATCATCACACCACCGAGGATCGCTTTGATCGCGGTAGCAGCTTCGGGCATGCGAACTCGAAATTCGCCGGTTGCCTTGGCCGCAAAAAACGATCCCACCAAGATGCCCAGCACCAACAGCACACCCCAATCGAAGCGCTGGACATTGCCGGTCACTAGGTAGTTCAGGAGGTTTGCCGTTGGGGTGGTAATACCCAGGCCGTCGTTGCGGCCAGCCGCTGCGGACAGTGGCCAGGCAGCTACGCCCAACAGACCGACGAGCAGTCCAGCCGTGTACACATGCAACGGCCGCTTCCACCCCGGCCCACCAAGCGTGGCGACGTCACGCTCAGCGGCCATATAGCGGCGGGCCAGCACAACCGTAAAGATGCTCAAACCAATGGCAAACGGCCAGGCAGACAACCCGAAAGTTGCTGGAACAGTAGTCAGGTCAGTCTGCCATTGCTTCATGCCAGCGTTTAGTGGCTTAAGCGCCCCAGTCTTCATCGCGGCTGCAGAAATGGCATAAAACAGCAAGGCAAACCAGGATCCAACCAGGCCTTCGCCCGAGCGATACCAGGTTCCTGAAGCGCAACCACCAGCAAGGACAATCCCCAGACCAAAGATAAATCCACCAACAACGGTTGCCACCGGCGCAAAGTTGTCATACTCCGGCGCAATTACCCCCGCGCTGCTCAGTGCTGCGATTCCAACCGCATGAACCGAAATAACAATAAGGAGACCAACGAAGCTGCGCCACGATTTCGCCAAGAAGATGTCACGCAGCATGCCAGTGACACAAAAGCGGCCACGCTGCATGATAATGCCCAGCAATACCCCGATACCAAGTCCACCAAGAATCATGTCAGGCACTTTATCCAACGGGAACCAATTTGTCTATAAAATATAGACTAGTCGGTACAAACTTGGGAGAATAGCTGGATCATCGGCAAACGGTTACCCCTGGCTGTAATGGGCTCCGCTGCTTTTTCGATAAACGACAAAAGTGAAGAACCAGCAGATCGGACCAGGCAGAATGAAAACTCTCGGTAGGAAAATTCTTGGCGTTACTACGTTATGCACGATGGGATTGTTCCTAAGCCCCGCCGCCGCTGCAGAGAGCTCGGACTTCCAACCAGGTGGGGTCTTCGGAAGTTCTGCACTTACCGGCCTCAGCTCGCACCCAGGCAAGCCGTGGCACGCATCGAGCGAATCCCTGTTTTCCTCGCCGCTCAGTTCTCAAAGTGGGATCAACGCACTACTCAGCTCGCTGGCCGTGGTGGGATCATCCGAGGTGTCTGCCATGGGAAATACCTTTATCGAGCCCGCGTTTCCCACCCGGGAAGGCATCACAACGCCTGAGATTATTTCCAAGCAGCAAGAGGAAAAAGCGCAGCGGTGGACCATTGCTAGCCCCGCGTTGAAGCGCGAGGTGGAAGTGCTGGTGCGCCCGGCACGTGGAGCGTCGATAAGCAGCCCGGTCCTCTACCTGCTAGACGGGGTGGACGCAGCGCCCACAGGTGACTGGCTGAATCTCGGCGATGTATCGCAGTTCGACGATGATGTCACCCTCGTCATGCCCACGCAGGCTCGAGCGTCCCTCTGGTTGGATTGGGTCAATGATGACCCGGTACTCGGCCACAACATGTGGGAAACCTTCCTTACCAAGGAGCTTCCTGGGGTGATCGAATCGCAACCGGAAGTCCGCTTCAACGGTAAGCGCGCGATCGGCGGCATTTCTATGGGCGCTAACGGTGCGGTGATGATCGCCAATCTAAATCCGGGTATGTACGACGGCGTTTTTGGTATTTCCGGCTGCTATTCCACGCTTGATAAAACCGGGCGCCAAATCACCAACCTCACGCTGGCTACCCGAGGCGGAAATGTTGACAACGTGTGGGGTCCGTACGGCGCGGACGGCTGGCGGCGTCACGATGTCACCTCCGATCCACGTGGGCTGGCGCATACCCGGCTGTTCCTCAGCGCGGGCAGTGGTGTGCTCATGGAGCAGGAACGTGAATTGTTCTATTCGGGCGACAAGCCTTTCGATATCGTCACGACCAACGTGTTGGAAACCGGCGTTCGCACATGCACGCAAAACTTAGCGGATTCGTTGCAGTCCCATCATCAGCTAGCGGACACCAAAATCGTCTACACCGACCGCGGGTCTCACACGTGGATTAACTTCAATACTCAAATCGGCCCTGCGTGGGAGCACATCCGCTCCGCCCTGTACTAGCAGCTGGTACTGGCTCCACATGCTGCCCAAAGCTCTAGAGGGCTTTCATGGCTTGATCAGCTAGTTCTTCGCCGACGCCATCGTACAGATAGACGGCAACATCGGCTCCGGCATCAAGCAGTTCGGTACAGTGCGCGCGAATTTGAGTGGTGGCTACTACCCCATTGAGGCTGTACCGCCGGATCTTTCGCAGGACGTGCAAGGCATCCAAATGTCCCGGCATCGCGAGGACGAACATGCGCGACTGTTGTTCCAATTTAATGCGTTGCCACAACTCGTCATCGGTGACATCGCCGGCGATAATGTGGTGCCCGCTGGCTCGCAGACGGGCAATACGAACCTCGTCGAAATCAAGTCCGCAGACCCGCATCCCATATTCTTCAGTGAGCCGATGATAAACGCCTTCACCCACGCGCCCCATGCCGAGGACGAGCGCATCAATACCGCGCACCTTTACCGGCCGCTCGTCAGGCGCCAAGCCTGCTTCCGGCAGTTCCTTAGCCAGCGGGAGCACGCGCTTGAGCAGCGGTTCTTCACACCTGGCCACCACTGAGCCCAGGATAAAGCTGCCCGCGACTGCAATTGCCATTATCGACGTCCACGTCTTAGGCAGTAACCCAGCCTCTACCGCAACCGACCCAACAATCAGCCCAAACTCCGAATAGTTCGCCAGCGTCAGCGCGGAAAGCACGCTGGTGCGTGCTGACATCCCCACCCGCAGCAACGCCACCACGAAGGCAACCGCTTTGACCGCCAGGAAGGCCACCAAAGCTCCAGTGATCAGGAATCCGCCCGTCCCAGGCAGGCCACCGTGGCCGATCTTCAGGAAGAACGCCACGAGCAGGAGCTCCCGAATGCTGATCAGCGCCTCCGAAAAGCGATCAGACACCGGGTGCCCGGAGATAATGATGCCTGCAATCAGGGAGCCCAACGAACCAGAAATCCCAGCCAATTCAAAAAGCGAATACGCCCCCACCGCAATGCCAATACCGGTAAGACACAACAGTTCAGTGCGAAACATTCGATCCGGCATCCGGGTGGCAAGCGGCCTGAGCAGCAGCAGAAGCGGCAGGAATAGCGCCCAAATCTCCGGTACCCGGCCAGCGGAGACCACCAGAACGCCTACCGCAATAATGTCTTGCAGCACCAACACGCCAATGGCAATCCAGCCAACTACGGAGCGACCCCGATTGCGTTCTTCCAGATAAGACATTACGAACATGGTGGATGAAAATGACGTGGCTACGCCCAGATACCCCAGGCTAATGGTGTCACACCAGTAAGTTCTCGCAGGGGCACCAGGAGCGCCAGACAAAACACCGCCACGAAAATCGAGGTATGCCCCACCGCCTGCCCTGTTGCGGTTCCCACCACGCGGGGGCTGGCTATGTCTCGGGGATTCAGCTTCAAACCAATGGTAAACAGCAAGGTGGCCACCCCGAGTTCTGCCATGTTGTCCACGAACGGAATACTGTCTAGACCGAGCGCGCTAATAGCAAAACCTGCCCCCGAGGAAACCAATAAGTGGTGGTAGGCGAAGAACGGAGGCGAGCAGGCCGCCGACGATGGCGAAGACCAAGGCAGTGAGATAGAGCGAATCCACACGCAAAAGATACCCACCGGCTGCCGACCCGCCAGGCTGGAGCACAATACCTAACGAAATTCCTGGTCAGGTGGGGTTGGTGGGGTGCGTTGAGCGTCGAAAAGCTAGCCTCCACCCACTATTACCCCTGAGATGGCTTCAACGGCAAAAATTAGTAGACTATTGAGAGCACTTACGTAAGGTTGGACATGTGACGTCACTCAATAATGCAGCGCTATCCCAGCATCGATCGCCTCAGGTCGATTTGATTCACAAAGGTATCGCCCTCGCCTCGTTGCCCGGCAACACAGTGACGCTCGCGGCTGCCTGCGCTCACTCCGGCATCAGCCCAGAAATCGCCCAAGAATTCTTTGCTGACGACGCCGCCTACCTCGATGCGCTGAAGGGCGAGCTCATCCAGCTTTTCCACGCCCAAGTGTCGTTCCCAAACACCACGGACCTGGAAACTGGCCTGCGGGAACTCTTCTTTGCCTACGTCAGCTTCGCTCGAACAGCGCCCAGCTACTTCAGCGCGATGAGCTCGTTGTTCGTTGCGTCCTCAGACTTCATGGAAACTGACAGCCTGGATCTGCACCCAATGATCCGCTACACCCGAGAACTGGTGAAGCAGGCTGCCCCGACCGCGTCACCTTGGCTGCAAACCACTCGCACCCTGGCGTTGTTTTCCTCGATACATGGAAGTGCACACCTGTGTGCCATCGGAATCCTGCGTCATTTGAGGGAAGGCGCCCGGAATCGAAGCCTGAACGCAGCGATCACCCACGTTATCGCGGGAATTAATGATTCGCTGACCACGGAATGCGGGCTCACCATGGCGCCAAAGGCATACGCCGGCGCTGCCGAGTTCCCGGTCGTCCCACCAGCACTTTTCTTCCCTAAAAACACCCCGGAAGAGAGCGCGATGGCCCTGTTTCGCGGCGCCGTGGAAGACGTTTTGGCGGTGGGAGTGGACAACATCAGTATCGAAAGCGCGGCGACTCGGGCGGAGCTACCGCTAAACGTTGCCCGCGGGTTATTGCACGCAGATATACCTTTTGTGAAGCAACTGGAAAATCATCTTGATGCGTTGTCCACACAAGTTCTGAAAGCCCAGATGGCTGCTGTTCCAGAAGGTGAACCGTTGATTTGCTACGGCAAGGCCAGCGCTTTGGGCTATATCGGTTGCGCCATGATGGATCCGGTAGGTTTCGAGGTTTACATCGAGGTGTCCTCTGGCTCCATCGTGCCCAATTCTTTTGAAAAAAGCGATGGATCCTTTGAGATGGGAGACGCATTCGCGCTCCTGGTCGACCTGGTCCGCGAGTGCATCGTCCAAGGTGGTGGGCCGAAGAATACGCTGGTGCTTTACGAATCTACGCTGTCTTTGTGGTCATACTCCCACGGCATCGCGCACAGCTTTTCCTGCGGCCCGTTCCGCAATCTGCCTTGGCAGGAAAAGTTTAGCTACATCAGCCCATTGGTCGATATTTCAATTGGCAGCCTCGTTCACCGACTACAGCTAGACATCCCAGGCGTGGAAATGGCACCGGTGCTCGGCCCCACCGGCCGATAAACGCTTAAGAAGCGTGGTGCGGGCTCCCCGCACCACACGGCACTTAGCTAGTCAATCCGTCGGGCGCCATCACCCGGAGTGGCCAACGCAAATGTACATTCTGGGAACCCGGCTGCCGCAGCCGCTGCTTCAATCCGGGCAACAGTTTGCGCTACCTCGGATTCTGATACGAGGGCGATCACGCTACCACCGAATCCCCCGCCCGTCATCCGAGCACCGAATTTTCCAGCAGCCTGGAATGCAGATTCCAGCTCTGGAGTAACCACCTCGTAGAGATCCCGCAGGGATTCGTGGCTATCCTGCATGAACTGCTGGAATGCAGCCAAGTCGCCTGCCTCTAGTGCTTCGGCGGCCGCTAGAGTTCGGGTGGTTTCTGCCACGACATGTTGTACGCGGCGGCGCACCATATCCTCGTCCAAGCCTTCTTCCACCGCCCACGCGGCAGCATCCGCCACCACAGTGTCACTGGGCAGGTCTCGCAGTGTCTTGTCGTTTCCAGCCAGCGCGCTGGTCACCGCGTCGATGACACCTCGGCGGCTCGCATATTGTCCGTCGCTCAGCGAATGCGGCGCATTGGTATCGGCGATCAGCAACACCTGATCCTGCGCGGCCAGATCGAACGGCACCGGCGTGGTAGTGTCCGCATGGAAATCAATAACCAGGGCTTTTCCGGCTTCGCCAAACAGCGAAGCTCGTTGATCCAATCCCCCGGTGGAGGCTCCCACTACGTCGTTTTCCGCACGCATGCACACCGGCACCAAGGCTGCTCGATCGGCTGGAGCAGGCTTACGTCCGTGGATGATTTCAAAGGCGGCCACAGCGATAGCGCATTCCAGCGCAGCCGAACTGGACAGCCCCGACCCGACGGGGACATCGGAAACGATGGCGATATCCAGGCCAGGGCAGTCCGACCACATCCCTGCTTCTCGGCCAGCCCACAGCACGCCCACCACGTAACCTGCCCAATTCTTCGGGGATTCCGGGCCAACCTGGTCCAGCGGAATGTCAAAGACCTGCGGTTCGGGCGCGCCCGGCGCGAGAGACACCACCCGAACGAAGCGGTCATCCCGCTTGCCCACCGCCATTGCGGTCAGCTGAGTTAGAGCGAAAGGAATGCTGGCCCCGCCAGCGTAATCCACGTGGTCACCAATAACATTGACGCGACCTGGTGCTGCCCACACGCCGAGTGGGGCCGTGTGGAAGTGGGCGTCGAAAAGCGCGCGGGCGTCGCGGGCGAGCTCTTCGGGGGTGCGGGTGTTAATCCAGCGGGTCATGTCACCAAATCTCCTTGAATCGGGCGGCGATGCGTTCTGGGGTGGTGTCATTGATCCACACGCCCTGAGCGGACTCAGAGCCCGCGAGGAACTTCATTCGGTTCGGCGAGCGCATCAGGGAAAACAGCTGCAGGTGCAGGCGACCATACCGGCGCAGCTGCTTGTCGACGGGCGCCTGCGTCCAGCCCGCGATGTATGGCGTGCGGTCAATGCCTGGGAAGAACTTATCGACGGCTCCGTAGAGGCGCTTGAGCAATTCAGCCAGCTCTTGTTTCTCGGCCTCATCGAGTTCGGTGAAGTCCGCAACGTGCCGGTTAGGCATTACTACGGCTTCTAGCGGCCACTTCGCGGCGGCTGGGACGAATACGGTGAAGTGCTGCGTTTCTGCGATAATCCGGGTCCCGGCCGCTTTTTCAGCAGTGAGAATGGCCTCGAAGATCTCGCCGCCATGCTCCTTTTCGTGCTGCTGTGCTTGCTTGACAATCGCCGCCAAACGCGGGCTTAAGAACGGGTACGAGTAGATCTGCCCGTGCGGGTGCTGCAGCGTGACGCCGATTTCCTCACCGCGGTTTTCGAAGGGAAATACCTGCTTAATGCCTGGCAGTGCGGAAAGCGCCGCAGTGCGGTGCGCCCAGGCTTCAATCACCGTGCGGATCCGAGACACAGGTAGGTCTTTGAAAGACAACGCTGGGTCCTCGGTGAAGCAGACCACTTCGCAGCGCGCCAACGCAGGTTTGCGCGGGTAAAGGTCGATGCCATCGACGGTGGGCGCCCAATCCTCCGGCACATGAATATTCATGGAAAAGGACGGGAACCGATTCTCAAATACCACGACGTCATAGGTAGGCGACGGGATCTCCGTTGGCAGCTGACCCGGCTTCGTAGGTGCTAAGGGGTTTTCATTCGCCGGCGGCATGAACGTCCGGTTCATGCGATGTGCCGCGTAAGCAACCCAGTCTCCGGTCAGCGGATCGCGGCGAATCTCAGACATGGCCTGAGTTTCGGGCAAGCCTCGGGAGTCTTCAAGAACCCGCTCCCCTGCAGTGTGCTCGGAATCATCGAAGTAGATAATGTCGCGGCCGTCGGACAGTTTAGCGGTGGTTATCTGGACGTTCATGTGTACTCCTGCAGCCGTAGTTTCGATTTCACTCGGTGGTTTCGGCAACGACGATTGGTCGCAGCTTAGCCCAAGCCATAAAGCCAAGGCCTACCACCAGCATGCCAACTCCAGACCACAGGTTGTCCGCGGAGCTTTTCAGCTGGCCGGTTTCTGGGTTCAAACCTGGGTCTAGGACGTAGCTACAGATGATGAGAACGATGCCGTAAATGCCGATCAGCGCACCAATGACGTTGCGGATGTCAAAGGCACCGGCGATGTGTTGCGAAGTAGCGTGATCGGTGTCCTGCGGATGCACCTCCTGGGACGGTTGTACTGGTGCTCCCTCGGCAGAAATTGGGTGTGACATGGTTAGTCTCCTAGCTGGCTACATGAAGATGACGTTGAGGGCAATGACAAGAACCATGCATGTCACGCCAAGAGGAACAGTGCGTCGGTACCACGGCAAGGCCGCCTCGGCGGCGTCTTCGAAGTGGTTTTTCGGCGTTACGGAGCGGACGAATCCCACCAACTCTGCGTCGGGCTTCGGAGTGGTGAAGCTAGATACGATGACAGATACGACGATGTCCGTGACAAAAGCGATGGTCGCCGCCAAGAAGGCCGTGCCCTGGCCCGGCAGCTGCAGAATCGGATCAGCGCCAAGGGATAGCGACCAGAACCCAACAGCGGCCAAAGTGCCAGAAACGAGGCCAGCCCAGCCAGCGTGTGGCGTCATGCGCTTCCAGAACATACCAAGGATGAAGGTGGCAAACAACGGAGCGTTGAAGAAACCAAAGAGGGTCTGCAAGTAGTCCATCACGTTGCCAAAGTTCTGTGCCAACAGGGCGGTGAACATCGCGATGACGGTGGCGGCGACGGTGGCCAGGCGGCCGAACTTCAGGTAGTAATCGTCTTCGCGATCTTTGACCACGTAGGTCTGCCAAATGTCGTAGGAAATAACCGTGTTAAAGGCCGAAATATTAGCGGCCATACCAGCCATGAAGGAAGCCAACAGACCGGTGATGGCCACGCCCAGCAGTCCATTCGGCAGCAAATCGCGCATCAGCAGCAGAACGGCATCGTTTGGTTTTGCCGTCGGGGTATCCCCCATCAACTCAGCTACCGTCACCGAGGCAATCATGCCAGGAAGGACCACCAGGAACGGGATGAACATCTTCGGGAAAGCACCGATGATCGGGGTCTTGCGTGCGGCAGAAAGGGACTCCGAGGCCATTGCGCGCTGGACCTCCACGAAGTTGGTGGTCCAGTAGCCGAAGGACAGCACGAAGCCCAGGCCAAAGGTGATGCCGATAACCGAAAGCACAGGGCTTGCGAAACCAGACAGGCCCTGGCCCGGCCAGGTGTGGAAGTTTGCGTCTTGTGCCACGGCAGTCTTCAGGCCGGACCAGCCACCAACGCGGTTCATGCCGATGATCGTTAACGGAAGCAGCGCTGCAATGATGACGAAGAACTGCAGCACCTCGTTGTAGATCGCAGCGGAGAGGCCGCCCAGGGTGATGTAGGAGAGCACGATAACCGCGGCGACCACCAGCGTCACCCACAGCGGCCACCCCAGCAAGGCGTTGACGATCTTGGCCAGCAGCAACAGGTTCACACCGGCGATCAGCAGCTGCGCCAATGCGAAGGAAATCGCGTTAACTAGGTGCGCGCCTGCGCCAAAGCGGCGACGCATGAACTCAGGCACCGATCGCACTTTGGAGCCGTAGTAGAACGGCATCATCACGATGCCCAGGAACACCATCGCTGGCACGGCACCGATCCAGAAGTAGTGCATGGTTTGGAAACCGTACTGCACGCCGTTTGCGGACATGCCGATGATTTCTACCGCGCCCAAGTTTGCGGAGACAAACGCCAAGCCGGTCACCCAGGCTGGCAGGCCACGCCCGGAGAGGAAGAAGTCAATGGAGGAAGACACGCGAGATTTCGCGGCCCACCCAATGCCTAACACGAACAGAAAATAGAGGGCGACCAGCGAATAGTCGACCCAGGTTGCGTCGAGACGCAATGCGGAATCCATGAGTTAGATCCTTCTTTGATTGGAAGTTAGGAAATAGCTTTGATGTGAATGTCGTGCGTGATGGGTGCCCCGGCGCGCAGCGTCGATAAGCTAGTGCCCGTTGCCAGGGCGTTCGGTGGCGCGCTCATCGGCTCTACTGCCACGCTGCGGCCGCGCCCCGGGTATGGCTGGCCCCAACTCTCGTCCGGAGTGTAAATCTGGAACCATTCGAGCCCTGCTGAGCAGGACATTTCTACCCCACGGCCATTACTGGTCAGCCGGACTGTGCCGTCGGTGGCGTGGAAGCAATCGTCGAGCAGCACCCCGCGCATCGGCAACTGCGCGAGATCCAGTGCAGGGGATTCGAGGTCCCCACACGGCAACTTGCGCTCGTCCAGCGGCAATTGCTTATCAACGCTCACCTCAAGGACCGATTCATCCAGCGGAGCGCCTTGCGCATTCAGGTAGGTGTGCAGGCCAAAGGCGTACGGTGCTTCAGACTCGCTGCCTTCGGCTGTGAAACCAGCGTGCAGACCGTCGTTTTCGAGCTGGTAGTCCGCAATTACGGTCATGGACCAAGGCCATCGTGATGACGCCGCGATGGAGATGGTTAGCCGCGCGCTGGTTTCCGACTGCTGAGTAATCGACCATTGCCGCTCATGAACGAGACCGTGGATTGCGTTGTTGCGCTCCGGCTCGTTGATGTCCAGCTGGACGCTACTGCCCTGATAGACGAATTGCCCGTCCGCTACCCGGTTCGGCCACGGCGCCAGCACCACACCGGCAGAAAGTGGTGGAAACTCCCCGTCCGGGTAGGTTTCCAGAAGTGGCAGTCCGCGCCAGGTTAGAGCTTTGGGTCCACCGCCCCACGTGGAGATCTCCGCCTGATAGTCGCCACAGGACAGCAAAATTACGGGACTTGTGTTCCGTGGCCGTGCCGGCATGACATGCTCCTTATGTGAGCCTAGTGGGAATCAATATGAGAAAGTGTTGACCGTCTCACATCTAGCGGACACGTTAGAGTTCGTTATAACCAAAAGTCAATCAGCCACACCCGGAAGCAAACGGGCATCCCACTACGCCCGCGTCGGGCATAACCAAAAGACCTTTCGGAATCGATTCACCCCACAGGCGCAGGTCAGCCGCAATGCGGGGCTACCTTACAATTCCCCTATTACCCCCGGCTCTCTCTTAGAAAAACACTCACCAGGGGCACCCCGACTTACGCAAATGTTGACAAAAGTCACAATCCAAGACCTAATTTCATTCATCCAGCAACGCGGTGGTTATAACCTTAAACTGGCCTGGTACTACTCGCCTAGTAGTTTGCCGACGCACTCGTTAACCTAGGGAATTTGGTATTGCCTGTCTAGCGCGTCGGTAATCGCCATATGCCCTGGCGCGTGGGTAATCGCAAGCTCCGGCCGGGAATCCATCACCATCGCCTGCGGGGTCACACCGCACGCCCAAAACACCGGAACGTCGCCGTTTTCAGAGACGGGGGCATCGCCAAAGTCGGGCGCGTCAAGGTCACGAATCCCTAGCTGGCCAGGGTCACCGATGTATACAGGAGCACCGTGGACCGCCGGATACCTGGACGAGATCCGCACCGCGTCCGCCACCAGCGACGCCGGGATCATGCGCAAGGACACCACCATGTTCCCCTTGAGGCTTCCCGCCGGACGGCACTCGATATTCGTTCGGTACATCGGCACATTCTGGCCCGCATCAATGTGGCGCACTGGGATCCCCGCTGCGACTAGTGGGTGTTCGAAGGTAAACGAACAGCCGAGAAGAAAACTCACCAGGTCATCTCGCCAAAACTCGCGGGCGTCGGCAGGCTCAGCAACCAGCTCGCCGTCGCGGAACACCCGATACTTCGGGAGATCCGTGCGAATGTCCGCCTCCCCGTGCGACGCACCAAAGATGCCGCCGAACGTCTCGCCTGGCCCCAGCACCTCCAGCACCGGGCACGGCTTCGGATTACGCTGCGCGAACAGCAGGAAATCAAACGCCAGGTCGCGCGGGAGAGCAATCAGGTTCGCCTGGGCAAAACCCGCCGACCAGCCTGACGTCTGGGTAACGAGCCCCTCGCGGAACTTCTGGCGGGCTTGGGCAGAGGAAAGTTCTGATGGGTTCATGGGGTTCATCGTAAGGGCAGTTTTTCGACGTCGCGCAGTTTTCAAGAACTCTGTCCGTCCTGATGCCAAATTGGTATATAGGCTTTAACCCGTGAGCGTCATCGATAAAATTGCTTTCGCATTTTCACACCTGGTAGTTGCGATTTTTCTGGCCATGGTCGCGCTCTTTGCGATCAACGAAGAAAACGGCATCTTCTTCGTCTATCTCCTACCGATGAGCTTTGCGGTTTTCTTAACCGTGCCATTCGCAATCATTCGAGCAATCATGCTGTGGCATCGACGCCAACCGCTACTGCTCATCAGCTATCTCCTGATGCTCTTGGTCACCGCAGTTTGCGTGTGGGTCGGCCTTTCCGACTACGATTCGGCTGTCATCTTTTTGGCTTTGACTTTGCCGGCGTCCATGTTTCCGATAGTGGTTCTGGGCTGGATCTCATTCTTTGCGCGGCCGGGCCAACGGAAAGCTAGCTAGCCGCCCTTGCTCTGAGCGAGGTTAGGGACGGAAAACAGTCACCTGGCCGTGCTTCCACTTTTCTTTCCAGTGCTGCTCAGCGTCAGGGCTATCTTTCTTGGTGCTTAGATACAGCCCGCCCTTTTCGTCTAACTTCACCCAATTCACTCCTCGGCCCAGACTGCTGTTTGCCAGGCGAGTGAGATCATTGATCCACGCGGCCTTTGCTTCTGGCCCGAGCATCAAGAAAGCGCCAGGGTAGCTGTCCGAACACACCATGAAATCGGCTTCAATTTTTGTGCCTTTATTTGCGGTACTCAGAACTGCTTTTGCGTTCTTATCGAGGTCTGCCAGCGAGCCCTGGCAGGGACCCGGTCAAGCCTTGGCATCATGATTTTCTGAAATCTTGTATCCAGACCGGACCAGTAATACTGGTGAATCCAGCGAAATGCGAGTTTGGCCAGCATGGACAGTTAACTTTTCAGCAAGACTGGTCAGCTCGCTCAGTCTTTGCGAGTCCTTGCCCGTAATAGTGACTCGCGTTCCCGTGCTCTCAAACTGTGTGGTCACAGTAACGTTTCGGTCGCCGACAGTATCGATCAAAATTTGCTGAACCTTACGAGCATCTGCGAAGGTTGCCTCCTTCGCCTTAGCTTCGAGCTCTACTGCCCCGGTGGTTAACACCTTGCCGTCGGCCACGAACCCCGCGGGCATTGTGCCCGCCACGTCGGCGTCGAGCTGCGCGGCAAGTTCCTTCTGGTCTCCGTGCAGAAACGGGATTTGCCCAGGATGAGTGTTTACGTAAATCACGCCGAAAAACAGCACCGGGACAAGAAGGAACAAGGCACCAAAAACTGCCAGGAAAACCGGCAAATACTTTGCCGGCAACGGGTCCGGATCGCCGATTTCCCTAGCCATTTCTTGCTCCTTTATTGAGCTTTTCTTTGAGGTTAGTGCAGTACCCGGATAAGTGCTCTTCGGATAGTAACCCAGTGCTTTTGTAGTAATTGTGCCCTAAGCGGGTCCAGTGCGGAGGTTGATTCGCGGGCTGCGACTCGGGGGCCGATTCCTTTTGATTAGTGGACTTTGGGATAGATCTTTGACTGTAGCGACAGCGTGGCCACCTACGAAACAGCACTAGCGAGAGCTGCAAACCCGCTACGCGGTAGTCTCGCGACGGTAGTACCGCCTAGATTGAATTAAATTCACCATTTTCGGCCCGTCTAGGAAGTAGTACCGTCGCGAGACTACCGCATAGAACATCTGCAGCCGTCTGCCCTTGAGCCGTCCACGCCCGCAGCCAGGTGAGCTCAGACCACTTTGGTGAGCTATCGTTTCGAAGGATTTTGGAGCGCTTCACGACGGGTGGTGCGCTGGACAGGTTCGCCACACTAACGGACACCCCCACAGCATTCCGACAAGCCTAAGTACCCTCTTTACCTTCGGAAAGCAATTGGGCAATTGGTTCGTCCAGGAAACTCGATAATTTACTTGTCAACTTTCCGAATTTCAATCGTAATTGAACCTGGCGCTTGAGTTCTTCTGGTTCACGACATCCAGTGGTCTCAGAAATCCACTTAACTAGGGCATACAACTCCACACTCGGTAGTTGGTACACCTCACGCGGCCCCAGTGTCCGGAGGTGGGTATCGGTGGACTCAACAGAGGAATAGTCTGTACTATCAAAATTTTTTCTGTGTTGGCCTCCGATGACGAAGATTTTTTGCTCACGAACAAGAGCATTAATCTGCTGGACTAGCTTTTGTCGAACAGCCCTAGTCACTCTTTGCCCGCCCGAACTAATGACATATCGTTCTGCGAGGTAGTCCCCACGAATTGGGCCCTCGACAGCGACAATTGCTCTCAATCCATCTTTGATCTCGCGTGGCGTTGCTTCATGCACCGGCACTGTCGCCCCAATGAAGCTCACATATTCACTGAAGCTAGCACTACGGTTATCCGCAACAGATTCAATAGAATCTTCAGCCCTAGGGGCATCCGCAACAGTGTCCATTGTCCAGTATTCAGGTGTATTTGCAGTCTTGTATCCGTAGTCGGAGCTCTCGTTGCTGATTAGCTTATGATTCTCATAAATTTCATAAGAGTAATCACCAACAAAAGCACCATGCTCTTCGTCATCAGATCGCGTAAGGAACACCTCGGATGAGGTTTCAAATACCGGTTCGTCAACCAGTTTCACATTCGAGAGAGCATTCTGCCTTGAGTAAAAATGATCGTAAGCTTCAGTGTCGTCGACAGTCGCCACGTCTTGTGGAACCAATTCTTTCAAAGAGGTAATTACTTCGATGTTTGAGTGACTAGTTTCCGCATTCGATTTGTACTCATACGCGTGAATTCCCAGTTCATCAAGCATTGCAAGAACTTTTGCAATTTGAGCATCCGGGTCGAGATAGAAGTCCGACTCAAATATTCGGACGAAGCGCCAGCCTAGGCGTTCAAGCTCACGCTGGCGAATCTGATCACGCTCGAAGTTTGCTCCGCTGTGCCAATAATCGCCATCACATTCGATCGCAAGCTTGTCGTCGGGCCCCTCTACGACGAGGTCAATTCGATAACCAAACGCGTCATATTGTGGAGTCACTCGGTACCCGCGTTCGACAATCCGATTGTAAACTCGCTGCTCAAACAACGAGTCAAACGGTTCAACGCGATCATCTTCGGGTACCCGTGCGCTCGCCTCCAACTCTGGAGCGCCTTCAGCAACGCTATATGCATAATCCAGCAATTTAAAGCGAATATCGGTAGGGTTGAGCTCTTCTACTCCGATGGAGTGGAAGATCCAAACCTGATCTCGAGCACGACTGACAGCAACGTTGTAACGTTGCAAGTGTTTATCCGTGGTAAGAGCCCCTACCCGCCGCCTCTCACTAGATGGCTGGACCATTGACAAGAAAATTACATCTCTTTCTGCACCTTGGAATTCTGCGGGCGGACCAATCTTCAGGTCACGCTCAGCCCAAGCCTCCGTTGGAACCCGCTCAAGAAGTCTGGCTTGGATGTATTTTGCTTGATTAGAGGTACTCAACAGTGAAATGACACCAAATGTCTTTCCGTCATATTCCGGATCGTGTAATGCCTGAATTAGTCGATCTACCAGGACATCCGCTTCTACAGTATTAACCTTTAATCTGCTATTTTCTGCAAAATAACCGCGCGGCGTTTGAGTAATTCGGAATGGCGCGAGCCTTTTCCCAGAAACCTTTCGCACAGGTTTGAGCCGTATGTTCTCCGGTTCATATATGTATTTGTTGGAGAATCCAATAATTTCCGGTACGCATCGTCGATGTTCCTCTAGTGTGATACGACCGCCATATCGCATATTGGCATCATCGAAAAGCGATCGCGACGGATTAGTCCAAGCATCGATATTCTCAAAATCATAAAGGTACTGGCGCGCAACTTTTTGAATTTCATCTTCATTTTCAAAAGGGGTTGGCGAAACCTGCTTGTCGTCGCCAATCACGACAATTCGCGGAGCAAGATACTGCAAGAAAATCGCTTCGACTCCGGCTTGCGATGCCTCATCAACGATAATTACATCGAAGATATTTTCTTCTAGCTCGAACTGCTCGACAACTCGGTACAGTGGCATAATCCACACTGGAACGGCAGAACGACACTTCATCAGGTGCCTACGAACGTCTCGACGTTTGCGATCGGCATGAACTCCTGTTCCCTTACCAAGACGAGTGACCGATTGAGAATACGCAATTAGATTAGAGCGCATCTTCGCGTCGAGACGTTCACCATTCACCGCTTTTGCCCATGCCCGGACCGCAGCTAAAGAGGCGATTGCGCTATTCAACCGATCGTCAATCTTCCTGATCTCCTCCGAGATCTTTGACAAATCGATAGTCAGCCGTGCTGCGATTACATCACCAGCCAGTGCCCACATGCGAGCATCCTCTGCTGCCCGCAGACGGTCCTTCCAAGAATCAGTGAGCCCCTCGGTCCTAATCACTTCACTGAGGTCGGGACTCCAGATGTCAAGCTTACGCGTAAGCTTCTTGTATTCGAGATGGGATTCGGCCAGGTCAATGATACGACGAGCTTCCTCGTATGCAGACTTGTATGCTTCGAGATTTCGATCATTCAGGCTTGCTTTCAAGTCACAAAGCCACTGTGGAATTGTGGTCGAATTTTCAACAGATTCGACGTAATTAACCCCAGTTTGGAACGGATTTTCTGTCGCTGAGAGTTCGGATTCTAACTGTTCCACTTCTTTAGCGGATCCAATCATCATTCCAAAGTCAACTAGTTCGCGCGGAACGATTCTAAATCCAAGAGATTGAAGTTGATCAACAACCTGCAAAGCTTTACTGAGATCGCCGATTGCCCGTTCTAGGTTGCCAACCGATTGGCGCCAATAACTAAATTGTTCGGTCTTCAATAAAGTCAGCTGAGGTTTGTCAAACGGCCACTCATGGGCCATTTTGTCCAAAACCCAACCAAGATGCACATAATCGATGAAGAGGTCCACAGACTCCAACTGCGTTGGAGGTAAGCCATTCACCCGAACGCTTTCGAAAAATCCCTGACAATCTTTCACAACCTGCTTGGTCATAAAGCCGATCTTGGGCAAACCATCAGCGCGAGTCCTTATCACCCCTCCCCCGCGGAGATAATCAGCGATGTTGCGTGCTTGCGGGAGGAAAGTTTCTGGTTCACCCTTTATTTCAATATGCTGCAACGCACCACACTTGACTGAAAGAACCTCGACCTCCCGGAGCAGTTCTGATCGATGCCGAATCCATAAAACCCACTGGTTCATCTTCGAGGCGTCAAAATCAGCAAGCAATACCTCTGCCCACCGGTAGTTAGAGTTTTGCAAACTTTCGATCACGATCGTACTTTGGCGTGCCATAGATTCGACCACTACTTTAACTTCGTCGGAAAGGCGTCGCCATACCAACAAATGTTGTTCACCAATGTTCGCTTTCAAAAGGCGCAGTCGCTGCTCGGTCTGGTCACGATACGCAGCAAAGGTACTCAGTGCATTGACAGTCGGCATTGCCGTGATTTCGAAACCAGCGATTTCAGTCTTAAGGCCCGAAATGTTGAGGTCTGGATTCAGCACATGTTTGAACCACAATTCGAGTTCATCTGAAGTCAGCGGAAATTCCAAATTCGGATCTACTACGTGTAAATCACTGATCCACGAAAACCTATCGTGATTCTCCAGCCACTTCTGGACTACTTCGGACATCTGAGCCTCGTACCCAGGTATGCCAACTTTTTCCTGCTCAGCCTCCATTACGGCTGACCATTCCTGTATTTTCTGAAGTCGTTGAGACTTAAGAGTCTCAATTTTTTCCAGAATTTCCTTTTCATCATTTGCTGAGTCCACTTCGTCAAAGTCACTCGATCGCCGCGCTATTGTGTCAACAGCGACTTTGAGATCAGACATGTCAGATCGATCTGATCCGATGACCGAAACGGCTAGGTCACGGATCTCTACTGGCAGTTTGTCTTTAACCTCATACAGTGCACGTTCTGCATGCGCCGTTACGAGTATCCGTTTACCCTGGGCAAGCAAATGGGAAATGAGCGCAGCCGCCATATGAGTCTTTCCGGTCCCCGGCGGCCCCTGGACAATGGTCTGCGCATGGCTATCGACGCGTCGAAGCACTTCTTCCTGGCGACGGTTAAGCGGCAAAGGCGTGAACACTTCTTCACCAACAAATTCAATAGCTCCAGGCTGTGAAATTGTTTCCACTGCATACTGGTTATTCGGATCAAGCAGCGTGGCGAGACCTCTGGGCACATGCCTTGAAGCTTCAATTGATCGGGAAATTTCATCAAATGCTTTAGCAAGTCCTGGCTGTTGACGCTTACGAATGATAATCGCAGGGCTCCAACTAACGACAGGAGTGTCCATGGGGTTCTGCCTTGACCAATCCCCCCGATACTCTACAATTTCGCCAAATCCGTTCGCTAAAACCTTTCCCAAATCGGCAAAGGTCGCCTCATTCAGCAAATCACCCTCTATGTGTTCCATCGCAGCCTTTACATCCACAGTAAATGTGCTGTCGATAAGTTGCTCTGTGGGAATAGCGTCTAACTCTGCACGAAGTTCACTTTCCGAAAGCCTAATTTCTACATCACCGGTTAGCTTATCTAGCAAAATTTGCAGAGGAGCAGTGAAAAGTTGTCGTTCAATGTCGCGGAGTTCCGAATGTTTCCATGTAAAAGCTCCAAGCCCTAAGACGAGCTCAAAATCTTCCGACTGCTGATTCACCTTAGTTTGCAGTTCGAAGATCTTTTGGTACGTCACCGCATACTTGCTGTCACGGGACCAATTGTTCCATTGGTTCAACCAATCGCGAACACTGTCTTGAAAAAGAAGTGATTGTTCTTCCCAAAGCAGCTCCTCCCCTTCAACTTCAATTTGGCGTGCAATCTCCAGTGATGATTCTGGTGTCTTTACATCCCCATCGATCCAGCGAATAATATTCTCATCAAATTGAGGAAAAACGGGCGCAGAGGACTTCTTGAAAGAAACGAGCACGTCACGGTTTTGCTCATTATCAGGCAAGCGGTGTCGGCTTTCTAATGCAGAAATGTCGACAGTCGGCCCGAAAAATATTCTGCCGCTCTGGTCTGCAAGTGCCAGCAATTGGTTGATATGAAAGACAGCACCTTCTCGTGCATATTCCTTAAAGTTGAATACTTTGTGCTCTTTCATCGCTTGAAGCGTAGAAAGGTACTTAAAAAGCCGAGACGCTTTATCAGCAGTTGGCTCAATCAATGGATTCACCTTATCTTCACTCATTACGCACGTCCGCCCAAAATCGCCGCCATCTTTTTGTACTGGCCAACAATCGAAACTGCGGATGGATCAACACCCGGACGCAGATCATCTTTAATTCAACTCACCAATTTTTAGCACGAAATACTTTCTACATGCGCATTATCTAACGCATTGCTACACCAATGTGACAACCATCTCATAGAGATTGCCGGTCGCGACAAAACAAAAGGTGAAGTGCATTTTGAATATGGCCACGAAGCTACTCCAGTGGGCAATTTTTGCATCCCGCGGGTACACATCGCCCACCCGCCGGAGTTCTTCACAAGTTGAACAAACTTTAGATATTGATCAATAGGCTGTATAAACTTCCCGCTCCACTTCGAACGTCCCCCGGAAAACAACAAAAATTACGATAAAATAATACCCATTTCTGCTTTCTCCCCAGTCGAAAAGCTCAATGCAGCCAAGACCTTTGCCGCCTCATGGAAGGGAAGGGGCAACGAGAAGTCGGATACACAACAGTTTTGGCTGGAACTGTTGGAAAAAGTCATCGGGATGAAGGACACCACCACCAACGTCCTTTTCGAGGCGAAGACCAGCACGCGCGGCTACATCGATGTCTGGATCCCGGATGCCAAGACCTTCATCGAGCAGAAGTCCAACACCGTCGACCTCGATAAAGCCGATATCCGGCAAGGAAAAGCCGTTACCGCGTTCCGTCAGGCACTGAATTACGCCAACACGATGCAATTCAGTCAGCGCCCGCGCTACATTATCACCTGCAATTTTGACGAGTTCAGGATCTATGACCTGGACAAAGAAAACGCGGAGGTCAACTACCTTAGCTTCACCCTCGAGGAACTCCCCGAGCAGCTTCACCTCCTCGATTTCCTAGTTGACCCGCAAAAGGCCTGTGCCGTCCGCGAGGAAAAAGTCTCGATGGTTGCGGGCCAGCTCGTCGGCAAGCTTTACGACGCTCTCCGGGCCCAATACTTAGAGCCGAACACCGATGAAAGCCAGCATTCCCTCAACGTCCTGTGCGTACGGCTCGTGTTCTGTCTTTTCGCAGAAGACGCTGGCCTGTTTAACAAGAATGCGTTCTATGACTACTTGAACGGATTGCGCCCTGACCAAGTTCGCACAGCGCTTCTAGAGTTGTTCCAGGTGCTCAACACTCCGGTTGACCAGCGCGATCCTTATCTTTCTGACCAGCTCAAGGCCTTCCCGTACGTCAACGGCGGGCTTTTCGCCAAAGAAGAGCAGATCCCGCACTTCACGGACGAAATCTTGGATTTGCTACTGCATGAGGTCTCCGAGAAAACGAACTGGGCGCAGATCTCCCCCACCATTTTCGGTGGCGTATTCGAGTCAACGCTGAACCCTGAAACGCGCGCGGAGGGCGGGATGCACTACACCTCGCCGGAGAACATCCACAAGGTGATCGACCCGCTGTTTCTCGATGCCCTCAAGGACGAACTCGCCCAGATTCTTGAAACTCCGGGAGTTTCGGCAAACAAGCGTAAGAAGCAAATCGAAGCATTCCACGACAAAATCGCTGGTCTAACGTTCTTTGAGCCAAAGACCTCGGATTTGATAAGACTCGCCGTTGCCGCCTAACCCCAGTTGAACAGGAGTTTTGTTGTTCCTCGGGCGGATCGCTGCCCTCGGCGTGCAGCATCCGGGTACCGCCATGAGGCACTCTCGCTTGGACAAACCCGCGCCGCCGGGCGAGGAGGGTGCGGAGTGCGCCCTGCGTTGGCGAGTTCAGGTTGAGGGGGCGTGAGTTGAACTCGTCTTTGTAGGTCGTTCACCTACTCGACAGTCACATCCGCAGATTCTCACCCATATTTACATGTAACTATTGGTCGTAAGCTACATGTAAAGATGCCGCGTTTTTCCGTCCATGACCCCAGCTTGTGTGGGAGACTTAAGGTGGCCCGTAAGAACGACAGGGAGACTCATGGCGACCAAGAAACGCAAGGTTCCGATGCGTCACATCAACATCGGTGATCTTTCGCGTGGTCAGGCATCGCGCCTGATCAAGGAGGTGTCAGACAAGGACGAGCTCGCTTACGTTCTGCGCTACGGAAAACCGATCGCCGTGGTGATCTCGAACGAACGCTACGAGCGACTAATGAGTGAAGGAATCGACCCGAGTGAGCACTGACAGACTTACTAGCCACGTTGCTTTGATTTGGAACATCGCAGAGATTCTGCGTGGCGACTATAAGGAACACGAGTACGGCGATGTCGTGTTGCCTTTCACTGTGCTGACCCGTCTCGATTCCGTTCTCGTGGATACGAAGCAAGCAGTCCTGAATATCAAGGCCACCTCAGTTCCGAGCACGATCAAGGAGCTGCAGTACGCCAAGGCTACGGGCTACCCGTTGTGGAATACGTCGAACTTCACGCTCAAGACCTTGTTGGATGACCCGGACAATCTTGAGCAGAACTTGAGTTACTACGTGCAAGCGTTCGCGCCTGCCGCGCGTGAAGTGATGGAGGCGTACAGCTTCTACAACGTCATCGAACGCCTCGACAAAGCAGGCCTGCTGTATCAGGTGCTCAGCGAGTTCACGTCCTCAAAGGTTAACCTTCACCCTGACGTAGTCAGTAACGACCAGATGGGCTACATCTTCGAAGAACTCATCCGCCGGTTCTCCGAACTGTCGAATGAAACCGCTGGTGAACACTTCACCCCGCGCGAAGTCATTAGCTTGATGGTCAATCTTCTCTTCAACCCAGAAGAAGACATCAACCGGCTTTGTGCAGACGGTGCTATGGCATCGCTGTATGACCCCGGGGTCGGCACCGGCGGAATGCTCTCGATCGCTGCTCAGCATGTTGAGGATCTGAATGACACTGCCCGCCTCGAGGTCTACGGGCAAGAGCTCAACCCGCAGACGTATGCGGTGGCGAAGTCGGACATCATGATCAAGGGCGAACGCCAGGAACGCATTTACTTTGGTAACTCGCTGACCAATGACCAAACGGCGGGCCTCCGCTTTGACTACATGCTGTGCAATCCACCTTTTGGTGTGAACTGGAAGAAGTACGCTGGCCCGATTCATGAAGAAGCTGAACGAAAGGGGTACCAGGGGCGCTTCGGCGCTGGAACGCCTCGTGTTTCAGACGGCTCGTTTCTTTTCTTGCAGCACATGATCTCGAAGATGAAGCCCTACGATCCACAGGACCTCGTGAATGCTCCTGGCACACGGATTGGCATCGTATTCAATGGCTCGCCCCTCTTCACAGGCGGTGCCGGTCAGGGCGAATCTGAGATTCGCCGCTGGATCCTCGAGAACGACTGGTTGGAAGCGATCATCGCCCTGCCAGATCAGATGTTCTACAACACCGGCATCCTCACCTACATCTGGGTTCTTTCAAATAAGAAGGAACGTCGCCGCAAGAACAAGGTGCAACTGATCGACGCGACCAGTTACTTCCAGCGGATGCGCAAACCCCTGGGTGAAAAACGCAAGGAACTCACCCCCGAGCACATCGCCGATATCACTCGCATCTATGGAGACGTTCGGGAAACTGAGGTGTCGAAGATCTTTGACACCGAAGACTTTGCCTACCGCGAAATCGTTGTGGAGCGTCCACTACGGTTGAGCTTCCAAACCACAACAGAAGCCCTCGACCAGCTCCAGCAGACAAAGGTCTTCACGGATCTTGCCACCTCGAAGAAGAAAACCGAGCCCGCTCGAAGCGAACAGATCCAAGAAGGACGACGGCTCCAGCGCGCGATCCTCGATACGCTAGCTGGGCTCAACCCTGAGAAGATATACCTCAACCGAGACGAGTTCACCGATCTTCTCCGTAAAGGCATCAAATCCCGAGGTGAAAAGATCAGCATTACCGCCTTGCGAAAGATCGTCGCCGAACTCGGCACCAAGAACCCCGAGGCAGACATGTGCCGAGATACGAAAGGAAACCTCGAACCCGACCCGGATTTGCGCGATACCGAGCAGGTACCCTTCCGTGAAGACATCGAAGCCTACTTCCAAGGCGAAGTGATCCCTTACGCGCCCGACGCCTGGATCGACCACAGCAAAACCAAGATCGGTTACGAGATCCCCTTCACCCGCTACTTCTACAAGTACGAAGAGCTCGGCGACCCCGTCGAAACCCTCGCCGAGATTCAAGCCCTCTCCGCCAGCATCCAAGCCGACATCGCCAAACTCTTCATCGAGCAGGTGAAGTAGATGAAGCTATCCAACTCGCCATTTGATTGGATTAATGACGTCCCTGCTGGATGGGCGATACAGAAAACGAAGTATCTGTTCACAATAGTGAAGAGGCAGGTAGCTCACGAAGGTCAGCAGATTCTCTCTATTACCCAATCAGGTATCAAGCCTAAGGATTTGCAAACAAACGAAGGCCAAATGGCTCGAAACTACGACGGTTATCAGATCCTAAGACGTGGAGATTTTGCGATGAACTCTATGGATCTGCTAACTGGCTGGGTTGACCAATCCTCCTTTGATGGGCTGACTAGTCCGGACTATAGAGTTTTTAAAGCGCACAATCGCGCCACTATGAATGCTCGTTTTTTCCTCTACGTATTTCAGCTTCTTTATTCGCGACGCATTTATTACAAGTACGGACAAGGCGTCTCCAATATGGGGCGCTGGAGACTTCCTGCAGATGCTTTTCTCAACTTTCCGCTCCCCGTACCTCCATTGATCGAGCAGAAGCACATTGTCGCGTATCTCGACGTCAAGACTACTGAGATTGATGGGCTTGTTGGGAAGTTGCAGCGTGAGGTTGAGTTGTTGGAGAGATATCGGCGGGAGTTGATTGCTCGTACCGTGACCCGTGGGATGGATCCTGACGTGCCGATGAAAGATAGCGGAATTGATTGGATCGGCGAAGTACCTTTGGCGTGGGAAATCAAGCGGACTAAAGCATTGTTCTTTCAGAGAAAAGAAAAATCTACTGAAACAGATGTGCACCTGACCCCATCACAAATTTATGGAGTACTTCCTCAAGAAGAGTACATGCGAATGTCTGGTACTAAGCCGGTTCTCAATCTCTCAGCTCCTAACAATATGAAGCATGTAGAGATTGGTGATTTCATCATTCATCTGAGAAGTTTCCAGGGTGGCATAGAGCTTTCGAATTACGCCGGGAAAGTGAGTAATGCCTACACGGTCATTTCCGCTCGTCAGAGTGGAGACAAGAATTACTATCGGTGGCTATTGAAGTCTTCTCCATTCATTGCGAAGCTATCTTCGCTGACTGACCAATTGCGGGATGGTCAGTCGATTAATTTCAAGACTTTTAGTCATATGGTTTTCCCTCTACCTCCACTATCTGAGCAGAGACGCATAGCAGATTTCCTTAACAAAAAATCCAGCGAGATTGATTCGACGATTGCTGGCATCAATAGGCAGATTGAGCTTCTGGGCAAGTATCGCAAGCAGGTTATTAATGATGCCGTGACAGGCAAGGTTCGTGTGGGAGAGGTGGCATGATGGATACGTCGGAGCGCAGGTTCGAAGATGAGATCGAGTATTGGTTGACTCATGTTGGTCCTTCCGAGTTCGACCTCTACGAATCGCGGCCATCGGCCGGTTTTGATAAGCAGCTTGGTTTGTATCCGCAGGATCTGCTCGATTTTGTGCGCGAGACCCAACCTCAACAGTGGGAGCGCCTAGAGCGCATTCATGGGGCGAAGGCTGGTGAGAAATTCTGCAAGCGCGTTGCTCGCGAGCTCGACAAGCGCGGCGTCGTGGAGGTGCTGCGCCGCGGAGTAGAAGATCTTGGTGCCCGTTTCAAGCTGGTGTTCTTCGCCCCTGGTTCCGACCTCAACGAGCTGCTGGCAGAGAAGTACTGGGCGAACCGAATGACAGTGGTCCGCCAGCTGCAGTACTCGACGAAGAACTCCAACTCCGTTGACACCGTGTTGTTTGTCAACGGTATCCCAGTGGTGACGATGGAGTTGAAGAATCAGCTCACCGGCCAGACCTATAGGGATGCTGTTGACCAGTACAAGCGTTCTCGGCCCGCCTCTGAAGTATTGTTCGGGCTAAACCGCCGCGCGGTGGTCCACTTCGCCGTTGATACTGACCAGGTGTGGATGACCACCAAACTCGCGGGCATGGACACGGTGTTTTTGCCGTTTAACCGTGGCTTTGAAAATGGTGCTGGGAATCCGCCAGTACCAGGTAAGTACAAGACTTCCTATCTGTGGGAGGAGGTCTTGGCGAAGGGTTCACTGCTGGATATTCTGCATCGGTTCGTCCAGTTCATTCCGCACGAGAGCGACCGGCGCAAAGACAAGTTGATCTTCCCGCGCTACCACCAGCTTGATGCCGTGCGTGCGCTCGTGGCCGACGCCAAAATCAACGGTGCAGGGAAGAACTATCTGGTGCAGCACTCGGCCGGGTCAGGTAAATCGAACACCATTGCGTGGCTTGCCCACCACCTGTCGAACCTGCACGATGTCCAACAGCGCGCAGTCTTTGATTCGATCATTGTGATCACAGACCGGCGCGTGTTGGACAAACAGCTACAGGACACGATCTACACGATGGACCACACCGCTGGCGTGGTGGTGAGGGTAGACAAGAACGCACGCCAACTGACAGACGCGCTAGCCGATGGTGCGAAGATCATCATCTCCACATTGCAGAAGTTCCCCTTTGTCGACGTGAGCAATGTGGCGATGACTGGTAAGCGCTTCGCCGTCATCGTCGATGAGGCGCACTCGTCACAGACAGGCGAGGCGTCGGAGAAACTCAAGCAAGTGCTCGCAGACACCGCCACTGCTGGCAAGGAGTCCGAGGAGGACCTGCTCGAACGCTACGCGGCCGCCGAAGCCCAGATCGAAGCGGAACAACTAGATGTTGACGAGCAGATCGCCGACGAGTTGCGCACGCAGGGACGTCAGCAGAACCTATCGTTCTTCGCGTTCACTGCGACGCCGAAACAGAAGACGCTAGAAATCTTCGGCACTCCGGTACCGGATGCTACTCCACGCCCCTTTCACGTGTACTCAATGCGTCAGGCCATCGAAGAGGGCTTCATCCTCGACGTGCTGAAGAACTACACCACGTACCAAACGTACTACCGGGTCGGGAAGACCACGGCTGATGACCCCGAGTACTCCACCAAACAGGCGAACAAAGCCCTGGGCAAGTATCTGAGCCTGCACCCGTATAACCTGCGGCAAAAAGCGGAGATCATCATCGAGCACTTCCGCACCAATGTTGCCCACAAGATCGGTGGGAACGCCAAGGCCATGCTCGTCACCGGCTCCCGCCTGCACGCGGTGCGCTACTATTTCGCCTTCCGCGACTATATTGCACAGAAAGGCTACGCCGACCTTGGAGTGCTCGTGGCATTCTCTGGAACGGTCAAAGACGACGGTGCCGAATACACCGAAGAACAGCTCAACCAGATCCCAGAAGCCGAGCTACCCGAGAGGTTTGCTACCGGCGAGTACCAGCTGCTGTTGGTCGCCGAGAAATACCAGACAGGCTTCGACCAGCCCCTGCTGCACACCATGTACGTGGATAAGAAACTCCACGGAGTCAAAGCAGTACAGACGCTGTCACGAATCAACCGTATGCACCCGGGAAAGACCGACACCTTCGTGCTCGACTTCGTCAACTCCGCAGAGGACATTCAGAAATCCTTCCAAGACTACTACATCTCGACAGGCATCACGAAAGAAACCGACCCCAACATCGTCTACGACCTGTACCACTTCCTTGCCTCATACCGCTTGTGGACCGACAAAGAGATCGAGGGTTTTGCCAAGGTGTTCTTCACCGAACAGAAGAAACAAACGAATCTCGACTTCAGCAAGCTCAACGCCTATCTTGACCCGGCGGTAGGCCGGTTCAGCGAGCTTGACGAAGAAGACAAACTGGAAGTGCGGGCAAGGATGAACAAGTTCACCCGCAACTATGACTTCCTGACACACATCATCCGCTACGACGACGAGCGCCTCCACCGCTTTGCCGCATACGCCAGGCTCCTAGTGCGAAAGCTCCACATCGACGGTGACCCTGCCCCGAGCCTCGAAGACGAAGTCGGATTGCAGTACTACCGCCTCCAACAGGTGTACGAAGGTTCGATCGACCTCGCTGATGAGGAAGGCGAACTGTCGAACAATCCCGATACGGGTGGGGCCAGCGAGGACGAGAAAGACACTTTGTCAAACATCCTCTCCAAACTCAACGACCGCTGGGGCACCGAATTCACCCGCATGGACAAAGTCATCGAACAACTCACCGAGGACATGGTTGACGACCCTGAGGTTCAGTCACGTGCCCGCAACTCACTCGACATGTTCTCCATTGTTTACGACGAGCGGATCCAAGACATCGTGCTTGATCGTATGAACCAGAACCAGGACTTCGCGATCAAGTACCTCTCCGACCCACAGTTCAAGACCGATATTGACCGGATTCTCTTGCCCCTGATTCACGATCGTCTCAACCGCAAGGATTAGCCGCCCGGACAGCCTGAAGGACCGCACGACGCGCCCCCAAGAAGACCTCTTGCAGCCCGCTGGATTCGCATGTTCGCATGGTAGCGAACACGCTAGGAGGATACATGAGCGACCAATTTGAGTTCGGGAGATTCGTCGCCGAACGTCGCAAACAGCATGAGTACACCATGAGGCGTTTCGCTGACATGATCGGCGTGACTGCGCCTTATCTCAGCGATATTGAGAAAGCCCGTCGCGCCGCACCCGATGGCAAGCTGGAGGAGATTGCAACTGCTCTGAAGCTGAGCCGGGCCGAGCGCGAGCAAATGTTTGACCTCGCCGCATTGACTCGCGAGAATCAAGTTTCCGCAGATCTGTCCGGCTACATCATGGAAACCGATCTTGTTCGCGTTGCCCTTCGCCGCGCCAAAGAGCAGGATCTCAGCGACAGGCAGTGGGAGAACATCATCAACATTATTGAAGGCGGGGATTCAAACTAGTACCCCTCCAGCCACCCTACCTCAGCAAAAATAAACTTGAAACGAAGGCGGAAAGACTGCTTGCCAAGTACCACGATGGCGCTCACCTGCGCGAAGCAATACCGCTCGATATTGAGCATTTTGCCGAGTTTCAGCTCGACGCCAATATTGACTACCAAGAACTCACCTTGGATGGAAGTGTCCTCGGAATGCCGGTGTTCCAGGACCTTAAGAAATCGATCGTTTGCGAAGGTGGGGCCAAAGCTGACATCGTATTCCCAGCGCAGACAATCGTCATCGACCATGAGGCGCTACGGGATTCTCCGGAGAGTCGCACCCGATTCACTATCGCCCACGAATGCGCACACCTGATCTTGCATCAAAACATCTACTATCGAGAGCCGTTGATGAAATGCTCATCTCAGAGCAGCTATCGACCCTTTACCGCAACCTCCGAGAACGTGCGCACCGACACGGTTGACCGCGCAGAGTTTCAGGCAAAATATCTCGGAGCGGCGCTCCTCATGCCGCGAACCCCTTTCTCGGATGCTTACCAGCGACTGGTTCCTGGCAACTGGTATGACCTTGCCGAGTGGCAGAAGAAGGCTGTCATTAGCGAACTTGCCGATACCTTTGAGACCTCGCTGTTTGCAACCAGCGTTCGGATCAAAAGCCTCGGGCTCGCCGCATAGGAACAATAGCGAAGAGCTCGAGGCTCTTTTTTGGGCCCACGATGTACGCAGATTAGCGAACAAGTAAATGAAAGGAGGGGTATTGGAAACGGTCAAAACGCGGCAGGCAAAACGATTTGCCGAGTCGACCACATTCGCAGACACATCGAGATCGTCCACAAGTGCTGTTGGTCGCGGTTGTGGTTTGACGAGGTCGGTCATTTCCACGAATACCATGAACACAGGCCATCACCGGAGCGTAAACACGCCGACACGTAACTGAACACCAATCACACAAGTTCGATCCGCAGAACCGCTAGACGGGCATGGATCACGCAACACCTCAGCTTGAGGCGCGTGAACCTGCCCGTCTTGTCGTTTCTTCGGCTCGACGGACTCCTGCGGATCTCAATCCGACAGGAAAAGGCCAATGCGAAATCGCAAGGCAAGGCAGCGCCCACACAATCAACGTCCCTCACTGACTATCCATTTCAAGCACGAAGCCAACTGTGGCGGCAACAAAGCGGAGACCGAAACCTACTTCTTAAATCCTGAGGATGTAGCCGTTTCGGTACCCCATCATCGATGCGCTGGGGCGCACTCAAGAAGCCCGGTTCATCACCGAGTATGATCTCTACCGGCTCACCTTCTCCTCCAAGCTCCCGGCAGCCCAGGACTTCGAAGCCTGGGTTGTCGACGAGGTCCTGCCCACCATCCGCCACCATGGCGTCTACGCCATCGACGAGCTCTTGGACAACGATGAGTTCCTCGAGCATGCCATCGTCCAGCTGCGCTCCGAGCGGGCCAAGCGGCTGGCGGCCGAGCAGGCCCTGCTTGACGCTGCCCCGAAGGTCTCCTATTACGACATGGTGCTCCAGTCGGACTCGCTGCTGACCATCACGGAGAGCGCCAAGGACTATGGTTTGTCGGCGAAGAAGCTGAACTTGCTGCTTCACGACGCCGGGGTGCAGTTCAGGCAGTCCGGCCGCTGGTTCCTCTACGCCCGGTTCGCCGAGCAGGGCTACACGCAGTCCAAGACCCACGAGTACGACGAGGGCAAGACCCGCACGCGCATGTACTGGACCCAGAAGGGTCTCTTGTTCGTCTACGACTTGTTGAAGAACCAGTTCGGCCTGCTGCCGGTCATCGAGCAGGACGGCGGTGCGGCATGACGACTGCTCTCAACTTCGACCTGGGTTTCTCGCCACAGAATATTGAGGGCTACCGGGACCCCACCACGTTCAAAGCGCTGAAGAATCTCCAACGCTCCGAGTACGGCTACCGGCCCTTGGTCTACATCTGCTCCCCGTACTCCGGAGACACAGAGAACAACGTGGAATTGACGCGAGCATTGTGTGCTCACGCGGTGTCACGGCACAAGATCCCGCTCGCACCGCACTTGTTGTTTCCGCAGTTCATGGACGACACCGATGCGAGCGACCGCGAGCTGGCGATGTTCTTCAACCGAATTCTTTTGAGCAAGTGCGAGGCGATCTGGGTCTACACAGCCCGTGTCTCGGCAGGGGGGGCGCGCCGAGATCGAATGGGCCCACCACCTTGAGCTGCCGATCACCTATTTCGACGCTGTTTTTCAGGAGGTCACCCTATGAAGGCGATGACGATGTCCACCGCGCAGGTGGCAGGTCAGCAGAACAACGCCCACTGCCCGTACCCGCACACCGTGACGACTGCAGCCGACCTGGAGGCGGTCGAGAGGCTGGATCATGTGGTTGCTGAGTACGTGGGTGGTAGGCGCTCGGCTGGCAGCTTCGTGACCTCGAACTGCCTGGTCATGAACGTCGATAACTCCCACACCGAGAACCAGGGCGCCTCCGTCTTCGCTTCCGGATCGGGCAAAGGGATTTATCAGGCGCTTTGGGATTCGCGAAACCCCGATGCTGCAGTGCAAGCGTATGAACTAGACGGCCAAAACCTAAAGAAGCAAGGGCCAGAATCAAAAATACCGCTGAGCACATTGCCGGACAACGAGCACCAACAAATCACGTGGGTTCCATCAGATGACCGCAGTGGCGTGCAAGCATTGCGCACTCCCCTGGCATCGACAAAGTATCCGCAAGGAAATATGGGCAATGCACCAGCTGGAATGGGACTACCGCAAGCCAACGTAGCTCCAAGTGGCACGTGTGGATCTGCCGGTGGATTCGGCGTGGACGCGGACGGCTCCACCACCTCCTGCGAGTTCGCAAAGTCAGTAGCCGAAGCGGTGTCTTCGAGCCAGGCCAAAACTGGCAGTTTCACAGTCCAAGCTAGTAGCCCAATAACGGGCCAGAGTTACACCATGAATTGCTCGGAATCCTCCGGCACCACTGTTTGCCGAGGGGGCAACAATGCGATCGTAACACTGAGAACCGCTGGTTCTGCGAACAGTCAGAAGCTGACGGCAGGGTCCGTCGTCCTTGAAGGAACCGTGGTACTCAAGCACCCTTCAGAGTTAATGAACGGCCAACCAACGCCAAATGGGGAACCTGAATCCAACGAATACATTTTGCTGTGGTTCGATACCCCACGAGAAGTTACCGGGCAGAAATCCGGCACGCCAAAGGGAACAACAAGAACGAATAAAACCTACGGGGTTTCTCTGGGCAAAAAAGAGTGATTTAAGTACGGCTCGCCGTCTGACTCCACCGGCCCGTGGCGCCAGTACGTCGGCAAGCGCATCCGCATCACCACTACTTCTGAAGCACTGTGGTACCAGTCAGATGCAGGCATGCCACTTAGCGCCGTGTGTCTTAGCGAAAAAGGCAGCTTCACCGTGGAGACGCTCCCCTAGCGCCACCCCACTAGATCAATGTCACCTCCCCGTCTTCCACCAGCAGCGCTTGGCCGTCGTTAAGCAATTGTAGCGGCAGGCGATCGCCGAACTTCGCGACGATCTCGTCGATGATCGCCAGCGGATACGCGGGTATCGTGCCGGAGGCGTGCGGAACGATGCAGACGTCGACAAGCGATAGGCCGGTGTAATCATGCAGGTCGGGCGCCTTCTCGGGCGAATCCATGGGCGCGATATGTTCGATGGTGGGTCCGGCGACGACAGAGCCGGCGCTCGTACCTATGTAGGTGAGCCCGGCGGCAACCTTGTCTTTCAGCATCTCGAATGCCCCTGAAGTGTGCATCACCTGCAGCAGATCGAAGGTTTCGCCACCCGCGACGTAAACCGCATCGACGCTGCCAAGCACCTCAGCAATGCGCTCCGGAGCAGACGTGCTCAAAGGTAAATCAACGACGTCGAATCCCTGCTCTACCAGGGCAGTCCGCTCGGCTAACACCCATGGAGCATCGCCATAGGAACGCGCGGCATCACCGATATAGGCGACCTTGCCCGAGGCAAATTCAGGCAGGCGAGGATGAAGAAATGAAGTCAAAATTAGTTTCATGTGCCTAACCTTTCGGAGATTTTAAAGGGAAAACCTGGTAACTTACTAACAAGTCTTTTTCAAGCTTATTCAACAAAGCCCGCGAGGAGGTTGGGGTGCTTCGCAACTTGCTCCGCCCAGCCGAACTGGGCGAAAACTACGAAATTGAAGATCAGGCTCGGGCAGGATTCGTCGCGGGATATTCCTTCTTAGGCTACGTCGTGGTCAACGCGATAGCTGATGCGACCGATACCGGCTCGATTCTCTCAGCCCTGATCAGGATCTGCGGGACCGTTTTCGCGGTTGGCATCATCACTTCAATTCTGTTTACCCTGCCAAAATCGATGCGACCGCAGAAGATCGCGATGGCCGCGCTGTGCGGCATCGGCGTCACCATTCAATTGATCGGGGTAAGCCAGGTAATGCAGCCGGTTGCCAAGGTCATCGCAATGTACGGCCTGCTGCACCTGTCAAACCTAACCTTTCTAGGCGTACTCCTCATCTACTGCTATTGCCTGGCAAAACATCCCTATCTGCCCACGTGGATCGGCCCAGCATTGCTCTTTGTCACGCCCGTGTGGACGACCTACTACGCCCAAGTAAAAACCGGTTCCGTTGACCTATGGCTACAAATCTTGGCCTGGGGCCCATGCATTGCGCTTGAAATTGCCTGCAGTATCGCCTTCATCGTGGCGAGTAATCGGATGCTTTCCGACGCAAAACAGCGACGCGGAAAGCAAAAATAACTGCGCAGTTCATGCGTGCCATTCGACCTTAATTAGCCGCAACGTTGGTCGTCGAAAACCAAGCTTCTGCGAAGTCTGCTACGATGACCTCATCGATTAAGAAGACTGGCCACAAGCCTCCTGCCTGGCCAGCTGGCAACCGCGCAGCGCGCACGGTGCCCGCAGGGGAAAATCGGCCCGCCAGCCAACCGGCCCGGGAAGAGCGAAAATTCGGAGACTACGATCATGACGAAGTTTTGTCGTCGCAAAGGACTCGGCCACCTTTTAAGCCCCATCCAAGTAGCGCTATCGTTGCGCAATGAGGAAGTCTTAAACATCCCGTTGCAAGAGGTCGAGCTGCTGTATCGAGATGGAAACCTCTTCGAGCTGCGTATCGACGGCGGCTTGCCTCGCCTCGGCTGGCTACACTCCCAGGCAGACATCACGAGCATCTTTGATGCGTACCGGCAATGGGGCGATGCCGGCTACGACCCGAACTACAAGATCCTAAAAGTGTGGAACGGCGAGCGAAAGCTGCTGACCTGCCCCAGCATCTTTTACCCCGGCGAGAGCTTCGGGGGCATCCTAAAAGAAGACTTCTACCGCCAGGAGCCGGAGTGCGTCCTTAAGCACCCGCAAGATTTCCATGAACGCAGGTACGTGCCGGTCGAGTTGCCCTGATGAACGGGGGCCAGCAAACCACACCTAGTTTCCCACCGCAAGGCAGGAATAAGTGCGGTAAGCGGGCCCCGGAACTGGCCGTCGAAAAGCTAGCTAGCTAGCTTTCGTCTGTCGAAAGCGCTGCCACGAATGCTTCCTGTGGCACCGACACGGAGCCGATGTTCTTCATGCGCTTCTTGCCTTCCTTTTGCTTTTCCAGCAGCTTGCGCTTACGGGAGACATCGCCGCCATAGCACTTGGCAAGCACGTCCTTACGCAGGGCGCGGATGTTCTCTCGCGCGATAACCTTCGTGCCAATCGCGGCCTGAACAGGCACCTCGAATTGCTGACGCGGGATGAGCTCCTTGAGCTTCACCGTCATCTTGTTGCCATACCACTGGGCGTTGTCGCGGTGCACGATCGCGGAGAAAGCGTCAACCGGCTCACCCTGCAGCAGAATATCCACCTTGACCAAGTCAGCCTGCTGTTCGCCGGCCTCCTCATAGTTGAGTGAGGCGTAACCACGAGTGCGGGACTTGAGCATGTCAAAGAAGTCAAAAATGATCTCGCCGAGCGGCATCACATAACGCAGCTCAACGCGATCCTCGGAGAGGTAGTCCATGCCACCCATCTGGCCGCGTTTTTGCTGGCAGAGTTCCATCGTGGTGCCCACGAACTCAGCCGGCACGATCACGGTCATTTTCACGACTGGCTCCCAGACCTCGCGTAGCTTGCCACCCGGCCAGTCGGACGGGTTGTGCACCATGAGCTCGCTGCCGTCCTCGGTTACCACGCGGTAAGAAACGGAAGGCGCCGTGGAGATTAGGTCGAGGTCAAACTCGCGCTGCAGACGATCTCGGGTGATCTCCATGTGCAGCAGGCCGAGGAAGCCGAGACGGAAACCGAAGCCGAGCGCCACGGAAGTTTCCGGCTCCCAGGACAGGGCGGCGTCATTGAGCTGCAGCTTTTCCAGTGCGTCGCGCAGGTCCGGATACTGTGCCTGGGAAATTGGGAAAAGACCGGAATAGACCATCGGCTTCGGGTCGGCATACCCCTTGAGTGCTTCCTCTGCCCCGCCAGTAGCCCAGGTGACCGTATCGCCCACCTTGGATTGGCGCACGTCCTTCACGCCGGTGATCAGGTAACCAACCTCGCCAGGGCCAAGGCCCTTGCACTTCTTCGGGGTCGGGCTGACCACACCGATTTCCAGCAGTTCGTGGGTCGCGCCAGTGGACATCATCTTAATCTTCTGGCGCGGTTCGAGCTTGCCGTCGATCATACGAATGTAGGTGACCACGCCACGGTAGGTGTCGTAGACGGAGTCGAAAATCATGGCACGAGCCGGGGCATCGTCGCCAGCACCGGCGGACGGAGCGGGCACGAGCTCGCACACGCGATCCAGCAGCGCCTCTACGCCTTCGCCAGTCTTGCCGGAGACGCGCAGCACGTCTTCTGGTTCACAGCCGACGATATTTGCCAGTTCCAGGGAGTACTTCTCCGGATCGGCAGCCGGGAGGTCAATCTTGTTCAAGACCGGGATGATTTCCAGGTCATTTTCCATGGCCAGGTACAGGTTGGCCAGCGTTTGGGCTTCGATCCCCTGCGCGGCGTCGACAAGCAAGATGGCGCCCTCACAGGCCTCCAGCGCGCGGCTGACTTCGTACGTGAAGTCCACGTGACCCGGCGTATCGATCAAGTGCATCACGATCTCTTCGCCCGCGTGCTTGCCCGTACGTGGTACCCACGGCAGACGCACGTTCTGCGCCTTGATGGTAATGCCGCGCTCGCGCTCGATGTCCATGTTGTCCAAATACTGATCGCGCATGTCGCGAGCCTCGATGACGCCGGTCAGGCCGAGGATACGGTCTGCAAGCGTAGACTTGCCGTGGTCAATGTGCGCAATGATGCAGAAGTTACGGATCTGCTTCGGATCCGTGAACGTGGTTTCCGCAAAGTTCTTTTGAGTCAACGAGGGCCCTTTCCTATATAACGCTTTAGGACTCTACCAGACTCACACGCTGTGCTTTCCCGCTTATCGACGTCCCACCGTACAACCCGAATCACACCGTTCCCCGAGGAACGATCACTGGCGATTCCGAGCGCGGATCCGGCCAAATCTCCGCCCGCAATCCATACGCCTCCGCCAGGTTAGCGCTAGTCAACACCTGCTTTGGCGTGCCTTCGGCCAAGACATTTCCATCTTTGAGCAACACGAGTTGATCAGAATAGGCCCCGGCGAGCATGAGATCATGCAACACCATGACCACGGTTTTCCCTGCCTGAGATTGCTGCCGCGCGAGATCGAGCACGCTCAGCGCGTGCGCGGGATCAAGGTAAGTAGTGGGTTCGTCCAAAAGGATCACTGGGGTGTCTTGAGCCAGCACCATCGCGAACCATACGCGCTGGCGCTGCCCGCCCGATAGAGAATCCACCACGTGATCCGCCAGTTTCTCGGTGCCGGTTGCTTCGAGAGCGGCGTCGATGATGTCGTTATCCTTGCGCGTGAGTCCCCCGAACAGCCCACGGTGCGGATGCCTGCCTCGGGCTACCAAATCTCGAACCGCCAGTCCGGCGGGCGCAACGGGTTGCTGCGCGAGCATGCCGACGAGCTTGGCTGATTCCCGCGGTGACAGCCGCGCGAGGTCGTGGCGTGCGGCGGCGGGCTCGTCGACAAGCGCGACTGCTCCCGATCGCGGCTGGAGGACCTTCGAGCACGCCTTGAGCAGCGTCGACTTGCCGCAGCCATTAGGGCCGAGGAGAGTCGTGACTTTGCCAGGGCTGGCCGCGAAACTCACGCCGCGCACGATGTCTGGGCCATCGCCATAAGCTGCTACGAGGTCTGTTACCTGGAGTTTCATGTCGTCCTTTGCATCATCATGAGGTAAACCAGCATCACGCCGCCCAAAGCCGACGTTAATAGGCCCACGGGAACGGTCACCGGAAGAGCTGCTGCGATCGTGGCGCACCAGAGCAACAGAGCCGCCCCAGTCAACGCAGACAGCAGTACCGGCGGAGTTGGAGTGTTGCCAATCAGGCGCGCTAATTGGGGCGCAACCAGAGCAACAAAAGTAATAGGGCCAACAATCGAGACGATCACCGCCACGATGCCCGTGGCCGCAACAACAAACAGCAGCCTGGTGCGAGAAACCCGCACTCCTAACGCGAGCGCAGTGACATCGTCGTGGGCCAGAATGCGCATATCGCGATGCTGGCTAAGGCCCAACAACACAAACGGCACTAAGCCTATGAGCAGGGGTGCCACCACTTCCCAACGGGCAAATGCCGTGGAGCCAGCCAGCCACACCTGTGCCTCGGTAGCCCGCAAAATGTCCGCCCGCAGCAAAAGGAATGACACCGCCCCTTGTGCAAACAACGCCAGTGCCACGCCGATCACGATGAGCCGATCAATGGGTTCCTTGCGCCCGAGCACCAGCAACAGGGCTAACATCGCCACGGCTCCGGCCAGGGCGTACCCGCTGCGCAGCCACGCGTTGTTGACATCCGTAAGCGCGGTAGCTGCCACCACCGCCAAGGACGCACCACCGGAAATTCCCAGCAGATCTGGGGAAGCCAACGGATTGCGGGCGAGAGTTTGTGTCCATGCACCAGCGATCGCCAGCGCAGCTCCCGCAACCGCCGTCACGATAGCCACCGGCAACCGAAGTTCCCAGATGATGTTCACCATGCTCGCAGGCCCGCCACCGTTGAGCACCGCGATGACATCGGCCGGGCCTACGAACAAAGCTCCGACAGAAAGCGCAGCCAGATATCCGCCGGCAGCAAGGAGCAGCATCAGCAGGCTGGTCCACCCGTATCGCGTCATAGCCTAGCTCCTTGCTTCACCAGGTAAATCATGAGTGGCGCGCCGAGAATTGCCAAGACCACGGAAAACTCTAATTCGCCGGGGTAGTTTGCCACGCGACCTAAAATGTCCGCGACGAGCGCCAGGATTCCCCCGAGGCAGGCCGTGGGCCACAGCAACTCACGGACCCCACCGCGACGAACATAGCGGCGCACCATATGCGGGGCCGCCAAACCCAAAAACGCGATCGGCCCTGCGGCAGCCGTCGCGGTGCCTCCTGCAATAGCAATAGCGGCGATCACGCCAGCAAAAGTTACCGGGATGTTTACCCCCAGAGCAGCCGCTGAATCCTGACCAAATGCCAACACGTCGAGGTTGCGCGCCACCAGCGCGCCAAGCAGCACTGCCACCACCATGCCTGTACCAGCGAGGTAGGCTTCGACAAAACCGCGCCCCACGGTACTGCCCACTGACCATTGCCGCAGGTCATTAAACACTGACTTGGATTGCAGGGACAACAGCATGGTCAACGCCATCAACGTGGCGTTCACACCTACGCCAACCAGAATCAGGGTTATGGGATCGTCGCGTCTTCGGGCCACAAAGATGATAAATAACGTGGCCAGAGTGGCGCCGATTAAGGCAACCGCCACCTGTTGCCCGAGACCACCGGCTATACCGCAAGTAGCTGCGACAGCAATTGCGAACCTTGCCCCCGCTGTCACGCCGACGATGCCGGGATCTGCCAGTGGATTGCGCGTCCACACTTGTGCCAGCAGTCCCGAGATCCCCAAGGACGCTCCCACTGCCACTGCGAGCAGCGTGCGCGGAATACGCATCCCCCACATAATGTGGTTGATCTCTGGGCCAGCTGCGTGGTGCAATCCTGCCCAGACTCGTGACACCGACAGCGGCTGGGCGCCCACAAATAGCGACAACACCAGCACGACAACGAGCACTAGGCCGAATCGGGTATGGACGCGCATCACGCTACTTCAGCTTGTCCAAAGCCCACGGAATCGACAATGGATTCGGCACGCTCATCGCATTGCCGACGGCTTCCTCCACAAATACTGTCTTGGACAGCAGCGGCTGGAAAGCGGGGTCGTCTTTTAGCGCCTGCGCCGATCCCTTGTAATCCAACACGTACAACACATCAACCTGCTGCAGCAGCGAATAGTTCTCCGGTGCAATATCCCGATAGAAGGATGCCTTGTCAGTCCCCTGCACCTCATCCGGAATAGTCAGCCCCATCGACTCAATGAACTGCCCACGCCCATCCGCATCGGTGTACAAGCCCAGCTTGCCTCCGTAAGGCATCACGATTGCAGCCTTCTTGCCCTGCAAATCCGGATGTTGCGCCCGGAACTCCGCGAACTTGCCCTGCGTGTCGGCGATTAGTTTGTCGCCCGCCTCCTGCTTATCGACGCCCGCCGCCACTGCCTTAACCTGCACGTCCCACGGAATTTGCCAATTGGCGTATCCTTCCGGCTTCAGCGTGACTGGCGCGATCTTTTCCAAAGCTTGCTTAGCCTGCGCATCGACTGCCTGATTCACCGCGATGATCTTGGTTGGCCGGGCAGCAGTTACCTGCTCCAGGATCGGCGCACTAAAGCCCTGCGCCGTACCGAATACCGGCTTCATATCCTTGCCTTGGGCATGCTGCTGGACCCACGGCTCCAAACCATTCGCTGGCACATCTCCCTGCGCAGAAAACGGGGCGACAACAACCGGGGTAATTCCGAGTGCGAGCATGGTGTCTGCATCGCCGAGGCCCAGCGCAGCATAGCGCTGTTCCTGAGCGTTGCTCTGTTCAACGTCTGCTTTTGAGCAACCTGCGATCAGCATTGCTGCTGACATTGCAAGGGCTAGAAACGAGCGCCGTTTCATGTTTTCCACCAACTCCTTTGAAGATTAGGTATACCTAATGTTAGTTAGGTAAGGTTAACCTAGTTACAAAGACTTGCGCAAAAGGAGTGCTACATGGGCAAAAACGTCATTGACTGCCGCGTTTTTCAGATCGCCGACCCTTGCCCCAACCTGCGCCGAATCACCCTCCACTCCCCCAAACTCATCGGATATCAACTCAGCGGCCCCGATGAATTCTTCGGCCTCCTCATGCCACCGCCGGACGTTACTTTCACTCCGTTTGACTGCATCTCCACCAACCTCCGCGCCGCCGTACAAGCCCTACCAGCCAGCATCCGCCCCAACTTGCGCTGGTATACAGTACGTTCGCTAGACCCGTCTCAAGGATTGCTCACTTTTGACGTGGTACTACACCATTACGTCACCGGCCCGGGATCTTCCTGGATTCGCAGCGCACAAATCGGGGACTCCTGCGGAATCTGCCTGGCACAGTCACTTTGGCAGCCAACTACCGCCCCACAGGTATTGATCGCAGACGCAACTGGCACACCAGCGCTGTTGTCCATCCTGGATCAACTCCCCGGCGACGCCCTCGCCGATTGCTCAGTGGCCGTGTGCGCGCCGTCGAAAAGCGAAATTGAAATGCCCGCCCTACTTCACTATTCACCGCGGTTAAGGCACTTTTCGGTGAACTATTCCGCAACCTCAGCCGCCCCCACAACCATCACCGACGTCCTACGGCAATGGAAGCTAGGCGATACCACCAAACTGTGGGCAAGCGGTGAAGATCGATTAGTAAAAGCCGCCCGGCGCTACGCCATCCACGACCTCAAACTCCAATCCAGCGACGTCACCTTCGTGCCATTTTGGTATTTGGGCAAACCGCGACCCTAAAACGCAGAAGCGCGCTAGACTAGAAGACTATGACTACCGAGGATTCGGGCACCTCACGACTCGGCCGGATTAGTGCACTCAAACAGGCATTTTCAGGCCTGGCGCAGCGGCGTCGAGAAGCGCGGCGCGCACAACTGGAATCCGGGCTCGAGCGCATCGGCAACCGACTGGGCCTCCACGCGGAATCCATTCCCGACGTCGAACGCGTCGAAGCCGTCTGCCACGTCCAACCCACCGCCTCGGTCGTGCGCAACATCTACTACGCCCCAGACATGGACGGCCACGCCGAACCAGGCGAAATCGTCTGGATCAAACTTCCAGCAGAAATGTGCACCACCCCGCACAATGACCGCGCGCTGCTCGTCGTAGGCCACGGGATTCAAACCATTCTTGGCCTAGTGATCTCCTCAAACTCCGCCCACGAAGGCGAAAGCAACTGGGTGGATATCGGCAGCGGCCCCTGGGACCCAAGCGGCGCACCATGCTGGATGCGCCTAGACAAAGTAGTTGAAGTACCCGAACTCGCCATACGACGCGAAGGAGCAATCATCCCACGCCAACGCTTCGAACGAGTAGCCACCCGACTACGCACCGACTACGGTTGGGGCTAACCCCACCGGCGGATTTTGTGATTTCGCCGGGCCAACTGGTAGTGTTACCCGCTGTTGTTCACTTATTTTCCCGCAGTTGTCTAGGCGGTCAGGACCTTGGGTCCGCCTCACTGACTTCAGCTTCTCCGGTTCGCCGGAGTGACCTTGGGTTTTAGTGGAAACATTCCATTTGTTTTCTACATTCAAGAGGTATTTTCGATGGCAAACATCAAGTCTCAGATGAAGCGCATCAAGACGAACGAAAAGGCTCGTCAGCGCAACCAGGCAATCCGCTCCGCAGTCCGCACCGAGATCCGCAAGTTCCGTGCAGCTGTCGAGACCGGCGACAAGTCCGCTGCTGAAGCACAGCTCCGCGTAGCTTCCCGCAAGCTGGACAAGGCTGTCACCAAGGGTGTCTTCCACCGCAACAACGCTGCAAACAAGAAGTCCAAGATGGCTTCTGCATTCAACAAGATGGGCTAAATCTGCTCCTTTTGGCACGCTGTTGTCAATAAACCCGCTACCCAGGCGCATCATGTCGCTTGGGTAGCGGGTTTTGGTTTTTGCAGAGCCGCCGGGGGTTCAACCTCGGAGGTTCAACCTCGAGGGTTCAACCTCGGATACTGCAGGTCATTCGGGCGGCTTCAGGAAGTCCCGGTACGGTCACCTGGGAAACCCGAGTTCGAAGTTTCGAGGTCAGCGACCTACCCCTCAAACCGGTCCACGATTGACTTACGGCAATAATCGAGACACTCCACATCCACCACTAACTAAACATTCCCCGATTAAAGAACCCCTCAGGCAACTCGGCTAGCTTCTTTCACTTTTTCGCACACGCCCACTGCGGTATGGGCCCGGGTTAGGCCAACCTCGGATGTTCAACCTCGGGTATTACAGGCCAGCCATGCAGCGCCCAGTAGGCCAAACGCAGCCACCTGCAATACCCGAGGTCAAGCATCCGAGGTGAAGCCCCCGAGGGGTTCAAGCACCCAAAGTAAAGCACCCAGAGCAAAGCTCCCGAGGCCAGCAGCACGGTACCCAAAACCATCCCTTAGCTACACGTGCAGCGACGTGTCACCAAGCCCCTCTGTGTCCCCTCCCAGCACACAAGCGCGCACCAGCCACAACCAGATGGCGAAGTCACTCCCAGTTTGGTAACTAGTGTTGTCATGGCTATCTGGGGGGATAAGTTAGAAGTCGTCGATGTTCGGACAATCAGCACGATGGATGTCGACTTTTGGCGGGGTGTACATAACGGGAAGTGGGTGCAAATACACGCTCACTTCTACGCGCCCAAGAGTCGGTGGGACGAGCTCAGTTTGTGGGATCGTGATGAAGTTCGGGCTATGGCCGTCGGCAAGGCTGCGCTGAACAGCATCATCGTGGGGCGCTCGGCCTGCCGACTGTGGCACCTCCCGTTGTTGCGGTCGAGCGGCGATATTACGGTGTCAACGGCTGGCGGGCGCAGCTCGACAGGCAAAAGGCACTGGCCGGAGGGGGTGCGGATGCAACAATTGCAGATTCCGCCGGGCGATGTGCTCGAGTGGAAGGGTGTGCGCGTCACCTCGCTGGAGCGATCGGTGATCGATTTGTGCCGGTTTGAGCCGTTTGCGGACGGCCTCGTCACCGCAGAAGGATACCTGCGACAGGGCCCGCCGAACCACATCTCCCGTCTCGAGCGCAAGGCCGCCGAAATGGGACGAGTGCGGGGGATTCGGCAGGTTAGGAAGATTTTGGCGCTGGCTGACCACTTGTCGGAAAGCCCCGCGGAGTCTTATGCTAAGGCAGTCATTCACGAAGCCGGCTTAACTAAGACGCTGTTCCAACAGGTCGCCGTCGAGAGTTCTGCGGGCATTTTCCGACTCGACTTCCTCGCCGACGGCTGGCTCGCAATCGAGGTCGACGGCGAAGTCAAGTATGCTCTCCCACCCGATGAGCTCGCCGAAGCTTTGCGACGCGAACGCGCGCGGGAAAAAGCTATCCTCAACTTGGGATACACCCTCATTCGCGCATCCTGGAAGCAAATCGCCGACGGCACGCTTTTGGCGGATATCCGGCAGGCCTACCATGTGCGTAACACCAGGTTGCGCTGAGGACTTTTGCTGACGTTGCACCGTTGCATGCCCTAAATGGGGCGCAGCTTTCGGCCAACCTCGGAGGCTCAACCTCGTGTCTTACAGGTCAGCCAACCAGCCAGAGAAACTAATACGCACACGACCTGCAGAACCCGAGTTTGAGATTGCGAGGTCGTCACAAAAAGCGCCAGCCACAAACCTCACCAAGCGCGAAAAATTCCCCTACCCTGGCCTAACGGAAGCCCAGGATAGGGGAATTTAGTCTTAAGAATCGCGATTAAGCAATGTCCTTGATGATGGATAGTAGTTCTGCAATTGCGCGTATAACTTCGGAGAAGAAACGGAAAACGTCTGCGAAATCAATGTTGAGGTTCACGGGGGCTCCTTGACGGTGGGTTTTTACCTGAGGAATAGCTTAGCGTATCAACTTGCTTGTTGCCTTTCGCAGCGTCACACGTGGGAAGCTGATACCATTTCAGCCCATTCTACCACCTTTTTGCGCTCTCGCCCTTCAGCTTCGCCGGCCGCTCGTTCGACCGCATCGAGTGCGTACCAGCCCTGCCAACTCGTGGTGTCGATGCCACGCTCGGTCAGCAGATCCACGACGTCGCCGTCGGTGCTGTGGGTGAGCGCGTGGGCGTCGGCAAGCAGCTTATCGACGGTCTCCTTCGCGTCGGATTTCGTGTTGCCGATCAGGCCAACCGGACCGCGCTTGATCCAACCAGTGATATAGAGACCTGGGACGATAGTGCCGCCGGGGGCGTCGAGGACGTGTCCGCCGTCATTGGGGATCACGCCGCGGTCGGTATCGAATGGGACTCCGGGCAGCGCGTCGGATCGGTAGCCCACGGCACGATAAACCGCGCCGACGGGCCAGTCGGTGAATTTCCCGGTGCCGCGCACTCCGCCGGTGCCGTCTAGTTCTTGACGTTCAGTGCGCACTCCTACTACATGTCCATTTTCGCCAAGGATTGCCACGGGTTGTTCGAAGAGATGAATGTAGAGCTTGTGCGGGGCACCTTTGGGGTCCCGGATTGCGTATTGCTCCAGCGTCTGGCAGACGAGGTCGACCGATTTGGAGTCGTGGCGGGCAGCAATGGAAGCGTCGTCGTAGTCAATGTCTTCCGGATTTACAACAACTTCAATGGTTGGCGAGTGGTCTAGTTCTTTGAGTTCTTGCGGGGTGAATTTCACTTGAGCTGGACCGCGGCGGCCAAATACATGGACTTCGCGGGCTTGGTTGGTGCGCAGTACTTCGTAGACGTTGTCTGGAATCTCGGTAACATGCAGCTCATCCCCGGTTTTGGCAAGTATGCGGGCCACGTCCAGGCCAACGTTTCCTACCCCAATAACCGCCACGGAGCTGGCGGAAAGATCCCACTTGCGCTCAAATCGCGGGTTGCCGTCGTAGAAGCCAACAAATTCAGCCGCGCCATAAGACTCTGGGAGGTCAATCCCTGGGATGTTTAACGCCCGGTCGGCGACAGCGCCCGTGGAAAACACCACTGCGTCGTAGTGTTCCTGCAGCTCCTCGACGGTGATGTCGCGGCCGACCGTGACGTTGCCGATCAGGCGAATTTCGGGTTGATCGAGCACCTTGTGCAGGGATTTCACGATGCCCTTGATGCGGGGATGGTCGGGTGCGACGCCGTAGCGGATGAGCCCGAATGGCGCAGGCATCTGCTCAAAAAGATCGACTGTCGCACCGGCGCGAACGAGCAAGTCAGAGCAGTAGATTCCAGCGGGTCCGGCGCCAATTACCGCAATTTTGAGGGGGTGGGCCACGTTACAAACCTTCCAAATAGACAGACTAAGTTGTCTGCAAATGTAGCCACCCCCGAAAGATTTCGCAAACAATTACGCAAAATACCCAGCTCCACCCCATTTTTATAGACAGACTAGACAGAACACTTGCAACATACAGCTCGGTCTGTAATAGTGGTCACCAACCAAAGAACAACCGAAGGACATTACATGACTGCCCCAACCAAAACGCGCCCAAAGAAGTCGCAGGGCCAGTGGCTCATTGACGGCACCGCACCGCTCAACCACCCGGAGGAAGTAAAACAGGAAGACCCAGGCCTTTCCGTAAAGCAACGGGTTATTGAGCACTACGCACAAGCAGGCTTCGATTCCATCACTGCCGATGACCTAGCCCCACGCCTGAAGTGGTGCGGCATCTACACGCAGCGCCGTCAGGACCTCGGCGGCGAACTCACCGGCCAGCTCTCCGACGCCGAGCTGCAAGACAAGTACTTCATGATGCGCGTGCGTTTCGACGGTGGGATCGCCACCCCAGAGCAGTTCCGTACCGTTGGAAAGATTAGCCAGGACTTCGCGCGTTCGACCGCCGACTTTACTGACCGCCAGAACATCCAACTGCACTGGATCGAAATCGAAAACGTACCGGAAATCTGGGAGCGCCTGGACAGCGTGGGGCTATCTACCCTGCTGGGCTGCGGCGACGTGCCCCGCGTCATTCTGGGCTCGCCAGTGGCCGGCATCGCCGCCGACGAAATCATCGATGCCACGCCAGCCATCCGTCGCATCCAGGAAGAACTGCTCCCCCGCGAGGAATTCCACAACCTGCCGCGCAAGTTTAAATCTGCGATCAGCGGAAATCCACGCCAGGACGTTACTCACGAAATCCAGGACTTGGCGTTCATCGGTGTGCACCACCCCGAGCACGGGCCCGGCTTCGATGTTTATGTAGGTGGCGGTCTGTCCACCAACCCGATGATCTCCCAGCGCCTCGGCGTGTGGGTGCCGATCGAGCAGGTCCCCGACGTCTGGGCGGGCGTTGTCCGAATCTTCCGGGACTACGGCTACCGTCGCCTGCGCAACCGCGCACGCCTGAAATTCCTCGTGGCCGACTGGGGAATTGACAAGTTCCGTCGAGTCCTCGAGGAGGACTATCTGCACACTAAGCTGCTCGATGGCCCAGCTGCTCCTGCGGCACCCAACTATCGGGATCACCTCGGGGTCCACCCGCAAAAGGACGGGCTGTTCTATGTCGGGGTCAAACCAACGGTAGGCCACACTACAGGTGAACAACTGATCGCCATCGCCGATGTAGCCGAAAAGCATGGGGTGAGCAGGATTCGTACCACCGTGGACAAAGAACTTTTGTTCCTTGACGTCAAAGACCCTTCTTCTTTGCAGGATGATCTGGACATCATCGGGCTGTATTCGCACCCCAGCGAGTTCCGCCGCGGGATCGTTTCCTGCACGGGTTTGGAGTTTTGCAAACTCGCGCACGTGACCACCAAAGCCCGAGCGATCGAGCTGGTAGACGAGCTAGAAGATCGAATTGGTGACCTCGACGTACCACTGAAAATATCGCTCAACGGCTGCCCTAACTCTTGCGCCCGCACCCAAGTGGCGGATATCGGGCTGAAGGGACAAACGGTTACGGATGCGGACGGCAACCGCGTAGAGGGTTTCCAAGTCCACCTGGGCGGGGCTCTGGGCCTCAACCCAGATTTCGGCCGCAAGCTGCGCGGACACAAAGTTACTTCCGCCGAACTTGGGGATTACGTATACCGGCTCGTCACTAAGTACCGGCAACAGCGTCAGGACGGCGAGCACTTCCGCGAATGGGTGCTGCGCGCGGAGGAGGCAGACCTCCAATGAGCCTACGCCGCGAACCGAACCCCAATCGAAATCACCCCTTGCACTGCCCCTACTGCGCGAGCGAGGATCTCTTTCCCAACGTGGAAAGCGAATTCGCCTGGAAATGCCACGATTGCCTGCGCATTTTCTCCGTAATGTTCCACGGCCAGGATGATCCTTCGGTCCGCCCCGCCCCAAGCCCATCCACCGCAGAGGCCCTGCGCCACAGCCTGGAGAAACACAATGCTGCTTTATGATTCAAGGTCCTTCCGTGACCCCGCCGTCAGCCCGGATCAGCCCGCGCCTGCACAGCTTGACGACGCAACACGTGCCCGAAACGAAGCGTTAGTGGCCGAGTGGCAGGCGTCGTTAAGCAATGCCCCGGCCGACGAAATTCTTCGGTGGGCCCGCGAGCACGCCGGCCCCACCGCTATCACGCTCAGCATGGAAAACACCGTCCTGGCTGAGCTCGGCGCCCGCCATTTTCCGGAAGCTGACTTCCTGTTTCTAGACACCGGGTACCACTTCGAGGAAACACTGCTGGTAGCAAACGCCGTGGAACTACGCTACCCCGATCAGCGGCTGGTTCGTGCGCTTCCGACGCTGAGCCGGGTTGCCCAAGATGAGGTCTATGGGCCGAACTTGTACCAGCGGAATCCGGAAGCCTGTTGCCGAATGCGCAAGGTCGAGCCGCTGCAGCTCACGCTCGGTGGCTATCAAGCCTGGGTGACCGGAATCCGGCGCGCCGATGGGCCTACCCGGGCAGCGGCCGAAGCGCTAGAGCTGGACAAGGCGGGGCGGCTAAAGATTTCGCCCCTCGTGACGTGGACGCTGGAACAAACCACTCGTTTTGCCGAAGAACACGAGCTCATCGACCACCCATTGACCAAACAAGGCTATCCCTCCATCGGCTGCGCCACCTGCACCTTGCCGGTGGCGGAAGGCCAGGACCCTCGAAGCGGCCGCTGGGCCGGAAATACCAAGACAGAATGCGGACTACACACATGACCACCACTGTGCACACACCACTATCTCCCCACCTCAAAGACCTTGAGAACGAATCCATTCACATCCTGCGCGAAGTAGCCGGGCAATTCGACAAGATTGCCCTGCTGTTTTCGGGCGGCAAAGATTCTGTCGTGGTTTTCGAATTGGCGCGCCGCGCCTTCGCCCCGGCAGCGGTTCCCTTTGAGCTGCTTCACGTGGACACGGGCCACAACTTCCCTGAGGTGCTCGAATTCCGGGACCGCCTGGTAGCCGAGACGGGTGCGCGTCTGCACGTGGCGAAGGTTCAGGACTGGATTGACCGTGGTGACCTGGTTGAACGCCCAGATGGCACCCGTAACCCGCTCCAAACCGTGCCGCTTGTAGAAACTATTGCTGAGCGAGGCTATGACGCAGTCCTCGGTGGAGCTCGTCGCGACGAAGAACGCGCCCGCGCCAAAGAACGCATCTTCTCCGTGCGGGATTCCTTCGGCGGCTGGGATCCGCGCCGTCAACGCCCCGAGTTGTGGACGTTGTACAACGGTGGGCACCTGCCGGGCGAAAACATTCGTGTCTTCCCTATCTCGAATTGGACGGAAGCCGACATCTGGGAATACATCGGTGCCCGCAATATCGAACTTCCGGCCATTTACTTCGCCCATGAGCGAGAAGTATTCGAACGCGACGGCATGTGGCTCACCCCTGGCGGCTGGGGCGGGCCTCGCGAAGGCGAGGAGCTCCAGCGCAAGCAAGTGCGCTATCGCACCGTGGGCGATATGTCCTGCACCGGCGCGGTTCTCTCCTCCGCTAGCACCATCGATGAGGTCGTCGAAGAAATCTCGACCTCCACACTCACCGAACGCGGTGCCACTCGCGCCGACGATCGACTCTCTGAATCCGCCATGGAAGACCGCAAGAAGGAAGGCTATTTCTGATGACCACCGCCCTACTCCAACAGCGCGAGACGCTGCGACTGTGCACCGCGGGTTCCGTCGACGACGGCAAATCGACCTTCGTCGGCCGGCTCCTCCATGACACCAAATCGGTCCTGGCGGACCAGCTCGCCTCCGTCGAGCGCACCTCGGCAGACCGGGGCTTCGATGGCCTCGATCTTTCACTCCTGGTTGACGGCTTGCGCGCGGAACGCGAACAAGGCATCACGATTGACGTAGCCTACCGCTACTTTGCTACTGACAAGCGCACCTTTATCCTGGCCGATACCCCAGGTCACGAGCAGTACACCCGCAACACCGTCACTGGGGTATCCACTTCGCAGGTCGTGGTTCTACTGGTTGATGCCCGCCACGGCATCGTCACCCAAACTCGCCGACACCTCACCGCTGCGGCGTTGCTCGGCGTGCGCTCGGTAATCCTCGCGGTGAACAAGATCGACCTCGTGGACTATTCCCCGGCAGTTTTTGAGCCGATTGAAGCTGAGTTCGTCGCGCTCGCTACTGAGTTGGGCATCGACGATGTGCACGTAGTCCCGATCTCCGCGCTGCACGGCGACAATGTTGTTACTCGCTCCACCAATACCGACTGGTACGCAGGCCCCACCATTTTGGACCTGCTGGAAACCATCCCGGTTGGGCACGGACGTGCGCACGAGTTGGATTTCCGTTTCCCCATCCAGTACGTGATTCGGGAGCACGCCAGTGACTACCGCGGCTATGCCGGCCGGGTTTCTGCAGGTCGCATCCAGATTGGGGACACGGTAGAAACCGGACGGGGGCTCAACTCCACCATCGTGGGCATCGATACCCCAGACGGCCCCGCAGCGTCTGCGGTGGCAGGTGATTCTGTGACGCTACTGCTAGCCGATAACATTGACCTCGCCCGAGGCGACCTCATCACCGCAGGTAGCCGCCCCGAACCCGTCCGCGAGTTCGATGGCACCATCGTTGCGCTCTCGGAAAAACCACTGCGCGCAGGCCAAACGGTCAAGGTGCGTTACGGCACGTCGCTACTGCGCGGGCGGTTGGCTGCGGTGCACCACGTCCGCAATATCGACGCTGGCACCCAGTCTTCAGACACCACCGAAGTCGCCCTCAATGACATCGCCTACGTGCGCATCCAGCTGGCAGCTGACGTGGAAGTAGACAACTACGCCGCCCGGGGCGCGGTAGGAAACTTCCTGCTCACCGATCAAGCCACGGGCGATACGCTAGCAGCCGGATTGGTGGGCCGTCAGCTATGACCATCGTGCTGCTGGCTCACGGTTCCCGGCACCCGGATGCTGCCGCGGGAGTGGAGCGCCTCGCAGCTGAGGTGGAAATTCGCACTGCTAAGCGCACTGCCGTTGCCTACCTTGACCTGCAGCAACCGACCGTCGATAAGGTGGCGCAGCCTGGGGACACCGTGGTGCCGCTCCTGTTCACTGATGCCTTCCACGCGCGTGTCGACGTCCCTACTGCCGTAGCTGGCTTGGATGTGCGGCTCACTCCGGGCCTATCCGGGGACACGCTTATCGACGCCCTTTCTTCCTTAGTCACTCAATCTTCCGTGCTGTACGCGGTCGGATCCTCAACCGGTTCTCCCGAGGTGTACGACCTAGCGCGCGCCTTGTCTCAGCGGACCGGGCATGTGGTGGAAGTGGCATTTGCCACGCGCGGCCCATCCGTACTGGACGCTGCCGTGCGCCACGCATCACTTACAGTCATTCCACTTTTTGTTACGTCCGGCTTACTGCTGGACAAGTTGCACAACGAACTTCCTCGGATCAGCGCGGCCTCTGGCTGCCAACTATCCGTCCTACCTCCTCTTTCCGCACGTCTCGCACCTGTCATCGCGGACCTCGTCACCTAAAGGACTCACCATGCGCACCCTAACGCTTATCGCTTTCGCTGGACTCACCGCACAGCTTGTCGACGGCGCCCTCGGCATGGGCTTCGGTGCGACCTCAACAACACTGATGCTCGCGCTCACCGCGCTTGGGCCAGCGCATGCTTCAGCGGTGGTCCACACCGCTGAGTTGGGTACCACGTTGGTTTCGGGTGCCTCGCATTGGAAATTCGGCAACGTGGACTGGAAGGTAGCCCTGCGGTTGGGGGTGCCCGGCGCGATCGGCGCGTTTTGTGGTGCCTACCTGCTAGCTTCGGTATCCCTCGATGCAGCCCGCCCGCTCACCGCTGCAATTCTGTGTGGCATTGGTGCCCATCTTGTCTGGCGCTTTTCCCGCGGGCGGATCCGCCGCGTACCGCGCGATTTGAAGAAGCTGCGTTGGCTGCCGTTTCTTGGCCTGTTCGGTGGCTTTATTGATGCCTCCGGTGGTGGTGGCTGGGGTCCAGTTACGTCTTCAACGTTGCTTTCTGCCGGCGGTGGCAGCCCGCGGCGTGTCATTGGCACCGTCAATACCGCCGAATTCTTGGTGACTTTCGCTGCCACCATTGGCTTTGCTGCCTCGTTATGGGCGGAGCTCATCAGCCAGATCTGGCTCGTCCTTGCCCTACTAGCAGGTGGTGTTGTTGCTGCTCCCGTTGGTGCATGGCTCACCTCACGGCTCAATCCCACCCTGCTCGGCGGCCTGGTTGGTACTACATTGGTGGCCACTAATATCTCCACACTCGTGCACGGGGCCGTGCCGTGGGTAATCGGCGTGGGCGTCATCCTTTCGATCATTGGATTCCGACGCGCTCATGAAGCTCGTTACAATGATCCGCATGCCGATGCCGCACGCAAGCAGCGTGGTGCTCGAGTGGTCCGCCAGGAAAATTACCCCGCCCCTAGCGACGCAGCCGATCAGCCGGTGGCATCGAGACGACAATAGCTACAACAGTGGACCGACCACGGCGAACAGACCTTGGACGAACATCCATAGCCCCACCCCCACAAAGAGCAGGCCAGCCACGATATCAATCCACGGGCCGGCGTGGACGATTCGCCGACGAATAACGTCAGCGGAAACTAGCAGCGCCAGCCCGGAGAACCCGGCCAACGTACACAGGGCAAGCGCCACCACAATCAACGCGGATGTGGTCCAGGGCGCTCCGACCGGGATGAACGGGGACATGATCGAGGCGAAAAACAGCACCGCTTTAGGGTTAGAAAGGTTGGTCATCAACCCCAAGCGATAGTTGTGCGCCAAGGTGCCTACCAGTTCTTTAAGGCCGACGTCCCCTGGTCGGATTCTATTGAGCCGCTGTTCCAGGCCCGACTTCAACAGGCCCCGGCCCATCCACATCAGCCACATGCCGCCAAAGAACTGGATGAAGCCCAAAATCGATGGGTTGGCTGCGAACAAAGCGGACGTGCCCAAAACTGTCAAAGTCGCCCAGAACACGATGCCCGTCGAGATGCCCGCGACCACTGCCAGCGCGTGGCGTCGCGACTTCGCCCCGGTACGCATAATCAGGAACACATCCGGCCCTGGCGCGAGCATGCCAGCTAAGTTGAGCAGCAAAATCGTGCCCAATTCCGCTAGGTTCATCGGCGAGGCCTCTTTAGGGTTGCAAACACGTTGAACAGTTTAACGCCCGGCCATTTCGGCTACACGTCGGACTGCGTCTTCGATAGCGAACTCCTGGTCACCGCCCCTACCTTTGGTTTTGGCGTCCAACTCGGCCATCAAAATCACGGCATCGGATACCGCATCTCCATTCCACCGCCGGGCATTTTGCAAAATCGACTTCACCTTGAAAGGCGGCACCCCCAGAACTTTCGCCAGCTCATAGTCATTGGCACGTCCGCGAATGCCGTAGGACCGTGCAATCGCAATCACGGAATTAGAGAGCGCGGCGGCTATCGCCACCGGGGAAATCCCCAGCTGCAGCGCCCTGCGTGTCGACGCCACGGCGCGGGTTAGCTGCCCAGAGACAGCCAAATCCGCGATGTCAAAGCCACTGACTTCCGCCACGCCCTCGTAGTAGCGGCGCACCGCTTCCACCGTCACCTGCGCGTTGGTATCAGCAACCAACTGGCTCACTGCCGAGGCAAGCTCACGAAGGTCCGACCCGACGCCTTCCAGCACGGCATTCACGACATCTGGGGTAACTCGAACACCCAGCGTTTTGAACTCTTGAGTAACAAAACCTTGACGTTCCCGAGCGTTTAGCTTGGGCACTTCATGAGTGTGTCCCAGCTTCTTGAGCTTCGGTACGGCGGCCTTCTGTCGCCCCTTGCCGCTGTGCCGAATGATAACGGTGATGCCCGGCGCGACATCGAGGCAGGCCTTCATCAGTTGTTCCAGCGGTTCTTTTCCGGATTCTCCCGCGTCGGTGAACACCAGCGCGCGGGTATCGGAAAACAGCGACGGGCTAAACATCTCAATCAGGTCGGCTGAAGTGACCTGCCCGGTGCGCATAGTGGTGACTTGGAGCTGCTCCCCCGCAGGTAGCTCAACGCGAAGCTTTTCCAGGATTTGCTGCTGTGCGCGCTCGGCCAGGAATTCTTCCTCGCCAATGATGACGTGGACGCTGGGGATCGGGTTCCTTCTCACCCGTTTAGTGTGCCATAACTTAAGGCCCACGTGATGCTCGTAAAGACGAGGCCTACGATTGCCCACGGCAGCCGCTTGGTGTGGATAAGCCACACTGTCCAGGCAGAAGCCAGACCGGCTCCTACCAGTCCTGTTTCGACGCTACCCCAGCTCACCGAGTCACACACCCGTGCAACGTGATTAATCCACCACGTCCCTGGTTCGGCTAACTTCAACAACGGCCATTCCAAGCGTCCCGGAAACGGCGACAGCAGGGCGGCGCACAGCCCAAGCACCGTTACCGGAGCAACAACGGGGGCTACCAGCACGTTTGCCGCTACCGAAACTACCGGGACTTCACCTGCCATCAGGGCAACAATCGGTGCGGTCACTACTTCGGCTGCGATTGATACCGCAAGCAAACGGGCCAGTGCGTCCGGCAACCAGGGCGAAACAAGTCCCCGATACAACAGCGGAAACAGAGCCACGATCCCAGCAGTGGCTGCCACTGATAGCGCGAAACCATAGGAGACTGCGAGGCTGGAATCCCACAGGACTAGCGCGATCACCGCTAGGCACAATGCGTGGATGGGTTCGCTTTGGGAAGAACTAACGGCTGCCAACATACCCACGATGCCCATCACGCACGCGCGCAAAACGCTAGGTTCCAGCCCGACTACCAGCACGAATAACCCTAAGGTGACAGCTGCACTGGCTATCTGTACTCGCGGCCCCAGCACCCAGGACCGTGCAAGTAGTACGGCGGCTGATGTCACTATCGCTACATTGCTTCCAGACACCGCAGAAAGGTGGCTCAGCCCCGTCTGCACGTACAGTTGCTTTTCGGCATAGTCCTGCAAGGTGGTATCCCCTAGCACCATTCCGGGCATCAATCCTTGCGAGCTCGGGCCGACGGAGGCTTGCACCGCCAACTGAAATTGCGCTTTGAGCGAGTGCGCCAGCGCCGCCATCCCCTCGGGTGCTGCCACCTCATGCAGTTCACTAGCCTTGAGCACGGTGGTATTGAGCGCCACCCGTTCCGATTCTGTGCAGCTCACCGTAGCGGCGAACTCAGTACCTGGTGGCGGCGGAGAGTGCGCAACCAACACGCTGGTGGTACTGGGCAACCCCGGCAACTGGACGTGGACTAGCCACTGCTCAGTTCGGGTAATCGTAGCGGAACTGGCCACCTCACCGGTGATCACGGTGCCAAAATTGAATGCGTCCACGGCGCGGACACGAAGAAAAGAAGTCACTGTTGCAGCGGCACCGAGCGAACCAATTAGCATCCCATGTGCTTGCCAGCCCCGCAGAGCGCAGCACATCACTGTGGCGAGGAGGATTACTGCCGCCCACATCGGCGAGCGCTGGGCAATGACCAGACCGGCACATCCCCACACAGCTAAAGCCGCCGGCAGCAGTCGCAGCTCGCTCACAAGACCGCCTGATCTTTCATCTTCTCAAACTTCGCTGGGCCGATCCCCTTGACCTCTTTGAGCTGTTCCACGGCGGTAAAACCGCCGATGCTTTCCCGATACGCCACGATCGCTTCGGCGGTTTTCGGCCCCACTCCGGGCAGCTGTTCCAATGCCTTGGCATCCGAGTTGTTCAGCGAGATCTTGCCGTCAGGAGTGGTGGCGGAGCCACTGGCTAGCTGTGGCTCCGCGGCAACGGCTTCACCAATGCGAGGGATGACCAACTGCGTGCCGTCGATAAGCTTCTGGGCTTGGTTGATGCGGGCGAGATCAGCGTCGGGTAAAGGTTGGGTGGCCGCGAGCGCATCGGCAACGCGCGCTGACGGGGCCAAAGTCAGCACTTGGGGGCGCTCCACCGCGCCGACAACACTGACGACGACTTCTGGTGCGGGTTTAGTGCTGCTGAGCACGGCGTAGGGATTCGGGGCCGCCGGGTGGGCAGTCGACGGCGGCCGACTGAGCAAAACAAACACCACGATACCGGCGAAACACAACGCGCCAAGCCAGGCGGCATGCCTAGGTTCGATCTTAAGACGCGGCTTTGGGTAACGGACGGCGAGCAGGTCTTCCTCGCCAGTGGGTCGGGTAAGTTCCTTGACACGGTCAGCGATATTCATGGGCAGAAAACCTAGCCCATGTTGCTCCCGCTACTGGCTCAACGCCGACACAACCTGTGGATAGCTATTTGCCTGTGGACAAGGTTGTGCCAGGGGCCTCGGAATAAACCACCGTTACTGCTAGACTGCCCGGCCCCAAGTGAACTGCGAGCACTGGATCGACGTCCGTCACCAGATAGGACGTGCCCTCCGGCAAGACCGCTTCCATGGTGGATTGCAGGTGACGCGCGGCCTCGCGGGCTTCGTGCTGCTGAATCGCGATAAACGCAGGTTTCCCTGCGGCTTTTTCTGCAATCATCTCCACTAGCTTGATAAAAGCCTTGGTCTGCGTCCGCGTCTTAGCCGCCAACTCCAGCTTGCCTTTGTTCAGCATCATGATCGGCCGGGTAGCTAACGCGGAAGACATCAGCGCAATCGCTGGAGACAGTCGACCTGAGCGTCGTAGGTCGTCAATCCGGTGCAGGTAGACGTAGATTTCGGAGCGCTCCAGAGTATCAACGGCCGCTTCGTAACACACTTCCAAGGACTCCCCGCGGGCGGCGAGCTTGGCCGCCGCCATAGCGGCCGCACCCAACCCCATCCCGGCGGAATCAGTGTCGATGACCCGTACGGCATCTTCAAAAACCGCCGATGCGGTTACCGCGTTTGACCACGTCGAAGACAGCTCCTTGGAAAGATGCAGGGCCAAAACGCCGTCGTCGTTACCGCGCTCTAACTGGCGTGCGTACACGGCCGTGAGCTCCAGCGCGGTAAGCCCTGCGGTGGAGGCAATGCCGCTGCGGCTCATCACATGTAGTGGCGCAACAGTGATGTCTAGTTCCTCGGCAATGTCCTTCGGCAAACAGGCCGAAGAATCCGTCACGATCCGAACCGCCATTGCTACCCCGCGCTCACATTCCAGCCATCGAGGTACCACTGTGCGTCCGCAATAGTGTCGGCGCTGAAACGAGCCTGTGGAATCACCGGGTCCCCTTCTCCGTCGGCATCCGGGCTGCCCGGGTAATACCGTGGACGTGCAGTGAGCTGGGCCCAACAGGTGTTTTTAAGACCGGACAGCATTGGGTACTGGTGTTGGTCCAGTCGCAACAACGCAGACGTGAGCGCCGCGATAGTTCCGCCGTGTGCCACCAACAACACCGTCGAATCATCCCAGTCGTTTAGATCGCGCATCAGCTCGTCTACTACTGCTTTCGCGCGCTCCGCGACGGCCAGCCGAGACTCGCCCTCAGGCGGCGCCCACGCAGCGTCGTGCCGCCACAACGCACGAGCCCCTGGGTACTGTGCATCAACTTCCTCGTGGCTCATCCCCTGCCACACCCCGAGATTGGTCTCTCGCAAGCGCTTATCGACGCCCACCTGGGCGCCAATCTTTCGCGCCACCGCCTGCGCGGTGTCGCGGGCCCGAGTGAGATCGCTCGATACCACTGTGGTGATGTTAAAACTCTGCAGGTGCTCAGCGGCTTTTTCGGCCTGAGCGATACCGACCTCGGACAGCTCGGTGTCCATTTGTCCCTGCATACGCCGGGTGGCGTTGTAATACGTCTCCCCGTGACGCAACAGAATCAACCGGCGGGTCACAGTTCGTCCGCGTCTGGTTCTTGCTCAGCCAGTGGGATCTCATCCTGGGTTTGCGCATTGCGCTCCAAGGACTCAACATCCCAGGCGGTTGGACGCTGCACTGTCTCTATGCCCTCGATCTCCACCAGCGGGCAGTCGCGCCACAGGCGATCGAGCGCGTAGAACTCGCGCTCTTCATTGCGGAAGATGTGGACGACGATCTCGCCGTAATCCAGGAGAGCCCAGCGGCCTTCGCGGGTACCTTCGCGGCGAATTGGCTTGGCGCCAGCTTCCCGAAGCTTCTCTTCCACCTCGTCGACGATTGCGGTGACCTGGCGGTCATTGCTGGCTCCGGCGATCACGAACAGATCGGTGATGTTCAAAACTTCGGAGACGTCAATGACAGCGATCTCCTCCGCTAGCTTCTCGTCAGCGGCCAGCGCCGCGACGGTTGCCAATCGAATTGAATCTGATGATGCAGCCACGAATGTCCTCTTAACCTTTAGTGCTTTGGTTTTCTCAAAAATTCAGTCTCCCACGAGGTGGGGTATTTACGCTAGTCGAGCGGGGTGGGATCTCGATCCTCATCCGGGCCGCCAGCCACGTAGAGGCGTCGTTTAGCGATGTACTGCACCACACCATCCGGCACCAAGTACCACACCGGGCGGTTTTCGGAGGCCCGTTTTCTACAGTCGGTGGAGGAAATCGCCATTGCCGGAATTTCCAGCATGCTGATTTTTCCCTGGCTAATGGCAGGGTCAATATCGGAAGCAAGCTCGTAGCCTGGCCGAGTAACGCCCACGAAGTGCGCGAGCTGAAACATCTGATCCCAATCACGCCAGGTGACGATCTTAGCCAGCGCGTCTGCACCCGTAATAAAATACAGCTCCGCTTCCGGGAATTGCTTGCGAAGATCGTGCAGCGTATCGATCGTGTACGTCGGGCCACCACGATCAATATCGACGCGACTGACCGCGAACGACGGATTCGACGCAGTAGCAATAACCGTCATCAGATAACGGTCCTCTGCCTCGCTGACCTTGCGGCCCGCCTTTTGCCAGGGTTGACCGGTAGGCACGAATAAAACCAAATCAAGGTCAAAGCGAGATGCAACTTCGGAGCCCGCCACGAGGTGACCATTGTGAATCGGGTCGAAGGTGCCCCCCATAATGCCAATGCGCTTTGGATTCATGGGAGTACAGCCTACCGGACGGGCGTCGAAAAGCGTGGGTATCGCTGAACTACTGCCAAGCGGTGTGGATCAGGTGAGCAAACCGGCGCGCGACCTCATCGCGATCGCCTGGGAACGGCGTAGATCCGACGAAGTACTGGTTGTGCCCCCAAGGGTTGTCAACATTCTTATTGACGATCTTGCCTGGGTTCAGGTCGCACCAGATATCGCCCTGGATGCAGTACTCCACGCGACGGTTGTTGGCATTGATACGGTGACGGTTTTCGCCAACGTTAGCCAGCAGGCCGTTGCCGGACAGGCCAGAGCCGAAGCGGTGTGGGTCAGACGATGAAGTGTACGGAGAACCCATGTACAGTGCGCCAGCCAGGCGGCCTTCGTTAGCCAGCTGGGTCTCCAGCTTGGTGATCACCGTGGCACCCTGCGAGAAGCCCACCAGCAGGTACTTCGGGTGACAACCCGTGGTGGCTTCGTAGCCATCAACGGTCACCCGTGCGCCCACTCGGCCCATGGAAATCGACTGCAGGAAAGACTGTGCCTTAGGCACTGCACGCCCGGTAAATTCCTCAATCGCCTCGGAGACATTGGTAGGCTGACGGAAGTCATTTTCCGGGAAGTTCGCTGGGTAGGAGTGCTCGTCAATACCGATGACCTGCACGTTGTTAAACAGTGAGGTGCCGGTATCCGCCTGGTGCACGCCCTCGGCATAGTGCAGGAAGCTACGGATGGTAGATCCCTCGCGACCGTTGGACACCCAAGGTGATGCGCCGTACTGAGTTGGCGCCCATTCAGCGCCACCGTTTTGACCTGAACCACGCGCCGCTACGACGACGACAGCCGGGCATCCTTCCTGCGCTGCAGCTACCGGGGCCGTAACGACGGTACCTGCCACAACGCTTGCGAGGGCTGCCAGGCTCGCGCCACACACCCGAGCCACTTTACTGAACTTTTTCACTACTTCTCACCTTTTCATCGCAACGGCAATCTACGAGATTGTCGCACAAAATTTTCATTGATGCGCGAGCCGCCGATACCGCTGTGACTCAAGGTGTTAATGATGAAAAAGTGGCTAATTTTTCTAAGGGCGCGTATGTCCGTTGCCGGTCAGAATCCATTTTGTAGACGTCAATTCCGGCAACGCCATCGGCCCGCGGGCATGTAGCTTCTGCGTCGAAATGCCGATCTCCGCCCCCATGCCGTACTGCTCCCCATCAGTAAAAGCGGTGGACGCATTGATCATGACTGCGGCAGCATCCACCTCATCAGCAAACCGCTGCGCCACCACAAAATCCTTAGTAGCAATGGCTTCGGTGTGCCCGGAGGAGTAACGCGCGATGTGGGCAATCGCGCCATCCACCCCGGCGACTTCAGCCAACGCAATGTCAAGCGACAAATACTCCTGTGCCCAATCCGCCTCGGTGGCTGGCACAATGCCCGTCGCCCCCAATGCTGTCAGCCGGTCCACATCTCCGTGGACAGTCACCCCTGCATCCTGCAGCGCTCCAATAACCCGCAGCTTAGCTTCCGGGGACAACGCCTCATCCAGCAAGGCGGTTTCGGTGGCGTTGCACACCGAACATCTCCGGGTCTTTCCATTGAGCAGCATCTCGATGGCCTGGTCAAGGTCAGCATCGTGATGGATGTAGAAGTGGCAATTGCCCGTCCCCGTCTCAATGGTAGGCACCGTGGCGTTAGTTACCACCGCGTTAATCAGCCCTGCTCCACCGCGCGGAATAACCAGATCAACCAGCCCCCGCGCTGTAATAAGGTCCTGCACAGAGTCATGGCTATCACACGGCAGCAACTGCACCGCCTCAGCTGGGAAACCTTGCTGCACGAGCACTTCCTGCAAGATCTGCACCAGCGCGGTGTTGGAGTTACGCGCAGACTTCGAACCACGCAGCAGCGCCACGTTGCCCGACTTGAGTGCCAGTCCGAACGCATCCACCGTGACGTTTGGGCGCGCCTCGTACACCATCCCCATCACACCCAACGGCACACGGACCTGGCGCATCTGGATACCGTTAGGCATCACCCGCCCCTGCACCACATCACCGATCGGATCGGTGAGCTGGGCAACCTGGCGCAGCCCACCAGCAATTGCTTTAATCCGCTCCTCGGACAGGGCCAGCCGATCCAGCAGACCCGCATCCATTCCGGCTGCCTGCCCACTGGCTAAGTCAACCTTATTCGCCGCGATAATCTCCGGAGTGCGCTCTTCCAACGCTTCGGCAGCCGCCAGCAGAACATCATTTTTTGCCTTAGTGGTGGCCTTAGCCAACACTGGGGCAACCAGCTTGGCAGCCCGGGCCTTGGCTAGGACTTCATCGCGCTCAGCAGCGCGTTCCGGGGATAGTTCAGCAGCAGTCATGGCTAGTAATACTAGCCGAATTTTAGTAGCCTTTGGCCGGATCGACCTCGGTTGGCATCCGCTCGCCTGCCGCCAGCGCCGCCGCATTAGCGACAATCGCCGGGGCGATGAGCGTCCGGATGCGTTCTTGCGTATTCGCCTCGTGCGGAGTGATCACCACGTTGTCGAAGTCCCACAAAGGATGGTCGTCCGGCAATGGTTCAGGCTCAGTAACGTCCAGTCCGGCCCCGGCGATGCGGCCGTCGCGGAGGGCGTCGACAAGCGCAGGCGTATCCACCAATGGGCCCCGGCCTACGTTGATCACAACGGCGTGTGGCTGCATCTGTGCCAACGTCTGTTCGTTAATCATGTGATGGGTGTCCGGGGTCAATGGAGCAGCGAGAATGAAGTAATCAGCCTCGGCATAAACCGGCGCGCTGTCCTTGGCAGCGATCGTCTGGTCCGCTCCAGGCAATTCACGACCGGAGTTGTTGACCGCAATCACGTGGCACCCGAAGCCCTTGAGCATCGGAATCAAGTCCCTTCCGATGCCGCCGGCTCCGAGGATCGCCACCGTCTTATCCTGCAGCCAACCAGTTTGCTGGTCCACCGTCTGCTTGGTATTCCACGACTTCGCCCGCGCCACCAACGTGTGGCAGTGTAACTGAGCAAGCAACAACGCCACCGCGGATTCCGCGACGGTGCGCCCATAAATTCCGCCAGCATTGGACCAACGGCGATCCGCGGTAATCACCCCACGGTCAAAGAAGCCATCGATACCAGCGAGGCACAACTGAACCCACTTGATGTTGTCCCCCAGCTCAGGGAATTGATCCGGGGTGCCGTTAAAAACCAGGAAATCAGCATCCTGGCGTGCTGCCGGTTCATGCCCGTGCTCCGCCAAGTGCTTCTCGACGTCCGGCCACGGGTTGGGCTCAATATGAAACTTCATCGGAACTCCTTAGGGTGAACAGGGACTGCTAGATGCTTCCCACTGTAGTGAAATCCGCCCGGCCTATTTCATGCTCGTGACGCGAAATTGGAGAGATAATCGGCGTGTACCACTGGCTTATGCTGGCCTTCCGGTAACTCGTGGCTATGTTTGCCCAGCATCCCGGCTAGCACCGTCGCGTCATAGGCCACCTCGCCACGCCCCACGATTTCTCCCTCCGGCCCCAGGATTTCCACGATTTCCCCGGCGTGGAACTCACCTTCAAATCGAGTAATGCCTACCGCCAGCAGCGATTTCCCACCAGTAGTCACCGCTTCCACTGCACCGCGATCGAGCCACAACGTACCCGTCGTATCCGCAGCGTAAAGCGCCCAGAATTTCCAGGCATTCAACCGATTTTCCTTCGGATGAAACACCGTTCCCACCTGGGCATGATCCAGCGCCGCGCCGATATGAGCAGCACTGGTCAACAGCACGGGGATGCCACCGCGGGAAGCCAACCGCGCAGCCGAGACTTTAGTGGCCATGCCGCCAGTGCCCACCGCGCCAGAAGATCCAGCAGTCACGCCTTCCAGGTCTCGGCCAGAGCGGACCTCGGTGATAAAGCGAGCTGTAGGATCCACTGGATTTTTGTCGTAGAGACCATCCACATCAGACAAGAGCACCAGGGCATCAGCGCCCACCAAATTAGCGACAATCGCTGCTAGCCGATCGTTATCACCAAAACGCGCCTCAGCCGTAGCGACGGTATCGTTTTCGTTGATAATCGGCACGGCGCGCAGCTGACGCAACCGTTCAATAGTGTTTTGTGCATTACGAGTGCGATCCCGATTGCCCGCGTCACCCGCGGTCAACAACACCTGACCAACCACGCGACCGTACCGGGCGAAAGAAACTCCCCACTGGTGTGCCAAGTAAACCTGGCCCACAGAAGCAGCGGCCTGCTTCGTGGGCAGATCTGTGGGGCGCTGAGTTAACCCCAACGGCTTCATACCTGCGGCAATCGCGCCCGAAGACACAACTATTACGTCGGTACCGCGGGCCATTCGGGCCTGCAGCGCGTCCACGATCACGTCGATCTTGGCGGGGTCAACCAGAAAGTCGTCCCCGGTCAGGGAAGACGAACCAATCTTGACAACTACCCGTTTCGCCGTAGCCAGCCGCAGCCGCAGCTCAGATTCATGCCCAAACGCGGGTCCCTCGCCGGTAGCCTCGGGAAACATCGCCGGGGCAATATCGATACCGGTGTACGGGGTAGCTGGCAGAATCTGATCGCTCATAACTCACCAGCTTACTGCGGAGATTAACCCTGCCAGCGTTCGCGGTCAGCTTCTTGATTATCGCCGAAGTCAAGCTCGTCGATAAGCCCGCGGCGAGCTTGCGACGCGCGTTTACGCTCGGCAGCAGAGGTACGCTCGGAGCGTTCGAGTCGAACGTCCGTGCCGCGCCCGGTCAGCATGGTGTCGGCACCCGCTGCGGTCATCGGCTCCCACTCGAAGCTGACGTCGCCGATGGTGACCGTCGCGCCTTCGGTGGCGCCTGCCTTAAACAAGGCATCCTCCACGCCGGCCTTAGCCAGACGATCCGCGAGGTAGCCGATGGCCTCGTCGTTTTCAAAGTCGGTTTGACGGATCCACCGCTCGGGCTTTTCACCACGAACAATAAACGCACCCTCGAACTCAGGATCCGCTTCGATAACAAAGCCCTGCTTGTTCTTGACCGCGTCCACCGCCTGCGGACGAATAATCTGGCGCGCCTCGGCCTTCTTCTTAGGGTTAGCCTTGCGGTGCTGCTGCACGATTTCCAGCATCTTGTATTTGAGTGGCTCAAGCCCCTGGTGCGCGACAGCGGAAATAATAAAGACCGGCCAGCCGAACTTATCCTCAATGTCCTGTTTTAAGAACTCAGCCAGCTCAAGCCCCTCCGGAACATCGGTCTTGTTCAACACAACGATGCGCGGGCGGTCCTTCAGATCTCCAAGGCCAACGTCATGAGAAAGCTCCGATTCGTACTTCGCCAGCTCGTTTTCCAAGGCTTCAATGTCTGAGATCGGATCACGGCCCGGGTCCATCGTCGCGGTGTCAATAATGTGCGCCAGCACCGCCGTGCGCTCAATGTGCCGCAAAAAGTCGAGGCCCAAGCCCTTGCCTTCTGACGCTCCCGGGATAAGCCCCGGGACGTCAGCGATAGTGAACGTCTCGTGGCCCACGTTGACCACGCCGAGGTTCGGTGCCAGCGTCGTAAATGGATAATCGCCGATTTTCGGCTTAGCCGCAGAAATCACTGAGATCAGGCTGGACTTGCCCGCCGATGGGAAGCCCAGCAGGCCTACGTCCGCCATGGACTTCAACTCAAGGATGACATCGTGCGCCTCCCCAGGTTCACCCTTTAAGGCAAAACCCGGGGCTTTGCGCGCAGCGCTGGCCAACGCTGCGTTGCCGAGGCCACCATGCCCGCCTTCGGCCGCGATATAGCGCATGCCGTTGGTGGTGAGGTCAGCCATGACCTCGCCCTTCTCATTCAGCACTACGGTGCCAGCTGGAACCTCGAGCACTAGGTCTTCGCCACGCGCACCATTGCGGTGATCACCGGCGCCGTTGGCACCACGCTGGGCCTTGATGTGCGGGCGGTAGTGCAGATCGAGCAGCGTGTGAACCTGCGGGGAGGCCTCAAGGATGATGTCGCCACCATGTCCGCCGTTGCCGCCATCTGGGCCGCCGAGAGGCTTGAATTTTTCACGGTGTACCGAAGCACAGCCGTTTCCGCCGTCGCCAGCTTGCAGGTGCAGGACCACGCGGTCCACAAATCGGTTCATGGGGGCTTCCTCAATCTTTGTCGTACTTCTTGGACGAGCCTAGCAGGGTTAACGCAGGTATCCGATTCGCCCAATCAGACCCAGGGATGTTCGGGTAAATTGTGATTCAAGCACTCACTCACGAAAGACGTTAGGCAAGGAGCCCGCGCGATGCCTAAGGAGATGTTGTTTTCCAACACCAAACGTCGGCCGAGGTTTGGCGTGTAGCTCCTAGGTGGTTGCCGTGTTGCCGTTCTTTCTATTTTTGTGGTGATCGCATTTATCGTCATTTCTGGCTTCAATATGCTGTCGCGTGGCATCGATTCCTACAACGAGGGCTTGGGGATCGGAAAACTCACGGCAAACCAAGAACGAAATAAATTGGTATTTGAGACGCAGCTGAACAAGACGGTGGGCGGCCGTGGAACACCTTTGTTGCGGGTCAGTACACCCGAAGCTGGTAAACCTTCCTACTCCATCGATATTCGAAGCAACGTACACCGTTTCGAGGACGGCGAGCCGCTTATCGACGACGTGGTGGACCTCGCCCAAAATAAACTCTCGCAAGACGCGCAGCGTTAACCAATCGAAACAGGAAGTACTCTGGCAAGCCTAGGCAGTATACGAATGTGGCAATTTCCTGGATAACCTCAAGAAAGCTGCCGCCCCGATAGCCAACACCCCGGAGCAGCCCAATTTATTAATCCAGGTGAGCCCTTGCAGGACAGGAGGCCCATTGAATATGCCCACGTACCATCTGAATACCACCTCGCGCGCAGCCGCGGAACAGCTGGACCGACTACGACAATTGCACGCGAAGATTGAAGATTCCTCTATTCTGAATCCTGGCGTGGCCCAAGACAACACTTTGGTGCTCGTGCAAAAGGATCGTCAGCAAACCCCGCATCCGCTGACACCTTACTAGTTCCGTAGGGCTACGGCAGGTATCCGAATTGCCTTTGCTTGTGCCTACCAACACTTCACGAAGATGCTAACGATGTCGCTATCTAAGACGTCAAACAAAGCAATCTCGCTGGGTGCTGCTGCGTGCTATGGATTTTTGACTCACTGATGTTCCCAGAAAAGTCCCAAAAGAGACATCTGCGAGTCAAAAATCCGCACCAAGCCACCTCAAACAGCGAACAGCAAAAAGCTCCCTTCCTCGGGAAAGGAAGAGAGCTAATTGGTGAAACTAAAACTTAAGCCTCGACAGCTTCAGCTGGAACGATGTTCACCATGCGACGGTTACGCTTGATGGAGAACTGGACAGCGCCAGCCTTCAGAGCGAACAGAGAGTCGTCGCCACCGCGGCCAACGTTCTCGCCTGGGTGGAACTTGGTTCCGCGCTGACGGATGAGGATCTCGCCGGCCTTGACCTGCTGACCACCGAAGCGCTTGACGCCAAGGCGCTTCGCCTCGGAATCACGACCGTTAGAGGTCGAGGATGCACCCTTCTTATGTGCCATTTGGTTTTCCCTCCTTCAGGAAAATCTAAAGCCTGCCGGCTTACTTGATGCCGGTTACCTTGATGACGGTCAGCGGCTGACGGTGGCCCTGACGCTTCTTGTAACCAGTCTTGTTCTTGTACTTCAGGATCTTGATCTTCGGGCCCTTGGTGTGCTCGACGATCTCGGTGTTAACGGTGACCTTAGAGAGCTTTTCGGCGTCGGTCGTAACAGTTGCGCCATCGACGAGCAGAACCGGGGTGAGAGCCACGGACGAACCTGGCTCACCCTCGATCTTCTCGACCTTGACGAGGTCACCTTCGGCAACCTTGTACTGCTTTCCGCCGGTCTTGACGATCGCATACATAGGAGGGCTACCCCTTTATCTAGAACTCGGCTCGAACCCCAGGATGAAGGGATCCGATTGGACAAATATTTTTGGCGTTTACCCTGCAGCTGCGCAGCGCAATCGGCGCGCGGAAGCAGTCTGTAAACAGCGACTGTCAAAGACTACCCGGTAAACACCTAAAAATACAAACTGCCTACTCGCTACCCCTCATTTCGGCGGACAACCCGGCGCCTCCGGCGTGTCCCCTGTGACATCTGGGGCTTTTGAGGCTTTTCGACGGCCTCAGGTGTCGGCTGCTCCACCCGCGTTTGCGCCAACTTCTTCACTGCGCGACGGCGTCCGCGGCGTGGTGCTGGAGCGACTTCCGGCACCGCCGGGCTTTCCACCGGCTCTGCTACTGGCGCTTCCTCCACCAGCTTCTTCACCACACGGCGTCGACCACGGCTACGACGAGGCTTCTCCACCTCTGGCGCCTCTGGCTCTGGTTGTGGCTCTGGTTCTGGGACTGGGACCTCCACGGGTTCCGGTGCCGCAAATTCCTCCGGCTTCGGGGCGTGATCGGACACCGAGTTGCCCCGAGTGCTGCGACGGCGACGAGGCGAAGCATTGAATTTCTCCAATGCTTCTTCATACGTTTCGGCCGGCCGGTGGTCCGCGCCCGAAGGTTCCTCTGGGTCTTGCGCGTCCGCTACGTCAACGGCGGCCGCGGCAATCGCCTGGATATCATCGGCCTGTACCTCTGGTTCCGCACGCTTGGTGCGGCGGCGACCACGGCGTCGAGAAGCGCGCTCCTCGGTAGGCGCTGGCTCCTGGATGATGACGGCGTCCGCGAGTTCCTCAATGGATTTTGCGGGCTGCTCGGGCTCTTCCTCGCGCATGGCCACGACCAGTGGATGCTGCTTCGGATCATGTGCCGGCTTTTCGGCGCGGGCCCGCTTGCCGTAAACCGGGCGATCTTCCACCTGCTCCACTGGGTCTTCGTGCACGATAATGCCTCGCCCAGAACAGCAGTCGCACTCGGTGGCAAACGTCTCCAGAAGCCCGGTGCCCAGCTTCTTGCGGGTGACCTGGACCAAGCCCAGTGATGTCACTTCGGACACCTGGTGGCGGGTGCGGTCGCGACCAAGCGCTTCGGTCAGGCGGCGCAGCACCAAATCCTGGTTTTCTGGCAGCACCATGTCGATGAAGTCGATGACAATCATGCCGCCCATATCACGCAGGCGCATCTGGCGCACAATTTCCTCAGCGGCTTCCAGATTGTTCTTGGTCACCGTTTCTTCCAGGTTGCCGCCAGCACCGGTGAACTTGCCCGTGTTGACGTCAATGACGGTCATGGCCTCAGTGCGGTCGATGACGAGGGTGCCGCCGGAAGGCAGCCACACCTTTCTGGATAGCGCCTTTTGCAGCTGCTCATCGATGCGGTACTCCTCGAACGCATCTACTCCGCCATGGGCGTGCGGATCGTACTTTTCCACTCGATCCAGCAAATCCGGTGCCACGGATTTCACATAAGCATGCACCGTGTTAAATGGGCGGGTGCCATCAACGACGAGCTTGTGGAAGTCCTCATTAAACAGGTCGCGAACCACCTTGACCAACATGTCCGGCTCTTCGTACATGGTGATAGGTTTTGCACCCTTGGATGACTTTTCCTGCTCCGCACGCACCTGAATCTGCTCCCACAACGAGTGCAAGCGTTTCACGTCCGCATTGATTTCGCGTTCATGGACGCCCTCGGCCGCAGTGCGGATGATCGCGCCACCATCACCCGGGATGACATCTTTGAGGATTTCCTTCAACCGCTTGCGCTCTGGCTCCGGCAGTTTGCGGGAAATACCAGCCGAGTGTCCGCCTGGCACGTACACCAGAAAACGACCCGCCAGGGAAATCTGGGTGGTCAACCGGGCACCCTTGTGTCCTACCGGGTCTTTGGACACCTGCACCAGGACCTGGTCACCGGACTTTAGCGCCTGCTCGATCTTGCGGGAACGCCCGCCGAGCCCCGCGGACTTCCAGTCCACCTCACCAGCGTAAAGCACGCCATTGCGCCCCTTGCCGATGTCAATAAAAGCGGCCTCCATGGACGGCAATACGTTTTGTACGCGCCCCAAATAGATATTGCCCACCATGCTGGTTTGGGTCTCTGAGGTGACAAAGTGCTCGACCAGCAGGTCATCTTCCAGCACACCGACCTGAGTGACGTGCCCGTGGCCGTCGGCACGCAGCTTTTCCCGCACCACCATGGTGCGTTCAACAGATTCGCGGCGCGCCAGGAATTCGGCCTCGGAAACGATGTGGCGCTTCTTGCGAGATTCCTCGCGGCGCTCTGAACGGCGCCGACGCTGAGCCTCCAGCCGAGTGGAACCCTTGATTCCCATCGGCTCTTCGATGTGTTCTTCTTCCGCCGACTGCTCTACCTGCGGTTCGGCGGCCTCCTGCCCCTTGCCACGTCCCTTGCCACGTCGCCCGCGTCGCTTCGGCTTGGCTGAGCTGTCTTCTTCATCATCCTCCGCTGGGGCGACCACGACAGGCTCCGGAGCTCGGAACACTGGCGCAATGAAGAAAGTTTCAGCGGGCGGCGGAGTCACCTCTGGCACGATGTCTTCCAGCAGCTCTGCCTCTTGCTCCTCAGCTGCAGCCGCGCTCAAATCAATGGCCGCCAGCTGCTTTTCCACCTTCTCCTCGATCTGGTGGATCTCATTTTCTACGTTCTTTTCCACCCGACGGCGAATCACGTCGTCCGCGTCCAGCTTTTCGACGGCCTCTGCTTCCGGCGCTGCTGCTTGGGAATCGGCCTTCTTGGTGGCTTTCTTCGCCGCCCGCTTTGTGGTCTTTTTGGCAGCGCGTCGGCGTTGTGGCTTCTCGGATTCCTCCGGATCCACAACGTCCAGTACCCGAGTTACTTCTTCTCGTGAGAGGTTCGATTGAGCCACTTTGACTAGCCCCAGCTTGTCTAGTTCCTCGATAAGTTCCTTCGAGGAAATCCCCAGCTGCTTAGCCAGTACGTGCACGCGGGTTTTCTCCCCCAGCTGTGCTCTATCAATTTTTGCCACAGATTTCTCCCTGTGTTCATCTGTAGAGTCGATTCCCGGGCGCTGACCAGTTTCCGCCGCCGCCGCACAGTTCACGAACTCTCGGTGTATAAAGCTTCTGTCCGTCCGCAGTCCGCTCAGCGAATCCGCGTATTCGTGCGGAGCGAGCGTTGGGTGCGAACTTAATTCCCATTGTGTCACAACTACCCACCCGAGGTGTTTGCCGAGGTTTGTTAACCTGACACTGTGCGCAATGAAATTCAAAAGTGGGTTCCGTATGTGCCACTGGCTGCCGACGTCGCAATTTACAAGTCAGGACTCATCGACTTCACGTCAATGCCCTTCTGGCTCCCGCTTGCGCTCCTGCCCATCGCAGCAGCACCGACCATTCCCAGGTTCAACCTGGCTAACAAAAACTCTCCACCGGGTGAGGTAGATAACTACCGCGCCGATATCGAGTATCCGCCTTTCCCGTGGCTGCGCATTTTCGCTCCGCTTTTGGCGTTCGCAACCGACGATATTGGGCACGCACTCCCCCTGCACGTCCCACCTATAGCGATAGCGATCTTTGCCTTTGTGGTGATCACAGCGTGCGTCACATACTCGTTCAATCAGGTCGATCAGGTCGCGTTGCGCCAGGGAGCCCGGCGCGCCCGCATGCTTGCCAGCAAAGGTCTAGAAGGCGTAACGGCCAGCCGAATCGGCGTTGTCGAACAACATCTCAAACTTTGCCAGACGTTGGTGCGGCACAATTGGTTCGACGGCATCCGCGCGCAATTTGCTTTGGTCGCGCACAAGCTGGATTCCTCCCCAGCCGACGTTCGAGCGGCCGCCACTGAGTTAGAAAAGGCAGGTCTTGCGCGGGTATCCACCATCATGCATTCCGACGACCCCGACCGCTGGTGGGTAGAGCTCACCGAATTAGGGGTGCGTACCCTAGCTGCACAGCAAAGGCGTTAGGACGCAGAACAAAAGCCCGCACCGAAGTGCGGGCTTGGCTATCTAGGTTCGGCTTAGAGGTTTGGGAACCAGATGCCGATTTCGCGCTCTGCGGACTCTGGGGAGTCAGAGCCGTGGACGACGTTTTCGCCAACGGTCAGGGCGAAGTCACCACGGATGGTGCCTGGGGTCGCCTTAGCAACTGGATCGGTGCCACCAGCCAGCTGACGCCAAGCCTCGATGGCGCGCTCGCCCTCGACGATGCCTGCTACCAGCGGAGCGGAGGTGATGAAGGAAACCAGCTCGCCGAAGAATGGCTTGTCAGCGTGCTCAGCGTAGTGCTTTTCAGCGGTTTCCTTGTCTGCAACGCGCAGATCCATAGCGACGAGCTTCAGGCCCTTGCGCTCGATGCGGGAGATGATTTCGCCTACGTGGCCGTTTGCCACGCCGTCTGGCTTGATGAGGATGAGAGTACGTTCAGTCATGCTGGCGATTCTACATTAGGTCCGTGCTCACGTGGCGTCGACAAGCTGCTTAGCGGTGAGCAGGTCAGCGTCGCGGTACCACAGGCGGACCTGCTTGACCGCGGCCACCGAATCTCCCCGCTGCTTCATCTGACGGATCGTGGCGGATTGTTCCTCAGTAAGCACGATGGGGTGCTGTTTTAGGCGCAATTCTCGGGCGTGGCGTCGCATTCCTGTGTAGATGCGGGCACCGGCTAAGACGAGCAACAGGACGGGGATCCACCAAGGATGACCAGCAAACTTGGCGTAGAGGGCCGCTAGCGCAAAGACGCCGGCGAGGAGGAAATCAAGATTGCGCATACGTTCAAGCTACTAGGATCAGGGCATGACTGCAGTCGAAATCTTGGAATCCCGCGAGGTTCCGCTTGGCGGCCCCCGCGCCATGCGGGTGCGTCGAACGATCCCCCAACGGCAGCGCAGCCTCATCGGAGCCTGGTGCTTCGTTGATCACTTTGGCCCTGACCGCCAACGAATGGACGTACCAAGCCATCCGCACACCGGACTGCAGACCGTGAGCTGGCTTTTTGACGGCACCATCTCCCACCATGATTCTGGCGGTTTTTCTACCATCGTGCGTCCCGGTGAAGTCAATCTGATGACCGCAGGAGCTGGAATTTGCCACACGGAAGTCTCGTTGTCAGATATGTTGCACGGCGTCCAGCTGTGGATTGCGCTACCTTCCCCGGTGCGCACGACGGCACCTCGAAAGCTGGATCACTTTACGCCTTCGCCGAAGCATCTTCCTGGGGCAACAGTGTTGGAGTTTGTTGGGCCGTCCTCTCCCGCAGCGGTGCACAGCCCTTTGGTAGGTGCCGAAATACGCCTTAAGCCAGGAGCAGACCTTAGCTGGCCCCTCGACCCAACATTTGAGCATGGCTTCTTGCTGGATCAAGGCGATGTGCAAGTGTCTGATACTCCAGTACCCGGTGCCGCCATGGCGTACACCGGGGTGGGTGAAAACTCCGTGCGGTTACGCTCCGAAAATGGCGCTCGCATCATCCTCATCAGCGGCACGCCGTTTGACGAGGAAATTCTGATGTTCTGGAACTTCATTGGCCGCGACTATCAAGAGATTGAAAACTATCGTGCCGCCTGGGAAGCAGGCAGCACACTGTTCGGCGAAGTCACCGGGTACGAGGGCAACGGCCCTAAGCGCCTGCCCGCCCCTGCGCTACCAAGCGTTGCGATGAAGCCCAGAAAGAATCCGCCGCCCACAGCCAGGGCGACGCTTAACTAGGTGTGCTGGGTGGTGAGCAACCCGCGGCGCATCCGCTCCAGCAAGTTCTTGCGCAGGATAAGGATGTACACCCACACGCCAGCAAAAATCAGTCCCATCATGCCTGCAGAGTAGTGCACCACAAAGCCGCCGACTACCGCGATGACCTGCAGCGCGATGTTGACTGCCAGCGCATAAGACTTCTTTTGCATAAAGCCCCACAAGAAGTGGACCACACCGAGGACGGTAATGAACACCCAGTTAAAAGTGGTCCAATGCGCACCGGAGTCCACTTTGGCGATCACGGTAAGGACCAACAGCAGCGCAATCGACTCCAGCACCAAGGTGCCGGCCATGACGCCACGCAGCCCCTTCATCGGATCCTTTACTGGCGCGTGACCAGGGCCTAGCGGCCCATATTCAACGTCGTTGCTGTTGCGGGAGCTCATGCAGGGTCCTTTCCAAACAGTGCGCGAGCTTCGCCCGCGGTGACAACCGAGCCGGTGATAATGACGCCGGAGCCAGACATCGGGCCGTCAGTGTCTTCCGCCAACTCTACTGCCAGCTCGATAGCACCCGGCAATTGCTCGGCGACATGGACTCGCTCTTCGCCATAAATCTCCCGAGCCAGCTCTGCCAGTTCGTAAACATCGAGCGCGCGTGGCGATGTGTTCTGGGTAACCACCACCTCATGTAGGTACGGCTCGAGCTCCAGCAGAACCCCCTTGGCGTCCTTGTCACCCAACACAGAGACCACGCCCACCAAGCGATTAAACGAAAAATCGCGATCCAATGCCTGCCCCAACGCGCGGGCACCATGTGGGTTGTGGGCGGCATCGATGAATGTCGTTGGGGTCGCGCGGACCCGCTCAAGGCGACCGGGCGACTCCACTTGCGCGAAGCCTTCCCGGACCGTGTCTAGGTCGAGCTGGCGCCCAGATCCGGCTCCGAAGAATGCTTCCACCGCGGCCAGGGCGACCGCCGCATTGCGGGCCTGGTGTTCACCAGAAAGTGGCAAGAAGATGTCTTCATAAACGCCACCGAGCCCTCGCAGGACCAAGGACTGGCCCCCGACTGCGATTGTCGAGGAGACCACGCCGAATTCAGCCCCGGCACGGGCCACGGCGGCATCAACTGAAATGGCTTTTTCTAGCACTACTTCCATCGCTGCTGGTTCTTGTTCAGCGATAATTACCACGTTATCCGGCGGGGTCAGCAGGTCGTCGGCATCCCAGCGCGACTTAATGATGCCAGCTTTCTCTCCCGCAATCTCTGAGATCGTTTCCCCGAGAATTCCGGTGTGGTCCAGCCCAATCGGGGTGATCACACAAACATCACCATTGATCACGTTGGTGGCGTCCCAGCGCCCGCCCAGGCCAACTTCCACGACTGCCACGTCCACCGGAGCGTCAGCGAAGGCGGCGTAAGCCATGGCCACCAAGATTTCGAACTTGGACATGGGTACGGAAGCTCGTGCGTCGACCATTTCTACATATGGTTTGATTTCTTCCCAAATCCGCACGTAATCCCGCGGGTGTATCGGCGTGCCGTCGATAGCGATACGCTCAGTGACCAGCTGCAGGTGCGGACTTGTGGTCCGCCCGGTACGCCGATGAAAGGCCCGCATGAGGGATTCGATCATCCGCACGGTAGAGGTCTTGCCGTTGGTGCCGGCTACATGAATCGAAGTAAACGATCGCTCCGGGTTCCCCAGGAGGTCCATGAGCATTTCGATGCGCTCCAGCGACGGATCAATTTGTGTTTCGTTCCATCGTTGGTCCAGCTCGGCTTCGACCGCGGCTAGGGCTGCGAGATCGGCAGCGGTAATTTCCACTGGTGCTGGAGCATTGACCGGGCCGGCCGCGTCGATAGGCAGCGTCAGTCCGGTTTCCTCTAGCGACACTTCGCCAAAGTCATTGTGTTGTGTCATAACGCCCTATCCTATCCGTAGGGTTGCTGTCACCTCGAAGCCGTCTGCCGGAATACGAATGCTTATCGACGCCACGCCATCGCCATCAATCCGAACGGTTTCCACCACCTCAGGCCCCTCCGCGGCGCAGCGCACTACCGGGACCTGCGCTAATTCTTCCGGGCTCAACTCCCGCAGCGCCGGATCGAAGGGCACCAGCACCTCGGCTAGCACGCTGAGGTCACCGGGTTCCGTCGATTCTGGCGCGAGTGCGGAAAACTCAACGTAGCGAAACCAGCCCACGTTGTGGGCTGCTCGGTAAGTGCGGGTGGTTTCCCCAGTGGTGCCTGGGCCTGCGAGAACATCGAAGCTTACCTCTGCACCGGCGTTTCGTTCTCGAAAGACCCCCACGCCGCGGGAGAGCCGTTCATGCAGGTGATAGTCCGATTCCGGGTCGGCGGCAATGGCCAAGCCCACCGCGGTGGATGCCGTGGGCAGCGGCGAACGGTGGACCCGGCGTCCGAACCTATCGCGGAGCACCCGCGGAATAAGTGGCAATGCGGCAGTGCCACCGACGAGGTAAATGCCCGCGATGTCGGTGTCGGTAAGGGAGTCGGAAGCTCCGATAAGAGGCTGCATAGCGTCTAGGGTTCGCTCTACGAGGGGCAGCGCAGCTTCATAGAAGTCGGCCACTGGAACAACTGTGTCTGCTTCGCCCAATTCCAGGATCATTCGGCGCGACTGCGGTTTGAGTTGTTCCTTCGCCGACCGGGCCTCGTCCAGCAGGCGTTGTTTCACGCGCGCTCCAAACACGTCATCGCTGCGTCCGGCCTGCGCTAGGGCAAGTTCGAGCAGCACGTCGTCGAAATCGTCGCCGCCAAGCCGGGAAATCCCCAATGAGGATTCAACGCTGTGGGCGTGGCCGTCGATACGCATGAGCGTGGCGTCGAATGTGCCTCCACCGAGGTCGTAGACGATAATGCTGGTGCGTTTGGTGTTGAGCGTGCGCGAATGGCGGTGGGTGTACTCGAACGCCGCGGCCGATGGCTCGTTGACCAGGGCTAGGACGTGGGCACCGGCGCGCCGAAACGCATCAATGGTCAGCAGCCGCTGCGCAGAATGTGCGTTAGCGGGGACGCCGAGCACGATCTCGGCGGGACCTTCCAAGTTGCGCAGAACTTCGCGCGCGAAGGCTTCCAGCACATCAGCTAACGGAAGCTGGGTGTTCCCCAACCTGACTGGGGTGTTTCCCGAGACATCGGGGGCAGCAAGCAGGCGCTTAAAGGATCGCGCTTTGGCGCTGGTGTCCAACGCTTCGGCCTGCCACCCGGCCACGAGCTCGCCGTCGTTTACAGCTACGACACTCGGGATGTACTCGCGTGGATCCCCGAAGGTGTCGGGCACGTTGACCACGGGATAGTTCCCGCGATCAACGGCCGCGATGACGGTGCGGGTGGTGCCAAAGTCGATGCCAAAGCGCATGCTTTGAACTTAGCCCAGCTCCTGCAGGCGCGCAGTAATCCGATCGAATTCTTCCTGTGCGATCTGCTGACGCTGTTTGATCTTTTCCACCACTGCGTCTGGTGCCTTCGCCAGGAAAGCCTCGTTACCCAGCTTCTTAGCCGTGGTATCGAGCTCCTTCTCGGCCGTCTTGAGATCCTTTTCCAGGCGCTTGCGCTCCGCAGCGATGTCCACCGTGCCGGAGGTATCCAACTCAACCTCGACGGTCCCGTGGCTCAGGCGGATTTCAATGCTGGCGCTCGGCGTGAAATCTTCAGGCTTTTCGACGCGCGCGAGGTTGCGGATGGTGTCCTCGAGCCCTGCGAGCTCACCAAAGTCGAGTCGAGCCGGCACCCACTGGCTAGGCTTGACGCCTTGGTCTGAGCGGAAGCGGCGGATCTCGGTGATGAGCTTCTGGGCATCTTCGATGTGCTGCTTGGCCTGCTCGTCGGTGGCGTGGCCGCCGTTGGTGTTTTCGGCGGTTGGCCACTCAGCAATCACCAGCGATTCCCCGTCGGTGAGCGCCTTCCACAGTGTTTCGGTGACAAATGGCATAGCTGGGTGCAGCATGCGCAACACCGCATCGAGCACGCGTCCGAGGACCAGCTGGGTGTTTTCTCCTTGCGCGCTGGTGCCTTCGCGTGGGATCTGCACCTTGGCGATCTCTAGGTACCAGTCACACAGCTCGTCCCAAGCGAAGTGGAACAGCAGCTCGTTTGCCTTGGCAAACTGGTAGCGATCCAGGTAATCATCTACTTGCTTACGCACCGCTTCCAAGCGATCCAGGATCCACTTGTCTGCGTCGGTCAATTCCTCGCGGGCTGGCAGCTCGCCCACCACGGCGCCGTTCATCAGCGCAAACTTGGTGGCGTTAAACAGCTTGGTGGCGAAGTTTCGGGAGCTTTGTGCGGCGTCTTCGCCGACCGGCAGGTCCACGCCTGGGTTTGCGCCACGAGCGAGCGTGAAGCGCAACGCGTCAGCACCGTATTTTTCCACCCAGTCCATGGGGTCGATGCCGTTGCCCAGCGACTTGGACATCTTGCGGCCCTGTTCGTCGCGAACCAGGCCATGCAGGAAGATGTCGGTGAATGGGACCTGCTTGGTGCCGAAGGTGCCGAACATCATCATGCGGGCGACCCAGAAGAACAAGATGTCGTACGCGGTGACCAGCACGGAGGTTGGGTAGAACTTCTCCAATTCAGGAGAGGTTTCCGGCCACCCCATGGTGGAAAATGGCCACAGCGCGGAAGAGAACCAGGTGTCAAGGACGTCCTCGTCCTGGACATAGCCTTCTGGTGCTTCTTCGCCAGGCCCAACGCACAAGACTTCGCCCTCTGGCCCATACCAGATTGGGATGCGGTGGCCCCACCACAGTTGGCGTGAGATGGTCCAGTCGTGCATATCATCGACCCAGTCGAAGTAGCGAGGCTCGAGGTTCGTTGGGTGAATCTTGGTATCGCCATTGCGCACGGCATCTCCGGCCATCTTGGCCAGCTCGCCGACCTTCACGAACCACTGCAGGGATAGGCGTGGTTCGATTGGCTCGCCCGAGCGTTCGGAGTGTCCGACGGAGTGCAGGTATGGCCGAACTTCCTTCACGATGCGGCCCTGCTCAGCCAGTGCCTCACGGATCTTGACGCGCGCTTCGAAGCGGTCGAGCCCATCGAACTGGGTGCCGGTATCTGCAATGTGGCCGGTAGCATCCATGATCGTTGGCATAGGAAGATCATGACGCTGGCCGAGGGCGTAGTCGTTAGGGTCGTGAGCTGGTGTGATCTTCACTGCGCCGGTGCCGAACTCTGGGTCCACGTAGGTGTCCGCCACGACCACCATTTCGCGGTCCGCGATAAATGGGTGCTTGAGGCGCTTGCCGACGAGGTCGCGGTAGCGCTCATCGTCAGGGTGCACTGCCACGGCGACATCGCCAAGCATCGTCTCGACGCGGGTGGTCGCGACGATCACATGATCGCCGTCTGGGTCGCCGTACAGAATGCTGACCAGCTCGCCCTCGACGTCCTTGTACACCACTTCAATGTCAGACACGGCGGTCTCGAGGACCGGCGACCAGTTGACCAGGCGATTCGCACGGTAGATCATGCCCTGGTCGTAGAGCTGCTTGAAGATGGTCTGAACGGCGTTGGACAGGCCTTCGTCGAGGGTAAAGCGTTCGCGGGACCAGTCGACGCCGGAGCCGATGGCGCGCATTTGTTCGGTGATTTTGCCACCGTATTCACGCTTCCACTCCCAGACCTTTTCGATGAACTCTTCACGTTCGTAGTCCCAGCGCTTCTTGCCTTCTTTTTCGCGGAGCATTGCTTCGACTTTGGTCTGCGTCGCGATGCCGGCGTGGTCCATGCCGGGGAGCCAGAGGACTTCGTAGCCTTGCATCCGCTTGCGGCGGGTGATGGCATCAATGAGGGTGTTGTTAAGGGCGTGTCCCATGTGAAGTTGGCCGGTGACGTTTGGCGGCGGCAGCATGACGGAGAAGGGTTGCTTCTCGCTGGTTGGATCGGCCTTAAAGTAGCCCTTTTCTACCCAACCTGCGTAGAGGTCTTGTTCAACTGCCTGAGGATCCCATGACTTTGGGAGTTTGTCCGCGCGATTTGTCATGTGGACTATCTTAACGCGTGCATGCATGCTGGATTGAGCCCGCATGGGGCTTAGTTTTTCTCGGTGACTCGTTTGCCTCCGGCGCGTTTCGCCGCTGGCGATTCGTTGGCGGTCGATTCTCCGTCCGTCACCCAATGGGTTTTACCGTCCCATTTTTCTAGGTGCTCTCGTACCCAATTGTCATCATTGCCTCGGTGATGATTTCTACAGAGCAGGGCTAGGTTCTCCATCGTAGTTCTGCCTCCCCTTGACCAGGGGAAAACATGGTGGGCATCGCATCTTCCGGCATGAACGTCGCATCCCGGGTGCTGACAGACGAGCTGTTCCGCTAGCAATCCGATTCGCTGCCAGAAGTTAGCGTGCCGGTTCGCAGTCCGCAGGGACTTAACTGCGCCATTGTGGTCATGCACCACTACATAATCGACGATACGGTCTCCGGCTAGGTGATCGATATCAAACAGGCTGAGATCGACGCTGGTGTTGGTAGCAAATTTAGCAAATAAGTCCATTTCGTCGTCTTCGGTGACGGACACTACGAGCGAAGCATGTCCGGTGTCGTCTACTCGTTTGGCACTGGCCCAACGCAGGATAGCGCCGAAGGCATCAGCGTTGCGCTGCTGCACCGTCCGCAGGTCATTCTCGCCAGTGGATCCTGAACCGAAAGCAACATCCATCATTGACTGCAACAGCGCTGCCTCAGCGGGTGGAAGATAGCCTGAAATTTGCACTCCCCCATGCTCATCTTGCACTCGCATGGCAAATCGTCGTTGACGATATGCCTCGAGAGGATCGTTCGCGAGCCGCTGATTTTCTTCGCGCACCAATGCACGGACAAACTTCGCGGTCTGCCACGGACTAGACTTCTGCGCTGCATCGGCTGCTTGATTGTAAATTTCCTGGCGCTTTGTCGACGACGCGGACAAGTTCTCCAGGGCAGCGAGGATGATGTCTTGGTGTTCCACACTCACACCGTCCGCCCAAGGATAACTAGCCCTACGGACGATTGTTTGTGCGGTTCCTCGCGAGCACCCAAATCGAGCTACTTCGCGTGATTCGAAAGGTTTCGCTAACTCTGTTTCTAGGCGGGCAATTTCTTCTTTCAGGACAAACAAGTCCGCCAACTCGCAAGAGTCTGCCCCAAGCAGGCGGGCACAGCGAATGGACTCGAGAGCTTCTGCCACGAATCCCATTGCACCTCCCCATATCGACTAGCTTACATGTTCTATTTTACCAAACACCGACACGACCGCAAGACCAATTTTTGCGTCACACGTTCGAAACTACACCCAGGAAAAAGAAAAGCCCCGACCATGAAAGGCCGGAGCGTTAGAGAGAACTAGCCAAGCAAGTCCTTCACGGCTTCCCGCTCGTCTTGTAGTTCCGCCACGTTAGCGTCGATAAGCTTGCGCTGGAAGTCGGAGATCTCCAGCCCCTCGACGACCTTCCACTCACCCCCCTCGGCATAGGTTGGCAGGCCAACAACGATGCCCTCTGGAATACCGTAAACGCCCGGGGATGGGATGGCGGCGGAAACCCAAGAGGTGGTGCCGTGGATCCAGTCGTGCATGTGGTCGATCGCAGCAGAGGCAGCGGAGGCGGCGGAGGACTTGCCTCGGACCTCGATGATTTCTGCGCCCCGCTTAGCAACCCGAGGAATAAATTCGCCTTCGTACCAAGCGGAATCAACTAGCTCGGAAACAGGCGTACCGGCACACAGGGCATAAGTGATGTCAGGGAATTGAGTAGCGGAGTGGTTGCCCCACACGACCATCTTTTCAAAATCGGTGGAGTCTTTCTCTAGCTTGGTAGCAAGTTGAGACAGCGCGCGGTTGTGGTCTAGCCGCATAAGTGCGGAAAACCGAGCAGCAGGCACATCAGGTGCTGCAGACTGAGCAATCAGCGCATTCGTGTTGGCAGGGTTGCCAACGACGACTACGCGGATGTCCTCGGCTGCGTGGTCATTAATAGCTTTACCCTGGGGCCCGAAAATCTTGCCGTTGGCAGCGAGGAGATCGGAACGTTCTTCGCCCTTGCCGCGCGGCTTCGCCCCCACCAGGAACGCTGCGGAGGCACCGTCGAAGGCTTCAGCTGCGGAAGAAGTAATCCGGATGTTTTTAACCAGCGGGAAAGCTGAATCCAGCAGTTCCATGGCCACACCTTCGGTGGTCCCAAGGGCCTGCTCAATTTCCAAGAGGTTCAGCTCAACTGGAACATCCTTACCAAAAACATCGCCGTTGGCGATCCGCCACAGCAGGGAGTAAGCAATATTGCCAGCGGCACCGGTGACGGTTACCTTCTTTGCGACAGTCATCGAAGTTCCTTTCGTGGGGAATAGCACCTTTACGCACCACACTAGTGGCAATCGGACATTGTCACAGGGCGAAAAGGATGCCCCTCCCCCTTGCTCGGAGGGAATCTGCGAGGCGAAAAACTGTGCCGAAAACATTAAATACACCCCCATATTTAGGATGCTTTGGCTGCTATTTGAGTCACATCGGGCACGTTGAAGCGCATCCGTGCGCAGATTCGGGCACGATAAAAATCAACCTACTTATTTTCACCGGGTTAAGGCCTGCGACACAGTCGTCGATAGGCCTGCCCCGGCTCGAGGTTTTGGAAAGGCCAGATCCCAGTGAACCACACCAATGAGGAAGCAGTTTCGACCGCGAAAGTCGTCGAAATCGCGCTGCATCGCTTTTCCCTCGACGGCTTTGACGAAACCCGCCTGGAGCCTATTGCGCAGGAATCTGGCATGTCCAAGCGCATGATCCACTATCACTTTGGTGACAAAAAGGGCCTATACCAGGAGGCGCTGAAGCTGGCGATCAAACAGCTCCGCCCGGAACCTCAGGATATGGAACTCGAGTCCACGGTGCCGGTAGAGGGCGTCCGGAAAGTAGTTGAAGTTATCTTCCAGCAGATCATGACCCATCCGCACGCAGTGCGCCTACTGGTGTTGGAAAACCTGTTCAGCCATGGCGGTCTCACGGAAAATTCGCCGCTGGCCGACCAATCCGCCGTCCTGCTCCAGATGGACAAGCTGCTGATGATGGGCCAAGATGCAGGCGCCTTCCGGCCAGGCATTTCTGCAATTGATGTGTACTCGATCATCACGTCCCTGTGCTTCCACCGCACGGTCTACCACGCGACATTTAGCAACTTGTACAACATCGACTTGCTTGACGACGTCAACCTCGAAGGCAACCGACGTCTGGTTGTGGACACCGTCTTGGCGTTCCTCACCTCAAACCTGAATGCTTCGCATGAGGTTAGCTACCTGCAGCCTCGTCTCGACGACAACGACGAGCGGGCTTCTTCGGTCTACGACCTGGGCTAGTACTTCCTAGCCCAGGGGGCACCTAGGCGCTTTTTTCTACCAGCACGAATTCTGGTTCGGCCTCGCCACGAGCGACGTCTCCGGAAATAACCACTTCCGCGAGATCCTCCCGATCCGGAATGTCATACATGATCGGCACAAGGATTTCTTCCATGATCGAGCGCAGGCCACGGGCACCGGTCTTGCGTTCCAAGGCCAAGTCTGCGATCGCTTCCAAAGCATCCGGGGTGAACCGCAATCCCACGCCATCCATCTCAAACAGACGCTCATACTGCTTGACCAGGGAGTTCTTCGGCTCGGTAAGCACGCGAACCAAGGATGCCTGATCCAGGTTTGTCACCGTAGCCACCACCGGCAAGCGACCAATGAATTCTGGAATCAAACCGAACTTCACTAGGTCTTCCGGTCGCACCTCGGCAAAAATATCCACTTCGTCCCGCTCGGCCGAAGACGTGACTTCAGCACCAAAGCCCAGGCCCTTCTTGCCCCGGCGCGCCTCGATGACCTGCTCCAAGCCCGCGAATGCACCTGCCACAATAAACAGGATGTTGGAGGTATCAATCTGGATGAATTCCTGGTTCGGGTGCTTACGCCCGCCCTGCGGTGGCACGGCGGCGACGGTGCCTTCCAAGATCTTCAACAGCGCTTGCTGCACACCTTCGCCAGAAACATCGCGGGTGATCGATGGGTTCTCCGACTTACGAGAAATCTTGTCTACTTCATCGATGTAAATGATGCCGCGCTGCGCGCGAGCCACGTCAAAGTCAGCGGCCTGCAGCAGCTTGAGCAGGATGTTTTCCACATCCTCGCCCACGTACCCCGCTTCGGTCAGCGAGGTAGCGTCGGCGATGGCAAATGGAACGTCGAGAACCTTCGCCAGGGTCTGCGCAAGGTAGGTCTTGCCGGAACCGGTCGGGCCGAGCATGAGAATATTGGACTTCGCGAGCTCAACGTCATCGTCTTTCTTACGTCCCAGCTGACGAGTCTCCTCGGCACGAATGCGCTTGTAGTGGTTGTACACCGCTACCGCGAGGGTCCGCTTGGCGCGATCCTGACCAATGACGTACTTGTCCAGAAACGCCGAGATCTCCTTCGGGCGCGGCAACTTCTTTTCATCGCGTTCCTCAGCAGCAGCCGTGTTGAGCTCTTCTTCGATGATCTCGTTGCACAGCTCAATACACTCATCGCAGATGTAGACACCGCCACCAGCGATGAGCTTTTTCACCTGCTTCTGACTCTTGCCACAAAACGAGCATTTCAGCAGGTCAGCGCTTTCTTGCATGCGTGCCATGAGAGTAGTTGATCTCGCAATCTTGACGTGTCGGCGACCGGATTAGATGCCCTACCTTACCGCACATTGTGCCCCGTTTGAATTTGCACCGCCGAGAGCATTGCTTATCGACGCCCCGGCCTGCATCGCCCATTCCGACGCTATCCTGGGTGGCAAAATTCCCATCTCTTTGAAAGGCTCACATCCGATGACTCGCCTGCACACTGTCACATTTGGCCCAACAGATGGCATCCCGCTTGTCTTCGTCGGCTCGCTTGGCTCGAGCGTGAAAATGTGGCTTCCGCAGCTAGATTATTTCTCCGCCACGAGGCCGGTCATGGCCATCGATTTGCCAGGTCACGGCAACTCTGAAGTTCCCTCAGGCTCACAAACTTTAAGGGATTTCGCCGAGACAATCGTCAAGGTTGCACCGGAGGGCATTTTTGACCTAGTTGGTTTATCACTTGGTGGCGCTATCGCCCAGCGCATCGCGTTGGATCACCCAGAGCGGGTGCGACGCTTGGCTTTAGTTTCCACCGCAGCGGTCTTCGGGGAACCAAAGGATTGGCTACAGAAAGCCGCTGATGTGCGAGCCGGAAAGCTGGATGACCTATCGCGCGGAACTCTTGAGCGTTGGTTTTCCCCTACCTGGCGGGAAACTCACCCGGCATCATTGGAATATTGGCGACAAATGGTCGCAAAAACCGAGCCCGAGGGCTATGCCATTGCTTGCGAAGCCCTCGCAACGTTTGATTCTCGCAGCGAGCTGCCAAACCTCCAGGTACCAGCACTAGTAGTTGCCGGCACGCAGGACACTTCCACAACTCCGGACGTGGTTCGGGAATTGGCAGAACTTATTCCTGAGGCTCAGTATGAGGAACTGAATCCTGCCGCTCATCTGCTCAATGTGGAGCGTGCTACGGACTTTAACCGTCGACTCTCGGAGTTCCTGGGTTAGCTCTGATTACACGAAATGCCTTTGAAATGACCCAGAATTCCTTGTACTGGGCCATCTCAAAGGCACAAAACGAATTCGGCTTAGCCGTTCAGTTTGCGGTAATCAAAGACCTGATCAATGATGCCGTATTCCACGGCTTCAGCGGCGGTCAGGATCTTATCGCGGTCCGTATCAATGCGGATCTGCTCCGCAGACTTGCCGGTGTGGTGCGCCAGTGTGGTTTCCATGAGAGTGCGCATGCGCTCGATTTCCTTGGCCTGGATCTCCAAGTCAGACACCTGGCCCTGAACACCACCGGTAGCTGGCTGGTGGATCAGCACACGAGCGTTGGGCAGCGCGGCACGCTTACCTGGGGCACCAGCGGCCAAAAGCACAGCTGCAGCGGAAGCAGCCTGACCAAGGCACACAGTCTGCACGTCTGGGCGGACATACTGCATCGTGTCGTAAATCGCCATCAACGAAGTGAACGAGCCACCTGGGGAGTTGATGTACATAGTGATGTCGCGATCAGGATCCATGCCCTCAAGGACAAGTAGCTGCGCCATGATGTCGTTGGCAGTGACATCGTCGACCTGGTTGGCCAAGAAGATAATGCGCTCTTCAAACAGCTTGTTGTATGGATCGGTGGTCTTGGTGCCGTAGGCGGACTGTTCTACAAACTGAGGCAGGACGTAGCGAGAAGTTGGCATCTGCATGATGAGTTAGGCCCTTCCTTAGTTGTTGGTAATTTCGCCGTGCTTGGCGTGCTCAATGACGTGGTCCACGAACCCGTATTCCTTGGCCTGCTGCGCAGTAAACCAGCGGTCACGGTCGGAATCCTTGGTGATCTGTTCGAAGGTCTGGCCGGTATGCTCGGCAATCAGTTCCGCCATTTCACGTTTGGTGTGCGCGAACTGCTCTGCCTGAATTGCAATGTCAGATGCGGTTCCGCCAACGCCTGCGGAAGGCTGGTGCATCATGATGCGAGCATGTGGCAACGCGTAACGCTTGCCCTTGGTGCCAGCTGACAGCAGGAACTGGCCCATAGAAGCAGCAAGTCCCATGCCGTAGGTGGCGATATCGCACGGCGAGTACTTCATCGTGTCATAAATCGCCATACCAGCGGTGACAGAACCGCCTGGGGAGTTAATGTACAGCGCGATATCGCGGGTTGGATCTTCCGCGGACAGCAGGAGGATCTGCGCGCAAAGCTTATTGGCGATGTCATCATCAACCTGGGTGCCCAGGAAAATAATGCGCTCGCGAAGCAGGCGCTCATAGACGGAGTCGCTTAAGTTCATTCCGTTTGGAGAGGTCATGTATTCCTACCCTACTAATCGTTGAATGCTGATTCACCCAATGTAACGCACTCCGCCCCGGAAAAATGCCCATGTTCGCTTAGAGCGTTGCCGTCGGATAGCCCACGATCCTGCAGTCGAATAATCGGATGGTGGACAAAAATGTCGCAATTACACAATGTTCCTACACAACGAGCAGTTAAGCTGTATATGTGCCATCTTTTACGTTTCCGCCGACATCCACGGATGAGCGTCAACAGCTCATCGACGCGGGCTTAAGGCTGGCCTTTGGCCCCTTTGGGCGTTCAAATACACTAGCGAACGCAGCGGAAGCAGCAGAGGTTTCCCTGACCGTAGCTCATTCGCTTTTCCCCAGCGCCGATGAATTTACCGTGGCGTTGCAAGACCAAATCAGAGCTGTATTCGACGCGCACGTGCAGCCGGCTCTGGCCGCTGTGCCGGATCCTGCGGAATTCGGTGCGACGATCCGGGCAATCGCCGAAGGTTTCTTGAGTTTTGCTACCAGCTCTCCTGATCTTTTCAGCGCCTACTTCGCACTGTTCAACGCCAGCGAGCCACCCGAGTCCGTCGATTGCGACCTCCGTACGCTGAATCCCGATCCATGCTTCGAGTTGCTACTCGAGGCTGTGCGCCGCGATATGAAAACGCACGGCTTGATCAGCGATTCCCCTGAATGGGTGCAAGCGTGGTTTTCATATGCCTTGACGATTCACTCTGGCATCATCGGCATGCTGCACCTATGTACCTTCGGCGTTACCCGGCATCTCAATGGTTCGGCGCGCACTCAGTTGATGCGCGCTGTGGTGTCGCACGTCGTCACTTCCACCGAGCCGGGACGGCACCACGGCACTTACCTTGACATTGCGCCGAATGAATTCCTCGACCCTATCTCAGCGGTGATCCCGATCCCCTTAGCCTCACAGCTCATCTCCGACACCCCGGAAGATCGCTTTGCGACGATCATACGCGGTGCCATCGAATACATCGGTAAAGAATGGGTTGAAGAAGTTAATCTAGAGCAAGCGCTGAGCCGCACTCATGTTTCGCGAAGCGACGCCGTGCAAGTTCTCGACCCTGCCAAGCCACTGATCAGGCAGATCGAAGAATCCTTGGACGTTGCCACAGCGCAGCTCATGCAAGCGAGCATGTCGCTCATGCCGCAACCATCTCACCCAGTAAATCTCACGAAGGCGGCCGGGTTCACCTACGTGGACGTGGCGATGAAAGACCCGCTGGCATTTGATGTGCATATCTGGGTGTCTTCGCGATCCATCGTCCCCAGTTCTTTTGACAAAGAGGATGAGAACTTCGAGATGGGCGCGTCCTTTTCCATGCTTCAAGACCTGGTTCGGGCGAGTATCGCCACTGGCGGTGGACCGCGCGCGTCGTGGCCGCTGTTCGAGCAGACCATGAATTTGTGGATGGTGGCGCACGGTTTGGCTAAGAACTGCGCGAACGGCCCCTTGAGCGCCCTGTCGGTGGATAAACGCCGAGAAATCGCTGGCCCGGTCATTAGCTCAGCGATCGCGGGCATGATTACCCAGCTCGAGTTGGAATTCCCGGGGATTTCCGACAACTGGCGCTCCGTCGTCAAGCAATAAATAGACGGCAAAAGCGACGCCCCACTGAAAAGTGGTGGCGCCGCTTCAGCGAGCACTCGTGGAATTACTCTGCGTCGGTCTCCGCAGCCTCTTCCTCGATGCCAAAGTACTCGGAGGCATCAACGGTGTTGCCCTCGGAGTCCTTGACAGAGGTCTTGCAGATTGCTGCAGCAAGAGCCTTGCCGCGGCGCACATCTGCCCACAGGTTAGCGATCTGGCCGGACTGGCTCAGCTGCTGCACGAACTGGTTCGGATCCATGCCGTAGGACTGAGCGGTAAACAGGATGTGATCAGACAGTTCCTGCTGGGAAACCTCTGGCTTTTCTTGCTCAGCGAGGACATCCAGGAACAGCTGGGTGCGGACAGCTTCCTCAGCGTTCTTGCGGGAGTCCTTGTCGAATTCCTCACGAGACGTTCCCTGTGCTTGAAGCAGGGAGTCGAAGATCTTCTCATCGCCACCGAACTGGCCCAGGAGCTGCTGCAGCTGGCCCTCAACCTGCTCATCAACGATGCTCTGAGGCAGGGCAAACTCCGATTGCGCGAGAGCTTCCTTCAGCACGGCGTCGCGAATGGCGGAAGCCTGCTGTGCCTTTGCGTTTTCCTCAACGTCCTTAGCGAGGGACTCACGGAGCTCCTCGATGGTGTCAAACTCGGAGGCCATCTGTGCGAACTCATCGTCAGCTTCTGGCAGCTCACGCAGCTTGGTAGCGGTGATCTCTGCGGAGATATTGCCCTTTTCGCCGGTAGGCAGGGTGGTTTCAAACTCTACGGTCTCGCCATTCTTCGCGCCGAGCAGAGCTGCATCCAAGCCCTCGATGATCTCGTTGTTGCCGATCTGGTGGTTCAGGCCCTCGGTGCCGAGATCTTCGAGTTCCTTGCCCTCAGCGTCGGTTGCCTTGATGTTAAGGGTGACGAACTCACCCTTCTTCAGCTTGTGGTTGTGGTCCTTTAGAGTGCCAAAGCGCTCGCGCAGGTGATCCAGCTCGTGGTCAATGGCATCTTCACCGGTGGTCAGGGCAGGAACCTCAACGGCGATCTTGGAGAAGTCAGGAACGGTGATTTCTGGACGAACATCAACGTCAGCGGTGAACTCGACAACTTCGCCGTCCTCCAGCTTGGTGATGTCGATGACTGGCTGGCCAATGACCTTCAAGCCATGCTCATCAACTGCCTGAGAGTAACGAGAAGGAAGCATATCGTTAACGACCTGCTCGAGCACTGCACCGCGGCCGATACGAGCTTCGAGCAGCTGGCGTGGAGCCTTGCCCTTACGGAAACCCGGGATGGAAACCTGCTGAGACAGCGCCTGGTAGGCCTGATCGAATTCAGGCTTCAGTTCCTCAAAAGGAACCTCGACGGTGATCTTGACGCGAGTGTCATTCAGCTTTTCTACGGAACTCTTCACGAGCAATTCTCCTGGGGTTGAAGGTTAAGCGGATTTCTTTAGCGAACACATTACCTGTGCGGTTTACCGAGCCCGCTCACTAGGTGCCTTTAGAACTCCCCTAGATCGGACTACTTTTTATCCACAATACAAAAAGTGAGGTACCTCCATTGAAGGTACCTCACGATTGTCGGGGCGACAGGATTTGAACCTGCGACCCTCTGCTCCCAAAGCAGATGCGCTACCAAGCTGCGCCACGCCCCGTTATTTGTTGTTCCGCTGTTCTGCGGTACGAGAGAGTACTTTACATACACTTGCGTGATTTATGCAAAACAGCATGTCATAGCACTTTTTATTTAGCATTCCATGCCTCGCCGACAAGCCTTCACACACAAAAGCAATCGTTGATCGAAGCTTAAGCCGCTCAGCCAACGGCTGACAAAATGTCGAATAAAGCAAAAATGCCCACCACTTGAGCGTCGAAAAGCTCAAACAGCAGGCAAAAACTGGAGGGAATGACGGTGTCTGGTTCCGTGACATAGTTCCGGTATGTCTCACGACATCCTTCCGCAATCCGCCCCACTGATGTGCAACAACATCGTTCCTGTTGTCCACAGGCCGCACCACCAGTCAAAGTTTTTGACTCAGCATCGCCGCGCCAGATGTCTCCAGACATACTTCCGGTCTTAGCGAGCCAACCATGGCGAAGAAACCAACGTCGAACAAAGTCATCATCGACACCATCCTCACCACCGGGATGAGCCAAACCGAAGCAGCCGCTCTATTTAATGTCAGTACCAGGTGGATCAGAGAATTACTCAAACGATTCAACGACGGCGGATACCAAGCACTCGAGCCCCAATCCCGCCGCCCACACACAAACCCCAGGTCAACCGACCCCAACATCGTTGACCGCATCCTCACCCTCCGCCACGAATTAACCACACGAGGCACCGATGCCGGCGCACACACCATCAAATGGCACCTTGAACAAGAAGGGCTGAACCCATCTGCTGTATCAACCATCCACCGCATTCTCACCAAACACGGCCACGTCACACCACAACCACAAAAGCGTCCCCGCAGCTCATGGAAACGATTCGAAGCCTGCCAACCCAACGAAACATGGCAACTCGACTACAGCCACTGGACCTTAACAAACGGACGCCGCGTACCCATCCTGACCATCCTGGACGACCAGTCCCGATACGTCGTTGCATGCGAAGCCTTCGACTACGAAACCGGGGCAAACGTCATCAACACATTTATCCAAGCAGGAAACACATACGGCTTCCCCGCATCCACCCTCACCGACAACGGATCCGTATTCACCACCAAGCTCTACAGAAAAGCCGACACACGAAACGGATTCGAACAACTCCTGCTCAACATGGGTATCACCCAAAAGAACGGCACACCCTACCACCCCCAAACCCAAGGCAAAGTCGAACGTTTCCACCAAACATTGCAACAAGCCCTCGCCTGCAGAAAAACCCCACGCAACATCGGCGAATTCAACAAGCAATTGAGTGAAATCATCGACTACTACAACAATCAACGACCCCATCGAGCATTAGACAGAATCACCCCACACACCGCCTACACAGCACTGCCCAAAGCCCAACCCGCAGGACTTCCCCTAGGAGACGATAACCGGCTACGCCACGACATCGTCGACAGCGCCGGCAAAGTATCACTGCGCTGGGCAGGAGAATTCAAAAAACTCTACATCGGAACCCGCTACGCCGGACTGCCCATCATCCTCATCTGCCTCAACAACGACATCACCGCAGTGAACCCTGAAACCGCAGAAATCCTCGGCAAGTACCTACTCGAAAAAGGACGCAGCTACCACCGCAACCTACTCAAACAACCACCCAAAAACGAACCCTGAAAAAAGAAAGAAGCCCCGAGACATCGAATAGGAACGATGTCTCGAGACTTCACAGGCCCAACGGTAGGGGAACAGGACCCCGCCGAATATGAGGCCCTACAACGCCAGCGCAAGATCGAGCGGCATATTCGCCGGTGGAAACTCCGCGAAGCCGTCGCCCTCACCGATCAGGAGAAGCGATACGCCCGCGCGCGGGTGGGTATGTGGCAGCAGGAGCAGCGCCGTCATGTTTCCGCGCATTCATTCCTCTCACGCCGATACGACCGGGAAAAGCTACGTATCGAGGTGAAAGATGCCGACGCGGAGCGAATCACCCAAGCCCAGCAATTCGATAAGAAGTGGCGCTCGTATCAACGTAGCCCCGAGAAAATGAAGCAATACATCGGAGAAGCCCGTTTCCCTGACTTCGGTGGACACACCCCGAAGGGTTTCACAATCGCCGGGGTTGACCTATCCGGTATGACTGTGGACACGGAGGGCTTCATGGAGCACATTCTGTTCGGGCTACGCGATACCCCGGCGAAGAAAATCACAGAAGTTGGGGTACACGGGAAATACCTGGGAGATGGTCACGTGTTCGGAATGGTCCCCAAGACCTCGACCAAGACATGGTTTCCTCAAGGCATGAAGCCAAAGGAAATCGAGGCGGCGGCCAAACATGTTTTTGAGCACCCAACGCACTTCAGAGCGGAGACGGTCGGCGTTGGCAAAACAAAGGTGTCGATAGTAGGAGAACATAAAGAAGTGACATACCAGGCTGTCTACCACCTCGTTGACGATGGTGCAGTGAAAATCTCCACTTTCCATCCTCTAGCAGGTGAGGGCGTAGTAAAATGCAGGCGTAGCGGACGATACTCAAAAGTGACCACATTCGATAAAAGTAAATGGGAGGAGGTGAAGTGATGGTTTTCGACTCAATGCAGACAATGTTTCTGGAAGCACTCGAAGATTACCCGGAGTATGCGGAATTACTTCACCTCATGAACTCCACCCCTGTAGACAAAGAGACCGATCTCCGAGCCATAGGGGTGCTACATGACTTAGATCAGGGACACGAGGAGTTTGCGCTTGAAGGTGCCGTAGCTTGACTAAAGCAAACGAACCTCCCGTACCCCGCATGTGTTGCGCAAGGTGTAGAAGATTGGTTCCCCGCCAGCAGTAAAGACGGTGCCTATTTGCGTGAGGCATTAGCTACCCTTCCCGCTGCTTAGGCAATCTCCTATTCGATTCACCCGCCCATTGTGGCGGGTTTTCTTTTTGCCGCGCTCAACTGACCGCCACCCCTCCCCACGCATACTGCTCTCGCCCCGGCGGGAACCATCCACTGCTCGCCCACCGGGGCACCCAACACCTTTGACGAGCAGCGAGGGAGATAACAGTGGACACCACCGAGCAGACGCCAGCAGCCCAGGAACAAACCCAGGAGGTCACCCAGGGGCAGACCCTGTGTGTGTCCATGACTGTCACCTCACCGACGGCTCCCCCGGCAGGTGGCGTGTGGTGCGGAATCTACTTCTACGACGCGAACATGGGATATAAGTCGATGATCGGCCAGTATTGGCCTAACGCGATCAACGCTAATACCCCAACTCGCGTCCACGCGCATGTCAAGGTTCCCGCAGGGGCGACCACTGCTATGCCTAGATACTGGTTCAAAATGAACACCGGCACCTACACTGTGGACACCCCCGCAACTCTGCGAAGCCACCGACACATCCTTGATCGTCGACGGCTCCATCCTTGCCAGCCACATTCAGGCTGGGCAGATCGGTACCGACCAGCTCGTGGCCAACGCGGTAAGCACCGCAAAGCTGGACGCTAAGGCCGTGACAGCGGAGAAGATCGCGTTCGGGCAGATCAGCGGCGAGCACATCGGGGCTATCGACATCACCGCGGACAAGTTCACCTTCGGGACTGGTGTGATCAAATCGGCCGCGATTGGGCTGGGTGAGATCAAAAACGCGAACATCGGTGACGGGCAGATCACGAACGCGAAGATCGGCAGCCTTGACGCGGGAAAGATCAGATCCGGCTACATTGGCGCTGCACGTATCCAAGCGGGGTCGATTCATGGCACCAAGATCACCTCTGGCACGATCACCGCTAGCCAGATCGCCACCGACACACTGACCGCTAAGGAAATCAAGGCCGAGGTATTCACTCAGATCGGCAACCGCCTGCTACCGCTTGTGCCTGGATCACAAACCCCAGCATGGGCCGCAGCCGGTGACAACGGGGGCAGAAATCATCTCAATTGGTGCCGCAACGGGCCTCTGGGCGGGCATTTACACGACTACCAAGAATGTGGCCCAAACGAATATGGTGGCCGTGGACCAGACCATCGAGTACGAGTTCACCCTATGGGTGAAAGGGCAAGCCGGTGCAGTTGTTTATGTAGAGCTGCGCGACCAAGACGGAAACCTCGCTTTCGCATCAGGTGATATCGATACAAACGGCGGAAATACCGGAACCGCGTATCCCGTGGCCGGATACAAAATCAAAGCTACGGACGCTTGGGAGCCTATCGGTACCCGCCTGCGGCTCAATCCTGGTGTCCGGTTCATCCGCATTTCCCGTATTTACGGCAATCACCCGTCGAGCTCACCAACCCCGACAACGCCGTTGTGGATCGCCGACATGCAAATGCGCCCGTACCAGGTGCCACAAGCGGAAATCGACCGCCTTCAAAATCTAGCGATTAAAGCCCGCCCCGAGTTGAAGACGGCAACGCTAGCTAATTGGATCAATGGACTGGAGCTGACCGCGAACGACGGCACACCATTGGTTCGGATCATTCCACGTGATTCGGATCGCGGAATTCAATTCACGTGGCTAGGCACATGGACAGGGACCGCCACGATTTTCTTCCAGAATATCGACTCATGGGGCAATGAAAAGGGTTCCCACTTCATGCCCCACGTAATGGGAGTAGACAGCCGAGGGCCTTGGAATTACACACCAAGTGCTTCCGGGGTAGGCGTGTACAAGGTTTTGGTACTTGTACTTAGAGACTAGGAGAAAACAATGGTTGAAATTACAGCGGATCTCACCACATTAACCTCCGCCGAACTTGATGAACTCTATGAGGTCATCATTGAAAAGCAAGATGCAATCCTGGCGGAGCGTCGCCGACGCGCTGAACTCAATCAGGAAGAAGCCAAGATCGCGGAAGCTGTTGTGTCCCTGCAGGATCGTGGCGTACTAGTTCGCCCGCAAGCGGTTACTCTTGATGCGGCAAAAGAACTGGGCATAGACGAGCTGCCGGTATTCGAGGATCCGGGCACGGATCAGACCAAGATGTATCGATACGGCGATGTCGTCCAAAACGGTGGGAGGGCATGGCTTAATGAGGTCAAGGATCGTCTAAATGGTTGGGTACCTGGTGCGGCAGGTGTGTACGAAAACGTGTGGCACGATGTGACTGCTCTGGTGAATCAATCGGCTGTGACGGTTAAGGACGGTTCTCTTGAGCATCCGTTCACGTGGAAAACCGGGCTGGTACTCAAGAAAGGCCAGTTCGTCACCTACGAGGGCGTGCTATACGAGCTAGCACAGGATCACACCTCAACGGACTACTGGCGACCAGGACCAGGCCTGGAATCCATCTACACGCTGGTGGCTTAACCGCGTGCGCGTGGGGCGTTCTTCACCGGGGAGCCGGGGCGTCCCGCGTGCCAGGTCTTGACCTCCTCCGCGTCCCATAGGCGCGTCCGCTCCACAGTGCACGCGGGGGCCGGCGCGAAGCCTTTGGAAACGTAGCTCGTGAATGTGGCCTTGCCGATGCCAAGGTGTGCACACACCGCGCTCACGGTCCAGAGTGTCCTGCCGTCGGCTAGATCGAGGTGGTCTAGGGCTGTGGTCATCGCCGTTCCCCCCTAGCTTGGAGGATGATCTCGGAGGCGGTGAGGGTTGCGGGGAAGATGAGTACCCAGTTGGGGATGAGGGGGGATGTGAGGATGAAGGCTGCGAACATTCCCGCGAAGGCGAGTGTCATGGTGGTTTTCATGTGGCGTCCTTTGTAGGTATAGTTGTGGGGGGATTGCCCCTGCTATGTACGAGATAGCAGGGGGTTTTCCTATTTCTTCTTCTTTGGCGGATTCTAGTGGTCGTGGAAACACGGTTCTAGTTTTCGTTGGCACAGCCTAGCAGTTCAGCCATTTTTTCGGCTGGTTTGGCGAATCCGAGGGTTGCGCGTGGTCTGTCGTTGAGTTGCATGGCTACGAACTCGAGGTCTTCTTTGGTATGGACCGATAGGTCGGTGCCTTTGGGGAAATACTGGCGCAGCAGCCCGTTGGTGTTTTCGTTGCTTCCTCGCTGCCAGGGTGATGAGGGGTCGCAAAAGTACACCGGACAATCTGTGACAATGGTGAAAGATTTATGGCCAGCCATTTCACTTCCCTGATCCCACGTCAACGAGCCACGCAGGTGCGTCGGCAGCTGTTGGATAGCGTCGACGAGCGCGTTGCGTACTTCCACAGCACCGTGACCGTTGGGCAGGTGAAGCAACATCACGTACCTGGTGCTGCGTTCTACAAGGGTGCCGATTGCTGACTTGTTTCCTTTGCCCAGGATGAGGTCGCCTTCCCAATGTCCAGGGACAGCGCGATCATCGACCGTTGCAGGCCGCTCGGAAATCATCACCATGGGATCGCTAAACCGTTGACGTGGAATGCGCTGATTGCGAGGCTTGCGAACGGCGCGGCCTTGGCGCAGGCACGCGGCGATTTCTTTCTTCAGCTCCCCTTTAGCTTGGAAGAACAACGACATGTAAATAGTTTCAGGACACACCCTCATAGTGTCATCGTCAGGGAAGTCCAGACGCAACCGATTCGAAATCTGCACCGGCGAATACCGCTGT
>JAUDUO010000006.1:0-233806 GCA_032468405.1 Staphylococcus chromogenes
CCACAAAAAATTGAGTACTAATGCTTACACAGACCACTCCTGGCCTGCCGGCACCAACACACAACCATAAAAAACCACACCCACCCCACAAAAACAGGGCAAATGCAAAAATAAGTACTTGATACGCTATTGAGTTCTCAAACAACATGCACACACCATCCCAACCAGCCCCACACAGGAACCAGCGAAACAGTAGTAAATGATGAGCCAGCGACTCGTTTTCCTACCGCCACACACTCACAAAGCGGGGCGTTGTCGGTTGCGCTGACCCACATAAAGTTACACACCCCACCACACAAACACAAACACCCAGGTAGGAAGCTATTTTTCCGCCTGGAATGGTGAGCGGTTGATGTCGAATTTGCGCACCACCCACGGCCGAAGCACTACTTCGAAGAAAAGGCTGATAGCAATAGCTGTCGTGGCCATCAACAGGGCTACCAGGCGTTGTTCCCAAAACATAGAAAACATCACGGCGAACAGAATTACGCCACCGGACAATGCGCCTACTACCGCGCTTACCAGCCACATCTTTGCCAGGAATAGGGACGTGTTTCCTACCGCTGCCAGAATCATTCCACTGCAGGCAACGATAGTGACAGCTTGCAGGCATGTGACCTCACCGGGAAACAACGCAGCGATCAAGGCACCGGCCACACCAAGGAGAGCTACCACGAGGAAGTCGGAAAGCCAGCTCAACTTGATCCATTGGCTGCGCGGGCGATTCAGCGCAGTCCAACCTCGGAAGGAAGCTTGGGTGGCCAATGGCCCCACGAATCCTGTGACACTCGCCCCGCCTACGAAAGGGGCAAGTTCATTGGCCGGGATGCCCCGGGTGGCAATAAAACAGGTCAGGGCTAGTAGTATCGCGATGACGATGAGCCATGGGGTGAGCATCGGAACCAAGACCGAGTGGCACCACGCAGGGGTGGTTGGCCTCCGAGAATCTGCGCCACCTATGACCCATTTTTTCGACTGACCATAGGACTTGCGATGCAACAGGTAGCTACACGCCCAACCAATACAGTAAATGCCAAGCAGCAACATGATCCGATCAGGGTTACGCCAAAGGCCCACCGCCGCCATGATCGCAAAGAATACAGAATTGGCAATCATGAAGTCACGGCGCCATATGCTTCGCGGCTGATTGAGGGTGGCATACTTTACGGTCTGCGTGCCGGCGAGCAGTGGCAACATGAAGTACCAAAACATCGCCATGAAACGGGAGAACATGTCCTCATCGCCATACATTGCCGAATAGACGATGCACACGAGCTGCAGTGGCAGGAACCACGGCTCGAACATTAATACCAAGCGCATTTTCCAAGAAGTCACTTAGCACCTCCATCTGCATCGCCCGCGATGTGCGGTGCCAACGCCAATACAGCCTGTTCGACATCCACCTGTTCCACGCGGAACCCGGCAGGAATCTCGCCCAGCACTTCGGAATCTACAATCACGCGGCTCTGACCAGCAGAATCGGCCCGCGTGAGCACGCCTGCACCCAAGCGTTCAAGCAGTGCAGTAGGACCAGTAAGGGCCACCACCCGCGATTGCAGATCCGGGGCGCTTTCGGAAAGCGCGATGCGGCCGTCGTAAAGCAGATGCACGGTGTCGAGAACGCGGGCGGATTCGTTGATGTGGTGCGTGGAGAGCAGGATGGTGCGAGGTACGCGCTCTTGCTCTTCAAGAATGGTCTGGTAGAGCAGCTCGCGCCGCTCAGCGTCGATACCCAGGTAGGGTTCATCGAGCAGGGTGAGTTCGCAGCGGGCGGCGAGCCCAAAGCACAACAGCATCGCAGATTTTTGGCCGAGCGATAGCTGGGTGTTGGCCTTCTTTTCCGGAACTCCAAACCGTTGCGCCAGCTCGTGGGCGCGAGCTTCATCGAAGTTCGGCCAGCGTTGGGCACCGAGCCCGAAGAGTCGTTTCGCAGACCAGCGGTGCATCAACGTCATGTCTGCCCCGGCCAGAATCGTGCGCGACATAACCTTTTCGTTGTCCCAGGGGTTTTCTCCCCAAGCGTCAACGGTGCCTGTGTAGGGCTGCTGACCAGCCAGCACGCGCATAAGAGTGGTCTTTCCCGCACCGTTTGGGCCGATCAAGCCGTGAATGAGATCGGGCTCAAGGTCTAAAGACAGGTCACGCAGGACTGGCTCAGAGTAAGAGACGGAAAGATTGCGGACACTGATCATTACTGCTCCTTGTAAAGGCCGCGGGATTCCGCGACGCGATCGATGAGTTCGTGAAGGTCACTGCGGGACATGTCGAGTTTCACCGCTTCGTCGATAAGCGGGGCCAGGTAGGCAGCCGGGAAGGCTTCTCGACGTCTGGCTCGAATCACATCGCAGGCTTCAGCCGTGACAAACATTCCGATTCCCCTTCTTTTCTCAAGAACCCCAGAATCCACCAGGAGCGAAAGCCCTTTGCGTGCGGTTGCGGGGTTGATGCGGTGAAACGAGGCGAGCTCGTTGGTGGATGGCGCTCGATCGCCAACCTGCAAGGAACCATCCATGATGGAGTCCTCGATGAGGTCAGCGATCTGCCGGAAGAGTGGCGCGGTCGATTCGTCCACAGCCCCTCCTTGCTAGTTGGTTGGTTACTTATGTAACTAACCATATAACATCACCCCACCCCTTGGCAACAGATTCCAACAACCTGCAAGTTCGCACCCAAATTTGAGATTTTTCACTCCAGTCACAAACTCCTGGTAGATGCGACAAAATCAGCCCCATCCCAGCAGCTAACCCACCCTCACCTCCGGAACTTTTACACGTTCCCGATCGTTTTAAGGCATGCTGGAAACTAACAAAACTTAGCTACATTGAATGAACGGAAATTAGGAGCCATGCTTGAACGCACACAAGTGTTTGTGGACACGTCATATTTACTCGCTAGCTTTTACAACTCTTGGGAAACCGGAGCACGTGCCCAATTAGAAATTGACCTTCCCGAGGTCGTCGCTGTCCTTGGGAATATGATCAAGGATCAAATCGGCCAACCTATCCACCGGCAATTCTGGTACGACGGCATCCCAGACACCGGTCCGCACCGCTACCAACGGGCACTGCGCACCTGCGATGGCGTCCAGCTTCGCGCAGGTCAACTGATCGAATGGGGCGAGCGTCGCACCCAAAAAGCCGTAGACACCCGCCTGGTCGCAGACCTCGTTCTTGCGGGAATGCGCGGCACCTGCTCCGACATCGTGCTGGTCAGTGGCGATGCTGACATGATCCCCGGCGTCCAAGAAGCAGTCAACGCAGGTGTGCGCGTACACCTGTACGGATTCGGCTGGGATTCCATGTCCTCCGCCTTGCGTCACGCCTGCGACTCCACCACGATCCTGGACCCTCGGGAAGACTTCGCAGATTGCATGCAGCTTCAGGTACTGGAAGGCCCACTTCCTCCAGTCGTGCGCTCCAAGCCGATCGGGGATGCCGAACCGATCGATGATGACGGCACAACTTGCTTCGACGACGCGGAGCCACACTTCCCAACCCGGCCCGGTGAACCAGCTCCTGAGCAGCAATCTTCCACGCAGCTCAGCGAAGTGGAACAAGCAGAGATGCCTACCCCGGCCGAGGAAACCGCCCCTGCAAACGTGGAGGCACCTAAGCCAGCAGCGGTCAGCGCGCCGTCTCCGGCACTACTGGCACAACAAGCCGAAGCCAAATCCGAGCTCGAAGAGGAAATGCGAGACAAGCTCAAGGAAACTGAACAAGAATCCAACAATCCTCGCCCCGCGCCTAGCCCATCCATGATGGCGCCCCGCCGCAAACTTCGCTCCCGATATGTCCCGCTTCCCAACGAGGTGTGGGCCTCCGCCGGCTTCCAAACCCCGTTTGACGTCGGGCAACAGTACGCTTCGTGGTGGTATGACAACGCCGCCTCCAACGAGCAGCGCGATAACGCCCACCTGTTCTCCGGTGGTGGATTGCCCCCAGAGATCGATCGTCCGCTACTGCAATTTGCGTGCGAGACCCTGCACGAATACACCCTGACCGAATCACAGCGGGTAAGCCTTCGCGACGGCTTCCACTCCGGAATTCGGGGCGTGCTCATTAATCTCAATCGCAGTTAGCGACAGAGAAAATAGTTTAAAGTCCTGGTCGGAAGCAGAGCATCCGGCCAGGACTTTGGTTCGTTTGCTGCGTGATGCCTACTTGGAATCCGCGGCGTCAGTGCCCTCGGTCAGCTCACCCTGCTGGGCAGGTTTTCCGGAAGCCAGCTCGGCCCGGATCTGTTCCAAACGCTCGTTGGCTTTGAAATCCACCCCAGCGGATTGAATCTCAGCCATCCGGCCAGACATGGAGTTCTGCGTAAGCTCCTGCGCACCCAGCGCGTTGGCGTAGCGACGCTCAATCTTGGCCCGAACCTCATCCAACGTAGGAACCGAATCGTCCTCCTTGAACTGGCCTACGGTGTCCATCGCCTTGGCGGTCGATTCTTGCATCGCGGCCTGATCCGCCTGCGCGCGCAGTTCATCAATCTGCGTCAGCTGTTCCTTGAGTCGAAGTTCAGACTCTTGCTGCTGCTTCTTCGCCTGCTCGGCCGCAGCCTGGGCTTGCGAATACACCGCTTTAGTGTCAGCCAATTGCTGCTCGCAGGCAACCAGTTGCGATGCGAAAATCTCGGCGGTATGGGTGTATTTAGCCTGCTCCTCCGGGTCAGTAGCGCAATCGGCTAGCTGAATTGCCTGCCGCGCCTTGTCCTGCAGCTGAGCCTGCTGTTTTACTAACCTATCCAGCTGCATTTCTAGCTGGCGCTGATTGCCAATGACGGCAGCCGCGTGCTCCGTAATTTCCTGATGCTGCTTTTTAGCCGCCTCGGTGGCTTGCTGAATCTGCACCTTAGGGTCGGCGTTTTCATCAATCTTTTGGTCCAGCGACGCAGTCAGGTACTTCCAGCCCTTACTCAACGGATTAGCCATGGGAAATCATCCTTCGTTCGGTTAGCTCGATTAGGTAATAACAGTCAGGTTCTAAGTGCCCCCGATTCTACTGGGATTATCTGGAGCGTGCAGGGAGTTTATAAAAGGACAACGCCCCACCCTCGCGATTAAGGCGAGTCGGTAGGGCGTCGAAAAGCAACGGATAACGGGGAGCTTTAGGCTTCCTCGTCACCCTTCTGAGCGGCGAGCTGGGTACGTACCTCGTCCATGTTCAAGCCCTTGACCTGGGAGACAAGGTCTTCCATAGCGGCGGCAGGTAGCACGCCCGGCTGGCGGAAAACCATGATGCCGTCGCGGAACGCCATCAGCGTTGGAATCGATTGAATTTCCAGTGCGGCGGCAAGTTCCTGGTTGGCATCGGTATCGACCTTGGCGAAGGTCGCATCCGGGTGGGATTCCGAGACCTTTTCAAAGATCGGTGCGAACTGGCGGCAAGGGCCACACCACGTTGCCCAGAAATCGACAAAAACGATGCCTTCGTTGCTAACGGTGGATTCAAAATCGGCCTGGGACAAATTAACGGTTGCCATGACGTGCGACCTTTCCTTGGGGTTTGTTCGAGCTTTCGTATCGTCAAGGCTATCAACACTTCACGAACCGTTCTTATTCCCTAGCTCCACCAAGCCCGTCACTCCTCTACAGGCGACAGACCCCCACAAACAGGTAGCTGAGACCTATTGTTGCTGTGAATTAGGGCACCTAATTCTTTTTTATATTGTGGCCGCGTCCATAATTAACAACAGATAGACGCTGACGGAATAAGGTAATCCAGACCTAACTCTAGGTTTGCAACCGATCTAGCCGGGCAGCACAGCACAGATTACGCAGGAAGGGTTGAATACGATGAGCCAAAAGAACTACCAGGTTGAGGGCATGACCTGCGAGCACTGCGCAAAAAGTGTCGCTGAAGAGGTTAACGAGGTCCTGGGCACCCAGGGTGTGGACGTAGATTTCGAGACCGGGCGCATGGTTGTCACCGGTGAAGGCTTTACCGATGACGCAATTGAAGCAGCAGTCATCGAAGCTGGGTACACCGTTAAGCACTAGCCGTCCCCAAAACCCACCGTCGCTAACGCAGGTAATGTAATCTGCATTACATGAGCCCCGACCGTGATCCACATAACACTTGGGTGCCCATTGCCCTAGGTATGTTCATCATCGCGTTCGGGGCTAACGCATTTGCTCCCATGCTTTTGGTCTACCGCACCCACTCTGGACTCAGCGAACAGACCGTCACCTTCCTCCTCGGCACGTACGTGCTTGGTCTAATCCCAGCGCTCCTCATCGCAGGGCCACTTTCAGACCACCTTGGCAGACGCCGATTCATGCGCATCGCGTTTCTAGCATCACTGGCAGCCTCTTTCCTCTTTTCCATTGCCCCGCTTGTCGACGCCCTCCTGCACATCACCGTCCTCGCTCTGGCGAGGTTTACTTGCGGCATCGCCGTCGGATGCGTGATGGCATCCGGAGCAGCGTGGCTACGCGAGGCATCTTCGGCGCCCGCGACGATAGCAGCCCGGCGCGCCACCGTCGCAACATCTGCAGGTTTTGGGCTGGGTCCCTTACTCTCGGGCCTTATCGCGCAATTCCTCCCCGCACCACTGTTATTACCTTGGCTCATGCACCTCGCGGGTGTGCTGGCAATTGGGGCGCTCGCCTGGAACGCCCCCGAAACGATCCGCGCCGTGAACACCCGGGTGCGCCGGCGCGGTTTGCCGCCTGCTGCTTTCACCGCTCGATTTTTATGGTCAGTTGCCGCCTGGGCACCGTGGGCCTTCGGATGCGCCACCACTTCTTTTGCCACTCTAGCCACCTTAAGCGCGCATTCCATCACTCATAAGGTGGCATATACTGGCGCAGTTGCCGCGTTGACCATGCTTTCGGGCGTGGCTATCCAACCGCTAACCACCCGCCTTGGCAGTGGTTTTGTTCCGCCAGCAGTAGTCGGACTAGCAATGGCCTTTATGGGCATGGTGCTCGGCTGGATAATCGCAATAACGGGCTCACCAGCGTGGATGATTCCAGGAGCGATCGACCTGGGCTGCAGCTATGGCATCATGATGGTTTCCGGCCTGCGTGAGGTGGAAACCATCGCACCCAGCGCAGATTTAGGAGCATTAATCGGTGTGTTCTATGCCCTTACCTACGTGGGGTTCTTTGCCCCCTTTGTGTTGTCGCTGGTAGGTCCAGTCTTCGGATTTCCACGAGTGTTCTTGTTCGGCGCATTGGTTATTGCGATCTCGGTGTTTCCGGTGACTCACGTGATTCGGAAACACCAGCCGTAAGCGTTAGAGGAAGTGGACCGGGTTAGCGATTTCGCCTAGTCCGTCGATTCTCACAGTTACCACTTCTCCATCCGCGAGGTAACGCTGCGGCTTACGTGCATGCCCGACGCCTTCCGGCGTGCCGGTGGCAATAACATCACCCGGCTGCAAAGTGTAGATGCGGGATATGAAGGCAATGAGGTCAGCCGGGGTGAAAATAAGGTCCCCGGTGGAATCTTGTTGCATCACGTGACCGTCGACAAGCGTAGTGAGCTGGCCGCCGGGTTGGAAGTGGGTATCCAGCCAAGGGCCAAAACCTGCGGTGTTTTCAAAGGATTTACCCTGGTGCCACTGTTGCGTCTGCTTTTGGAAGTCACGCATGGTGAAGTCATTGATGATCGAGTAGCCGGCAATAACGCTGGCGGCATCCGCCGCGGCAACATTGCGCGCTGGGGCGCCGATCACTACGGCAAGTTCGCCTTCGAAATCGGCGCACTTGTTGGCAAAGTCCGGGACCTCGGAGCGATCATACGGGCCGATGAGCGCTTCGGGGTATTTGACGAATAACGTCGGCACCTCTGGCTGCGGGTGCCCCATCTCCCGGATGTGCTTAGCGTAGTTGAGGCCTACGCAAATGATCTTTCCGGGACGCGGGATCACCGGGCCTAGGTCAGTGGGAGCAAACTCAAAAGGTTCGGTCGCTACATCGAGGCAGGTGGCGTACCACTGGGCGTCGTTAAGCAATGCCCCGACGTCAGCAAACCCAGGGATAACGCGGCCGGTAGACGGTCCGTCGACGAGAATAGCCTGGGTACCAGCGGCGGTACGAAGTGTGGCAAGACGCATGTTATCCCCTAGCGAGGTCGACAAAACGGGAGTAGTGCAGCTGGTGGGCGACAGCAATCGTGTCGATCGGGCCGCCACGGTGCTTGGCCAAGATGATGTCGGCCTCGCCAGCGCGCTCGTCGTCCTTGTCTTGGGAATCCGGACGGTAAAGCAGCATGACCATGTCGGCGTCCTGCTCTAGGGAACCCGATTCACGCAGGTCGGCAATCTGCGGGCGCTTATCCGTACGCGCCTCGGGCCCACGGTTCAGCTGGGAAATCGCGATCAAAGGCACATCGAGTTCCTTGGCCAGCAGCTTGAGCTGACGCGAAAACTCAGAAACTTCTTGCTGGCGAGACTCAACCCGCTTGCCCGAGCTCATCAGCTGCAGGTAGTCCACCACAATCATCTGCAGGTCGTGTTTTTGCTTCAGCTTGCGGGCTTTGGAGCGAATTTCCATCATGGTGAGGTTGGCGGAATCGTCAATGAACAGGGGAGCTTGATCGATTTCGCCGACGCGTTGCGCCAACTTAGCCCACTGATCGTCAGTCATTCGCCCGGCTCGCATATCGGACAGTTTGATTTCGGTCTCTGCGGAAAGTAGGCGCATAACGATCTCAGACTTAGACATTTCCAAGGAGAAAATGACCGACGCCTTGCCATGCTTGATGGAACAGGAACGCATGAAATCCAGCGCCAACGTGGACTTACCCACACCAGGGCGGGCCGCGACAATGATCATCTGGCCACCGTGCAGGCCGTTGGTGAGGTTATCGAGGTCAATGAACCCGGTTGGGATGCCGCGCGCCAAGCCACCTACCGAGGCAATTTGATCCAGCTCTTCCATGGTCGGATCCAGGACATCTGCGAGCACCGCGTAATCTTCCGCAGTGTTCTTCTGGGAAATGGCGAACACCTGCTGCTGGGCAAGGTCGAGCACCGTCTCGATCTCTGCGCCTTCGGTGCCTTCGTAACCAAGCTGCACCACGCGTGTGCCGGCATCCACCAAACGGCGCAGGATTGCTTTCTCTGCGACAATGTCCGCGTAATAAGACACGTTCGCTGGCGTGGGCACCACGTTAGACAGCGTGTGCAGATAGGGAGCTCCGCCGACGCGCTCGAGGTCATTGTTGCGGTCCAACCGCCCAGCTACCACAATGGGGTCGATATTTTTGGCATCCGCAAACAGATCCAACATGGATTGATAAATCAGCTGGTGCGCTGGCCGATAGAAGTCATCGGGACTCAGTTTTTCAATGATATCCACGATCGCGTTAGGGGACACCAGCATCGCGCCGAGCACACCCATCTCCGCTTCATTGTCATGTGGCGGTTGGCGTCCAAAGGTTTTACGCTCCGCGACGTCCCGCGACCCGCGATAGCCCTTGCGGTCCCGCCGAAAATCATCCCCGGAGTAGCTTTGACCGCCGAACTCCGGTGCCACGTCATCGTAGGAGGGCGCGTAGTCATCTGGCTCCGGTGGAAGTGGGGCGTCGTCAAAACTTGCGTTTGGATTAGTCATGCGCGTGATCGCTCCCTTATTCCCCGAGTTCTTTCTGGCTGATATTTCATTCTAGCCCGCCCGCGCCGAGGAGCTGTCCTACCGCTGCCAGTCTCCCAGGCTGCCACGTAGGCCGTCGATAAGCACACCGGTGCACGTGTGAAAGTCCTGCTCAGGGCACCCGCGTTCTGCCCACTTCCCGGCGACCGCACGCAGCGCCCCGAGTGCGGCGGTCAGTGCGTAGGCATCGTGCGAGCTGTCGTTGGGTTGCACAATCGCTTGCAGCTTTTCGACGCCGCGCTGCCGAAATTCAGCGCGGAGGCGATTGGCATCCGCATCGTCATGCCCGTGCACGACGTGGTGGCGTGCGGTATCGCTAGGCAATTGAGCGAGCCCGTGGAGGTAGCCGTGCAGGAAGGCGGTGACCTGATCCTGCTTTGCGGCCCCCTCGGCCAAGGCCGCTACCTGCTGGTCTTGGCGGTATTCGATGCTTAAGAGCCAGGTTCGCAGTACCGTGGCAAATAGCCCGTTTTTGCTCTGAAAGTACTTGTGGACGAGCGCCACAGAGACGCCGGTATCTTCCGCTATAGCGCTGACGGAGACCGCCGGGAACGGCTGGGCGGAAAAGTGTGCTTGGGCCGCGTCCAGGATCGCTTGCTTGCGCGCTTCAGGGGTAAGGCGAGTGCGACGCGGTGTGCTGACGAGATGTTCGTTAGGCATGTTGACAGCATAGCGCACTAGTGTAATACTCTCACTAACGCTAGTGAGTAACTTATACTAAAGGATTTTCACATGACTACCAGCACTTCTCCGGCCTGGACCCGCGATACAATGTGGTGGCACATCTACCCACTGGGTTTTGCCGGCGCCCCCGTGCGGCCAAGCTCCGACAGCGAGCGCACCACCACACCCCGCTTGCGCCACATAGCCAGCTGGCTGGACTATCTGATCGAGCTTGGCTGCAATGGCTTAGCCCTGGGCCCAATCTTTACTTCCACCACCCACGGCTACGACACCGTAGACTTCTTCAGCATCGACCCCAGACTCGGCACAATAGAGGACTTTGACTACCTGGTAGCCGAGTGCAAGCGGCGCGGCATCCGCATCATGCTTGATGGCGTATTCAACCACGTGGGCGCAGGCGCATACCCTGAGCTAGTCCGGCACAATCACGTCTTTGAGGGACACGATTCGCTACAAACCTTGGACCAAGAGAAGGCGGCCGTGGCGGAACTCGTCGATAAGTGCATGCGCTTTTGGTTAGCGCGCGGTGTCGACGGATGGCGCCTCGATGCTGCTTACGCCGTAGACCCGCAATTCTGGGATCGCGTGATCCCGAACGTCAAGCAGGAGTATCCCGAGGCCTGGTTCATGGGTGAAGTCATCCATGGAGACTACGTCGAACACGCCCGCCACATGGATTCCGTAACTCAATACGAACTGTGGAAGGCCACGTGGAGCGCACTCAAGGACAACAACTTCTTCGAGCTGGACTGGTGCCTACAGCGCAACAACCAACTCCTTGACAGTTTCCTGCCCTACACATTCATCGGCAACCATGACGTCACGCGTATCGCCACCCAGGTAGGCCCAGAGCGCGCAGCATTAGCGCTTACGCTGCTGATGACCCTGCCCGGTATCCCCGCCATCTACTATGGCGACGAACAAGGCTGGCTGGGCAGCAAAGAGGAACGTCTAGGCGGTGACGACGCCATCCGCCCAATGTTTCCACTCTCCCCGGCCGAGTGTGGACCCAATGCGACCTTCGAGCTCCACCAGCGCCTTATCGCATTCCGCCGCAGGCACCCGTGGCTAGTCGACGCCCGCCCCGAAACACTCGCCCTAACGAATGAACATCTCCGCTACCGCCTTACCTCGGGCGAGCAGTGGGTGGAGGTTGAACTCTGGCTGGGCGCTACCCCTGGCGCCCGTATTTTCACCAATTCTGAAGGCGAAATCGCCGTGCCCTAGGCACGATTCACAGGAGTTATCCACAGGAGAGTGTGGATAACTTTGTGGAGCGATTGTGGATGGGTTGTGGATAAGTTTTCTTAGCTCTAAAGACGCGGCTGAGACTTAGCAACATCGAACGTTTACGCAGGTAAACACACATTTTTAGGTTTCTCGAAATGTGACACGCCGGAGTGACCAGCGCATTTGACAAACCAGTTATCCACTAGTTCAGGACAGTTTTGCACAGGGAAGTTTTCCCCAGATTCTGGGAAGTTATCCACAGCCCGACAAAAACACGTGTGACCCCAGCGGAAAACCGCCAGGGCCACACGTGCGCTGTTGTCGTTGGGCTATGAAATTAGCCGCCGTTGCGTTAAATACCTAAGGTTTAGGCTGCAACGACCTTAAAGTTGATCTTGCCGGTGATGTCGCCATGCAGCTGGACCTTGACCTGGTAAGAACCAAGGGCCTTTACGTGGCCCTTTGGCAGCTCAATGTCGTGCTTAACCAAAGATGGGCCGCCAGCCTTCTTCACGGCGTCAACGATGTCCTGTGCGGAGACAGAACCGAAGAGCTTGCCGGATTCTGCAGTGCGAACTGCAATCTCGACGCCCTCGAGGGAGTCGAGCTGGGAGCGAACTTCACGTGCGTGGTCGATGTCGCGAATAGCGCGAGCTTCCTGGGCACGCTTGATGCCTTCAACCTGCTTCTCTGCGCCGCGGGTAGCAACAATTGCCTTGCCGCGTGGAAGCAGGAAGTTACGTCCGTAGCCGTCCTTGACCTCAACGATGTCGCCTGCGACACCGAGGTTGTCAACGTCGGCGGTGAGGATCAGCTTCATGATCCCTGCCTTTCGTGTGACACCCGCGGGCAATGCCTGCGGGAAAGTGGAAAAATTCAGTAAATTATCTGGGTTTAGTGCTTTTGTTTCGACGTTTCTCGAGCCGATCAGAATGGCGGCTCGTCGTCTACGCCACCGAATCCGCCACCAGCAGGAGGAGCGCTATTCCAAGGATCGTTGTCTGGCATAGCCTGGGCGCGATTGCCACCGGCTGGTGCCTGACCACCCTGGTTAGAGCCACCGAAGTTGTTGTTTCCACCAAATCCGCCGCCCTGCGCTGCAGGAGCTTGGCCACCTTGGTTTCCACCATAACCGCCCTGATTACCGCCGAAGCCGCCCTGGCCGCCCTGTCCACCGGAGGTGGTGCGGTTGACCTGTGCGGTTGCGTAACGCAGGGATGGTCCCACTTCGTCTACCTCGAGCTCAAACACAGTGCGCTTTTCACCCTCGCGGGTTTCATAAGAGCGCTGCTTGAGCCGGCCTTGAACGATAACTCGCATGCCCTTGGTCAGGGTTTCGGCCACGTTCTCAGCTGCTTGGCGCCACACATTGCAGGCAAGGAACAGGGCTTCGCCATCTACCCACTGGTTCGAGTTACGGTCGAACGTGCGGGGAGTGGAGGCAATACGGAAGTTAGCAACCGCTGCACCCGATGGGGTGAAGCGAAGTTCCGGATCGGCAACGAGGTTGCCCACCACGGTGATAACTGTTTCGCCGGCCATGTTGTTACCTTTCTGCGTTTTGTGTCTAGATTGCGGTGATTAGGTTGGACTGTTTCCAGTCTCCCTAATTAAGCGTCTACGCGCAGCACCTTGGTACGCAGGGTGTCGTCGTTCAGGTTCAGAAGACGGTCAAGCTCGAGCACAGTTGCGGACTCGCACTTGAGATCGACGACGACGTAAATGCCTTCGTCCTTCTTCTGGATTGGGTAAGCGAGACGTCGCTTGCCCCAGATGTTTACCTTTTCCACGGTGCCGTTCTCCTTGCGGACAACGTCGAGGAACTTGTCTAGGGACGGGCCTACGGTGCGCTCGTCCTGGGAAGGATCGAGAATGATCATGAGTTCGTATTGACGCACGGACCTCATCACCTCCTATGGTCTAGTGTTTTGAATCGGCCACACCCATCTTTAGGCATGGCAGGAGGGTCGTTGCGTCAGCAACCTTTCAAAGGTACCGCACGTTCGCCAAAAATCCAAGAGGCTAGTGCAACCACTGAGTTCCCCAGCCAATCGCCAGGCAGACCGGGATCAGTGTGAGGAAGAAAAAGGCCAGAGCCACCAGGGTCCATACCTGGGCCAGCGACTTTTTGTACATGAACGAAGCAAATCCGCCCATCATGCACAAGAAGCCGATCAACACCGAGCCCATCATGATCATCAATTCAAGAGTGCTCATGCTTTGCGACGCCTTCCCCTCGGCGTTCCGACCGTCGGCAAGCGAAACGCCCCGGCGAGCGGGTCTCGGCCCTCATGGGCATCAGCAACCTTATCTGGGTGTTTTCCGAACATGCTCATGATAATAAGCACCGCAATGGCAATGATCGTGCCATCGCGGGCCATAATCGCTACATTCAGCAGCTCGCCCGGAGCACCGAGCTTATCTTCGCCCATCATGTGCCAGCACAGGATCGGCCACAGGAGGGCATCCGCGAGCATCCAACTCAGCAGCAAGCGCCAGTTGGGCAAAGCCAGCACTGCGAGCGGGACCAACCACAGTGAATACTGCGGGGACCACACCTTATTCCACAGCAAAAACGCCGCCACGATCAGGAAAGCCAACTGGGCGATGCGTGGGTTCCGGGGGCTGGATAGGCCCAACTGGAGGATGACCAAGCAGCTGGCCAGGAAACCAATCAAGCTGATCGCGTTGAGCTCAGCAACGGTAAGCGGCGGAAAGCCCATGCGCACCGCTGCGGAATAAACCGTGGTCCACTCAGCCCCGCGGGTGGAGTTCATGTGGAAGAACTCCCGCCAAGCCTCCGGGTACAACAACATGATCGGCAGGTTGCTAAGCATCCAGGCCCCCACAGCGCCCGCCAACATGGCAAAGAATGGCCGGAATTTCCAACCTCGAATGGCCAACACCAAGTACGCCCCAAGCAAGAAAATCGGCCACAGCTTGAAGGCCGCACCAACACCAAACCACACCCCGGCGGCGAGCGACTTGCCCCGGCGCGCCGCCAGCAATCCGGCCACGGCGCACATGATCGGCAAAATGTCCCAGTTAGAGAACGCGTAGGAAATTACTAACGGCGAAATTGCCATAAGCACTACGTCCCAGACGCGGTTGCCGGCGAGCTCACTCACCATCTTGACCGTGAACACCCAGCACGCGGAAAGCACCAGGGCGGTTACCCAGAAATACACGGTTACCTGTGGAATCGCTGAACCTGGAATGGCGTTGATCACTGGGTATATGGCGTTGCCAATCAGCGCGCACAACCATTGGAAGATACCCGTTAGTACCGGGTATTCCATATAGCGGGTGACGCCGTTTTCCACCCAGGAATAGTCATAGGGGAAAACGCCTTTGTCCAGACCGCGGGCACCAAACAGCGGCACAATGTCGTTGTAACAGGCAGAAACGTATTGGCGGTTACCAGACCAGTCCAGCGAAACTCCTGCGTCCCCGCGCTTACCAATCAAGCAGTTAGTCTTGGACAGGAAACCGAAGGCCAGCGTCACCAAAGATGTTACGATAAGCACGCGCAGCGGGGTCCACCAGCTCTGCGTCCCCGGGCGTGCGAACCTACCCAGCGGGCCGCCGATCCCCTCAATGAACCCCTTAGCGATCGGTTCACTCCGCGACGGCCAGACCCGATTCGCCACCGATTTCTGCGCCTGCTCAGTAATCGGCCGGGCCGTGTAAGCGGTTTCCTTCACAGTCACAGGATGTCCTTTTTCTGGGTCAATAGGCGAATTCTTGACGGATGCGTGCGCCGCCGCGAACTCCACACAACAAGCAACACTGCCTGCTTACTTTAGCGCTAAAAAGAGCAGCCAGCCCCTCTTGGGACTGGCTGCTGACAACTTCTTAGTCGCGCGGTAGGAACTACCCCGTTAGATTCCGAGCAACTGATTCAGGTTCGGAATAACCGGCGGAGCTGGTGCGGGAGCCGGAGCGGGAGCTGGCGCAGGTGGGGCCGCCGGTGCAGGTGCTGCTGGCGCAGGAGCTGGTTCTGGAGCATTGCCTGCGGTAGGCGCTTCGGTAGCGCTAGTGCTGCCGCGACGTGGTGCGGTGTAAGCCGGCACCGGTGCCTGGTTGCTGAGCTTACGGTTGGTGTTGTAGTCCTGCCCTTGAACCGTTGGGAAGGTCTCAAACTCCTGATTTGCCAAGGACTTGTCCTGAATGCCCTTCCAAATCTGGGTTGGCAAACCAGAACCGTACATGATGCCACCCCAGGAATTAACGAGCGCAGTGTGATCCGCGGTCCCGGCCCACACGGCGGTGGCCAGCTGTGGAGTCGCCCCGATCATCCAGGCATCTTTGTTCTGGCCGGTGTCACCCAACTGAGTGGTACCGGTCTTTGCTGCCGACGGACGCCCGCCAGCCAACGCGCCGTTGGACCACGCTGCAATAGGCCCCATCGCAGCAATCGTCTTGTTGGCCGCGGCCTTGGAGATGCGGCGCTCGCCTTCGGATGCCTGATGCTCGTAGAGAACCTGGCCATCTGCGTCTTCCACCTTCTGCACGAAGTGTGGCTTGTGCCAAATACCGTCGTTAGCCAGGGTGCCCAGCGCCACTGCCATATCGAACGGGCGGGACTGGTATTGACCCAGGATGATGCCTTCGTATGGCGACGCATTGTTTTCCCGCAGCGTCTTGCCAATGCCCGGCAATTCGCGAGCTACGCCGAGGGCGTGCGCCATGTCAGCGGTGTCCTGAGAACCATGCTCAAGGTCCTTTTGCAAGCGAATGAAGCTGGTGTTGAGGGACTCTTTCAAGGCTTGGGAGATGGAACAGCTGCCGCAGCCCGAGCCTTCATTGTTTTCCACTACGGCGTCGCCAGTTTTGACGGGCGCAGACGAGTAGTAAGCGTTCGGCGAAATGCCCTGCTGCATAGCAGCTGCAAAACCGAAGATCTTGAAGGTAGAGCCGGTTTGCACACCAGCATTGGCATAGTCCCAGCCACTGGCTTCTTCGCCGCCGTAGTAGCCACGAACTGCACCCGTCTTTGGATCCACGGTCACGGCTGCCGTGCGAACATTTGGCCGCTCGCCTTCCATAGCTGCGTGCACGGTATCGACAGTATTGCGCTGAACTTCTGGGTCAATTGTGGTGGTAACGCGCAGGCCTCGAGTATTGACCTGGTCCTCAGTAATCCCCAGCTCTGCGAGTTCCGCCATCACTTGGTTCTTGATCAGGCCATTAGTGCCGGTGGCGGAGGTGTAGGCGCGGTTATTCGCCGGGTCGGTGGTCTCCGGGTACTTCAGGGATGCACGCTCGGTGGGGCTCAGGGTCTTAGTGGTGACCATGCCGTCCAAGACGTAGTTCCACCGATCCTCTGCCGCCTGCCGATTGTTCCACGGGTCCAGTTGGCTTGGTCGCTGGATCGACGCCGCCAAAACAGCTGCTTCTGCTGGTCCGAGCTGCTCGATGGGTTTGCCAAAGTAGGCTTGTGACGCTGCTGCTACGCCATAAGCGTTACGCCCAAAGTAAATGGTGTTGAGGTAGGCGGAGAGAATTTCGTCCTTGGACCACTCTTTGGTCATTTTCGCTGAATAAATCAGCTCGTTGAGCTTGCGCTTGTAGGAGTGGTCATTGCCCACGACAGTGTTTTTGACGTACTGCTGCGTAATCGTGGAACCGCCACCTGCAGAATCATTGCCAGTGATCTGGCCCAGCGCCGCACGCGCAAAGCCGGTGAGAGAGTAGCCACGGTTGCTGTAGAACTCGCGGTCTTCCGCCGCGAGCACCGCGTGAATCACCGGCTGCGGGATCTTCTCCAATGGCACCTGGGTACGGTTGCCTTCCGGAGGAACCACGCGCGCCAACTCTTCTTGGCCATCCGAGGCCAGAATCAGGGAGATCTGATTGTTTGTCAGCTCCTCCGGCTCCGGCACATCCGCCACCGCGTACAAGCTGCCCAAGATGAGCGCGGGCACACCAATGAAGACCAGCAGGGCGGTCAGCAGTCCGCCTGCCCACCACTTCTTCTTGGCGTGCTTCCGCCGACGCCGTCTAACCTTAGGTTTTGATTCGCTAGTCACCTAGTTCAGATCCATTCTTTGACTCTTTACGATTGCCAGCTGGCTGTGGCTGCCTGCAGTAGATGATTCCACTTGCAGTCAGGACACACCTCTACAGTGTGAACTGTGAACGCAGCACGCTGTTGCGCGATGCGTTCAATTTCAGCCAAATTTCGTGCAGTACCTGACATTGTTCCAAGGTGATCCCCAAATATCCAAAGAACGACACGCAGCGCATCACTTTCACAGATTGGGCACAAGTTTTTGGACAACGCCCCGTGGAACTTCGCTGCCGTGACCAGCAGGAAATCTGCATCACACACGCTGTCCCGCGTAATCGCGCCCATTCGCCACTGTGCGAGCAGGCGCTTGCGGTCAAGCTGGTGGCTTACCACGTTTGAAAACTCAAGCACCGTGCCAAGTATAGAGCGCCCCCTTCTGGAAGCCCGTTTCCCACGGTGCTGCTCGCCTACCGGCGTTGAAACGTCGACAAGCAGCAACCGCCCAGGGTCCTGCCGGATTCGCTGAATCGATCAAGGCGGGCGCTGGATCGGTAAAGCTGGTGCTGAGGTGTATAAATGGCCGAGGCACGGGCTAGGTTAGGCCGGGACAGCACTTCGTTTTGAAGTGGACACCTCATATAAAGAGAGGCGGCAGAGTCATGCCAGAAAATAAACAGGTTCGCGTAGCTATTGTCGGCTGTGGCAACTGCGCTACGTCTTTGGTCGAGGGCGTGGAGTTTTACAAGGACACCCCGGCTAGCGAGACCGTGCCTGGCCTCATGCATGTGCAGTTTGGTGACTACCACGTGGGCGACGTGACTTTTGTAGCCGCCTTTGATGTCGACGCGCAAAAGGTGGGCAAGGACCTCTCCCAAGCCCTACGGTCCGGGCACAATTGCACGATTGAAATCGCTAAGATTCCGCACCTTGGCGTGGAGGTGCAACGGGGCCCTACGCTCGACGGTCTAGGAAAGTACTACCTGCAGACCATTGAGGAATCAGACGTTGCCCCCGTGGACGTGGTGGCAGCGCTCAAGGCTGCGGAGGTAGACGTGGTGGTCTCCTATCTTCCGGTTGGTTCCGAAGAAGCCGATAAGTTCTACGCGCAATGCGCCATCGATGCTGGTTGTGCGTTTGTGAACGCGCTTCCTGTCTTTATTGCATCCGACCCGCAGTGGGCTGCCAAGTTTGAACAAGCTGGCCTGCCGATCGTCGGCGATGACATCAAATCCCAGGTTGGCGCCACCATTACGCACCGCGTCATGGCCCGGCTTTTTGAGGAGCGCGGCGTTCGCTTGGAGCGCACCATGCAGCTCAACGTGGGTGGCAACATGGACTTCAAAAACATGCTCGAGCGGGAACGCCTAGAGTCCAAGAAAGTCTCCAAGACTCAGTCGGTGACCTCCAACCTTTCCGGTCCGCTGGCTGGAAAAATCGAGGACCGCAATGTCCACATCGGCCCTTCGGACTATGTCGAGTGGCTGGATGACCGCAAGTGGGCCTACGTCCGCCTGGAAGGCAAAGCCTTCGGCGAAGTTCCCCTCAACCTGGAGTACAAGCTTGAGGTATGGGATTCCCCTAACTCCGCAGGCATCATCATCGATGCAGTTCGCGCCGCCAAGATTGCCTTGGATCGCGGAGTTGCTGGCCCTGTTCACCCTGCCTCTACGTACCTGATGAAGTCGCCACCGATCCAGCTGCCAGACGATGAAGGCCGAGCAAAACTGGAGGCCTTTATTCGCGGCGAATAGTAACCACTGGATAGGTGCACCCTGCCGTGGGGGAAATATGGTTGGATAAAGCTATGAGCGAGTTAACCCCTGAGCTAGTTTCTGATGCGGTCCGTCCGGCACTCACTAAGCTTTACGTGACCTATTTCCGCAAGGCTACGCCTTCCTCGCTCTCGGGTCCGCAGCTCACGATCTTGTCCAGTTTGTCCGACGGCTCGGCCGCCCGGATCAGCGACATCGCTCGCCGAGAAGGTATCCGGATGCCAACCGCCTCCAACACGCTGCACCAACTCGAACAACGCAACCTCGTTGAGCGGGTCCGCGACGAAACCGACCGTCGCGGAGTCCGCGTGCAGCTTACCGACGAAGGTCGGGCCGAACTGGAAAAAGTCAGCGACGAGCGCAACATCCAATTCGCTGAAATGCTCACTAACTTAAGCAAAGAAGAACTAGAACTTCTGCAGCAGGTAGTACCAGTGATTAACAAAATGGCAGAAACCTACGCCCGAAACGAAGACTAGTGCAGCTCAACTTAAGGATTCGTTGAGTAAGTTAACTCCTTGTTATGATGTGTGCAGGAATCGGTTGACTTTTTTAACCGAAAATTAACCGAATGCACTCTGGCACAAAGTAGACCTTCTTTCAATGGCGAAGAAACCACAAAAAGATACGAGTCCTTTCAAGCTGCTCGTAGCATGGCACCCTGGGGCGTCAACCGCCGAGGACGGCACCGACGCCACCTCAGTCATTGAATACGCTGCCTGGCTAGCCCGCACCACCGACGTGTGCATTCGCGTGGTCAGCACCTTTGTGCGGCCGTGGCCAGCCACTTCGCTATCCAAAATGGGCGGCAAGTACAAGAAATGGCATTCCAAGGAAGCCGAGGCCTGCGAGGCCGAAGTAAAAAAGGCGCTGAGCGCCGCCGGGATTGACAAAAAGTACTGGGACGAGCAGGTCTCGGAGTTCCGTGACGGCACCTCGGAAGCTGGGTTGATTGTGAAAGCCGCCCACGATTTTGAGGCGGACTTGATTTTGATGAACGGCACTGACGCCGCCCCGAAGAGTCGGTTGCTGTCTGGCACTACCGTCGATAATCTGCTTAATTCTTCCGCCCACCCGCTGGGCATGATTCCGCACACGGCGAGGCTCTCTAAGCGTGGCGTGACGCGAATCAATTACGGGTTTGTCGACGGCGAACAAAACAACTCAGTGCTGTTGCACGCCGCGAAGCTCGCCACCGAATGGGATGTGCCCCTCCGGGTGATCGCCTTCGCACCAGAGCTAGTCGAAGACACCGCCGCCATGATCACGCCCGTCACCGTCGATTCCGAGATCAAAGTCCAATGGCGCGAACACCTTTACGCCACGCTGGATCGCGCCCATGACATCGTGGGTGCCGAGTTCCCCAACTTGGAAATCGAAACGGAGGTCGGCTCGGGGCGGAACTGGTCTACTTCCGTAGATGCCGTGAAGTGGAAGAAGGGCGATTTGCTCTATCTCGCGAGCGTCCCGCTCGGGCCCATCGAGCGCGTCTTCGTCGGCTCGGAGACTAGCCAGCTGCTGCACTATGCACCCGTTCCGGTAATCATCCGCCCAGTTTCCTAAACTGGCGGCATGGCTGAAGTTGATCCAAAGATTGCAGTAGTCACCGGCGCTAGCAGTGGCGTCGGCCTAGCCGTCACTCGCGCTCTGCTTAACGACGGCTACGTTGTCCACGCCCAACACCGTTCCGGTGCAACCTTCACCGCTGAGAATCTGCACTGGTGGAAGGCAGATTTCCCGGACCTTGGCACCGTCCCAGCCGTGGACCGCCTCGATGCGCTCGTCCACTGTGCCGGCGTGTGCCGTCTGGGGAAAGTCGCTGCCACCGACATCTCCGATTGGCAACAAGCCCTGGATGTCAATCTGCTTGCTCCAGTTTCGCTCACCAACCTCCTGCTGCCCGCCCTACGAGCTGCCGGAGGCCACATCATCTACGTCAACTCCGGCGCAGGGTTAAGAGCAAACCCCAACTGGGGCACCTATGCCGCCTCGAAGTTTGCTGCCAAGGCCTGGTGCGACGCTCTCCGCGCCGAAGAACCTTCTTTGCGAGTAACCTCCATCCACCCGGGACGCATTGACACCCCGATGCAGGAAGCCATCGTGGCCAGTGAAGGCGGAGACTACGATGGCTCGAAATTCTTGCAGGTAGAAACAGTGGCGGCGTCGATTAGCAATGTGCTCGCGCTACCCGGCGACGCGCAGCCTACCTCGATCGAGCTACGGCCACGGGGCTAAGCTGGAACTATGACGGACCCACACGAGAAGGGCTACCGGATCGACCCGGAGCTAGACATGGTGAGCGAGGCGGATCGCAAGGCACCGCTCACCGACCTCGACTACATGGCGCACCCGCACCTACGCGAAGAGCGAAATCGACGCTCCACGCGGCAGGCGATCTGGTACACCGTGGCCGTCTGCGTGCTGTCCATCCTCATCGGCGTTGTTGTGGTCATCATCTCCCAGTCCGTCGGCGGTCCGGTATGCGATGCCGGAGTCCGCACCCTGATCTGCTCCCGCAAATACGAGATCCTTTTCCCCGTCTTGACCGGCGGTTTCTCCCTACTCGGTGTCTTCGGGGCGATGTTTATCCTTTGGCGGAAATGGAAGCGCTACGACCGGTGGAAGCCATGGTTCGGCGTTATTTGGTTCTTAATCCCGTGGGCGCTGACCTGGATCACTGGCTTTGGCACGATGGCGATCGTCGGGCAGTAGGGCTTTTGTAAACTTTTGCCTTTGAAGTGACTCGTTTAGCGAGGCGGCTTCAAGCGGTCAGTGCATCATTTAATACCTCAGGTAGTTTCTCACTCGGGGTGAAACCATTCAACACTAGTCGGGCGCGGTCGTTGAGCATGATTTGGACTTTGCAGACATCTTCATCGGTGACCTGGTTGAAGTCGGTGCCTTTGGGGAAATATTCCCGGATCTGGCGATTGATGTTTTCGTTGCCGCCCCGCTGCCACGGCGAATGCGGGTCAGCGAAGTAGACCTTGAATTCTTCTGGCATAGTGAAGTGCTGTTTGTAACGGGCCATCTCCACACCCTGGTCCCAGGTCAGCGACTTCCAGGCCCCGGCATGGAAAGTTCTTTGACCATGTCCATGATGGTTTCTGTCACCGTTTTGGTGTCGTGTGTGTCAGGCAGGCGTCTGATCAACACGTAGCGGCTGGAGCGTTCCAACAACATCACCAGCGCGGACTTGCCGCCGCTGCCGATGACCAAATCACCTTCCCAGTGGCCCGGCACCAGTTTGGTGTGGGCATCAGGGAAGTCTTCATCCCGCAGGCAAATAAAGGATTCCTGGCACCAGGTTCTGCCTTTCCTGGTGTGGGTCATGCCTGCGAGTTTGGAGCGGGGTTTGCGCCCCACCCGTCCGCTGCGCAGGACTTTTTCTAATTTGATCTCGTCACGCTGGCTGCATTCGCCGGTGACGTAGATAGCTTGGTAGATCGATTCGTGGCTGATGTGCATCGAAGGGTCCTGCGGATAGAGGGAGCGAAGGCGCCTGGCGATATGCTGCGGGAAATGCAACGGGATCCGGTGACTGTACGTATGGGTAATTAACCGGATCACCTCACGCCGCAGACGAATATTAGTGTCGAGTTTACGTACCTTAAGCTGGGTTCTGCGCCGGCTGGCTTGCTCATCAGCGAAACAAGCGTCGTAGACACCGTCGCGACTATTGCGAGTGATCTCCCGAGAAACGGTTGAGGGTTCAACCCCCATCAACCGTGCTATCTTTCGTGCTGACAACCGCTGAGATTTGAACAAATACTCAATCTGCGCGCGGTCGGAAAACGTCAACCGTGCCCAATGCCCACGCGGGATATGTGCAGGTGCATCATTATTGGCGATGTCTGGGGTAAGGGCTAAGCCACCGCGGCGCCCTCGTTGTAACGGGGTCATGGGACGAAATCTTGCCCACATGCGATAGCAGTTGCTAAACGACATGCCTACAGCGGCCGAAGCAGCAGGTATCGACATCCCAGCATCCAAAAGATCGAAGACCATTTGCATTCTTGGTGAGGGATGATCACGGACTTTTGGCCCACTCCCACGGCCAGCACCCGCAAGCCTTAACCACTTCACCAACGTGCTAGAGCCAACCCCCACATAAGCGGCAGCCTGCGCATAGGTCAGCTCGGGATGGAGTTTGACGAACTGCACAGCGTGAGCCCGAAACTCCAACGAAAACGCCACAGCAACACTCCAAAAGGATCAATGATCTGGAATGATGCACTGACCCTTAGAATGCGCCCGAATTTTCGGGTCATCTCAAAGGCATTTGCTTACGTTGCTACTTCAAGCACAATGGCGCAGCGTCGAGGCGACCGCCCGCGGTGGGCACGTTGACGAAGAAGCAGTCATTCCAACCGGCGTGACGGATTTCTGATTTCACCTGATTCCACTGTTCCGGAACCAGATTCGGGGTACGGGAAAGCACAAATCCCGAAAGGCGATTTGGGCTGCCCACGATAGCAATGGAGTAGTCCTCTGCCAGCCACGTCACCCGGTAGTTAGCTGGACCTTCTGGATCCTGGAAAGGTACGCCAGGGAAGTTGACGCGCAGCGTTGTCTCGCTACGTGGAGTTGCGGTGCCTTCGATGACAGACTTGCCACCCAATGGGGTGCCACAACTGTTTCGAACTGCAACTGTGCCGTCTTCTTTGAGCTGGTACTCAGCGGTGGTGTCGTGCGTGCACTGGAGGGTGTACGGCTGCGGGATAGCCGCTACCTGATACCAGGTGCCCATGTAGCGCTCGAGATCCACAGGGCGCCCCAACTCCGGCAGTTCGCCCGGCCCAAAAGACGAACCTGCCGGAACTACCTGAGAGGAACCGCCAGCAATGCGACCCCCATCAAAGACATTGGTCGCAGAGGCAGTCTGCGTGAACAGCAGGCTGGCGAGAGCACAGGTAGCAAAACTAGTAAGAAGCACGCGCATGCGATATCCAATCGTAAAGGCTTGAACCAAGAACAAGCGTATGACTAACCTAACACGCCCGGTAGTAAATGCGCTTACTTTGCTGCCACGATGTCGTTGCACTCTCGCTTGCCGCAGGAGCGCTTGGCTGGATCCGCAGCGCAGTCTTCGCACATCAGCGTCTGGGTGCGGCAGTCGAGGTTGCCACAGTTTTCGAACTTGTTGGTCGCGGTGCCACAGTGGACACAGTGGCCGAGCTGAACGAAGCCGGGATCCTCGGTACCCAGACCAAACTCAGTGTGCATGCGCTTGTCGAAGACGTAGAGAGAGCCCTCCCAGAGTCCGTCATTGCCGAATTTCTCGCCGTAGCGGACGATGCCGCCGTCGATCTGGTACACCTCTTTAAAGCCACGGTTCTTCATCAGCGCGGACAGGATCTCGCAGCGGATGCCGCCGGTGCAGTAGGAGACGACTGGCTTGTCCTTCATCCAGTCATACTTGCCGGACTCGAGCTCGCGAATGAAGTCGTGGGTGGTTTCCACATCTGGCACAACCGCCCCGCGGAACTTGCCAATTTCCGCCTCCATAGCGTTGCGACCGTCGAAGAAAACAACCTCGTCGCCGCGTTCTTCGACCAGCTTATTGACCTGCTCCGGCTTCAAGTGCACGCCGCCGCCGACCACGCCGTTCTCGTCCACCTTCAGCTCGCCCGGCGCGCCGAAGGCCACGATCTCATCGCGAACCTTCACGGATAGGCGCGGGAAGTCCTCAGCGCCACCTTCCGACCACTTGAATTCCATCTTGCCAAAGTACTCTTTGCACTTCTTGACGTATTCTTTGCACGCCTCCATGTCGCCACCAACGGTGCCGTTGATGCCGTGCTCGGAGATGAGGATGCGCCCCTTCAATTCGAGGCGTTCGCACAGTTCGCGCTGCCAAAGCATCACGGCCTTAGGGTCCGAGATAGGCAGGAACTTGTAGTACAGGAGGATTTTGGAAAGGCGCTGCATAAACCTAGATTCTAGACCTGATCCTCGCTAAAACGAATTGCGCGGCTTTATCCGTCTCTTGCAGGAACAATGGATCAGTTCCCGGCATCGGCGAAATGGTGGTATCCGGGTGTTGCGCATAGGTAGGAATGCCCACCAGAGCAACCCGGGGATCGAGCGATCCATCTGGGTGCACGAGCTGACGAGTAGCAGGATCCGTTTCCGGCGAGCCCGAGCCACGATACGGACGCGAACGCGCGGCGAGTGAATCCACGAGGGTGTCTGCTGGCGAGCGCCAGTCCACCTTGTGCATGAAAGCGTCGATAAGCGTGCGCGCGGTGTGCCCAGCGATCTGCCACCCCTGTTCGCTCGCCGTAAGTTCATCGCTCGCGCCGAGCAGCTTGACGACGCCCGCTTCTATCAGCGCCAAAAGCTGACGGGTGCGGAATGCTGGCGGGCCGGATCCGATCATCTGCCCCATTGCCATAAACCGGGACACTGCCTGCTTGTCGGTGTACCGGCCACCTGCGCCCAGGATGCTGACTGGCTTACGCGCACTGTTCACAACCCAGAGCGCGTTCTTCAGCGGGCTGTGGGTGGCAAGCTCCGCGTGGCGCAGGTCCTCGGCAACCAAGGCGGGCAGGTCCTCGACCGGGGCATTTCCTTGCGGGTGGTACCAACGCTCGATGTCGAAAGTCGGGTCGGCAAGATGGGCGTCTGCGATAATCGCAGGCAGGATTTCTTCACTGAAATTGATGCTGTCGCGCCCCAGTAGGCGCTCGTAGGCTGCTTTGAAGTGCGGCATCTCGGCCACCGGCGGAAGCCCAGGGTATTCCGCCTTGGGCAGGTAAGGGTAGCCACGGCCGGAAGTCACCAGCAAACGGGGTTCTGCACCGGAGGCTTTATAGCGCAGCTGTCCGGTCTCCTGCGGTTCAAACGAACCGCCGCGACCGACGGTGAGGAGCGCCATGATGTCAAAGAAGCCCATGCCCAATCCGCGGACCAAAACGTCCTCGCCTGCAGGGACCTGGGAAAGATCTTGCTCAATCGGGTTGCCAGGCTCCACCCAGTGCAAGCTAAAGCGGTTTGCTAAGGCAGCAATCTCTTCCTCTGCTGATGTTCGAGCTGGAGGAAGCCAGCCTAGCGCGAGAACGGTAGCGTCCGCTTCGATGGAGGTTCCGTCATCGAGCTCAATACGATCCCTTTCTTCGGCTGTTCCGGAGCTACTAGGGACGATTGATACTGCCCGGGCCGCATGGTGATGAACTGTTACCGTCTGGGGGAGATCCTGCAGCGACAACAGATAAACCCAGCGCAGGTAGGCGCCGTATAACGCGCGGCTTGGGTTAGCGCCAGGGCCGGTGGAGGCAAGCTCCTCGTCGAATCCCTCTAGTTGAGGCGGCAGCGTGGCATAGACCGAATAGTACGGAGCATCCTGGTCACCGCGTAGATACTGAATCCATTCGTACATTGTTGGCCCCTGGCGTACCGGACCAACAACGGTTGCCCCCGGTTCCGTAAAAAGCGTCACGGCCCCGGCGAGCGTATTCATGCACAGCTCGCGGTTTTGTTCCGTTAACCACACTCGACCAGCCCCGATCTGGGTTTCTTCGATGAGATGTAGTTCAAATGGTTCACTAGGTGCTTCGGCCGCAATGCGGTCAATGATCGAAATCCCGCGAGGGCCTATACCCACGATTGCTACGCTGCGCATTTCACTACCTTTCAGTAGACTTAGCTGTCTACTTGCACCAAACTATTTAGTCTGCTTTTGTTGACTTAGACACTATCACCACACTCCCACTCAAGGAGAATCGATTCCAGTGAGATCTGCAACATGGCGTACCCGCGCATTCCTTGGCTTGCTGTGCACTGCCACCATGCTCGCCACCAGCAGTTGTTCACTCCAAGGCGATTCTCCCCAGCGAAACCAGAACGCCATCACCTACCTGGACCAAGCACCATTTACTGGCTTGTACCCACCGGCAGCAGGCTTTTACCCCAACGGTGGCGTGGTCAACAACATCACTGACCGGCTGCTCTACCAGGATCCGGCCACCGGAAAGCTCGAACCGTGGATCGCTACTGCCCTCCCCGAAATCAACGAAGACGCCACGCAGTTCACCTTCCGAATCAGAAAAGGCGTGACCTACTCCGACGGCAGCGCACTGGATGCAGAAAACGTCGCGCGCAACTTCGACCTATTTGGCAAAGGCGACAAAGGGCGCAAACTCACCCCGTCAGAGCAAATCAGCAACTATGGTCACGCCGAGGTGCTGGACAGCCACACGGTTCGATTCCATTTCACCAAGCCTTCCCCCGGCTTCCCGCAAGCTACGTCCTCCATGAATGCAGGGTTGCTAGCCAACCAGTCCTTAGCGTTGGACAACGCCGGATTTGGACCAGGAAGTGCGACCAAAGTGATCGGATCTGGACCTTTCGTGATCGCCGACGAAAAGATCGGTACTGAACTCACACTCAAAGCCCGCGAAGACTACAACTGGGCACCGCCTTCGTCACCACACCAGGGCAAGGCGCACTTGGATCAGGTCACGGTGGCTGTCGCCGCTGAGGACTCAGTGCGCGTCGGCGCGTTGATCGCCGATCAAGCACAAATTGCCCGGCAGATTGAAGCCCCCGTCGAAAAGCTCGTGGAAAAGCGCGGGCTGTCCATCGTGGCCGCGCCGACGTCTGGGGTAAACAATTCCTGGGATTTGCGGTTCCAGCATCCCTACCTGCAGGACCTGCGGGTGCGCCAGGCCATCATGCACGGCATCGACCGCGAAACGCTACTGCGCACGCTCTTTTCGGAACGCTACAAACTTGCCACATCTCCGCTGGCCAGCACTGCGCTCGGCTACCAAGACTTCAGCAACACCTATAGTTTCGATCCGGAAAAATCCAAGCAACTACTCGATGCCGCCGGCTGGCGCCCTGGAAAAGACGGGATTCGGGAAAAGGACGGACAGCGCCTAAGTCTGACCGTTTCTGTTGGTACCTCCCAGCCACGAAACCGCGAGGCCAACACCGTGTTGCAGGCCCAAATGAAGCAAATCGGCATCGAGATCAACATCTACCCCGGAGACAAATCGGCCCAAACCGCCGCATTGCCCAAACTCGATACCATTCAGATCAACTCCGGCATGGTCGGGCGGGCAGATTACGACGTCATCAAGAGCGAGTTCTACTCAAAGAACCGCAACGTTCTACTCAACCTCAACCCTGCCACGGGGCAGATCGGGGATCCGGAGCTAGAAAAGCTGCTGGAAAAAGTGGCTTCCTCTCCAGCTGAAGCAGACCGCGCTCGTTATTCAGCCGAGGCCCAGAAGCTCATCGTGGACAAGGTGTACAGCATCCCGCTTTTCGAAGAACCACAGGTGTTTGGAGTTCAGCGCGGAGTCACCGGCTTCAAAACCGAAGCCGTAGGCCGCCCAAGCTTTTACGACGTCCGACTGGAGGGCCACTAATGCCTAGATTATTAAGCCGCATCGGCCAAGCTCTCATCGTGCTGCTGTGCACGTACGCGCTCGCTTTCGTGCTGCTCACGGCGCTTCCGGGCGACGGCGTGGAAGCACGGTACGCCAATCCGCAACTGGGACTTAGCCAGGAACAGATCGCGGAGATCCGGACGTCCTACGGATATGACAAGCCCGCTGTCATCCAGTTCTTCCTCACCTTCGGCAAATTCCTCACGGGCGATTTGGGTTATTCCGTACAAAGTGGAACGAAAGTTACCGAGCTGCTAAGTGAGGCGGTTCCCAACACATTGACCTTGGCCACCTTCTCCTTTGCACTTGCGTTGCTCTTAGCTCTGCTCATCGCAGTCTTGGCAGCTTCCTCCGCTAAGACTCTTCGGTGGACCCGTGGCCTGCCGCCTGCGATGACCTCCATGCCGTCCTTCTTGATTGGCATCCTGTTGATCCAGTTCATCTCGTTCCAGCTAGGGCTCATCCCGGTTTTCGGCGCGAGCGACTTGCAGCGCCTCATCCTGCCGGTACTCACACTCTCCGTTCCTATAGCCGCGCCGCTGGCTCAGGTGCTGATCCGCAGCATGGACGAGGTCTACCAGCAGCCGTTCATCACCGTAGTCCGGGCTCGCGGCGCGAGCGAAAACTGGCTACTCTTCCGCAATGTTCTCCGCGGAGCCATGCTGCCGACGCTCACTATCGCTGGTCTGTTGTTCGGCGAATTGGTCGGCGGATCGATCGTCACTGAGGCTGTTTTCGGGCGCTCCGGCATCGGAACACTGACCGTAGAAGCTATCGCTAACCGCGATACTCCGGTGTTGCTGGCCCTAGTGGTGATTGCCGCCAGCGTCTACATCTTGATCAATCTTCTCGTGGATCTGGCTTATCCGATCCTTGACCCGCGCCTACGCAGGAAGGCATAACCCCATGCGCTACTCCTGGAAGACCCTGCTCTCAAGCCTGGTGCTGATCATCGCCTTCGCGTGGGCCCTCGTACCGGGCTTGTTCACCCATTCCGATCCCCTCGTGGGTTCCACCACCGCACTGCTCTCCCCTAGCCCATCGCATTGGTTTGGCACCGATGCCGTCGGCCGCGATTTGTTTACCCGCGTGGTGTACGGAGCGAGGGAGTCATTGCTTGGTGCCACTATCGCTGTGGCCGTGGGCGCGGTCGTCGGCACGGCGCTCGGCGTGGTGGCCGGCACGCTGGGCGGCTGGGTGGATACCGTGGTGCAGCGCCTTATCGACGTCCTGCTCGCGATCCCAGCTCTCCTGCTGAGCCTAGCGGTGCTCATTGTCCTAGGCTTTGGCACCCTGAACGCAGCGTTAGCTGTCGGAGTCACCTCCATCGCTATGTTTGCGCGTCTGGTTCGCTCGCAGGTGTTGAGCGTGGTTGCCTCCGACTTCGTGGAAGCTGCCTATGGCGCCGGTTCCTCGCGCATGCAGGTGCTGCTGCGTCACGTCGTCCCTAATTCGCTGACCCCAGTCTTGGCACTGGTTGCCTTGCAATTCGCTTCCGCACTTTTGCAGCTAGCTACCCTCGGGTTCCTGGGCTATGGCGCTCCGCCACCCACCCCGGAGTGGGGCCTACTGATCGCCGATTCCCGCGCTTACCTAGCTACGTCGTGGTGGCTGACCATACTCCCCGGCGCGGTGATCGTCGCCGTGGTGCTTGCCGCCAATCACTTCAGCTCCCTGCTCCGAAAGGAGGGCTAACCCATGAGCCTGCTGTCTATCGACGATCTCGCCGTGTCTTATCACACCTCACGAGGCCTCCGGCCTGCGGTGTCCGGAGTCTCGCTTTCCGTGGCACGTGGCCAGATGACCGCAATTGTGGGCGAATCAGGGTCGGGTAAATCCACCACCGCGCTAGCCGCGCTGGGGCTGCTCCCTAAGAACGCAGTGGTCACGTCCGGAACCGTCCTATTGGATGGCAAGCCGCTGGATAAATCCATGCGCGGCATTCGGGTTGGGCTCATTCCACAGGACCCGAAGAACTCTCTTAACCCCGTGAAGAGCATTGGGGAATCCGTGCGGGAGGGGTTGCGGATCCACCAGAGGCCGCACTCGAAGGAGATCGTCGTCAAGCATCTGGAAAGCGTGGGAATCGACGACCCTGCGCGCCGCTACCACCAGTACCCACACGAGCTATCCGGCGGCATGAACCAGCGCGTGCTGATCGCAGCAGCGCTCGCGCTGGAGCCGGACCTGCTCATCGCGGACGAGCCCACCTCTGCGCTCGATGTCACTGTACAGAAAACGGTGCTTGACCTGCTCGATTCGTTACGCCAATCGCATGACTTGGGTGTCCTGTTTATCACGCATGACCTTGCTGTCGCTGCGGATCGTGCGGACCGGGTTGTTGTCATGGAGCGCGGGCATATTCGCGAGTCGGGACCGGCAGTTGGCTTGCTCACCGATCCGCAGCATCCCTACACGCAGCGGCTGATTGCCAATGCTCCCGCTCTCGTCGCCGACCCGCAGCTGCGCGCCCGCCCTAATGCCACATCGGAAGCGATCCTGGAGGTTCGAGATTTCTCGCAATCCTTCGGCAACCGCCGCGTGGTCGAGGGCGTGTCTTTCACCGTGCAGCGCGGTGCCACCCACGCGATCGTCGGCGAATCCGGTTCCGGAAAGACCACGACTGGCCGCGCCATCGCTGGCTTTTCGACGCCCGCGAGTGGCCAACTTCTCCTCGAAGGCAAGCCCTACCCGAAGGGCCGCGAGCTGCATAAACGCGTGCAAATGGTGTACCAAAACCCCTATTCTTCTTTGAATCCGCGACAGAGCGTAGGCGATGCCATTGCGGAAGGCGCCAGGAATTTCTTTGGGCTCAACAAGTCTGCGGCTCGTGCTCGGGCGGCGCAGTATTTGGATATGGTTTCTTTGCCTGCGGAGTTCGCTACCCGGCGTCCCGGCGAGCTCTCGGGCGGCCAGCGCCAGCGGGTAGCCATCGCCCGGTCGCTAATCGTCGAACCCGAGATAGTCGTGCTCGATGAAGCTATTTCTGCCCTCGACGTCACCGTCCAGGCACAAATCTTAAGCCTGCTGGATGAACTCCAACGCGAACTCGGACTCACCTATGTCTTTATCTCCCATGACTTGTCCGTAGTCCGCGAATTTTCAGATACGGTCTCCGTGCTCTCCGCCGGGCGCTCGGTAGAGTCCGGACCCACCGCGGAAGTTTTCGCCCACCCACAAAGCGAATTTACGAAGCAGCTTATCGACGCCATCCCCGGCGCCGCCTACCGCGCAGGCGCCTTTAACCTCGGACTTTAGGAGTAAGCATGAGCGACATCATCGACACCCTCGTAGGCCATCATCTCCCCGCGCGCGACGCACGCCCGCAAGCCGTAGCCAACGCGCAGTTAGCTTTCGAAGCGCTGCTGGAAAACGAGCTGCCTGAGCGCTACGCCATCGCAGCGTTCGTTGCGGGCCTGCACCAGTCCAGCGCCGTGGAGTTCTATGTGGATCTGTTGGCGGACGAGAATCCGGAACTCGTTGAACCGATTCGCGCGCAGATAGCCGCGGGGCTCAGCACTGGTCCGGTAGGCACGTATCGCGAACCGGAGCTAGCTGCGGAATCTGACGATGCTTTCTGGTTCCACGCAGCCGACGTTCCCCCTCGCCTAGCTGCCGCCCTCGACTATGCGCACCTGCTGGTTTTCCACCCGCGCGACTGTCGGCCGGAAACCATTTCTGGAGTCGCTGCCTATTACGACGAAACGGAGATCGTGCTGATCTCCCAGCTGATTTCTTTCCTTGCGTTTCAGCTTCACCTAGTGGAGGGGCTCCGCGTGCTGGACGGCACTGCCGAGCAGCCCCGCGCGGACCGCAAGGTAGGCGGCGAATGGGGCGTCGCCAAGCATGCTCGGGTGCTGGATTATCCCGAGCTTGCGCGCCCGACGCGGTTCGTCCGGCATGGCCTTGGCTGGCAGCCCTGGATAGCGCCGTTGGAAAAAACCGAACTTACCGAGGAGCACCTGGACGCCCTCATTCGCCCCGAGCGCGCCGATTCGCCCTACTTCCGCTTGCTGGTCCGCGCCCCGGAGGCTCTCAAGGCGCGGACGCTGGTAGACCTGGACATTTTCTACAACACGGACACTGGAATCGGGCGCGCCGAGCGCGAGCTAGCTGCCACGGTCGCCTCCCGATTCAACGGCTGTGTTTTCTGCGCGTCTGTTCACGCTGGTCGCGCGGTTGCGGAGTCCACCGGGCGCGAGGCAGACATCGATCGCTTGCTTGCCGACGGCCCCGCGGCCGACCTCGGCTCGGACCTGTGGAACGCTATCGCAACCTTTACTAGGGCGTTGTCCGCTACACCTGCACAGCTCACGCCGTTTCACGTGAAACAGCTTCGTGACCTGGGGCTTTCCGATATCGATCTCGTGGACATCATCGGCGCGGCCGCCTTCTTTAACTGGGCTAATCGATTGATGCTAGCGCTGGGCGAGCCGGAACTCCCGAAGCGCTATCGCTAACCTTGTGGACCGGCGCCGGGGCCGAGGCTGGGGCCGGGGCCGCCACCGGCGTCATTTTCTCTTCGCTGCCCAGCCGCGGCCCCAACAGGTAAAGCACATAAATAATCGTGGCAAATAGGATGCACGCCCACCGCCACAGCCTCTCGACGCGCTCGCCGGTGAGCTTCACTAACCCTGCGCCAAGCGCAGCACCAGCGGTGTTCAAAATCAGGTCGTCTGTGTCAGTAACCCCCAGCGCAAAAATGTATTGCGCAGCTTCGATCGCCGCCGACACCACGAACCCCAGCAGCGCCGTGCGCTTCACATCCCGCAGCAACATGTAAGCGAGCATGCCCAGCGGAATAAACAGCACCATGTTGCCGAAAATGTTAAACAGCGAGCCAAACCAGCTTTTCGACGCCCACAGGTCATTGAACGGCACCACCTGAACCTCGCGAATGTGGTGGTTAGTCTTCCGCCACAGATGGCCGATCACAAAAACGCCCTTGAGCAGTGTCAATAAGATGAGCGCCGGCAGATAGTAGAGGACGACGAGCACATCGCTTTTCTTGGCGTCTCGATACGGGGCGGCGAAGTTACGTGGCATGGTTGCCAAGTTTAGGCAGATTTGACCCGGGGCGTGGGCGTCGAGAAGCTAGCGCCCCTACGGGGATTGCTGCAGAACTGCTAAGCAGTAGTCTCGCGGCGGTGGTACTGACGAGAGGGCGCCAAAATCCCCCTTTCACCCTCATGTAGGCGGTACTACCGCCGGGAGACTACCGCCTAGAACACTTGCAGCCCCCGCAAGGAGGCACAACCCCGACCGATCCCCACCTTCGGTGCACCAGCGACCACACGTATCCTCGAAGCTGTGGCCTCTCCCGAAAACATCCTGCTCTACCTAGCCCCACCCCACGAAGCGGCGGTTCGCGAAGTGTTTAGACAGCTCGCCGACCGAGGCTTTCCGACGCAGCACCAAACGCCACATATCACCATCACGTTCGCTCCAACCATGCAGCCACACGTAGTAGACCGAGCTGCAGAGCTCCTCCCCGGCCTCGTCCCAGCGGATTTTCACCGGGCGGGCACGGTGGTTTTTGGCACGAAGCGGAAGCAAACGGTCACGTGGCTGCTGGAAACCACAGATGAGCTCGAACAAGCAGCCCGCGAGCTTTCTGATCTCAACCCCGATGGCCGCGGGAATCGGTGGATTCCGCACCTCACCGTCGGTTTGCGCCTGCCGCGGGACATCGTGCCCGACTACCTGCGGGCATTGGACGACATCGAAGCGCCGAAGACCCTCCAGGCCATCACCGCCGGTTACTGGCGCCCGGCCGAACAAAACTTGCGGGTTTTGGCCGGGGAACCGAGAAATCTAAACTAGCTCCATGCCCGAAGGCCACGTTATCCATCGACTTGCCCGCGATCTCACTGCGGAATTTGGTGGCACCACTCCCCACGTCAGCTCCCCGCAAGGCAGGTTCGCCACCGAGGCCGCGCAGCTAGACGGCACTGAGCTCACCCACGCGGAGGCTTACGGCAAGCAGCTGTTCATCCTTTTCGATAGTCCCTGGATCGTCCACATCCACTTAGGGTTGATCGGAAAGTTCCAAATTAGGCCTGCGCAGGATCCCGCGCCGACCACGCGCCTGCGCATCGCAAACGTGTCCACCGCTGCGGACTTGGTCGGCCCGCAGTGGTGTCGACTCATCACGCCTGAGGCCATGCGCGCGGCCGTCGATAAGCTGGGCGCGGATCCGCTGCGCGCCGACGCCGACCCAGAGTGGGTGTGGGTGCGGGTGAGACGTTCGCGGAGGTCAATCGGGTCGCTGCTGATGGATCAGAAGCTGTTCGCGGGCGTGGGCAACATCTATCGCGCCGAGCCGCTATTCCGGCTGGGGATCAGCCCGTTTCAGCCCGGTTGCGAGCTCACGCGCCCGCTTTTCGACGCCCTGTGGTCGGACCTCGTCGCCCTGATGAGAGATGGCGTGGCGGCCGGCCGCATCGATACGGTTCGGCCGGAGCACGCGCCGGAAGCGATGGGGCGCCCGCCGCGCAAAGACGACCACGGCGGCGAAGTGTATGTCTACCGCCGGGCAGGTCTACCCTGCCACGTGTGCGGCACGCCAGTCCAGCACCAAGTGATGGAGGGGCGCAACCTGTTCTGGTGCCCGGGGTGCCAGGGGTAGCTTCTCGACAGTTGAGATCTCTCAAACGCCTTCAGCATTGATGACCCTTGTCTCCAAAATTAACGTGGCTCGGAGACCGCCAAACCAAAACTTCGACACAATTTTCAGAACAGCAAAAGTGCTATTCTATCCACAACTCATCCCGGTAGGCAGCCACAAGCATTGTGCGCGATGGCACTTTCAATTTCTTATATAGCCTAGAAACCTTGTTTTTAATTGTACTTTCAGCAAAGTTGAGTTCCTTCGCAATCTGATAATTAGTTTTCCCTTGCACAATAAGTGACGTAAGCATCTTATCTTCCGCAGTTAGGATCTCACGATCAACGGATCTATCGACTGATGATTTCGAATACATTCCCTGAACGAGCCGGGTTACACATTGAGCCGACAGACTGGTTCCGCCTTGAATCGCATCCTGAACTGCCTTAATGACTTCCTGTGGTGGCGCACTCTTAATTAAATAACCGGCACCCCCATTCTTCAACACCGTAAACATAGTTTCGTCAGTGTCATAAGCGGTCATAGCAACTAACTTCAAATCTAGATTCATTCTTTTGACATTGAAAAGCAGCTCAAGACCGTTTAAGTCAGCCATGTGAATGTCGGTCAGAACAATATCGCACTGATTGTTCATAAGCCAACGCAGAGCCTCTCGACCATTAGATGCAGTCGCAACAACTTCCAAATTTGGACAGTCAAGAAAGTAGGTCGGAAATACCTGTCGAATTACCGGGTCGTCATCAACAATTAGAATTTTTTTGTCATTTTGGACACCAAGGATTTTTCTGACCATTATCACACCCAAACCAATCTTTTAGTCCGCCAAACACGCGCATGTCAGCTCTTTCAATATCCAATTCTTGTCCATAGGTGTTGAAGTTGAGAGTTTGACAAAACAGAATAACCCAAACAAGTTGCTTCATTCTTGCAGTTATACTCGATAATCAAAACAACGGGACACTCAGCATGACCATCCAGCACCCAGGTGACTGCCTGATCTGCAAATACCCCGATACCCGCGCAAGTGTGGTTGCCATGTTTTCCAGCCCCCTCCCCTCGGAGTAGTCACAGCGAGCCCCCACCGCCGGAGCATTCGTTACCGACACAACCAATCTCCGCGATTCAACACAAACATGCAATTCGACTTCCGAATTTAAATCCGCATACTTGAGAATGTTTGTTACCGCCTCTTGCAGAGATTGGCTCAATACCTCTACGGTGGACTCAGGCAATTCTAAGCCCGAAGTTTCAAACCGACCCTTTACATTGAAGCCCTGCCCAGCGAGCCGAGCGATCGTGGCTAAGAGAATATTGTCAAGCTTGGCCTTTTTGACCTGGCCTAGTTCCCTTTGAGCAGTCAAGTTTTGAAGCAATTGTCTTGTTCCGAACATCGCCTGACGAGCGCTCTGTACACAAACTCGTAAATCGTCAGCACACTCAGGAACCTTAATTGCCATTCCCTCAAGCTTCACGATCACTGCAGTTAAGTCGGACGCGACGGTATCGTGCAGTTGTCTCGCGAGTTCAACCTTTCGCATCTTAGCCCGTTCGCGTTCCTCTCGCTATCTCGTTTGATACAAGTGAATGAGAAATCCAGCCGCGAACGCTCCCACGACTAGCAACGAGCTCAAAATCAAGGACGGCACGTCATAGTCGAATTTCCGCTGATCAACCGAGTAGAATCCCGAGATCAACATACATCCAGCAAGAAAGACTGCGTAACGAAACAACCCACGCGATGCTAACACCGCGATCGTTATTACCACCGAAAATACAACACTGCCCAAATCGAAGCCCGCATACCCCACGCCCCCTAGAAGTCCAGCACATGCCACTGCAGCAAGCCGAGGAGCAATTGCGGCAATAGGCAAACATAGTGCCAGCATCAACAAAGCGATAGCCTCAATCGAGCCGCCGACACCAAAACTAATTACCCTCATTCCCCATAGGGGAATCGTTGCAATTACCAGTAATGGAACAAGAAATCCTTGCTCTCGTCTTTTCCCTAATGAAAACATGCTTCTTAGAGTACGACTAAATGCCAAGTCACCAGCACCCACAGACTGAGTCTTCTTGAATAACAGTTTGAAATCTTCCCGCCATAGTTTATCGAGCTTCACCCATGGCCCTAAAAGTACTTTAGTACTCGATTCCCATTTTCGGCTCGATCATGCGCGCCAAGTATCGCATTCTAGTTCTTGGCAGTGCAGATTCTGCCAATCTTCAAAGAAACGACTTCGAGCCACGAAAGGACACCCCCAATGCTTGATGGTATGAACTGCGCGAGGCGCTTCTTTTACGCGCTAACAGCGCTAGTAATTTCTTTTGGCTGGATGATCCAACAAGATGTTTCGGCTCTTGAAAATACTTCAGCCGTAATCGAAGGTAAAGACGAAATCGATATTGCAGTCGAAACGTATGTAGACCCAGTTTCGCTTCTATTCGATGTCGAACAGGCAGTAAAGAACGGCGAAAAAGCAGAGATTACCGAATTTGGTAATGACTACAATGAAGCAGTGGTATACGCGCAAAACAATTGCTTTGCAGGTGGGCTCAAAAATCCAGGAGACCCAAACTCTGAAGTAATTGTTCGCCCTTATGGCGTCGACCCAGCAGGGTGGCCGATTGCGGAACGTTGGAATTGGTGCGGCCGGGACCGTACTAATGGTGGCGAGCCACAGAACTCTGCGGATGCCGTCTGTCGAGACCACGACTGGTGTTTGGGAGCGGGAACCAGCGTGTGCGAATGCGACCGCCGTTTTATCGATGGGCTGAATGCAATTAAGCACAATTATTCTTGGGGAGACAGGGCTTATATCGAGGCAGCTATTCAACTTGTGCCCCTTTCCCATGGTTGCTAAAAGAACGACAAGGAGTTCACTTTGAAAGCTCGGGCACTAGAAATATGCATCTTCATTACCTTAGTGCTGATTTGGGTTGCGACGCCGTTTATGGGCGACCGCGTACCAGCCTGGACACAGTGGGGCTATTGGATCATTCTTGTTTCTTCAGTAATCCTCGGCTTTGTCGTAGCCTTTAAAAAGCGGAACCTCTTGCTCGGCCTTGCGTCACTAGCGACTTTATTCGCATGGCCGATCATACTAGCGGTTGCGCTAGCCATGGGCGGCATCGCGTAAGACACAAACCCTCGTTCTACTATCGTCGGGAATTGGCTAGCAGTCTTAACTTCGGCAGCGGGTATTCTCTATTCACCCGCTGCCGAAGTTGAGACGTTTAAAATACGATTTGATATGGAATCTCTCTGCCGTATCGTTTACGACCTCTCCACTCGACGCCAATACATTTACGACTATTTATATAGCCCAAGTAGGGAAACCCCACCCCAATCCTTTCCCCTAATCTCCATCGTGGTGGTTTCAGCGCCCGAGGCGATATGCCCGTCCTCGTCGCAGTCAATAACGTAGTCGTCAATTTTCGTTCGTTAACGCAGGACCTTGTCCGCACCACCCTGCAAAATCTAAGGGGAGCTCGTCTCCCCTTTACTCGTGACAGTGGTAAACCGAAGGGCCAAGTTGAAAGTGAGCACTACGTTTGAGTACCTCTGAGAGAAACCTCCACAACCGGTGGCAGGAACGCTATGCATCTATGTAATGTGCCCATCCCAAAAAGGGGTGATGATCTGGAAGGATACGCTGGATCCTAGAATGCGTCTGCTCCATCATGCACGCCGGGGCGAAATGTACACACCTTAAACATATCCGCCGATCATGTCGATTCGTAGGGCGAAAATGTACACATTACCTTTAAACCTGCAGCTAGGGTGCTGGTGTTACGCCCGTCGCCGGTGCGTTCGGCGTTAGGTTTGCGCTTTGCGGCGCCGTCGCGGTTGGCGCATCCACCGTGGGAGTCACCACTGGCGTTTGCCCTGCATCAACAGGACGCTCCCGGGACTCACTCACCACGGGTTGGCTCGGAACAGTAGCCGCCGGCGTGCTCTGAGGCGGGGCGATCGATTCCTCCGTTAAAGGCGCGGTTTCCACCGGCGCGGGCGCCACTGGAACCTCCTTGGTGATAGTCACCGGTGCTGGCTCGGACTTGCGCGCTGGGGATAGCCAACCGGCGCGGGATCCCTCGCCGCCGGAGAGGGTCATGGATCCCAGCAGCAGGAAGCCAACAAGGGACAGCAGCAGCACAGTGGTGGACGGCCTTACCCTGCCGCCGAGCGTGAGCACGCCGGGACGTTTTGCATTTTCGGCCGGACCGTCTTCCCGCTGTTCAATTTCCTGCATGACCTGCTCGCGCGGCACGTCCACGTTTTCGGCAGCATTCGCGAGCGCCTCGGACTCCCCTGCCGATGCGATGTCCGATCCCGTGCCCGCCAAGGCTGCCGCCGAGATCGGGCGGAACTCGCGGGTATCTAGCAGTTCGGCCAGGTTACGCGCCGCAGCATCCTCGCCAATCGGTGATGCACTCGCCCGCTTACCGTAGTCTTCCCACCACTCGTCGAGGACGGCCGCCCGAACAGCCCTTTCCACGAGCCATTGTTTCCCGGGCGCGACGTCGATAAGCAGGCGCATCGTCGCAGTCCACGGCAACCCCATCGCAGTGGGCGGGGTGATCGCGGTCGCGGCCTGGAAGGTGATGTCGCTGCGGACATGTTGCTTGAGCTCCGGATCGAGGAGGGCGTCTTCTGCGGCGGCGAGCGTGCGCGCATTGATCTCAGCGATCGAGCTACCTGCGGTAATCGGGACCGGGATCGCGATGACAGCGCGCGCCCAGCGTGCCGACGAATTAACGCACAGGCGAGCCTCGCCATTCGGGACGGTGATCTCCTCGCCATTCATCGTGCGGATCGTGGTGGCGCGCAGCGTCATGTCAACAACATCGCCCTCCACCGTGGCGGCGGAACCATAGAACTTCACCCAGTCGCCAACGCCATACTGCTTCTCCGTAATGATGAAGAAGCCACCCAGCAAGTCGCCGATGATTTTCTGCGCACCGAAACCGACGGCAGCGGATACGACAGTCGCGGGAATTGCCGCGGCTGCCAGGTTGACACCGAGGTTGCGCATGGCTGCGATGACCAGCACTGTGTAGGCGACCGCCTCCGCGATATAGACCATCGCGCCAGTGATCGCCTTGCGCCCCTTCGCTTCCTCGGTGCCGTCCTGAACGGTGCGACTAGCGCCATCAATGATGCGGCGTCCCGCGCGGGGGATCAGAAATCCGATGACCACCAGCATGCCCAAAAACAGGCCATGGGTGACGATCCAGTTCTTGATGAGATCTAGGATGTATTCGACCGGCATGGTTCTAGGGTAGTTGTGGCCTGTACGGAATGCCTTTGAGATTGCCTAGTTTTTGCTCAGGCGAGTCATCTTAAAGGCATTCGGCGCGGTTCACTGCTCTCCCACCCCGGTCACGACACCATGTTCCACCACAAATGGTCGGCATACTCCATTTCTGGTTGGCCCCACGACAGGAACCAGTTCTGGCGGACACACAGCTGATCGGTCTTGATAGCCAAGCAGGTACTCGTCGAATGCTGGCAACTTGTACCGTTGAGAGAGGCCGTCCCTCAATTCTTCGTCGCTGATACCCAGTTGCCAGTCCGCCATCAAGTATTCGACTCCAGCCAACTGAACAGGTACGACACCTTCTGCCAAAGCGGCGGCACGTTTCGCCTGAACCATGGTCAACCCACTCCACCAAGCTAAATCTTTCACGGTCGCCGGTCCCCGCGATCTGAAATAACGCGTGCCGAGTTCGGCTAAGGCGGCATCACCCTCCAATTCTCGCTGTGCAACAGGAAGCTGCTCTACCAACATGAAAACATCTTCCTTTTTGCGGCGCGGCGCTTGCACAATATCCCCCACCGACCCTAACGACCGCAGAATATGCGGCCCGCACTGATTACCCGGATCAACCCCCGCCGCGGCAATCAAAGAATAGGCTTCGGTTCGTGACACAGGACCCTCAGCCAACGCAGCACACAACACATCGCGTGCCGATTCGAACATTTCTTCTGTAAGTCCTAAACCCGGTCGACGTTTCTTCGCCGCCGCTTCCACACGCGGGCTACACAGACGCATCATCCATCTAGCATCCTCCGCCGCTAGGTAATGATGTGTCCCGCGTTGCGACCAGGTACGCACAATTTGGCTCGCAGCAAGTAGCTTTTCGACACCCTCCTCCCCCTCTGCACAGCGACACGAAATTGCTTGAATTCCCGAATTATGGAGTTGCCCCTGAATTGCTAAGAGGTGCTGCACGACCTCAAGCGCTGAACTCAAGCGATGTCGAGAGGCCAAATGTTGTGCGACGAGTCGGCGTGCACGCAGTTCCACAACTTGAGGATCCTCAGTGGTTGTCATCGCACTACGCCCTTCAGTTAACTAATAAGTGAGCTAAGATCAGTTATATCAGCTAGCATATATAACAAATTGACCCCGTGATGCTGTTATGGACTCACCGAAGCTATCAAGAAAGAGCCAGATTGAAATCCGTAATCCGGGATACAGACATCCGAAATCTTGACGAACTCTGCCTAGAAGCTGAAGGCGCTCTACAGCAGTGCGCCAGACAAGAAGCGCACTGGCGCTCGCTAGGCCTGACAGATTTCTTTGCGCGGCTCGATATTTTAGCCATCTACTCTCCCCTCACAAGCGGGTGGCCAATGGCAGTCTCCCCGGCGTTTCCTAGTATTGCGAAAGGTTTTGAGCATCAAAAACGCCTAGCTTCACTGGCAAAATCTATCCCCAGTATAGATCCAAGGGACCTCGAGGATTTCTACCCCGGCCATAAAACTGCTTTGGAACAAATTGCCGAAGAACTCAACAGCGCTTGGTACAACCCAATAGTGCAAATTGGCTCAATACTCTTGAATGATGGATCCGATAAGATGCTGGCACATATCCCGTTGATCCGCCGGGGCATTTTCACGTCACCCTGGTTTCCCATTACTGGCCACCTCCACGCGCTACTCCCCCACCGACCCGCGTCAGTTTCCCAATGGTACGAAGCAGTCTTTGAGGCGACAATTCAAACAGCTGTCGCAGTCCAAGAAATTGCGTCCCGACTTGAGCAACAGCGGCAAAGAAACGTTGAGATATACGAACATCATCGAGCAGTGAGCGGGCGCCAAAAGGTACTTCGAGAAGACTCAGCCGAAGCCCGGATCCTGAGCAAGCTCCCCGCAACTCCAGTTCTAACGCATAGTTTGGCTGTCCAAGAGCATGGAGTTTCTTTGTCTGCAGCAAAGCGTGCTCTAGAAGATCTGTGCGCGGCAGGCATCCTTAGCAAAGGAGCGCCAACGAAATTCGGCGCGAAAACTTATCTTGCCACGCACGTTGTCAGCGAGTATCAGCACCTTCAACGTACGTGGCCCCGGCCGGCCCCAATGGTAGGGAAATTTTCGTCAGTTGACGTTATTTCCTAAACAGCGTCTTCTTTGCAAACTTCGGCTCGGACGTCACCAGAACGCCCAGGTTGCGGAAGATGCCTTCGTCCACGGAACCGAGGATCGTGGTGGTGTGGATGTCGCAGCCACGCAGGTTTTGCAGCTGCTCCAGGGCTCGACGAGCGTTGTCGTCGGTGCCTGCGGAAACGGACAGCGCAATCAGTACTTCGTCAGTGTGCAGGCGGGGGTTTCGGGAGCCCAGGTGCTTGGTCTTGAGCACTTGGATTGGTTCGATCGACGCAGGTGACAGCAGGTGTACCTCGTCGGGAATTCCAGCCAGCAGCTTCAAGGCGTTCAAAACTACTGCGGCGGAGCAACCCAGCAATGGCGAGGTCTTGCCTACCACGATTCGACCGTCGGCAAGCTCGAGGGCGGCGGCGGGTCCCCCGGTCTGCTCAGCTAGCTGCAGCGCAGGGGCGACGACGGCGCGCTCGGAGGTCTCGATACCGAGGCGGCCCATGAGCATGGCGACGCGGTCAGAACCCACTGGATCGAGCTCGGTGCGCGCTTCGTTGACCAGCTCCTTGTAGTAGCGGCGGATGATTTCCTGGCGCCCGGCCTCGCGGCACACCTCGTCGTCGGAAATGCAGTGGCCTGCCATGTTGACGCCCATGTCGGTAGGGGATTCGTATGGCGAGGAACCTGCGATTTTCTCCAGCAAGACCTTGAGCAGCGGGAATACTTCCACGTCGCGGTTGTAGTTGACCGTGGTTTCACCATAGGCGGCGAGGTGGAATGGGTCGATGACGTTCTTGTCATCAAGGTCGACGGTGGCGGCCTCATAGGCCTCGTTCACTGGGTGGTTGAGTGGAATGTTCCAGATCGGGAAGGTCTCAAACTTTGCGTAGCCGGTCTGGATACCGCGCTGGTGCTCGTGGTACATCTGCGACAGACAGGTGGCCAACTTGCCGGAGCCAGGGCCCGGAGCGGTGACAACTACCAGGTCACGGGTGGTTTCGGCGTACTCGTTGCGGCCGAGTCCCTCTTCAGAGACCACCAGCCGAGTGTTGGACGGATAGCCCGGGATAGTGCGGTGGATCGCCACTTTGAGGCCAAGGCGCTCGGCGCGCTGCTTGAACGCGGCGGCCTGCGTATTGTCATCCTCGGTCTGGGTCATTACGACGTGCTCAACGAGGAAGCCCTGCTCACGGAAAGCGTCGACCAATCGCAGCACGTCCTCTTCATAAGTGATGCCAAGGTCCGCGCGGACTTTCTGTCGCTGCAGATCCTTGGCATTGAGGCAGACGAGGATTTCCATCTCGTCTTTGAGCTGCTCCAGCATCACAATCTTGTTGTCTGGGGTAAAGCCCGGGAGAACTCGGGAGGCGTGCATGTCGTCGAAAAGCTTGCCACCCATTTCGAGGTAGAGCTTACCACCGATCTGGTCGCGACGTTCCTTGATGTGGTGGGACTGCATCGCGATGTACTTCTCGCGGTCAAATCCAATTTTATGTGCAGTCATTCTGCTCGCGCCCTTCTAGTTACGGCTTCAGGTACGCCCGATAAGTCTATCAACTATGCATGGCACTTGCTTGCCGTTTTATTCAGGCACGCTTATCGATGGTTCACCGCAAGGCGGCAATCAACGCACAACGACTACTCCAGTCTCGGGACACCGGAGCGGCTGGCTCCTCAACATATCTGCTTCGTTTTATTCAAACATGATTTCAACTTGAATAAGTCTGAGGCTAACTCAAACTCGCGAGTCAAATTGGGATCTAAGACAGGAGACGATCATGAAAGCTAACGTTTTCATTGCCCAGCGCTTGGGATTCTTTTCTGGTAGCGATTGTATTCGCCTGGAGGTACGGCCCAGAATTGCTTAACCCGCTAGTCATTTTGGCCATATTGGGGAGTCGGCGGGCACGTCGCCTGGGGTGAAAAGGGTTAGAACCCATTCCGAGATTTGGGACTTTTCCCTGACCAGATTTCGCCCCAGGGCGATCCGAAACAGGTTCTTTGACCTGGCTCGCTCTGATAAATTAGGGCAGTTTTTGAGTTTCAGAACGCATCCACGCCAAGCTACTGTGCCGACCTCGAAAGCTCAACCTCGGGTTTTCGAGGTGCCCCTGGGCTGCTGTCCACCATAGTCATCCACTGTCCTCCAAGAACCGAGGTTGACCTTCCGAGGTCGGCGCAGCCTCAGGCACGCAGATCGCCGCATTGCCCGCCGCTGCGCACCCATAAATAGATAGCATTGCGCAAGCGATCCTTTTTGAATCCGATACAAAATGTGAACGCATGACGACGTTCCTGGAAAGGAAAAGAAATGAAGCTCAACCACGTAGGCGTCTATGGTGGCGGCCGAGTAGGCGCGGGTATCGCCCATGCTTTCCTCATGACAGGCGCCCGTGTCGTGGTCGTCGACCTCGATCCAGTGGCTGCCCAAGAGCGCATTGTCCGCGACATTACTACGTCGTTGGCAGAGGGCGCCCCCGGCACCCTCGTAGAACACCTCGGCCGGTTGGCCTGCGTGAAAGACCCTGCAGGTTTTGCCGGTTGCCAGCTGGTGATAGAAGCGATGCCGGAAGACTTTGACCTAAAGGTGTCCGCCTTTGCTGACATCACGAAAGTGACGCCCGGCGCGATCATCGCCACGACTACGTCTTCGCTGTCAGTAACCGATTTGGCTGCCACGACCCTGCAGCCAGACCGCGTGATTGGCCTGCGCTTTTCTGCCCCCGTGCTGGATTCCGAAACAGTGGAGATCGTGGTTGCCGACACTACTCGGCCCGACCTTATCGACGTCGCACGCGGCTGGGTATCTGACCAGGGCAAGACTCCAAAGGTGGGGTAGGGGGTCACGAGCGTTGCGTTAGCACGCATGGTTGAGGAAGACGCAGGCATCCATACCCTCCTCACCTACGGAGATACTGCAATCTACCCCAGATCCCGCAATCAATCCCGAAACGAGGGGTGCAATTGGGAGTAGAGACAGCCCGCAGCACCCAAAACGAGGCAAAGGATAAAGGGGGTCAAGGTCTTCCAGCCGTACAAGGCGGTGGAAACAATTGGAGCGAGGGTGTAGGCAAGGCCGTTCGTAGCATTGATCAATCCCGCTACTGCACCCTGTTCATTGTCAGACGCAGCTAGCGTCGGGCCCGTGCTATAACCAGGTAGCGCAAGCCCCATGCCTAGCCCCGTGAGCAGCATGGAAGCTACCAACAAGGCATGGGAAGATACCGGCCACATGCACGCGATTCCCAGAATAAGCAGGAGTAGTCCACCTCGCAGCAACTTGCGAGCTCCCCAGCGCAGCCGAGGAACAATCACTGCCTGGCCGATCACCATCGACAGTCCCATGACTGTCAGATAGATGGCGGTTACTCCTGCGGTTTCCGTAGCTTCTAACCCAAAGCGGTCTTGCACGGTGAACCCGAAAATCGTCGAAACGGAAGAAAAGACAAGAAGAATCACCAGTCCGACCGATAACCATGGCAGGATCCGTGGATCCCGAAAGCTCACTTTTTGCGAAGAATCTTCATTGTTTTTCACCGGGACAGCCCGAAGACAACCCAGGAGAATCGCGATGCCAGCGCCCATCACCAGGGGCATGGCGTAGAGGGGAACTAGCAATCCTCCAGCTGCTGCGAGTGCGCCACCGACCAACCCGCCAACGATAGCTGCCATGCCCTGGGCAGCACCGATCATTCCAATGCCCTTTACTCGCGCATCTTCAGAGGCACATTGAGTGACCACGTGAGTTTGCGCAGCCGGAGCAACGGCCGCAATGCCCGCGCCGTACACCAGGCCGCGGGTGCCCAGGACCCCGATCACTAGCGCCATGCCAGTGAGCTGATGCTTCATTCCAAAGGCTGCCACAACGGCGAAGCTGAGCAGGGCACATGTCGCTAGAGCCATACCTGACGCCAAAATCAGCTTCACGCCCCATTTCTGCGTAACCTGCCCCCACAGAGGGCTCAACATGGCAAGCACTGCAGCTGCCAGCGAGATCGCAGCACCAATGTGCCACTCCCGCAGGCCGAGTTCCCTCGACAAGGGGGCAATGAGGGGATTGAGCAGCATTTGCCCCATAAAGGCTAGGAAAACAATCCCTGCCACGAGGGGCGCTTGTGCATCGGATATTTGCTGCTTGACAGACCTGCCGTCATCAAAACTGGCGTTGCGGTTCATTCTTCCCTCTCCAGTAGAACATCGTTCTAGATAACGATAGAACGCCGTTCTATAGAATTCAATAGTTGGTACACTGTCGCCATGGAAGACACCACACGCCGACCCCGCCGAAAGGTGGGTTTAACTCACGAAACGGTCGTCGACACAGCACTGAAACTTTCCCAGGAATGCGGTATTGACGGCTGGTCGATGCGCCAAATCGCCACCCAACTCGGGGTCGTCCAATCAGTGCTCTACCACTATTTCCCTAACAAGGACTCGCTCTGCGACGCAGTCATGGAGCGCATCGGAGCGGAGGTACACCTTCCGGATCCCGCACTGGAATGGAAGCAGTGGTTCTTCCAGATGCTTCGCGATCTTCGCCCAAGCCTGCTGCGGTACGGTGGCGTTACCGACAGGCTCGCACGGGGCGGTTTCACCAAAAGTTGGCTGCCAATCATCGATATCGGTTGCGAGAAATTGATAGAGGCTGGCTTCGGGGAAAAGGCCTCAATCGCCCACACCATCATCATGAATTCAGCCATACATGCCGTGGGCGCCCATAACCTCCGCGCCCCTCATCAGCAAGAAGAACGCCACAACCTGGATGAAATGCTCGGACGCTTCGAGTCAATGATGTCTACCTCGCCAGGGCTGCAACTTATGGTCACGAGCTACCTTGCACCGCTGTCGAACCCGGAATTGGAAGAAAAGATGTCTGAAGAGTACTTTGACCTTGCGATTTCCTGCGTACTGGAAGGGGTCGACCGCACGTTGAGGCAGTAATAATTTCCAGCGTAAGGTGGGCGCCATGACTACAACCACGAAGCAATGGGTCCTCGCATCCCGCCCCGTCGGGTTGCCTACCAGCGACAACTTCCGCCTCGAGACCGCCGAGCTACCGTCGCTTATCGACGGCCAAGTGTTAGTCCGCAACGTGGTGGCCTCGGTGGATCCTTACATGCGGGGTCGCATGAACGATTCCGATTCCTACATCCCACCGTTCGAGCTGGACCAGCCGTTGCAGGGCGGGGCAGTAGGTGAGGTGGTGGACTCACGAAGCGAGAAACTTCCCGTAGGAACGATGGTGCAGAATTTCCACGGTTGGGAAGAGTTCGCCGTGGTGAATGAGGCCGAGGCGTCGATCGTCGATACGCAGCTGGCACCAGCGGAAACCTACCTCGGCGCGCTGGGCATGCCTGGGCTCACGGCCTATGTTGGCCTTACTGCGGTTGGTGAATTCCGCGAGGGGGACGCAGTTTTTGTCTCTGGTGCAGCCGGCGCGGTGGGCCAGATGGTGGGGCAGCTCGCGAAGCAGTTTGGCGCGTCGCGGGTGATCGGTTCGGCGGGTTCGCCGGAAAAGGTACAACACCTGCTGGACCTGGGCTTTGACGCGGCTTTCAATTACAAAGATGGTGACGTCCAGGAACAGCTTCGCGACGCCGCTCCCGAAGGCATCGACGTGTACTTCGACAACGTCGGTGGCGAACATCTCGAGGCCGCCATCGCGAATCTGAACACCTTCGGGCGCGTATCGATGTGTGGCGCGATCGCACAGTACAACAGCACGGAACCGACGCCTGCACCTCGCAATCTCGCGTTAGCAATCGGCAAGTGCTTGACGCTACGCGGTTTCGTGGTGGGGCAGTACGCGCAGCTCAAGGACGAGTTTGTCCAGCGCGTCGCGCCACTGATCGCGAGTGGCAAGGTGCGCGCGGACTTTACCGTCCGCGAGGGTTTCGACACCATGCCGGACGCATTCCTGGAGCTCTTTAGCGGCGGAAATCGCGGGAAAATGGTGGTGAAGTTTTAGAACTTGCCGACGTCCTGCGGTCTGCACTCGTACAACTTGATCTGAGCTGGGCGGGGCGGCAGAGTTTTAAGATACTCAGCGGTGTAACAAGGCATAGTCATGCCATAACGGTTCGTACCTTGAGCTTCTGGAGTCTGCCAAGCCCCATCTTTCCAGTACCAGTAACCCACCATGTCGGTTTGTGGTTTCCCTGCACTAAGCCAAGTCCCGTCGCAGTAGCTGACAACGCTGCCATTTTTCGGAACATAATGAGGAGCCTTGCACCGTTGCTCAGCGGACGGCTCATCCTTGCCCGCAGCCTGCGGTGCCGTGTTGTCCGCACGCACCAAGGCACCATTGCGCACAACATAATTGCCGGTTTCGGAAAGCGACGGGCAGCATGCTGGGTCGTTCGGGCCGGCAACCCGGAAGGACAAGTGCAGCGTGTCGCCTTCGGCACGGAATTCCGTGAAGTTGCCCCGGCCAGCATTCACGCCCGCTGGCAGGGAGATGCCTTTCTTGGGCATGCCATTGCCTGCATCAATGGTGAGATCCGGATTAACCTTCACCAGCAGCGGCGGCCATCCCACCGCGCCCGGCACGCAGCTAGCAGCCAGGTACATCTCCTGCTCGCCGTCCTTATCGAAGTCAAACTGGAGCATGTTCACCTTGGCTTCGCCGCTACCAATTTTGGTCTTGATGGAGCCAAAGCCGCCACGACCACTGGCAGATTTGAATTCTCCATCCACCATCGGCCCGGACTCTGTGCCACAAAGACCAGGCCAGTGCTGGGTGAGCATCTTGTTTTTAATATCCTCGGGAACCTCGTGGCTAACCGGAACAGCCTGCTTTTTCGACGGTTCCTTGCTGCTGGACGGCGGTGCGGAGGAAGCATTACTTGTGCTTGTCTCAGCATCCGCCCCCTGAGTGACGGTAACAACGCGAGTCGTGGGCGTCTCTTTGCCACCCAACGGGTTGTCACAGGCCGCCAACGGTGCTGCCAGCAGCAATACGGATACGACAGCAGCCCAACTAGACTTCAGAATCTTTTTCACAAGTTTGATCCTATGAAATCTTTGACTATTACGCAGGCTATTCACATTTGCTTAGAGGAAGCTATCGCGCTCGCGAGAACATCGCCGAAAGGACTATCCCAGCTGCGTGATCCGTTAAACGTCAAATCCCTGCTCGCGCGCGATCTCAAAGGTGAGATCACGGTTATCCTTACCTAGCGTGAACTTGCCTAGGACCTGCTTCGTGAAAGAGTCCACGCGCTGGTTCGCGTTGCGCAGGTCGTAATAGGTCTGCATTTCTGCGTCGTAATCGGCAAGCGCGTCTGACCAGGACGCCGGCGCATGGTAGCCATTCTCAAACACCCGTAAGTGGCGTGGCATGCGTGGCTTGAGCTGCGGATCCTGATTTGGCCAGCCGAGCGTCATTCCCACCGCCGGGTAAGTCAGCTGGGGGAGACCTAGAAGGTTGATCACGGCGCGCGCATCATTGTGAATGTTGCCCAAGTAATTGACGCCGAGCCCCAGCGATTCCGCTGCTACACAAACGTTTTGCGCCATGAGGATGGCATCAGTAAAGCCCTGAACGAAGTTCTTGGCGTAGCTAGCTGGCTCCGTCGGTGCGCCCTGTTCTTTCAGGATCTCGGCGGCGCGGTGGGCATCCACCAGGTACAGCAAATAAACCGGTGCGCGCCGCACGTATTCCTGATTGCCGATCACGGCCAGCTCGTCCTTTAGCTTTTGATCCGTGATGTGGATAATGCTGGCAGTTTGCATACCCAAGGAGGTTGGGGCGTGCATCGCCACGTCTAGGAGCCGAGTCAGGGTTTCCTGCGGCACGGGCTCATCAGTGAACTCACGAATAGTGCGGTGGGCCAGCTGGGTTTCGATAGTCGTCATAGTTCTGCAGTCTAGTGCCGAGAAATTGTGTGCTTCCTAGGAACGGATTTTTCGAAAAACCCCAGGACGCAGATTCCGCACAAGCACACAATTTCTGGGTCGGGAGGTTAGCCCTGCACCTCTCGCTTACCCAGCGGCTGCTGGAAACGGAGGAGGTAACCGTCCGGGTCCTTTACCAGGAACTGGCGCACGCCGAATTCAAAAGCGGAGCCAAGCGGGTACCACTTTTCCTCAGGCTCGAGGAAGAGCGGCCAGCCGATATTCTGCAGGGCGTGGAGAGGGATGTCCAGGTCGTCGACACGCACCTGGAAGTTGATGCCACGGCCGTATGGCGCTTCGAGGGTATCGGTGACGAAGTCGCGTCCTTCGCCGAGCTCGTGGAGCACGATGTGGGCGTTGCCGCGGGAGATGCAGGCGAAGCCGATTTCGTGGCGAGCGTAGTCTACGTTGAAGCCGAGGATGGCGCACCAAAAGTTCAGGCTGGTGTGGAGGTCGCTGACGAGAAGTTCCGGGGCAAGGTCTTGGTCAATTTCGGGGAAGATCATGGGTTTATTGTCTCTCACTTTGACAAGATGCACAGGCAATGTGACGTGGAGCACTAGAAATTGAGTGTCTAGGGCTTACGCCTTTATTTACGCACCAATCGGTAAGAATCCACGACCAGTTCCTGGATAAGTTCGTCCGGCACACCATGCCCCTCGGCGATGGTGATCCAATGCTTCTTATTCATGTGGTAACCAGGCGTAATGCCGGGGTGCTGCTCGCGGAGGAGTTCTCCGTCTAGTGGATCCACTTTGATGTTCACGATCCTTTCCCCATGCAGCACGCCGAGCAGCGCGAACCACTTGCCCTGGATCTTGAAAGCATCCCAAGTTTCCATAAACGGCATCTCTTGGACCGCGGCGAGCTGGAGGGCGGTTTCGCGGACAAGAGAGTGGAGGTTAGGGGAGTGGGACATAGTGAGAGTCTACGGCGCAAAGTTGTGATTGCGACAGAACGAGTCAGCTCCCACCTGCGGATTGTTAGATTAGAGGGGGTCTAATCTAACAATCCGCATTTTGCAGAAACCTTGGTGGAATAGCTAGATCCTAATCTGCCAAACGGTAGCGGCGGGAGCGCCATAAGGTCGCTGGTGCCAAGGTCTCCAACTTCCCGAAGCCACAGCGTGGCTGTCCTTATTTATAAAAACCCCGCATTTTTAAAAATAAGCATGCTCGCCAACAAAGCCTATTCCTAAAAACCCACCCAGAACACAATTAAGGCGACCCCGCCGACCGTCGAAAAGCAAACGGTAGACTGGCGCACATGACTGATCGCATGAATGTAGAGTCTTTCAACCTCGACCACACTAAGGTCGCAGCGCCGTACGTGCGCGTGGCGGACCGGAAGGAGCTGCCGGGCGGTGACGTCCTCGTTAAGTATGACGTCCGCTTTGCGCAGCCAAACCAGGGCCACCTGGAGATGCCGGCGATCCACTCACTCGAGCACCTGACCGCCGAACTCATGCGCAATCACACTGACAAGCTCATTGATTTCTCCCCGATGGGCTGCCAGACCGGCTTTTACGCGATGACACTGGGGCTCGAAACAGAAGAGTTCCTCGATATCCTGGAAAAGACCCTGCAGGACATCCTTACCGCCGAGGAAGTCCCGGCGGCCAACGAGGTGCAGTGTGGCTGGGGCGCCAACCATTCGCTTGCCGACGCCCAAGCGGCGGCCCGAATCTTCCTGGAGCACAAGAACGAGTGGCAGCAGGTCATGGCATGAGCCGCCCAAACGTAAAAGCACTGATTCAGTGCGCGATGCCCCTGGAGGCCACGCCTTTCCTCAAGCAATTAGGCGAGCCAATCCGCGTGGAAAAGATCGGTAACCAGGAATTCCATTTCTTTGACGATTACGTCATCGCGATTACCGGCATTGGCCTTTCCAACGGTTCCGCAGGTACTGCGCGGGCGTTGATGCTGTGCGAGCCGGATATCGTCATTGCTGCGGGCACCACCGGTGGCCTGCACATAAACATCGAGGTCGGCGACATTGCCGTAGCAACGAACACCATCTATTCGATGGCCGACGCCACCGCCTTCGGCTATGAGCCAGGCCAGCTGCCGGGGATGCCGGTGGATTATTCACCGGAAGCGCGGGCCGTCGATAAGCTGCGCGGCCTTGACCTAGGGCACCCGGCGAAGTTTGGGCGCGTCGTGAGCGCAGACTCCTTCGTCACCGCGGACAACGTCGAGCCGATTCGGGCGCGCTTCCCCGATGCGATCGCTACCGACATGGAAACCACCGGCATGGCGCAGGTCTGCTTCACGACGAACACGCCATGGATTTCCCTGCGCGCGGTCTCAGACCTCTGCGGGCCAAAGGCTGGACAAGATTTCCACATGGATGCCTCGCTTGCCGCGTCGCATAGTTGCGACGCAGTTTGGGCATTCTTGGAGTCCTAACCACGTAGAAACCGGTGAGTTCAATTCATTGGACTCAACAAATAGTTTCCCTCATGTCTCGAGTTGACCTGCAAAGACATTACTATTTGCGCGCTAGTTGCGCGACGGCGCTTCGGTTGTGATCGAAAAGTAATCCGCAAGCTGCTCGGTTGTAGCTACGCTGGATGTTAAGCAATCGCCCAACTAAAGGAGTAACTATATGTCCAAGGACTGGATCGCAGACGTCAAGAAGTACGCACCAAAGGCTGATGAGGCTGTCCTCGAGGCGATGCTCAAGACCTACCGCCTCACCCTCTCCAACGCTGACGCTGCATACGTGTCCTTCTCCGATGCCGCAGAGCTCGAGACTGTTCGCAAGAACTTCTTGCAGAAGAAGCTGGGACTCACCCAGTCCGACGCAGAGCTCGACGAGGCTATTAAGGAAATCGGCGCACAGATGAAGGACGGCTCCAAGAACTCCCGTCTCGCTGTCTACTACCTGCTGGCTGAGAAGTTCGGCAAGCTGGGCGTTTTCAAGTAAATCACAAACATTAAAAGCGCCGGAGCTCCAGCTTTCTGCTGGGCCTCGGCGCTTTTTTATTTTGGATGAGCTTGGGAAAATAAACTGTGCGATTCGGTCGATCTTGCCTCAAAACGCACCGAATGACACAGTTTATTTTCAATGGCACCTGAACCGGAAAGTTACTTAGCGACAATCTCCGATTCTGTAACCCACTTGTGGTTCTTCATCTTCGCCTCACCAGAGGTGACATCTACCATGTAGACCGGCTCAGTAACAGCAGAATCGATGACGGCCTTTGCGCCCTTCATCCCGGCCATGTGCTCGGCATTCAGCACCACGGAAGTGCCCTCTGCTAGTGGAGCAGTGCCTGCGCCCTGCAGCTCTTCCTGAACGACCCACTTGTGATCCTTGACCTGAGCTCCACCGTTGGTCGGCGTGTACGTAACGGAGTAGGTGGTGGTGTCGAAAGCACCGACGATAGTGGCAGAGGCCCCCTTCATACCAGGCATGTGATCAGCGGTGAGCTTGACTTCCTGGCCAGCCTGGAACTTCGCGTTAGCAGCCGGCTTAATGCCTGCGGGAGCCGCACCTCCGTCAGCAGCGTGGTCATGGCCCGCGTGGCCTGCATGGTCGGAGTGATCGCCATGAGAGTGACCTGAGTGCGATGCCGCTGCAGCCGGAGCTTCGGTTGCGGTTTCCACCTTGGTAGCAGAGTCTTTCTGCGTGTTCGCGCAGCCAGCCAACCCGAGGGCAGCGGTAGCGATAAGAGCAGAAGCGGTAAGCACTGGGCGATTCATGGCTGGAAAACTCCTAGTTTCTTGCGGATAGATGTTTTATCGATCCTACCAGCACCGAGACCATCATAAAGGCGAGCAGGCTGGCGCCAAACAGAGGGGCAAGAATCGAATACGCAACGCAACCCAGCACCCAACCCCAAGAAAATCCTGCAGACGCTGGCACCCAGGATCGCCCGGCGCGGATTGCTCGCCACCACATGAAGTAGCCCAAGCCCACCACCGCCAGGATTCCGAGAGCGAGCAGACCAAGTGCCAGCTCGGACCAGATGCCAAAGATAAATCCCATGTGGAGGTTGATCAGCCATTCGGTGAGTTTAGCGGCCAACGGCCAGTCAGCGAATGGAACATGTTCCACAACCTGTTCGGATACCGGATTGACTGCGATTTTGTCCGTTGCTAACCGGTATGGCGCACGTGCTTCGGACACCACCCAAGGATCGCTAGGCCCGGCACCTGGCTTGGCCTCCAACAGTCCGGTGAGGCCAAAGTCTCGAGCGGCCTGCATCGTGCCTTCGACATTCATCGCAGATTGAGCAGCAACGGGTTTGGCAGTCGGAGCAGGTGCGGTCCAATGCAGTTCTTTGCGCAGGTCACCGATGTTTTGACCAGCGATTCCGGACCAAGTCAGGCCGGTGATCGTCAAAAAGAGCATGCCTGGAAGCAGCCACAGGCCCAATTGTCGATGCCATCGCGAAGCACGCTGTTTAGAAGCCCGAGTTCGCAGTGTGAGTACCAATCCCGCGCAAGCTATGAAGCCCAGCCATGAGGCGGCGAGTTCGGAATACCAGCGTCCGGCGTCGCCAAGCCAGAGGCGGCGGTGCCCCTCAGACAGCCAGGCGCGCAGGGGAGAGGCGTTCGAGCTGCCGTATTGCACCATGTCGCCCTTGACTGCGAGGTTGCCTGGATCAATGAAGACCGCGCGTCGATAGGAAGAACTTGGCAATGAAGGGTCCGCAAACAACACACGGGTGGTCTTGGCTGGGTCATCGCTGCGCTGCACGCCACTGAGCTTTAGCTCTGGGTGCATACGCCACGCGGCGTCTACCTGCTCGTCCAAGCTATGGGCGGGTTGGTGTGAAGTAGCCGTGTAGGCCTCGCGATACACCATCTCTTCGATCGTCGGCGCAAATGCATAAACAAGTCCGGTTAGCGTGGCAACCGCGATAAAGGGCCCCACTAAAAGGCCCGCGAGAACGTGAATGTGTCTCGCGCGCTGCCGAGCAGCCAGCGCTTCTCGACGCCCACCCACTCGGACAGAAGAAGTTTGTGTGAGAATACTCATACGGAACTAGTCGGGAAGACTTGTCGATTAGTTCCAGCGTTGGGGAAATTTGTTCAATTAGATGAACTTTTTACGGCAGCTGAGCCTTAAGCAAATTGGCGGCCTGCGCCGGATCCTGCGCCTGCGTTAAGGCCCGGACCACCACGATGCGCTGTGCGCCCGTTTGATTCACCTCTGCCAGCGTCCCCAAGGAAATCCCGCCGATGGCAAACCACGGCTTCGTGGCGTGGGGGCCAGCGTCGACAAGCTGCGCCACCTGCCGGACCACCTCGGTGCCGACTGCGGGACGCCCCGGCTTAGTAGGCGTGGGCCACACGGGGCCGATGACGGCATAATCGAGGCCCGGGTCGGCGTGCGAGGCTTCGAATTGCTGCAACGAATTGTTGGAGCGACCCATAATTACATCCGGGCCAAGAACGCGTCGCGCCTGCTCCGTGGACAAATCACCCTGTCCAACATGGAAGACATCCGCGCCAACTAGGAGAGCCACGTCCGCGCGATCATTGACCGCAAACATCCGACCGTGCTCTGCTGCGACCTCCGCAAGGATCTCTAAAGCTGTGATTTCCGCGCGGGCCTCGAGCTTCTTATCCCGCAGCTGAATGATATCTACGCCACCTTCATAACAAGCATGCAGGAATTCCCGCAGGTCTCCCTGCTCGGTGCGGGCATCGGTGCAAAGGTAGAGCTTTGCGGAGTTAAGGGCATTCAAGCGTGCGGTGCGATCCATGCGTTCTATAGTAGGAGGAAACCGTGGGAGTCCCTAGGCGCTAAGGGGACTGAGAGGGCAGCGCGCAATGCCGACCGTTCGACCTGATGCGGATCATGCCGCCGGAGGGAGAGTTTGTGTTAGACGTTGCTATTGTCGGCGGCGGCATCGTGGGGCTATCCACTGCCTGGGTGCTACTACGTCGCGGGTACGACGTTCGGGTATACGACCCCGCGCCAGCCTCAGAAGCCAGCTACGCCGCCGCTGGGATGCTTGCGCCCGTCTCAGAAGTGGTCTGGGACCAACCAGGGTTGTACCCGCTCATGCGCCGATCCGGCGAGATGTTCCCCGGGTTCGCTGCCGCAATTGCCGAAGAATCCGGCATGGATGTCGGCTACCTGCCATCCTCGACTTTAGTGTGCGCCGGCGACAACGCCGACCGCGCCTACCTGCAAGAACTTATGTCTTTGCAATCCGCCATCGGGGAAGTAGAACTCCTCACCGCCCGTGAGGCCCGCGCCCTCGAACAAGGGCTTGGCCCCGGCGTGGTGGGCGCCGTCCACATTCCGGGCGACCACCAAGTGGACCCTCGCAAGTACTGTGCCGCGCTGCTGGCGATTTTAGGGGAGCGGGTGATCCGCAAGCGTGTCGACGCCGCACGCCCCGGCGCAATCGAACTTGAGGACGGGGAAACCGTACTGGCGGAGAAAGTAGTGCTAGCAAATGGATTAGCAGCCCGCGAATTCGTAGACCTGCCCCTGCGTCCCGTTTACGGCGACGTGCTGCGGCTGTCCGCCGCTACTCATGGACGCCCTTTGGTGTCGCGAACGGTTCGAGCAGTGGTTCGCGGCCGACCGGTCTACATCGTGCCCCGTGCCGACGGCCGAATCGTCCTCGGCGCCACTTCCCGCGAGGACTCCCAATGGGGTGTCTCGGCTGAGGGCGTCCACCAGCTGCTTCGCGATGCCCACCACATCGTCCCTGGCATCTGGGACTGCGCCATTGAAGAAATGACCGCTCGCGCCCGCCCGGGCTCGCCAGATGACATTCCGTTCATCGGCACCATTGAACCCGGCCTGGTGGTATCCACTGGCTATTTCCGCCACGGAATCCTGCTCTCTCCACTCGGCGCGGAACTCACTGCCGACGTAATCTGTGAGAAGCCGCTACCTGCGGACTTCGCTGAGGCTGTGGATGTATTTCGATTTGATTCAACATTGAATAAAGGAGACTAGAATGACCACCCTCAACGGTAAACCCCACAACCCACCAGCGGGCCAATCCATCGCTGAGCTGGTACAGCAAATTACAGGAACAGACAAAGGCGTAGCCGTAGCTGTCGACGGGGCAGTAGTGCCGCGCAGCCGATGGGCAGACACCCCAGCAATGGGCGAGATCGAGATCGTCAACGCAGCTCAGGGAGGTTAACATTGCTACGCATTGGCAACCTAGAGCTTAAGTCCCGGCTCATCATGGGCACCGGCGGAGCAACCTCCCTGGACACCCTAGAGCGCGCTTTGGTCGAATCCGGCACCGAGCTCACGACTGTGGCGATGCGTCGGTTTGACCCACGCACAGGCAACTCGATTTTTGAAATGCTGCAGCGCAATAACATCGCCGCGCTGCCGAATACCGCAGGCTGTTTCACTGCGCGGGAGGCGGTACTCACTGCAGAGCTCGCCCGGGAGGCGTTAGAAACCAACCTGGTTAAGCTCGAAGTCATCGCTGATGAAGATACCCTGCTGCCCGATGCGGTGGAGCTAGTGGACGCTGCAGACCAACTGGTAGCCAAAGGTTTCCAAGTGCTGGCTTACACCAACGATGATCCGGCTCTTGCCCGGCGGTTGGAAGATATCGGATGTGCAGCAGTCATGCCCGCGGGGGCGCCGATTGGCACTGGATTGGGGATCTTGAACCCTCACAACATCGAGCTCATCGTTGAGCGGGCTCGTGTTCCGGTGATCCTTGACGCGGGGCTTGGCACCGCTTCGGATGCCGCTCTGGCCATGGAATTGGGCTGCGATGGCGTCTTGCTTGCCTCTGCAGTGACCCGCGCGCATGATCCCGTCCGAATGGCCAAGGCCATGCGTTTGGCTGTAGCAGCCGGACAGGCTGCCCGGGAGGCAGGCCGAATCCCGCGCCGTCGGCTAGCTCAGGCGAGTTCCAGCTTCGACGGGCTCATCGACGGTTAGATTGGTAGCAATGGATCCGCAACACTTAGCTCGCTACGCCCGGCACCTGACCTTGCCGGGCTTCGGTGAAGAAGGCCAAGAGAAACTGCTGCGATCAAAGGTGCTGGTCATCGGTGCTGGTGGTTTGGGTTCGCCGGTGCTGACCTACCTCGCAGCAGCCGGAGTCGGGCATATCACCGTTTTTGATGATGACACCGTCGAGCTGTCCAATCTCCAGCGCCAGACCATCCACCAGGAAAGTAGCGTGGGCGAACTCAAGGTGGCCTCAGCCAAGCGGGCTTTGGCCCAGCTGAATTCGTCGATAAGCGTGCGCACGATGGGGGAGCGTCTCACACCGAACAACGCGCTAGAGCTGTTCCAGGAACATGATCTGGTGATTGACGGCGCGGATAATTTTGCCACTCGCTACCTGTCTAACGATGCCGCCGAGCTTACCGGCACGCCACTGGTGTGGGGGACGATTATGCAGTTCAGCGGCCAGATTTCCGTTTTCCATCCGGGGCGCGGCCCGATGCTTCGCGACCTGTTCCCAGACATCCCAGATGCCGATTCCGTCCCCAGCTGTGCCGTCGGGGGAGTGCTTGGCGCGCTGGCCGGACAAGTCGGATCCATGATGGTGATCGAGGCAATCAAGGTGCTGACTGGGGTTGGGGAGCCACTGATCGGGCGACTGCTGCTTATCGACGCCCTTAACGCCACGACCCGAACACTGAAGTTTGAACGAGATCCTCAGCGATCACCGGTTACCTCGCTGGCAGAACTGGAAGCCGTCTGCGCCGTCGTTGCAGTGGTCGATCAACCAGTCGGGCTACTGGTAGACGTGAGGGAGCCGGATGAGTTTGCTGCCGGTCACATTCCCGGCGCGATCAACGTGCCACTCGGGGAAGTGTACCAATGGCAGGCCCCCGAAGGCCCGGTGACGTTTAGCTGTAAAACCGGGGTACGATCGGCGGAAGCTGTCCGCCGGGTCGGGGGAGAGCAGCGTTTTAGTTTGCGTGGCGGATACGATCGCTGGGTATTAGAACAACAGCCACAGCAGGGCTAAACCCACCCAAACAAGGACGATAACTAAAAACACTAGGGCATTGAGCAAAGGGAAGCGCCGAAGTGGCGCCCGGTGCACGGAGCTCACCAAACAGGTGGCTCCGAAAGCAACGAAGATAGCAGCCAAAGTTAGTATCGTAGCGCGCGGTTCACGTCCTTAGAACACGACCATTCCCACCGCCGAGGCGATCCAGATGGTGGCTTGGGAGACTTTCCGCTCAGGACGATTATCTTCAGTAGTCAAGGTTCAGCACGTCACGTCGAGGATCTGCGGCGATAGCAACGTTGAACAAGGCAAATAGCGCGCAGCCGTTGCCAAGCCAGGCTGCTGCTGTCCAACTCATCTGCCCAGCAATCGCTGCGCACAGCACAATCATTCCCGCTATTACGGCACAATAGGCAAAGGCCGAACTCAAACGAAACATGATGAACTCCTTTCCCGTTTAAGCCTATTCCGCCTCCAAGTGGGAAAGTAGTACTGTTATCGAATCGCATTTGCATTGTTATCTAACGGTTACGCATTATTCAGAGGCGTGCAGCATGTGGCCTAACGCGGGGGCGTCGATAAGCAAGCTAACCCCGGGCCAAAAGCACGTCTCGCGAATCGCGGCCGAGCAGCCCAAGCAGCAGGAGCGAAATGGCGAGGGTGCACAGAATTACCCAACGCTTGGACAAGTTCCAGCGCTCAAGGATTGCGGTGCCAAGCCAAGCGCCGGCGGTGTTGAGAATGAGGTCGTCAACATCTGAGTAGCCCAACGCAAAGATGTATTGGGCAACCTCGATGCAAAGGCTGATTCCAAAACAGGTGCGCAACACGCGCCAGCGGTCGGCCGGCCAAAGCATAGCGAAAAGCATGCCCAGTGGCACAAATAGGCCAACGTTAGCGATGGCGTTGGTGATCGACCCCCACCAGGGAGTGGTGGTGAAAAAGTCCCCGAATGGAACCAGCTCCAGGCGCCTCGTATGATGCGCCGAACGGTTCCACAAACCCGCAATGACCAGGTAGGACTTGCCGAGCGTGACCGCTGCCAACAAGCAGCCGTAAACGCCCAACACGAAGGCTACGACATTGCGATGTTTCACGTGGAACACTGTACTTCCCAGATCTGACCGCTGCCTGTCCAACGGCTGAACGTTGATTGACCGCGCTGCTTATCGACGGTCCGAGCGTATTGTAAAGGCCGTCCGGCGCAGCCGAAGGCTGGGTAGGACAGCCACCGCGTAGACGTCGTCAAGCATGCAAAAGCCGCTCCCACGCACGAACGGGGAGCGGCTCCAGCCCAAAGGACTACTTCACCACCAAGTTCACCATGCGACCTGGCACGACGATCTGCTTGACCACCGTCTTGCCTTCGGTGTGCGCAGCCACGGCGTCGAGGGCGGCGGCAACCACGGTGTCTTGGTCGGCGTCGGTGGCCACGGTGATGCGACCGCGGACCTTGCCATTGACCTGGACGGGGAGCTCGATCTCGTCGTCCACGAGGTACTGCTCGTCGAAACCTGGGAAGGCTTCGTAGGTGATGGTGTCGTCGTGGCCGAGGCGAGACCACAACTCCTCCGCCACGTGCGGCGCAACCGGTGCCAGCATGATAACCAGTGGCTCGAACGCAGCACGCGGCGCACCACCGTTGTACGTCTTGGTGAGGTAGTTAACGTACTCGATCAGCTTTGCCACCACCGTGTTCAGGCGCAGCTCCTGGTAATCCTCAGTGACTCCTGCGACCGTGCGGTGCAGAGCCTTAAGGTCGTCCTTGGTCAGCTCCGCATCGGTGACCACGAGTTCGCCGGTCTCTTCGTTGATGGCCAGGCGCCAGAGGCGCTGCAGGAAGCGGTGCGCACCGATAACGTCCTTGGTCGCCCATGGACGGGAGGTGTCGAGCGGGCCCATCGCCATCTCGTAGACGCGCAGGGTGTCCGCGCCGTAGTCATCGCAGATCTCATCCGGAGCGACGGCGTTCTTCAGGGACTTGCCCATCTTGCCGTATTCCTGGTTAACCTCTTCGCCCTGGTAGAAGAACTTTCCGTCCTTCTCCTCAACTTCAGCGGCTGGGACGTAGACGCCACGGGAATCGGTGTAGGCGAAAGCCTGAATGTAGCCCTGGTTGTAGAGGCGTCGGTATGGCTCGCGGGATGTCACGTGGCCGAGGTCGAACAGCACCTTGTGCCAGAAACGGGAGTAAAGCAGGTGCAGTACGGCGTGCTCAACGCCGCCAACGTAGAGGTCCACGCCACCGCCGTCCTGCTCGTTGCGAGGGCCCGTCCAGTAGCGCTCATTCTCCAGGTCGCAGAACTTCTCGTCGTTCGTTGGATCGATGTAGCGCAGCTGGTACCAGGAGGAACCCGCCCACTGCGGCATGACGTTAGTGTCGCGGGTGTACTGCTTCGGCCCGTCGCCGAGGTCCAGCTCTACGTTTACCCAGTCGGTTGCCTTCGCCAGCGGCGGCTGCGGGGCGCTGTCTGCGTCTTCCGGGTCGAAGGAGACTGGCTTGTAGTCCTCGACCTCGGGCAGCTCAATCGGCAGCATGGACTCTGGCAGCGCGTGCGCAATTCCGTCTTCGTCGTAGACCACTGGGAACGGCTCACCCCAGTAACGTTGACGCGCAAAGAGCCAGTCGCGCAGCTTGTACTGGATCTTTTCCTGACCGAGCTGCTTATCGACGAGCCACGCGATAGCCTTTTCCTTCGCATCTTCCTTGCCCAACCCGTTGAGATTCAGGCCCTCTTCGTTGGCGGAGTTAACTGCCTCGCCGGACTCGGTAAACGCCTCTTCCTCGATGTTTCCGCCCTTGACCACTTCGATGATCGGCAGCCCAAATTTTTCGGCGAACTCGTAGTCGCGGGTGTCGTGGGCTGGGACGGACATAATGGCACCGGTGCCGTAACCGGTAAGGACGTAATCCGCGATGAAGATTGGGATCTGCGCACCATTGACTGGGTTGGTGGCGTAAGAGCCCAGGAAGACGCCCGTCTTTTCCTTATTTTCCTGGCGCTCCAGGTCGGATTTCGCGGCGATGGCCTTCTTGTAATTTTCTACGGCTTCCTTAGGGGTGGCAGCGCCGTTGGTCCAGCGTGCATCCACCTCTGCTGGGTATTCGCCGGCGGTGAGCTGGTCGACGAGCTCGTGTTCCGGTGCCAGCACCATATAAGTCGCGCCGAACAGGGTGTCTGGGCGAGTCGTGTACACGGTGATGGTGTGTTCAGCCGCCTGGAACTTGACCTCCGCGCCACGCGAACGCCCGATCCAGTTTCGCTGCATAGCCTTTACTTTGTCCGGCCAATCGAGAAGCTCTAGGTCGTCGATAAGGCGGTCTGAGTACGCGGTGATGCGCATCATCCACTGAGACAGCTGCTTGCGGAAGACGGGGAAGTTGCCGCGCTCGGACTTGCCATCGGCGGTTACTTCCTCGTTGGCCAGCACCGTGCCAAGACCCGGGCACCAGTTCACCATGGAGTGTGAGCGGTAAACCAGGCGGAATTCATCGATGGCCTGGGCTTTCTCCTTCTTGGTAAGGGCGTTGTAGTCGCGGCCGTCCTTGGTCTTTCTTTGGCCGGCTTGGAGCTCTTGGATGAGCTCAGCGATCGGGCGAGCCTTCTGCTGGTCTTCGTCGAACCAGGAGTTGAAGATCTGCAGGAAGATCCACTGCGTCCACTTGTAGTATTCAGTGTCCGTGGTGGCGATGGCGCGACGCTTATCGTGACCCAGGCCCAAACGCCCAAGCTGGCGCTCCATATTGTCGATGGATTCCTGCGTCTTAATCCGCGGGTGCGTGCCCGTCTGAATCGCGTACTGCTCAGCTGGCAGACCGAAGGCATCGTAACCCAGGGTGTGCAAGACATTCTTGCCCTGCATGCGGTTAAAGCGGGCGAAAACATCCGTGGCGATGTACCCCAGCGGGTGACCAACATGCAGACCCGCGCCCGATGGGAACGGGAACATATCCTGCACAAACAGCTTGTCCTTGTTCAGCTCGTCTTTGTTGGCGGGCGCGAGGTCACCGACAGGGTTCGGAGCATTAAACGTGCCGTTGGCCTTCCAATGGCCTTGCCACTTGGCTTCAATTGCCGCCGCCAGCGGCGCACCGTAACGATGCTGCGGGGTTTCTGGAGTGTTTTCGCCTGGGTTTGTCATGGTCTTTAGTGTAACGGTCTTGGCTTTCCGGCGGGACGTTTGGGCTGGTCGTTCCATCGGATGGGACGGTAGCTTTTGTTGTCCCTTTGCCTTTGCGACGCGCGCCGGTCGGCGTTGGGTGCCGGGTTGGATCCGGTCGCCACTCCAGGGCTGCACACCCTCTACGCGGTAGTCTCGCAGCGGTACTACCGCCCACGGGGCCTTAAAAAGGGCCTTCAACCCCCTGCGTAGGCAGTACTACCGCTGTGGGACTACCGCGTAGAAGTATTGAAGCCACTCCGGGCGTGCCCGTTCGAAGACCGAGAGATAGGTGTCTTTCCACAAGGTGGGCGGAAGGGGAGGTTATCCACAGGGAGGTACTCCAAATAAGGGACGGCAGCGCTACTCTACGCGGCATGAAGCTACACGACGGGCGGACAACGCAATTTCCCTTCTCTGATGCCAAGCGGATTCCGCGCAAAAACGAAAAGTTTTGGCGCGGGGTCGCCGATGGCAGCCAATTTCAGGTTCATGGCAACTACTTCCTTGATGCCAAGTACTGGAATAGGTTGCGGATCTGGGAGAAAGAGGAGGCCCATGCGATTGCGGTAGGGCGGTCGTCGAGAAGCGCGGTGCTGGTGGGCCGGTCCGCGGCGATGGTGCTTGGCTTGCCTGTTTTGTCGCGGGCGAAGGGGAGTGCGTTGGTGGCGGAGTTGGGTTATCCCGGCGCGCGGAAGTGCGGGGGCGTGCAGCGGCGGGCCCACGATGTGAAGTATCGAGACCACTATCTGCCGCCCGCGCAGATCTTGGAGGTGCGAGGCGTGCGTGTTACATCACCTGCGCAAACAGTGATAGATTGCGCGCGGTTCGAGAGTTTCGAAAGTGCGCTGGTGGTCGCGGAGGGAGCGTTGCGGCGCAATCCGAAACTGCGGGACCAGATCGAACTGTTGGTGGCGGGTATGCGTGGGTCGCCGGGACTGCCGCGTGTGCGTCGGCGCCTGCGCTGGGCGAGTGCGCTATCGGAGTCGGCGACTGAGTCGCGGGCGAAAGCGCAGCTCATCGAAGCTGGCATCTTGGACACGCATAAGGTGATGCAAAACCGCGAGCTGCTTGTCGACGGCTCCCGCTACCGCCCCGACTTCCTTATCGACGGCTGGCTCATCGTTGAAATCGACGGCGAGGAGAAGTACTTCGGCAAGTATGCGCCTCCCGACGAAGCGCTTCGAGGGGAGCGGGTGCGCGAAGTGAAGCTGCAGAACGCGGGGTATCGGGTCTTAAGGTTCGGGTGGGCGGAGCTGGAACATCGCACGATGGTGGAGGAGGTGAAGAAGGCGCTGGCTGCCGATGCCCGTGCGGGCACGAAAAAGGGTTGTCACTTCGCGCCGAAGCGACAACCCGGGTTCAATTCGAGTCAGCGACTCGCTAGCTAGCGGAGCCTAGAACGGGAGCTTTGGCAGCAGGCCAGCGGTGTTTGCAACGGTGCCGAGCGCACCGAGGACCAGGCCTACCCCACCTAGCCAGAGGCCAACCCAACCGGCTTGGGTCGCGCCCTAAGCGGACTCGCCGTCGGAGCTGAGCTCAGCGGAAGTGAAGGCGTTTTCTAAAGCTCCTGGGTACGCGAGCATCGCGCCTGGGCCCTTGGTTTCGAATTGCTCAATCAGCTGAGTAGCATTCGTGCCCTTGTCCTTATATGGATCGAGCATGTCGCCCCAGTCCGTGGTGGCTGCATTAGCGGTGCTGACGTTGAGGGACAAAGCGGTGACAGCTGCCAGGATTCCAGCAGTGAAACGACGATTACGCATCATGAACCTTTCGATAGCGAGTTGCAATGAGAAATTGGGAGCTACTGCGGGGTGGACTAGCGGAAAACCTTGAACGCAACCAGGGCCTCATTGATCAGGCCCATGCCAGCGCCAGTCAGGGCCAGCCAAAGCATCACCCAACCGGCCTGCGTAGCCGTAGCTGCATCAGAGGCAGAGGAGCCCGATTCGATGGAGAGCTTGGTCATCTCCCGCGCGCCCTGGGTATCTGGCACAGGACCTGCGGCCTGAGCTGGGAGAACATTAAGGGTTAGTGCAGCTGCGACTGCCACTGCTGCTAGTCGACGCTTTCGCATTTGGATACCTTTCATATAGCAACCCAATATGAGATTTCATTTTATGTTCTCGCACGAAGGTCCGCAGGTGCAATCTCTGTAGAAAATGCAAAAGCCGCCGCCCCAACTGGGCGACGGCGAACCTCAAGTCCTAAAAGGATGTCTTACTTGACGAGGCCGATCTGCTTAGCGCCCTGGTAGATGCCGCCGAAGGCAGCTGCTGCAAGACCGATCCAAAGAATGGACCAACCGGCCTGGGATGCTGCGTAAGCATCCTTTCCGGAAGAACCAGCCTCAATGGAGCCAGCAACCATCTCACCCGCGCCATTGGTGTTTGGAATAGCCCCCCACCCATTGTCAGCAATTTCCTTTAGGACGGCGAGTGCTTCGACGCCTTCGGCAAAGTTATCCCAATCGGTATCTGCAGCATGTGCAGGAGCAACACCGAGGGACATAGCGGTAACGACTGCAACAGCAGCAGCGGTAATACGACGCTTCATAATGACACCTTTTCTATACGAAGTGCAAGAGCTTGCCAGGCTTGGCAAAGCTTACTCTAAGGTTACCGAGCAAAACTCGGACTTTCGCTGAAAATTCGTATTAAGTGTCATTTTTCACAAGTATCATCTGTGCTGCATAAAGTGATGAATTGCGCCAACTAGGCCGAAGATCGCCAGAATGATACCGATGATTCCGCCCGCACCAATTCCTCCTTCGGAACTGCCGCCACTGGAGCCTGGGGGAGTGGTGTCGGTGGCCTTGATCGGCACCTTTACGACGTTCGTCGAGCCATCAGAGTAGGTGTACGTGACTGGGATCGTAAACGTGCGGTCACCCCGCATTTCACCGGGGTTGTACGTCAACGTGTTGCCGGTGAGCGTCGCGCCGGGCACAACTTCAGTTAGGGCGAGGGTGGTGCCTGCTGGTGGCTTCGGAAGATTAATCGTGACGGTCTGGTTTTCATCGACAGGTGTCTCAGCAGGGGCAATGACTGGATTTTGATCCGCGAGCGAATCCTTCACCAAAACCGGAACTGTCACGGTATCAACTGACTCGTCGGCGTAAGTTACCGTGACTGTTACTGATTCGGTGGAATCGGCAGTTACCGAAGGAGCTGTGTAACGATTGCCCTCCACGCGGGCGTCGTTAGGCACGCCCGTGACGGTAAGAGTCACGGTCTGACGCTCAACGACGCTCGCGCCGGTCTGTACTACCGGCTGGAACTTGTCGCGTTGACTGTTTTGTACGGTTACCTGCACATTCGAGCGGTCCGTGGAACCGTCTGGGTACGTGAATACCAGTGGCAGGCTACGCACGGTATCTGCATTGACCTCCGGCGCAGTCCAGTTCAGGCCGCCGCCATCGACGCTCACGCGAGTACCGCTTGGCAGCCCCTGCAGGAGGCCTTGCTCGGAAAACTGAAGTTGCTTGCCTTCGCGCACGCTTCTCGACGCCTGCGCGACCGGATCAAATTGGTCGGATTGGCGATTCTTCACTAGGACCCACTGAGTTTCTGTGGAGGATACGCCATTTGTTAATTGCCCTTCCACCTGGACCGGATACAGCATATTTTGAGTAACTTCCGGTGCGAGCCAACCTGTGGCACCGGAGCCGCCCCACATGTTTGCGGAGTGCTGCAGAGTTACTTTTTGACCTTCGAGCACCTCCATGTTTACGCGCTTGTTCGCGTCCCAGGGCTGTTCTCCGTAATTGGTGGCACGGTACAGATTAAGTTTTCGATCCACGTCAGGAATCTGATCGGCAGCGTAAGGTGAACTGCTTGCCCGTGCAGCACCGGAATACTCCCATGTCCCTAAAGCATTAGGGACGTGCACATAGCCGAACCCAAAGTAACGGTTTTGCGGATCGATCAGCGTGTGCAGGTGCCCAGATGTTTCGGGGTATCGATACCCTCGATTATTTCTGAGCTCATCAAGCTCACCTTGTCCCCACATTTCAGTGATCATGTACTTCAGGTCATGTTGCTGATATCCCCAAGCTAGATTCTCAGCTGACATGGATCCCTCGTCGCCGTAGGTGGCGGACCATGTAGACGACATTGGGCCCGGGCGGTCATGGTCTAGTGGAGGAACAGTTTCTTCAAAAGCGCGCTGAACTGCGATGGCAGTCAATGCCGCATCAGAGCGCACCGCATTCACATAGGCATCTCGGGAAGCCAAACCGTGAGAGGCAGCTACTACTCGGAGTGGCTGCCCATCAAATGGCACATTAAGGTCCCACATTTGGCCACGCAGTTGTTTCAGCGCGGGAATTCCCACTGTCCTAGACGCTGCGAAATTTACTTCTGCAGCTGCACCAATAGTTTGATCAGTCGGCACCCCTAGCTCGACACCAGTAACCAGCGCCGGTTCCGCCTCCGCAGTCACCGTCCCTGCTGCGACAGCCGCAGCCGTCCCTAACGCAAGAGAAATAAACGCTCGATTGTGCCGCATGGGGGCTCCTTTATAAACAGCGGAATATTACTTAATTAAGCATTTAACTACGCTGTTCAACTTATGGATACCGGTGGAAGGTGACCTTCAACACGCCTAGTCATTTCGCCGACTACCAGCGGAAAGCACCCGATTCCGCAGCGGTTCCACTGCGAGCAATGCCAGGGCCGTCAGCATCCAACCGGCGAACAGGAACACGAAGGCGTTGCGGGCACGCACGGGGACGTTGATGTCACCAGCTTGGCCGAACATAGCGACCATGAGGCCGCCTCCCAGTGCGAAGCCGACCAGGCTCACCAGCACGATCGGTGCCATCGTCTGCCAAGTCGCTACCTGGAAGTGGAAGCGTCGCGGCACACCGAGCGAGTTGAGAGCCCGGGAGAGGTCCGCGCGCTCAAACACTTCGGCGGCCTGGCCAAGCAGCGTTGCGACGGCCGCGATCACGAAGCCAATCACCACGGTGATCATGACGCCAGTGTGCAGATCCGCAAACATCATGCCGACATCAGGTTCCTCCCGGAACACGGAGGAGAGGCCATCGTCGCCCTTGGGAGAAAGAATGAGCACGCCCACGAGCACGCCGTAGAAGGCCGTTGCGGAACAGCGTCGCCAAGCAGCGCGAGCATCGGTGGCGATTCGGCGGGTGCCCACAAAGTGCGCCGTGCCCGGCAGCAGCGCGACGAGCCGGAACCACAGCTGGAGGATGAAAGGGGCGCCGACATTCAAGACGCTGACCATAATGAAGAGGACGAAGAATAGCGTCAACAAGAACTCGGTGTCAGTCTTCATTTGGTGGGCGTTTAGCCACAGGTAGCCGCCCACGAGGACAACGGCGGTGATGAGCAGTCGCCACCAGCGCAACGCTCGCGGGATCTCCCGGCGCGCCACCCCTAGCGGAGACACACGGACTCGCTGCATGCCAGCTACGGAACTGAGGACCGCGAGCCCAAGGAGGATTCCTGCGACCAACGGGTAACCCCACCAAGGTAGGAAAAGATCAGTAGGGGACAGTGGTCGGGTTTGGAAGGTGAACTTGCTGCCGAGTGGCACGGTGAGCAGGCTAAGTAGCCCGCCGAGCACGATGCCGATGAGTGCTTGGAGCGCCGTCTCTACGGCCGTAATCGCCGTGATCTGCCGGGAGGATATACCTACCAACCGCAGCGCAGCTAGGCGTTGTTCTCGGCCGGAAGCACCCATCACTGCTGCTTGGGTGGTCAGGGAAAATACCGCGGGAAACAGGAACGCGCAGGCGATTAGGGAAAGAATGACGTAGAACCGCAACATATCTTCGGGGCTGCGGCTTTCGTGAATCGCCACGGGTAGATCGGTGAGGTTGCGCGAACGTTGGTAAAACATCCACGTGCCACCTGCCACGATGAAAGAGATCCAAGAGCACACAGTGAGAGACAAGATAGCGAGGCCAGCAACAAGACCCGTACCAGTGCGGGAGCGGACTGAGGCTTTTTGCAGGTCCCAGGAGAGTGCGAGCATGTTCATCGGGTAACACCCCGCACCAGGCGATCGTCGTGGATGATGCCGTCGCGGATTTCCACCCGGCGGTTGAGCCAGTCGGCTACTTTCCTGTCATGAGTGACCATGATGAGGGTGGTGCCACGTCCGGCCACCAAGGTGGTGAGCAGCTGCATCATTTCATGTCCGGTGCTCTGGTCCAGCGCACCGGTGGGTTCGTCGGCGAAGATGACCGCGGGCTGCGTGACCAGGGCGCGGGCAACGGCCACACGCTGTGCTTGTCCGCCGGACATTTTCGCCAGGCGTCGATCTGCCAGCATGCCAAGACCGAGCTGATCCAGCAGTTCCACCGCAGCCCGGCGCGCCTTGCCACGCGGCATTCCGGTGAGCATCGCGGGCAGGGCGATGTTTTCGGCCGCGGTGAGTTCGGGGAGGAGTTGACCGTCCTGAAAGACGAAACCGAACTTGGTGAGGCGGAGGCGGGAGCGTTGGGCGTCGTTAAGCTGCGCGATATCGCGGCCCTCGAAACGGACCGCACCCGAAGTGGGGCGCAGGATGCCTGACATGCAGTGCAGCAGTGTGGACTTGCCGGAGCCAGACGGCCCCATGATGGCGACGGTCTCGCCAGGTTGGATGCCAAGGGAGATACCAGTGAGGACGGGGGCGCCACCAAAGTTCTTGGTGACGTCTTCAAGCTGTAAGAGATTTTCCATAGCTCCCATTTGACTCGGCGCTGGGCCACATTTCGATGGTGCAGGCGATGAACTTTTTGGTAGCGCTAGCACTACTGACTCAAGCCTAACTGCTCGGTAGGGTTGGAAGAATGTTGCGGAGAAAGCGTGGGACACCCGGGGCGGAAGCGGCAGCTGCAGCGCGAATTGCGCAGCTCACCGCGTCCCGTCGTGCCATTGCCGACGCCTACGAGATCGAACGCCAACGCATCGAACGAGATCTGCACGACGGCGCACAGCAATACCTCGTGGCCGCGATGATCAAACTAGGGGAGGCCGGGCTTGATGCCGACCCCGCCACGGCTTCGCTCATCCAGGCAGCTCAGCAAGATGTCTCCCAGGGCCTTGCAGCACTTCGCGCCACGGTGCGTGGCATCCACCCACAGGTTCTCACCGACCGCGGACTAGTCGCCGCGGTGCAAGAACTGGCTACTGGGTTCGGCCCGCACGTCTCTGTCTACGCCCCGCATGACTTGCCTACGCTGTCGCCCAGCGTGCTGGCCGCAGGCTACTTCTTCGCCGCAGAGGCAGTAACCAACGCCCACAAGCACGCGCCGGGTGCGCCGGTCAATGTTTTGATCACTTCTGACGACAACCTGCGGATTTCCGTTGTGGATCAGGGGCCGGGCGGTGCTGCGATCACCCCTGGGCACGGACTCGCAGGGATGCGCGACCGCCTCGAAGCTTTCGACGGCACCCTCACGCTTACCTCGCCCGCAGGCGGTCCGACGCAGGTAATGGCAACTATCCCGCTGCTGCTCGACCGGGGCCAACCCGGATACCCGCTGCCTGGTTCTTTGGAGGAGAAATGAAATTTGTCATCGCCGACGACTCAGCCCTACTCCGCGAAGGGGTTGCCGGCCTACTCGAACGACGCGGCCACACCCCCGTTGGCTCCGTCGCCGATGCCGACGAGCTCCACACGCTTATCGACGACCTAGTTATGGCCGACAATTGCCCAGACATTGTGATTACCGATGTCCGCATGCCACCCCTCATGGGCGACGATGGGCTGCGCGCGGCGATCACCCTGCGCGACTCCTATCCTTCCCTTTCCTTCATGGTGCTATCGCAGTACGTAGCCCCGGCTTACGCGGTAGACCTCTTCGCACCCTCCTCCGGTACGCATGCGGGCACCGGTTACCTGCTCAAGGACCGTGTTTCCGACGTGGCCGATTTCCTGCATGCCCTCGATGTTGTAGCTGGTGGCGGCACCGTGATCGACCCATCCGTGGCCTCGGCGCTTATGTCCGCAGGCCGATCTGGGCTGGCCGAACTCACCCCGCGCGAACGCGAAGTACTGGAGCTCATGTCCCGCGGACTATCCAACAACGAGATCGCCAGCACACTGTTTGTTTCCGGAGCCGCAGTGGCCAAGCACGTCTCCAACATCTTCCTTAAACTGCGCCTCGATCCCACGGAAGAAAATCGGCGCGTGCGGGCGATCCTGCAGTATTTGGGGCAGGAGTTTCGCTGACATCCAGCGTGTTAGCCGACTGGTTTCCGCAAGGAATATGCGCTCTATAATTTGGAGACGACGAACTTGTGGGAAAGGTACGAAGACCTGGCTGCGCTACACCCAACCTTCGCCTCGAGCACGGAAGTATGCTTCATATCGATTCTCGGCACCAATCTTTGACATCGCAGAGGATAAATAGTTGCGAGTAGTGCCGGGCGCTAGGAATGCTGCAGCGGCGATTTTTTCCACCGTAGAATGTTCACCCACTAGCGCCAACACCTCAGTTTCTCTTGAGGTGAGCGGCGAGTCTCTTAAGTTAATTGTTTGCACAGCTAGTTCGGGGTCAACCACCGTCTTACCCGCATGAATTTCTCGAATTGCACAAGCAAATTCACTGGCTGAAGCGGTCTTCAACATAAATCCTTTTATTCCCGCTTTTAATGCACGTTTCAGGCCAGCAGGACGAGTATCACTAGTAACGATTAATGAAGGGACCCCTAATTCAATTGCCAGCTCAATGCCATCAGGCCCCGGCATGTTTAGGTCTAGCACGCACACGTCGAGTTGTGAAGCTACAGCGCGAAGCTCAGCGGCGGTGGTACACATGGCAACCACGCCGAGATCGTCTTCTAGGCTCAATAAGGTGCCGAGGGAAGATGCAATGAGACTTTCATCATCCACGACTGCTACGCGTATTACCAAGACAGCTCAACCTCGAATTCTTCACCTGGCGTAACCGTTAATACCATTTTCCCAGCTTGCGCTCGACGCTGTAGGCTCGCAAGGCCACCTAAGGGTCGAGGGGTGGAATATGCAGTGTCATTAAGCACGCGTACCGTCGAGGCAGATAATTCAATTAGTGCCCAAGTAGCATCGGCATGTTTGACGATATTGGTGGTCGCTTCGCGAACGACCCAAGCAGCAAGCTCGCGATGATGAGCGGGGACATTCCACGGCGAACCGATAACATTAACCCTTATTCCATACGAGGTTAACAACTCTGTCGCATTCGTCACCTCACGGTCCAACGCAATGTCACGATAGCCATGTGCCACAGCTCGCATATCCCGCATTGACTGCTTCGCTGTGTTTCTTAGCTGTTCTAACTGCGCGATCAGGCGGGGATCTTTCTTGGCTGCAAAGGCTGATGCTAATTCTGCTCCCATGCTTATCGACGCCAGCTGCTGCCCCAGAGTGTCGTGGAGCTCATTAGCAAAACGGAGTCGCTCCTCCGCGATCTTCAAAGCAGCTTCGGCTTCTTTCTTGGCCGCAAGCTGAACATTTATCCGAATAGTCCACAACGTAAGTTCCATTGCCGCGAGCATCCCCGGTGCCGTCAAGCTGAGGAAGGACCCTAAGATCGCGTAGTTCACCACAACAAGCAAGAGAATAAGCGGCCAACGAAAACGCAGATAAGGCAACGTGGATATCGAGAGACAGATCAATGCCAAGTGGGCCAAGACTGGGTCATACACTAGCCCCCAACCCCAGCACATAAATAAAGCTAAACCCGTCCACCAAGCCAGCTTGGGATAAGAGATTTCTCGGTTAGACCATTCGGGACGCAACTCGGTAGTGACGCACGTTGCCACGATAATCACCAGGTTTAGCGGAGTGGCACCTAGAAAGTAGCCCAACGCGGCCAACGTTAGGTAAAGCGACCATCTGTTTAGGAGTAAATAGCGCGAGTCCACGGAATCAAATCTATCGGTAGCTATTCCACTTGAATGTCCGCAATGCAACAACTATGCCGAATACCGACCATAAGCATGCCAACATGAACTTCCATGGCGCACTAGCATCAGCATCTAAGAACAGCGCAAAAGGCGAATAATCAAGGACCATACGTAGCTTGTCCGACGCCATACTACGCAAGGTAGACATCCCGGACATCAACACGATAAACCCAGGGGCAGAAGTTAGCATCGCCGCCTCCGCGTTTTTAGTGAATGCAGTACAGATAAAAGCAAGGCTGATTGAGGTCACAATAGCAGGAGCCAATCCTAGGATCTGAGGCAACGCTGGAGTAGCAAAAACAAACATGATCAGACTTAATAGCAAGCCGAGACAAACACTTGGCGCCACTAGCGCACTGAGAATTTCGAATTTAGAAGCGCCTGAAGTGCGTAGTCTTTTTAAGACTCCTTCATCACGCCGAGTTACTGCCATGACAAGTACCGGATAGAAGACTACGTATAGCAGCATGAACACGTAGAAAATTTCAAGCGCAATGCCTTTCTCACCACCTCGAAAAACGATGAATAGTGGGATACCCAGGGGAATCAACAACGCCATGCTGAGGACAGTGTTGTTTCGAAACAGCTGAATCGTTTCAGCGGTAGCAAGAGAAATAAAACGAGACATTTGAAATCCTTCGATTATGATGCATGACTGGTGCAAAGGGTGGGCCTTATCAGGCTCTCTAAGAAAGATGCTGAAAGACCTGGTCTAGAGACGCTGGGGTGGATTTGAAGGCGGGTAGGACTCGACCGTTAGCCCAGCTAAGCACCTTGGCAGTGTCTTCTTGGAGCTGCCGTGTCTTGATAGTTACGTGTCCATTCACGATTCGCAGTTGCGCTCCCGGAACTTCGGGTAAATCTCCGGAGTCGGCCCACTGATACGTAATTTCACCTTCCTGCGAAGCAAGAACTTCGGCCAAAGTTCCTTGGATGGCGATACGTCCACGGTGCATGATCGCTACCGTATCTGCCAACGATTCAGCTTCCTCTAGGTAGTGTGTAGTGAGTAGCAATGTACCCCCTTGAGCTTTGTAATCGCGAAGCAATTGCCAGGCGTTGTGTCGGCTTTCTGGATCTAGTCCTGTAGTCGGCTCATCAAGAATAATGATCGGGGGCCGATTCATAAGCGCACAAGCGAGGTCGAGGCGGCGTTGTTCGCCGCCGGAAAGTGAACCTACTTTCGTGCCTAATTTATGGCTCAGGCCTACCTCAGCTATTACTTCACGGTACGGCCGAGAGTTACTGCGCATCCCGTGCCACATTCGAGCGGTTTGCTCCACGGTCAACTCCCGAGGTAACCCACCCTTTTGCAGCATGATCCCAACGCGCTTGCGAACCTCACGCCCAGGCTTCTGCCCAAGCATTTCAACGCTGCCGCTGGTAGGGGCGCTTAGCCCTTCGATAATCTCCAGCGTAGTTGTTTTTCCAGCACCATTAGTGCCCAAAAGTGCAAGAACTTCGCCCTGTTTCACGTGAAACGAGATGTTTTCTACCGCGGTAAAAGAACCGAATCTTTTTGTCAGGTTTTCGACTTTAATCATGACTCTCATGGTCGCGTGTTCAGATACACAATGGTAGTGGCGAATGTCAGAAAGATTTAATGACTTTTGTCATGCGCGCCACAAAAAGCCATTAGCCTCGGAGCCGCTTCACTTTAAGTATGTCGTGATTCATCCGGCTAGAAGCGACGTTTATTCTTTTCAACCTTGAATAAGATTTGTACAATTATCACCCAATTGTGCATACAGGTCTATGATGTATCCATGATTATTTCCGCACTACTTCTCGTCCTCGCTCTGTTCTTGCTCATCGTGGGCGGCCTGGCGTGGGCGCGTCGCCTGCCCGGCAACGGTGTCATCGGACTGAAAGTGAAGGAAGTGCGGACCTCCCGCGAAATTTGGGACGCCGCACATGCCGCAGCTGGACCGATGTGGGTGCTGGCTGGCGCAGTTTTGATGTTTGCTGGTCTCCTTGTTACGCGGATTGAGGTACCCCTTTCTTGGATTCTGGCCGGTTTAGCATTGCTAGCGACACTCGTCTTTATCGGCGCTGGGGCAAACATGGGCGCGCGAGTAGCGGGAGCCCTAGGTGCAGCTTCCGACGATGGTGGCTGTTCTTCCGGGTCATGTGGTTGTGGTTCAGGAGGCTGTGGTTCCGAAGCTCCCGAAGTCGATGTTGACGCATTGCGTGCCGCGATGAAAGCCTCCAACACGGACTAACCTTAGGGGTATGCCTACCCCAGATTTCATTCTCAAACTACGCTCCCGGATCGGCCACGATGAACTGTGGCTGCCGGGAGTTACTGCTATTGTGCTGCGCTCTGACCAGGTACTTTTGGTACGTCGCGCGGACAATGGGCAGTGGACTCCGGTGACGGGGATCTGCGAACCAGGTGAGCAACCACACATTACCGCGGTACGAGAGTGTGCGGAGGAAACCGGGGTAGAAGTTACAGTGGATCGCTTGTTGTGGGTCCAAGCTGTGGGGCCGGTGCACTATCCGAACGGCGATGTCGCCTCGTACATGGACACTGCTTTCGTCTGTTCTTTTGTTTCAGGCGACGCTCAAGTGGCCGACGATGAATCAAGCGATGTAGCTTGGTTCCCCGTCACTAAGCTACCTCCGATGAAGGAACGCTTCCGGCTGTTGATCGAGCGGGCCGTGGCTGGAGCAGAGGCAGGGTGGGGATAGCGGTCGTTGTTTGCCTTTGAAATGGCTCGAAACCTTGCAACATCGAGACATCTTAAAGGCATTCTTTTTAGAAGCAAGCTACCCCCAGGGCAATTAAGCAAAACAACTGCACAGCAAACTACCGGCAGGGACGTCTAGTACCTCATCTAGCTGTTGTTTTCTGGTGATCTGCGCAATGCATTGGTCAGCCCGGAGCTAGGAAAAGCGAGCGAGGCGAAGCACCCCCGAATAATGAATGTGACGTGGATCCCTTGACACGTCGACAGATGCCGCTATTCTTTGTGGCATGTCTTACAGCGCGATTCAGAACTGGTGGTGGCCCCGACTAGCGGGCCACTAATTCGCGCACCCTAAGGCCCGCACCCGATCAACTATCGGCGGCGGGCATTTTTGTTTCCCGTTACGTCGGTAGACCCACAACGAAAAGGAAACAAAATGACTATTCTCCCAGCATTCTTCGGCGAATTCGGCGGACAGTTTGTACCTGATGAGCTCATCCCGGTCCTCGATGAACTTGAGCAGAACTACATTGAAGCCATGGCTGATCCCAAGTTCCACGAGGAACTGAACGATCTATACCGGAACTACCTTGGCCGCCCAACCCCAGTTACGGAATGTCGCAACCTTGGCAACGACAAAGCCCGAATCTTTCTTAAGCGCGAAGACCTCGTACACGGTGGTGCTCACAAAGGTAACCAGGTGGTAGCCCAGGCGTTGTTGGCAAAGCGGCTCGGTAAAACTCGACTGATTGCTGAAACCGGCGCAGGGCAGCACGGCACGGCTACCGCGATGGTGGCAGCACTGTTTGGCATGGACTGCACCATTTACATGGGTGCCCGGGACGTCGCAAGGCAGCAACCCAATGTGTACCGGATGAAGCTGATGGGTGCAGAGGTCGTGCCGGTAGCGGAAAACGGCAATGGCCTGGGCAACGCCATCGACGTGGCTTTGCAGGACTGGGTTCAGTCCTACGACACCACTCACTACCTGCTGGGTACTGCTGCTGGGCCGCACCCGTTTCCGACGATCGTGAAGGAATTTCAGGCGGTCATCTCACGGGAATCGAAGCAGGAAATGCTAGAGCGCACCGGCGCTTTGCCAGACCTGGTGGTGGCCGCTGTAGGTGGTGGATCGAATGCTATCGGTGCTTTCGCCGACTACCTGGAGGAGGACGTCAAACTAGTAGGCGTCGAACCTGCAGGAGAAGGCCTGGATTCCGGCAAGCATGGTGCACCACTATGCCGGGGCGAAGTGGGCATCCTGCACGGCTCTCGTTCCTACGTGATGCTTGGCGGAGAATCCCATTCCGTGTCGGCTGGCCTGGATTACCCAGGCGTGGGCCCGGAGCATGCGCACCTCATGCAGACCGGCCGGGCGCAATACGTCGGCATCACCGATGCTGAGGCTATCGAAGCATTCCGCCTCCTCAGCCGCAAGGAGGGCATCATTCCCGCGTTGGAATCAAGCCACGCACTGGCCTACGCTCTCAAACTCGCTGCTACCGCCGAAAAACCAATCAATATCCTGGTCAACCTATCGGGCCGCGGCGATAAGGACGTGGACTACGTTCGGGGGATCCTGGGTGACCTTCAGCCTGAGGAACCGGTCACCGACGAGCACATGCGTCAGGCAATGAAAGCGTTTCAGGAGCAGCTATGAAGCTCCGCGTTCCGTATGCAGACGTCGCAGACGTAGGCGCGGTGTTCCAACACTCCGGCGGGGACGCCCTGTTGGAAAGCGCAGACATCGGCACCCGTTCCATTGCGGTGTTGCGTAGTGCGGCAAGAATTCGGTGCGATGGACAAAGCGTGTACGTCACCGGAACCTCAGAGGTAATTTCGTATCTTGACGAAACTCTAGGGGAGTACGGGAAGGGTGGCGAATACAGGTTTCCTCGGAGCACTGCGCTCAACGAGCGGGCACGTTTGACGTCGATAAGCAACATCGAGCCGTTGCGCCTGCTGCAAAAACGAGACAAAGACGCGCTGCTGGTGGGCGGCTTCGCATTCGACTTCCTGGAGACCTTTGAGGAGCTGCCACCCGTTCCGCCCGGCGCGAACACCTTCCCGGACTATGAGTTCGTGCTGGCGGAAGTCACTTTGGAAGTTGACCACGCGGCCGAGGTTGCCTATCTGCAGGGGCCAGGCGCGGATCTGCCGGGAATCGCGCAGCAACTGAACCGCACGACGGCAAGGGGAGTGGGGTCGGTGGTTGCCAAGATGCAAACCAGCGACGCAGAATTCGCGCAGCAGGTACGGGACCTGCAGGAACACATTCATGCAGGCGATGTGTTCCAAGTAGTGCCCTCCCGCGTGTTCAGCTCACCATGCCCGGACGCGTTCGCTGCCTACCGGCGTCTCAAAACGCACAACCCGGCACCGTACCTCTTTTACATACGCGGACAAGGCTACGAACTGTTTGGCGCCAGCCCCGAATCCAGCCTGAAGTACACGGCCGCCACCAGGCGCGTTGAGTTGTACCCCATCGCGGGGACCCAGCCCCGGGGAACCACTCATGAGGAGGACATCCGGCGAGAGCTGCTGCTGCGCACCGACGCGAAGGAGATCGCCGAACACACCATGTTGGTGGATCTAGCGCGCAACGATCTCGCGCGCGTCTGCAAGCGCGGCACCCGGAAAGTGGAAAAGCTCATGCAGGTGGACCGGTACTCAAAAGTCATGCATCTGGTCTCCCTCGTTGCTGGGGAGCTGGATGAGGGCCTCGATGCGCTGGATGCTTACCGCGCGTGCATGAACATGGGCACGCTGACCGGTGCCCCGAAATTGCGGGCGGTGGAGCTACTGCGTGGCGTCGAAAAGCAACGGCGCGGGGCCTACGGCGGGGCAGTGGGGTACCTGCGTGGCAATGGCGACATGGATACCTGCATCGTGATCCGCTCGGCTTTTGTGGCCGAAGGGGTGGCGCATGTGCAGGCTGGTGCAGGCGTGGTGCGGGATTCCGTGCCGGAGGCAGAAGCCGCAGAGACCGAGCACAAGGCGCGGGCTGTACTGGAAGCACTGGGGGCTTAAGTGATACTGATCGATAATTTTGATTCCTTCACCTACAACCTAGTGGACGCCTTGGGCTGCGAACAGGTAATTCGCAACACCGCTACCGCCTCGGAAGTCCTTGCCCAGCAGCCGGACCTCGTGGTGCTCTCGCCGGGACCTGGCCATCCACGCGATGCCGGCAACCTCATGGGCATCCTCGGTGCCTGCCTGGACCGCTCGGTGCCCGTCCTCGGCATCTGCCTCGGATTCCAGGCCATCGTGGAACACTTCGGCGGCCGCGTGGAACGGTGCCGCCCCGTGCATGGGATGCGCAGCACCCTCACCGGCCAGGGGCTTTACGACGGCCAGTCCGTGGCCCGATACCACTCGCTCGGAGCCACCTCAGTACCAGAACCCCTGGAGGCCGTGGCGTGGGCCGACGGGGTAGTCATGGCCGCCCGCGCACGCGGCGTGTTGGGCCTGCAATTTCACCCCGAATCCATCTTGACCACCAACGGTCCAAAGATCCTCGCCGCAGCGATTGAGGAGTTGCGATGATTTACGAGTATCTGAGTTTGAAAGAACCCACCTTGGAACAAGCGCGTCAGGTGTTTACTCCGCTGACCATCGGCGAGTATGACGACGTCCTAGTAGCTGCCCTGCTGGCCACCATTCGCACCCGGGGCGAGACTTTCGCCGATATCGCCGGCGCGGCCCAAGCCTTCCTGCACGCCGGGCGTCCATTTCCCGTCACTGGGGAGGGGTTACTAGACACCGCAGGCACCGGCGGCGACGGGGCCAATACGCTTAATATCTCCACCGGAGCCTCGCTTGTGGCCGCAGCAGGCGGGTGCCGAGTGATCAAATGCGGCAACCGTTCCGTGTCCTCCAAGTCCGGCTCGGCAGACGTACTGGAAGCGTTGAATATCCCGCTGGATCTCGACGTAGACCGCGCAGTCCGGCAGTTTGAGGCATCGGGCTTCACCTTCCTGTTTGCACCTGCCTATAACCCTGCTGTCGCCTACGTGCAGGGTGTGCGCAAAATGATGCGAGTACCTACGCTCTTTAATACCCTCGGCCCGCTGCTCAGTCCGGCGCGACCAGAATTCCAAGTGATGGGAATTGCTCGGCCGGAACTCGGCCCGCTGGTAATTGAAGTGATGCAATTGCTGGGTCGGCGCCGAGCCTTGGTACTGCACGGATCTGGCACCGATGAGCTAGCGGTCCATGGCGACACCACGGTGTGGGAACTTCGCGATGGGACCGTATCCGAGTACGTAGTGACACCGGAACAGGTGGGCGTCGATAAGCACGAGCTGGGGAAACTGGCCGGCGGCAACGGTACACACAACGCCGAGTTATTGCGCGCAGTGTTCGAGGGCAGGGGACCGCAGGCGCACGAAGACGCAATTGCGGCAAATGCAGGAGCGATGTTCTACGTAACTGGGCGAGCCGACAGTTTTCGGGAAGGCACCGAGCGGGCGCGGGAATTGTTGCATCAAGGCGCGGTCCGGGATTGGCTGCGCACCCACGAGGAGGCTGATTACGGTGCCTAGCATTCTGGATCAAATCGTGGCCGAACGCAGGCTGGATGACTTTCCCGCGGTGGGGGAGCTGCGTCCTTCTACACGTTCACTGGAAGCCTCTTTGCGCGCGCGAGGATTCATTATGGAATGCAAGTCCGCCTCGCCTTCGAAGGGTGTCCTCCGAGCCGACTATCGGCCACGCGAACTTGCCCGCGTGTACTCACAGTATGCCGGCGCGATTTCAGTGCTCTGCGAGCCCCGCTATTTCGGCGGTTCCTATGAACACCTCGCAACCGTTGCTGCCTCCACACACCTACCCGTGCTGTGCAAAGACTTCATCGTGCTGCCTGAGCAAATCCGTGCCGCCCGCTATTTCGGTGCTGATGCCGTGCTGCTCATGCTGTCGGTGCTCTCCGACGTGGAGTATCGCTCACTGGCAGCGCTTGCCGAGGCGCTCGGAATGGAGGTGCTCACTGAGACTGCTTCCAGCCACGAGGTCTCACGTGCGCTACGGCTTGGTGCTCGGATCATCGGCATCAACAACCGAAATCTCCACGACCTTTCCGTCGATCTCGATCGGACCCGCGAGCTGGCTCCGCTAGTCCGGGACCGCCTGGTGGTCGCCGAGTCGGGGATCGGTTCCTTCGCCGACGTTCGTTCTCTCCGCCCGCTTGTCGACGCTTTCCTGGTTGGCTCTTCTCTGTCGGGCTCCGGGGACGTCGACAGCGCTGTCCGCTCGCTGCTCTACGGAACTAACAAGGTGTGTGGATTAACATCACCTGGGGCCGCGCAAGTAGCCCGAGCATCCGGAGCGGTTTACGGCGGGCTTATCTTCGCCGATTCGCCGCGACAGGTCAGCCTTGCTCAGGCCGTGGACATTATGGCCGCCGAGCCGGATCTGAAATACATCGCTGTTTCACGTGAAACATGTTCTATCCCCGGGGTCTACGCCGTGCAGTTGCACGAGACGTACCGAGGTTCAATTGCTGCCGAAATTGAGTACGTGCGCAGCCAACCCGGGCGCGTGTGGCGCGCGGTAGACATGACGCGCGATGGGGCAGCAGAGCTTGCTGTTGCCCTTGCCCCACACGTGGATCGACTGGTGCTGGATACCGGCCGGGGCGGAACCGGAGCAACCTTTGATTGGAGCCTGGTGCCGGACGTCGTGAAGCACAAAGCTTTGCTGGCTGGGGGGCTAAATCTCGGCAACATCCCTGCCGCGATGGCCGTGGGATGCGCCGGACTGGACTTGAACTCCGGGTTAGAAAGCGCACCGGGCGTGAAAGATCCGCATTTAGTACGCAAAGCATTTGAACTGATTTCGAAAGGTTAAACCATGACTCTCTTACCCGCCTACTTCGGTGAATTTGGTGGCCAATACGTCCCCGAGGTGTTGATACCGGCCCTGGATCAGCTGGAGCAAGCCTTCGTTGAAGCGATGGAGGATACTTCGTTCCATGCGGAACTTGCTGCTTACCTGCGCGACTACCTCGGCCGGCCTACGCCAGTAACGGAATGCGCAAATCTACCACTCGAAGGCAGTGCGCGGATCTTCCTCAAGCGGGAGGACCTTGTACACGGGGGAGCGCATAAGACTAATCAGGTGATGGGCCAGGCGCTGCTGGCAAAGCGCATGGGTAAAACTCGGATCATTGCAGAAACCGGTGCCGGACAACACGGCACCGCTACCGCGCTGGCCTGCGCCCTGCTCGGGCTAGAGTGCGACATCTATATGGGTGCAGAAGATGTCGCGCGCCAGCAGCCGAACGTATACCGAATGCAGCTCATGGGCGCACGCGTGATCCCAGTAGACAACGGCTCCGGCACACTCAAGGACGCCGTCAACGAAGCCCTGCGCGATTGGACCGCCACCTTCCACGAATCCCACTACCTGCTCGGCACCGCTGCTGGCCCGCACCCATTCCCAACTATTGTCCGCGAATTTCACCGAGTTATTTCCCGCGAGGCCAAAGCCCAAATGTTAGAGCGAATCGGTGGTCTTCCAGACTTGGTGGTCGCTGCCGTGGGCGGTGGTTCTAACGCTATTGGTATGTTCGCCGAGTTCATTGAGGATGATTCCGTCGAACTCGTCGGCGTGGAACCGGCTGGCCTTGGACTAGATTCCGGCAAACACGGCGCCACAATCAACAATGGCAAAATCGGCATTTTGCACGGTGCCCGCAGTTACCTGATGCGTACCGCAGACGGCCAGGTGGAGGAGTCCTACTCCGTCTCGGCCGGTTTGGATTACCCGGGCGTAGGTCCACAGCACGCATATCTACACGCCACCGGGCGCGCTCAGTATGTAGGCATCACCGACCACGAGGCTCTCGAAGCGTTCCAAATGCTGTCCCACAAGGAGGGCATCATCCCAGCTCTGGAGTCCTCCCACGCCCTTGCGTATGCACTCAAGCGCTCCGACGAACCAATCAATATTCTTGTTTGCCTTTCCGGACGCGGCGATAAGGACGTCGACCACGTTCGACGCACCCTAGGAGAATCCCAATGACCCGTTACGAATCCATGTTCTCGCGCCTTTTTGCTGCCAATGAAGGCGCCTTCGTCCCCTTCGTGATGCTCGGCGATCCCTCTTTCGACGAGAGCCTCTCCGTCATTCGCGTGCTTGTCGACGCCGGCGCTGACGCCCTGGAACTCGGAATTCCATTCTCTGACCCCGTAGCCGACGGTCCCACGATCCAGGCAGCTCACCTGCGGGCCTTGGAAAGTGGGATGACCCCTGCTCGTGCTTTGGACCTTGTGAAACGCGTGCGCGCGGACTTCCCAGAACTACCGATTGGCCTGCTGGTTTATGGAAATCTCGCGTTCTCGATGGGGTTTGAAGAGTTCTACGCTGCGGTAGCGGCTGCTGGCGCTGACTCTGTGTTGATCCCAGACATTCCAGTGCGCGAATCTCTACCCTTCCGGGAAGCAGCTGCACGACACGGCGTAGATCAAGTATTCATTGCACCACCACACGCTTCCCCCGAAACGTTGGCGGCAGTGGCGAAACATTCCCGAGGCTACATTTACGCGGTTTCCCGGCTCGGTGTCACCGGTACAGAGCGCGAGGCGTCCGTGGAGGGATTCAATGTTTCACGTGAAACGGCGGTGCCCACCCTGCTTGGGTTTGGAATTTCTACACCTTCTCACGTCCGCACTGCATTGAATTCGGGCGCTTCGGGCGCGATTACCGGTTCCGCTATTGTCTCCTTAATCCAGCAAAGCGCTAACTGGGAGCCAGAACTACGCGCGTTCGTGAGCGAAATGAAGGCGGCCACGCGTCGCTAAGCTGGAGGCATGGATAAGTTCAGCAAGGCCACTGGCCGCGATCTGACGCAATGGCGAGCCCTCCTGGAAGCGAAACTAGGCTCAGTAGAGCAGGTATCCCACCAGGACATGGCGCGCTTTTTCGCAGCCGAAGGGGTGTCAGCTTGGTGGGCACAAAGTTTGGCGGTTGCTCTTGAGCAAGAAATCGGTAGGAGAGTAGTGGGGCAAACCTGCAGCGGTAGCTTCTCAGCCAACGCCTCTAAGACTATACCTGGCGAGTGGCTGCAGCTTTTCAACGCTTGGTGTAGCTTCGCCCAACAGTGGCCCGGCGCCACTACCTCCGCCACCGAGAAGTGGCGCTATTGGCGAGTTGGCTGGCCAGACGGATCCAAAGTCGTGGTGACCTGTCAGTCTCGAACACCGGGCAAAGTCACGTTTGCCGTCAACCACGACGGTCTTGAAGATACTGTTTCACGTGAAACCATGAAGAAATTCTGGAAGGAAAAGTTGGGGGAGTTCGCTTCGAGAATTTGATTTTGAGCCCAAACTCCACGTCGAACCCTTAACCCTGGATCCTATTTTAACTGTCACTGTGACGTTTCAAGAACAGGAGCGGGGTTGGGGAGAATTGTTTGCTGACGGAATGTATTTCGACCCCAAACAGAAAAGTTAAGTCATTAACGGAGACAGCAAAGAGGGTTGGGACGACGTGCGAGCTTAAATACTTTGCAGACCTCAATGCTTGGAGCTTCCAAGTAATTGAAAACAGACGGCTTGCCATGCTTATCATGATTTTGAAATCGCAATAGATTTAGGACGGGCAAAAATAATGGATTACCCCAATTATTTATTCCCCAAAATATGGCGACTACCGATTTTTACAAAATAAAGAACGGCTACCAGCGCATAACCTCGGAAAATGCGCCGGAGCGTTGAGAGTTCAGCTAAAAGGGTAGTGGCACAAATCAACAGCTATCGACAGTGTAGCGCAATGAGCTAGACAGTGTGGAGCCAAAAGGGGGATACTAGAGCCATGACTGAATCCACCTGTACCCGACGCCTCTTCCTCCTGGGCACTGCCACAACTTTCGCAGGAGCCGTATTGGCAGCCTGTGGCGACTCGGGCTCCGCAAAGGAAATCGGGGCCGCGGATGTGCCAGTAGGGGGATCAATCGCCTTCGACGGTTTCATCATCGCACAACCGAAGGCAGGGGAGTACAAGGCCTACTCGCAGACCTGCCCTCACCAAGGCGCACCCATCAGTAAATTGGAAGGCCTCAAGGCCACCTGCCCGAAGCACACCAGCGTCTTTGACCTTAGCGACGGCCACGTAGTTTCCGGCCCGTCCCGCGCACCAATGGCCGCGGCGAAGGTCGAAAAGAAGGGCGACAAACTGGCAGTTTCCAGCAAATAGCATTTTTACCCACCACGCAAAGAGGGCGGTGTTTCACGTGAAACACCGCCCTCTTACCGTCGAAAAGCTAGCGCCAAGCACCACGATAATAGCTAGGCGCATAGTTAATCTCCTCGCGCGAAAGGCCCAACTCGTGAGCTGCGCGCTGTGGCCAATGCGGATCGCGGAGAGCGGCACGGCCGATGAGAACTGCGTCGAGTTCGCCTCGTTCCAAGTAACCCGCGGCCTGGGCAGGCTCGGTGATCAAACCAACGCCAGCGGTAAACAGCCCAGTGTGGCGGCGGATTTCCGCGGCAAGCGCCGTTTGATAGTCCGGAGCGACTGGAATCTCAGCGGGCACCAAACCGCCAGACGACACGGAAATGACGTCCACGCCGCGCCGACCCAACTCTTCTGCAAGCGAAATGGTCTGCGGCACGTCCCAGGACGGCCGATCATCGACCCAGTCCGTGGCGGAGACTCGTACGATAAGCGGCATGCCCTCCGGAATGGCGTCACGAACAGCGTCGACGACGTCGAGCACAATGCGGATCCGGTCCGCGAACTGACCACCGTAGCCGTCAATGCGAACGTTCGACAACGGGGAAAGGAACTGGTGTAACAAATATCCGTGCGCGGCGTGAATTTCTACGGCGTCGAAACCAGCAGCCACCGCATGGCGGGCTGCATCAGCAAACTGACCGGGCAGGGCCAGGGTTTGATCGTGAGACATCTCGATTGGTTCGGTCAGGCCGTCCATCGCCACCGCGGACGGCGCTACAGTTTCCCAGCCACCCTCGGCTTCAGAAAGCGAACCCTCAGGGAAACCCGGGAGCCACGCATGGGTGCTTGCCTTCCGGCCGGCGTGAGCAAGCTGCACGGCGATGAGCCCGCCTTGAGCGTGCACGAACTCCGTCACACGGTGCCAGGCCAGCACATGCTCGTAGGAATACAACCCAGCATCACGGTCCGAAATTCGGCCCTCGGGCGCCACCGCAGTAGCCTCCGCGATGATTAAACCGAAACCACCGGCAGCCATCGATCCGTAGTGCATCAGGTGCCAATCGTTGACGAGTCCGTCCCGAGTATCGACCTGATACTGACACATCGGCGGCAACCAAACGCGGTTAGGGATGTGCAGGTCTCGTATATTGACCGGCTGAAAAAGTGGATGCATAACAGTCAAGCGTAGTCCTATCTAGGGCTTAAAGCTGGCCAATATTCATTAGCCAGATAACCACCGCCGGGAGGTGGAAAGGATGAATACGTGGGGCGTCGACAGGCCTTAGCCCCTAGACTTTAAAGACATGTCGAAACAGTGGTCCTTGCCCAAGCCAGACATCCTCATCGTCATGATCATCATCGCGGCCGTCCTCGGTCTTGTCGCACCGATTAGCGGACAGGCGGCTGAGTGGTTCAGCATCGCCACAAAGATCGCGATTGCGGTGCTGTTCTTCCTCTATGGCGCGCGCTTATCTCCGGCGGAAGCGCTGGCAGGCTTGAAGAACTGGCGCCTGCACCTGACCATTTTGGCTTTTACGTTTGTGGCGTACCCGCTGATTGGCCTCGGGTTGGGCCCGGTGCGTGACGTGCTGCCCCCAGGCATGTACGACGGCATTCTCTACCTGACACTGGTCCCCTCCACGGTGCAGTCCTCGGTGGCGTTCACCTCGATTGCCCGGGGCAATGTGGCAGGGGCAATTGTTTCCGCGAGCGCTTCCAATCTCCTCGGCGTGGTGATCACTCCGCTTCTGGTGATGCTACTGATGACCGGTGGCTCGGGTCAGGTCACCGTGGACGGCGGGGTATTCCTCGACATCGCCATTCAGCTGCTTTTGCCATTTTTCCTTGGTCAGCTCACGCGCCGCTGGGTAGCTGAGTTCGCCGCGAAAAAGGCGACGAAGTCGGTGGATCGGGGATCGATCGCGATGGTTGTCTATAGCGCATTTTCCGCAGGCATGATCAGCGGCGTGTGGCGCTCCGTGACGCTGGCCCAGATAGTCGGTCTTACCGTCTTTTCCATCGCGCTCGTCGCCGCCATGCTCGCCCTCACCCGGCTGATCTCCGGCTGGCTCGGCTTCGATCGCGCCGACCGTATCGCCATCGAATTCTGTGGCTCGAAGAAGTCCCTGGCCACCGGCCTGCCGATGGCCGCCGTGATCTTCGCCGGCGTCGACATCTCCCTGCTCATCCTGCCGCTGATGATCTACCACCAGGTCCAACTCATGATCTGTTCCTGGCTCGCGTCCCGATACGCGCGCAACGAGGCCTAAACTAGAACCGTGAGCTTCCTATACCTGAAGACGGTCCTGACCGTCCCCGGCCTCCCGCCGTTCATCCACATCGCAGAGCTGGAGCCTATCGACGCCGGCCTCTGCCGCACCGAGCGCATGCTCGAGCTTTCCGCCGACCAGGCGGTCACCGGAGCTTATCGACGCGCCCCGGCCGCACTCCACAATTTCGCCACCCCGCCGCAGCAGACGCTGCCGCACCCGGACCATTGGGGCGACCTCGACGGTATTTCCGCCACTTCTGTTACTCAGTCCGAGTTTGAAACGCTGTGGCTCGAGGCAGAGCAGAAATTCGACCTCTAGTTATCCAACGGGTCTATCGGAGTGGTAGCAAACAACGGCAAGGGGAGGGGTTGACGACGCAGCGTTTCCGCCCAGGCGTCGATACGCGCGGGCGCGGTGATGTCGCTGGACAGCGCATCGGTGACGTACCAGCGCCCCTCGTCAATCTCGGCCTCTAGCTCACCCGGTGCCCACGCCACCTGGCCCGCGAATAGGCGCACGGAGGAAACCCACTCCTTGATTTTCTCTACGTCCTCGCCGCCGTTGAGCGCGACAATTCGGCTGCCTAAGTGCGCGAAAATAAACTCCTGCTTCTCGGCCTCTTCGGAGCTTACGCCAGGCTTCAGGATGCCCAGTGTCCGCACCATGTGCATCCCATCCATCCCGCCGGTGTACAGCGCCTTTGGCGATGCGACGATTTCATCAAGCTCTGGGAGGAAGTTCGCCACGGCCTGATCAGTTCTGGCGTTTAACCCGATCGCGAGGGTGCCGTTCTCATCGTGGCTCAGCACTAGCAGCAGCGCTCGCGTGAAGTATCCCATGTCTAAATCCGGCGCCGCAATGAGCAATTTCCCAGCTGCAAGCGGGTTCTTCTCCAAAGCTGCGAACAGCGAATCTCCGAAGAGTTCAGGCATTGCGGATCCTTTCACTTGGGGCGTGGGTGCGCTTTACAGGGTACTTTTAGGGTACCCGTGCCTCCTGCGCCATGTCCTCAGCCGCCGGACCGCATTGGCACCCGCGCCTCAGGCCTCCTGCTGCTCAGCCCACCACTTCAGCAGCTCGGCCTCGGCTTCTTCGCGGGATAGCGGTCCGCGGTCCAGACGCAGCTCCTTCAGGAATGCCCAGGCTCGGCCCACGTCCGGCCCTGGCTGCAAACCAAGCAGCGTCATGATCTCGTTGCCGTCCAGGTCCGGGCGCACGCGAGCGAGGTCTTCCTTCTCGGCCAGCTCGGCAATACGTTGCTCGAGGTCGTCGTAGGCCCGCCGCAGGCGCGCGGCCTTCTTCTGATTCCGCGTGGTGCAGTCAGCTCGCACGAGTTTGTGCAAGCGGGGAAGTAGGTCACCGGCGTCGGTGACGTAGCGGCGGACGGCGGAGTCTGTCCATACGCCCAGGCCATAGCCATAAAAGCGCATGTGCAGGAATACCAGCTGAGAGACATCAGCAACCATCTGCTTGGACTGCTTCAGTGCCCGTAGGCGCTTGCGGACCAGCTTCGCTCCGACGACTTCATGGTGATGGAAGGTGACGCGACCTTCGTCGGTAAACGCGCGGGTATCAGGCTTGCCACAGTCGTGCAGCAGCGCCGCCCAGCGCAGGATCAGGTCAGGCTCCTCTTCCTGCTCGATAGCCTGCCGCAGCACGGTCAGGGAATGCGCGTAGATGTCTTTGTGCTGCATGTGCTCGTCCTGCGTGAGGCGAAGCGCGGATAGTTCCGGCAGGACGAAGTCTGCGAGCCCCGTATCGACGAGCACGTCTAGGCCGTCCCACGGCTGGGCCCCGAGCATCAGCTTGTCCAGCTCCACCGCGACGCGCTCGGCGGTAATGCGGCGGATTTCACCAGCCATGTCCCGCATCGCTTGTTCGACGCGAGGGGCGAGGGTGAAGCCGAGTTGGGAGACGAAGCGGGCAGCGCGGAGCATGCGCAGGGGATCGTCGTTAAAAGATTCCTCCGGGGTGGCCGGGGTATCCAAGGACGCCGCTGCCAGAGCTTCTAGGCCGCCCAGCGGATCATGAAACTCGAGCGCGCCGTCGCCGGCAATGCGAACGGCCATGGCGTTGACGGTGAAGTCGCGTCGAATGAGGTCGCCGTCGAGGGTGTCGCCAAACTGCACCACTGGGTTGCGGGATTCACCGTCGTACTGGTCGGCGCGGAAAGTGGTGATTTCCACCTGCTGACCGTGCTTTTCGGCGGACAGGGTGCCGAACTCGATGCCGGTGTCCCAGACGATTTCGGCCCAGTCGTCGAGAATCGCACGAGTCACTTCCGGGCGGGCGTCGGTGGTGAAGTCAAGGTCGTGGCTGAGACGTCCGAGAAGGGCGTCGCGAACGGACCCGCCCACCAGAAACAGCTCGTGCCCGCGGGCGTCGAAGGCTTGCGCCAGAGGCTGCAGGACCGGCAGCAATTCATCCAGTGCGCGCTGCGCGCGCGCCTGCATTGCGAGGGTCGATTGTTCTTGACTTGGTGGGGTATTCATCGGGGTCTATCTTAACTGCAACAGCACCGGACCAGACATTTTAGTTAAGCCAGCGAACGGGACTCTTGCGCTGAATACCGTCGATAAGCTTGTCGGCAAGGTCGGGTCTACCCACATCGGTGGCCGCCAGAGCAAGAGCGCTGGGTATTCGGGACAAAATGTTTTCAGTGATCTGTTCCGCGCCTGCAGCACTTAACCCGAGTTTGCGCCCAGCAGAAACCAGACCTTTGATTGTAATTTGATCAATCGCGTAAGTTTCACCGATCTTCATAGGGAAGTAAGCGGCCTGTTCGGAATCCAGGTGAGCTGCCGCGGAAATCACGTCGTAGAGTGGTGCCAGTCTGATGTTCTCGTCGAGCAAGATCGAATAGTTCTTGGCATGCGCATCAGTCCCGACGATTCCCACATTAAACACCAACGCCGAAAAGAATTTCTCCGCCGACGTTTTCCTTTCTTCTCGTGGCAGAGCAGTACGGAAAAGTTGAGCTATCGCTCCCACGCCCGGGCCACCGAATTGGTGTTGATATTTCTTTTCTGGCATGACAGCCAAAGCTTGACAAAAGTCTTCTTGATGAATTCGACGGACATAGCCACCTTCGGTGAATGCTCGGTCATAACGTTTCACCACTAGCGACTTTAGGTCGCCGCTAGGCGATTCCCAAAGTGTCACCTCAGCAGTTTCCAACCCTAGAAGCGCAGCCGCCCGCAAGCTAATCAACTCCACGGCCTCCACTTCGGAAATAAAATACTCTGAATCCACAAAATTGGGCTTCAGGATATGAGTTGTCGCAATGTCCGTCGTTGGAACCAGAAAATGACCTTGGCGATTTGCAGTCAATGCAATCTTTGGTTGAGCTCCGGCAACGCTGAACTTGAAAGCATCCCCGCCTTGTGGGGCACGACCCGAATAACGGCTCATTGTCGTCCGCAACAATTGTTCGAGCTGCTCATCGTCGAGCAATTCTGACTGATCATCGACCGAAATCTGGGTGTTATCGCTCGGTGTTTCCCCTGGTGGCAAGAGCTGCAACGCTCCGGCTACGTCACGCCCATGTACTGCAAGAATTCCAAAAACGGAAGACGCTGATGCGCCAGCTTCTTTCGCCATATTCTCGATGGCTACCTGATTGTCTGGAAGTAAACCCCATAGATACGCACTTGCCTGGCGTTTACCGTAACTATCTCGCCCGAGTGGCATTGAGAGGGAAATCGGAAAGCAGCCTACGGTGTCAGTGTAGTGGAAGCTTAGTTGCCCGTTCTGTGAGGCAAAAGTGCCTATCAGGTGACCGTCGACAAAAGCTCTTAGCTCATTCATGTGCGGTCACCTCTACTGACAGCCCTAGTGCGTCGAGGAGATCTAGTACGAGGTAGAGCTCTGCTCCAGGCTTCCCGCGTTCGACATCGCTAATCCACTGCCGGCTGACGCCACAGCGATCCGCGAGTTCTTGTTGAGTAAGCCCCAGCGCTTTTCGACGTTCCGAAGCTACTACCGACAATTGCTGCACCGTACTAACTTGCACCGCTACCTCCCAAACCATTGTGTCGCCGTACGTTGACATTCTAACATGTCGCCGTACGCCGACATTTCTTCTTGTCGCCGTACGGCGACACAGATAGCTCGGCTCAGCAGGTGGCTAGATAGTTAGAGCTAACCGCCTCGAACGCGATACCATGAATAGGATGAATGACCAGCAGCGGCCGGGCGCGCAATCCCCGAGCACTTCGCAGGCGAACGCCACCCCGGGGCAGAGCAAGACCGCTCCGGCTTCCGGCGACGCACGCACAAGTGCCAACGCTCACGGAAACGGGGACTCGAAACCGCGCCGGAGGCGCCGTAGGCGCGGACGTCGTTCGGAAACCAAGCCGAATGCACAATCCAACCAGCAGCAGCAAGCTGGCCAACAGCAACCATCCGGCGAGTCAGAGGGCAAGCGACCGCGCCGTCGTCGTCACACGCGAAAAACAGGAGCACCGGCTAAGTCACCGGCAGTAGAAAGCGCAGTGGCAGTCAGCCAGGGTTCCACCACGGCTGCGGCAGCTCAGGCCACCACCCAAGCCAAGAAGGAAGCGACCAAGGAGGCCGCGCGACCAGGGGAGCGCAGCCCCGAAAGCCACGGTAAGAAGCCGGGGAAGCGGGGTCGCCGATCCGTGCCTAGGACGGCTGCGTACCGTCCGAATCACGAATCCAATCTGCGGACGAGCGACGAAGTTTCTGCTGGCGGCCTCGTGATTTCTGGCCTAGCGGAGGCCGTCAATGATGCTGGCGAGGTGGACCTCGATCGGATTTACGTGGCACTTATCGGCCGCTTGGACCGCCGTGGTCGCCTGCTATGGTCGATGCCGAAAGGACACGTAGAACCGGGAGAGGATCGCGCGGCAACGGCTGCCCGCGAGGTCTGGGAAGAAACTGGTATCCGTGGCGAGGTATTGGCCGAGCTCGGTGTCATTGACTACTGGTTTGTCTCGGACGGTACGCGCATCCATAAGACGGTGCATCATCATCTCCTTACTTATGTTGACGGCGATCTCAACGACGAAGACCCAGAGGTCACCGAAGTAGCATGGATCCCGGCCAGCCACCTGCTGGAAAAGCTTGCCTATGCGGACGAGCGAAAACTGGCCCGGATTGCCTATGATCTGGTGCCGGAATTCGCTACGAAAGCAAAAGCAATGGGAAGGATGACTCCGAGGTAATGCGTAGGCGCGCGATGAGCTCCGCACGCACGGTCGCAATCGCAGCCGTCGTGGCGCTCAGTTGTGCCACATTTCAGCCGGTCAGCGCGCTGCCGATTCCAGCGTCTCCGCACGATCCTGCGGTGGCGAGCCTGTGGAATAACCCGGCTATCCGCACTACCGATCAAACCAATAAAGTCACGGCGATGTCCGAGCGCATCGAAGGCGACGAAATCACGCTGAATATCACCAACGGCACCCTGGAACCGCTGCATCACCTGAGCGTTCGGATCCAGCGGGCCGAGCCAATCAAGAACGTTGCTGAAGCGCTCACGGCCTTAGCGGCGGATCAGTCAGCATATTCCGTGGCTACCCCGTTTGAAAATGTCGATATTTCACTGAACTCCGAGCAGTCTCAAACCGTCACGATCCGGATTGACCGGGAGAAACTCCGGATGGATAAGCCGGGGATCTATCCGTTGCTCATTAACTTAAACGGACAGATCGGCCAGCAAGAGGACGCATATCTCACCTCCGAACGATTCCTCTACCAGCCGGAGGAGTTGGACAAAAAAGACACGCCGATGTCCCTACTCCTGCCCGTGACCGCCGACACTGACCTGGTCCCAGGTGAAACCGGGGAAGCCCCCAGCGCGCCAAAGTTGCTGCTGGCTACCGATAGTTTGGCCTCCCAGCTCAGCCCCAGTGGGCGCCTGACTGGACTTCTGGATGCTTATCAACACGCCGATCGTACCGGCACCTGCCTAGCGATAGACCCCGAACTAGTAGACGTCGTGGACCGGATGCGCGCCGGTTACCGGGTGACTAACTCGCGGCCGAATCCGGTGGCTCCACGCCCGCGCCTACGCGATTCATGGTTTACGGACACGCAAAAAGACCCAGGTGTGCCTGGTAGTGGGGCAGCGGCTGCAGAACAGTGGATTGCAAAGTTGCGCCGCATTGATGCCGAGGGCGGTTGTATTACTCCATTGCCGTGGGCAAATGCAGACCTCAACGCAGTGGGGCGTACTGGAAATCAAGCATTGATGAATGAGGCGGTATCGCGCGGCAACCTCGTGCTATCTCGGGTGTTAAGCCGTCCCATTCGCTCTGACATGGTGATTGCTGGCCAGGGGTACGTCGATAAGCGAGCTGCTACGGCCTTGAGCGAGACCTCCCGCCTGGACCCAGAACTGGAGTGGGAGGCGAACCCGGACGCGCAGTCGTGGCGGGTTTTGGTGGCCGAAAACACGGTTGGCACCCTCCCGCCCAATGTCTCAGCCGTCACTTTCGACCCAGCCTTGGGCACGGTGCTCGCAGGGATTGGGGACACCCCGGACACGGTTGGTTATGGCAATCAGTGGCAGCGCCTGGATCCGCGCGTGGACTCACCAGTTGCTCGCCGCGTCAGCGCCGCCTCCGCCCTCGCCCTCGCCGCCACCGAATCCGCCCACGTCATCGCCCTACCGCCCTCCGATATCTCCGCCGTCGATGCGCGAGCGCTTATCGACGCCACGAACGGGCTGTACTCCACTGGCCGCGCCCGGCCGGCCAGGTTCTATGACGCTCCCAACGCCCCCGGGAAAACCGATGCCCTGGGCAGTCCGTACGATAACCCGTCCGAAGTCACCGACACGGAAGTTTTACGGGCCACGCAACAGGCTAAGTCCCTCGATGACCTCACGGCGTTGATGACAAACGACCCCACCATTGCGCTGACCCGCTACAACTACATCAACCCGCTGCGTTTGGATCTGCTGCGCGCATTGTCGGTGTCTGGGCGGCGCAGTATCGCCTCTTATGACACTGCCACTCGCCGAGCCGACTCGATCTTGAACGGCAACCGAGACACCCAGCAAAACCTGCGGCGTTCCGTGGCCCTGCTGCCTCCAGGCAATGTTTACACGCGCACGTCTTCCAGCTCGCCGCTGCTGATCGTTGCCCAAAACGGACTTCCACTGCCTGTCGACGCCCGCCTGGGCTATTCCGGACCAGAGGGCGCTTCCATTAATGTGCCACCATCGTTACGTATCCCTGCGCGCGGTTCCATTACCGCCCAAATGACCGCCGATCTGCCTAATTCCTCCAAACGCACTGACCTTACTGTGTGGCTTGCCGCGCAGTCCGGGGCCCAAATTTCCGTGCCGGTTGAAATTGGGGTCCAAACTCGATCCGGGTTGCTGGGAATTTCTACTGTGGTGGCAGGGCTGTTTGCGCTGGTGGGAATGTTGATCTTCCGGCAGGCTCGGCGGCGCCGGAGTTAAGGCGCCTGGGTTGTCAATTGCCCCGGTTTCGGAGGGCTAGTTCAATTGTCCACGGTAAGTTTTAGGGTAGAACGTGTGAATGGTGGGACAGTTCACCAGAATATTCCGCGCGCTACCTCCAATCTACGAGTAGCGCTGATAGCCCGAGATCTCGTATGTACTCACCCTGGCTGCGACGCACCCTTGGACGAATGCGATATCCACCACCTGGTCGCCTTCATTAACGGCGGTGGCGCGGACATTGAAAGTCTCACCTTGCTCTGTAGGCATCACCACACCAGCAATGATGATTCAACGCCGAAACCCCCGCCGGGGCCACGCGAAACGAGTCCCAAGCGACCCAAAAGTGGCCTACAGCCACAAAGGACACCACACTTTTACGAGCCACCCGCCACCAACCGCGCTGCCGCTCATGGGCTGCACAAACGCTACCGAGGGCGTCTCCCTAAAGAACTTGCCCCGCCCACGGGCTAAACGGCCAACTTCCGCGCGCCCTTTTGCATTTAACGCACCAAGGCTTGAACAATGGCTAGCGTGTCTGAAGATTCACAATCCAAGCCAGGACAGCGATCTCGTATCATCGCCGGATCGCCTCCTGCGCCTGCCGTAAGCCCAAAAGTCTCGCAGCCTGCCCCTGAAAAAACGCAGCCGGCTCCCGACAAGCAGTCGGACGAATCCGTCGTTCGCTCCACGGGATCGATGGCAGTAGCAACCCTGATCTCCCGCATCACCGGATTCTTAAGAAACGCCGCGATCGGCGCAACGATGGGCGGCGCCGTCGCGTCTTCCTTCAACGCCGCCAACACGCTGCCGAACCTCATTACTGAAATTGTTTTGGGCGCGGTTTTGACGTCATTGGTTGTGCCGGTGCTGATCCGCGCGGAAAAGGAAGACCCGGACCGAGGTGCTGCCTTCATTCGGCGGCTCTTCACTCTGGCTGCCTCTCTACTGGTAATCGTCACGATAGTTTCTGTGGCAGCCGCGCCGATACTAAGCCGGATCCAGTTGGACGACGATGGCAAGGTGAACGTCTCGCAGTCCACGGCATTCGCGTTCCTACTGCTGCCGCAAATCTTCTTCTACGGCATCTTTTCGCTGTTTATGGCGGTGCTCAACACCAAGGGGATCTTCAAGCCTGGCGCCTGGGCTCCGGTGATTAACAACCTCATCGCCCTAGCCACCCTGGCCTTGTATTGGTTCCTGCCCGGACGCTTGGACCCGAACCAACCTGGCAGTGTGTCGGATCCGCACATTCTATTACTCGGCGTAGGCACCACCCTCGGCGTGGTGATGCAGGCATTGATCATGTTGCCGTACCTGAAGAAGGCGGGAATCGACCTCCGGCCACTGTGGGGGATTGACGCACGCTTGAAGCAGTTTGGCGATATGGCACTTGCGATTGTCGTGTACGTGGCGATCTCCCAAGCCGGCTACATGATCACAACTCGAATCGCTTCCGCCGCCGACGAAAACGCCCCAAACATCTACCAGCAGGCCTGGCTCTTGCTGCAGGTGCCATACGGGATCATCGGCGTTACCTTGCTCACCGCAATCATGCCCCGCCTGTCCCGACGCGCAGCCGACGGCGACGATCGCGGGGTGGTAGGCGATCTGACGATGGCCACCAAACTCACCTTCTTAGCTCTCATCCCAGTCATCACCTTCTTCGTCTGCTTTGGCCCGCAGATCGCTAATGCTTTGTTTGCCTGGGGCGAATTTGAGCCCCGGTTGGCAACCATCCTGGGCTGGACCTTGTCCTTCTCCGCGTTCACGCTCATCCCTTACGCCCTGGTACTGCTCCACCTCCGCGTGTTCTACGCCCGCGAAGAAGCGTGGACCCCAACCTTCATCATCGGCGGAATTACCGCAACCAAAGTCCTGCTTTCTGAGCTAGCCCCGTTCGTTGCCACCTCGCCGGAGCGTGTTGTCGTGCTATTGGGTGCCGCGAATGGCTGCGGTTTCGTGGCCGGCGCGGTGATCGGCGGCTTCCTGCTGCGCCGCCACCTGGGCTCGCTGAATGGAGTGGAGATTGCTAAGTCGGTGGGGTGGGTGCTCGCAGCCTGCGTCCCGGCAGCTCTCGTTTCCTGGCTTATCGACGCCGGACTTGGCCACCTACTGGGTGACATGGGCAGCATGGGCTACTTAATTCGAACTGTGCTTGCGGGCATATTCTTCCTGGGCCTTACGGCGGTTCTCCTTACCCGCACCCCACTTCCTGAGGTCAAAAACTTCACCGATCTGGTGAAGCGCAAGCTCGGCCGAACGGTGTCACAGGACGCGGTATCCGTGCACCAGGCAGTGGCCCCAACCGAAATCGCCCCAATACCTGCACCTATGTCTGCGGGTCTGGTGCATCCGCCGCGGCTCGTTCCGGGCGCACCGGTACTGGATGGTCGCTTCCGTCTACTAGTGGACTGCGGTGCCCAAGACAGCGCGAACGCCCGGGCCCGGTTCTGGCACGCCAAAGACCTACTTACGGGGAAAGACGTGGCGCTTACCTTTGTGGATACCACCTGCGACAACCCCGCAGCTTCCGCCGGTATTGCTGCCGAAATTACCCGCCTGACCAGAAAGCTCGGCGAAGCTCGTCTGCCAGCAGTAGCCACCAACATTACGGTTGCAGCCTACCGTTCTGGCTGCCTCGTGATCTCCGACTGGACACCAGGCTCCAGCCTTGCCGCCGTTGCGGAAGAAAACGTGACCCCGGAAGCGGTGGCTGCGGCGTTTGGCCCTTTGCACGAGGCTGCGCGGACCCAAACGTTGGGCGTCGAAACGCCCGAGCGTATCCGGATCGCGACCTCGGGTTCGGCAGTTCTTGCCTTCCCGGTGGTGCTTCCTGGCGCCCACGACGACGGTATTACCCTGGCGGCCCAAATGCTGCACCCCGAAGCAGTGCTTACCTCCGGCATCGCGGCAGCACCCGCCTTGCCGACGGTGGCCGAAAACGTACCGGCCCCGGCTGCGCAAGCGGGTTTTGGTGCCAAGCGATACTCCAGCGTGATGACAGGCGTACTGATCGCCATCTCGGTGAGCATTGTCGCGCTAATAGCAGCGCTCACCATCTTCCTAATGGGCGTCTTCGAAGGCTCTGATCCGGACTCGCCGGTCAAAACTGTGGACAAACCAGTTACCACAGTTCAGAGCCCTTAACCGCCGACTGGAAATAGCGCCCGCCCAAAGTTATCCACAAGTCTGGATCTTTCGGCGGGCGCTTTCGTTTAGGAGAGTGCAAAATAAGGGTGTTCCTTCGGGGGAAGGACACAACATATAGGGGGGACCATGCCTTGCAACACGTTTGCCAACCACACTGACTACCAACTCGTGAACGCGTTCATTTGTGGCGAAGACGGCGCCTTCACCGAAATCGTGCACCGCTACCACCGCGCCATGTGGTGGGTAGCTCGCCGCTACGCCCACTGCGACCACGATATTCACGACATTTTGCAAGAAGCCTTCTTTCGCGCCAGTCAAAAACTGCACAACTTTCGGGAGGATTGCAGCCTCAAAACGTGGCTGTACCGCCTGGTTTCTAACGCGGGTTATGACGCCTACTACCGGAAACAAATCCCAGTGGATCTCACCGACGACGGCGAATTGCCGGAGGTTGGATACGATCCGATGCACGTTTGGGAGCTAAGTTTCTCAGTCCAGCGCGCACTCTTTCGACTGCGTCCGGAACAGCGGGTGGTGCTGTTCTTAGTTGATCTGCTGGGTCACACAGTGCCCCAGGCAGCACAGCTAACGGGGATGCCCGCGGGAACGGTGAAGTCTCGGCGTGCTCGCGCGCGGCGGGAAATGCGGGAATTGGTCGCAGCCTAACAACAGCGCAGCCGACGAAGGCCGGGAATGGAGCACCCCTGCGCCACGTTGGATCTTGTAAGGCCTACTAAGCTAGGAGGCCGGACTTGCACACCACTTTGCGAAGGGAAACTTCATGATTCACGATGTCGCCATCATTGGCTCCGGCCCAGCCGGTTACACCGCGGCCGTTTACGCGGCCCGCGCAGAGCTTAAGCCAATCATGTTTGAAGGCATCGAATACGGCGGTTCGTTGATGACCACTACAGAGGTAGAAAATTTCCCTGGTTTCAAAGACGGCATCATGGGGCCAGAATTGATGGACCAGATGCGTAGCCAGGCCGAACGCTTTGGCACCGAGATGCTGCAGGAAATCGTGACCGCCGTTGACCTATCTGGTGATGTGAAGAAAATCTGGGTCGACGATGAGCTGTACGAAGCCAAGGCCGTCATCCTCGCGATGGGTGCAGCCCCTCGCTATTTGGGCGTACCGGGGGAGCAGGAGCTGCTCGGCCGGGGTGTTTCCTCGTGCGCGACGTGCGATGGTTTCTTCTTCAAGGATCACGACATCGCTGTGGTAGGTGGCGGTGATTCCGCGATGGAGGAAGCTACCTTCCTGACTAAGTTCGCTAAGTCCGTCACTATTATTCACCGTCGCGAAGAGTTCCGCGCCTCCAAGATCATGCTGGAGCGGGCGAAAGCTAACGAGAAGATTAAGTTTGTGACCAACGCCGTCGTGTCTCGCGTCAATGGCGAGTCCAAGGTGGAAAGCTTGGAGCTCACGGACACCGTCACTGGTGAAAAGCGCGAGCTAGCAGCTACCGCGATGTTTGTGGCTGTTGGCCATGATCCGCGATCGGAAATGGTGCGCGAACAGGTAAAGGTGGATGCTAGCGGCTACATTCTGGTCGACGAGCCTTCCACGAAAACCTCGCTGCCGGGCGTGTTTGCCGCTGGTGACATTGTGGATAGTCACTACCAACAGGCTATTACGGCTGCCGGTAGCGGTTGTCGCGCCGCTATCGATGCGGAGCACTACTTGGCAGAGACCTCGAGCTAAGAAAGGCTAGAAAGGTTAAAAATGGGCGTTATTAACGTAACTCAGGCGGACTTCAAGGCTAAGGTCATTGAGTCTGACAAGCCGGTCTTGGTGGACTTCTGGGCCGAGTGGTGTGGGCCATGCAAGAAGCTGGGTCCAGTGCTGGAAGAAGTTGCGAGTGAGCTGGGTGACCAGGTCACGATCGCGAAAGTCAACGTGGATGAGGAGCGCACGCTAGGTGCGATGTTCCAGATCATGTCCATCCCTGCTGTCATGATTTTTAAGGGTGGCAAGAAGGTGGATGAATTTGTGGGAGTTCAGCCGAAGGCAGTGATCGTCGGAAAGCTACAGGCGCAGCTTTAACTGCTAAGCTAACTATCCGAATTGAGCTTCCAGGAAGGAGTGGGCGTGGCTGAGATTTTGCGCGTCGGCGACAAGAGTCCTCAGGTAGCCGAGGTGCGGGCAACTTTGGCCCGACTCGGCTTATTGCCACACCACGATCAGGCATTGACGCCGGGAAAGTCCCGTCAGTACGCGGAAAAGGACACGTACTTTGACGAGGATCTGGCGGAAGCTCTCCGTGCGTTCCAGCAGTCCCGTGGCATCAAGGTTGACGGGGTAATCGGGGAGAAGCTGCTGCGTACTCTCCGGGAAGCTTCCTATACCTTGGGTGCCCGCGTTTTGGTGTTCCAGCCGGGGAACGTGCTGGTGGGCGACGATGTCGCTCAACTCCAGATGCAGCTGCAGGAGCTTGGTTTTTACGCCGAGCGAGTGCACGGACATTACGACGAAACCACGTACAAGGCCGTCAAAAACTACCAGGCTAATTACGGTCTTAACGAAGACGGCATCACTGGCCCGAAGACAGTTCGCGCCCTAGGTCTGCTGGGTCGCCGAATCACCGGTGGTTCTCGTCAGGCGATTAGGGAGCGGGAGCAGGTTCGTAAGGCCGGCCCGAAGCTGGCCGGCAAGCGCGTGGTTATCGATCCACACCTGGGCGGGGCCAACAAGGGCCAAATTGTGCAGGGCAAGTTCGGCGAAATTTCTGAAGAGGAAATTCTCTGGGACTTGGCTACTCGCCTCGAAGGTCGCATGGTGGCGGCGGGCATGGAAGCAATCTTGTCTCGACCTCGACTGGATGACCCGTCGACGAAGCAGCGTGCGGAAATCGCTAACGCCTTCGGCGCAGACCTGTTGATCAACTTAAGCTGCGATAAGTACCCGAACGAAAAGGCCTGCGGCGCGGCCACGTTCTACTTCGGCTCCGAGAAGGGCGCAACCTCACTTACTGGGGAAATGCTGTCCGGTTACGTACAGCGCGAAGTGGTGGCCCGCACCGGCCTAAACGATTGCCGCAACCACGCCCGCACCTGGGATTTGCTGCGCATGACCAAGATGCCAACCATCGAACTCGTCTGTGGCTACCTCACTAACCCGGGCGATGTCGCGATCCTCACCGATCCGAAAGAGCGCGACGCCATTGCCGAAGCGATCGTCGTGGCCGTCAAGCGCCTGTATTTGCTTGACGACGACGACCAGCCGACCGGAACGTTTAAGTTCACGGAGTTGCTGGCGGCGGAGTCCAAGTAGGCCAGCACGACTGCCAGGAGCGTGGCGAGGACTGACATCACGACCACTCGGGCTTTTCCGCGTCCTGAGGGAGATGTCGTGAGCGCCACCATGAATAAGACTATGCCGACGAGTGCCACCGGCAGAATGTCCGTACTCGAGGTGCGGCTTTTATAATGACTCAGTTTCACTACCAGAGTTCTTTAAGATGGTAACTACTATGAAGAAACTAGTCGCGGTTATCCTAGGATGCCTTACCCTTACCAGCTGTGGCAAACCCATTTACACCGAAATGGATGGCATCACTGGCATCTCACACGATGGCCACGGCAACATCACCGTGCATGTGGTGGTGTGCGAGAACACTGTGTCAAAGATCAAGCTCATCGGCGGCTTCTATGACGGCCCGAATGGCACCAATAATCCACCACTCGGCACTCTCGAATCTCCAACACCGCAGACCGACTACTTCACGGTCAATCTCAGCAACCCGGCACCCTGGTTCTATTCCGAACCTCCGCGCATCCCAACGGATCCCGAGAAGCTCTTGATGCCCTCGCCAGTTGTTGACGACCACGGCAACAGGTGGATATTCGGCGCCGCCAAAATAGTCGACTACACGGGACTGAAAATGGAGGAAATTTACGCGGCGCCACCAAATATGGTGGTGGAGTCCCGTTTCGAGTCAACGCCATTGGTTAGCACCCCAGAGCAGTTTGCCGCAAAGCAGCCACACTACTGCGGGGAGAACAAAATCTAGCACCCTGCTCGGACAGCTACACGAGCCACAACTTTTCAATAGACTCGGCACCATGTTCCTCACTCAGTCAGAACTCGACACTGCCCTCGACAACCTCGAGGACAAAGAAGCCGCCGAAATTCTGCGTAAAGCGTACCGCCCCGTTGCCGCCATCGAACCAGATGAATCGGCCGATCGAGTCGGCGGTACCCGCATCACCGGTACCCCGGATGTGCCTGCCGGCTTCGACTGGCCACAGATGAACTACAACAACCTCACCGGGATCGATGCGAACTTCGAGCACGACGCGCGCTTCGACGGAAAGCCACTGCCGTTCGTCGCACAAATTGACCTCGCCGAACTCGCGGCAACACAGGTGCTCGGCTCCACCATGCCGACCGAGGGACGACTCCTGTTCTTCATGGACACACGAAACGTTGACTCGTACCCACACCACTGCAACAACCGGGTGCTCTGGGACCGCACACCTATCGACGCCCTCACCAGCCACCCACTGCCTGAAGAACTCCGCCAAGCCACCATCACCGAATACGGCGAAGACCAAGACGACGGCGCTTTCTACGGAGTGAAGACCCCTGCCAAAATTTCGCGCGGTTTGGGTATCTTCAGCACGAACTTGCCAGAATTCGATGCGCTTCTCGCCGATGCTTCCGAGGGCACTGCTGAGGCAGTCCACGAATATACGTACGAAGTCGACGGTGACGAGTTCCCCGAAGATTCCTGGCACCGAAACACCGTGCTGGCACTACCGATTCCGGAGCAGAATGACCCTCGAGAGATTGACAATTTAACCCCTCGAGGAGAATGGCAGGTCCTGCTGCAGCTCAGCCTCGATGAGTGGTGGGGCGAAGGAACCGTCTATTTCATCATCGATTCCGCTGATCTCGCCGAAGGCAACTTCGACAACGTGCTAGCCCTGTACCAGCAGACCTAGCACCTCACCCGCAATAACTCCTCCACTTCCGCAACTGCCATGAGTCCTTCTGAGGGGGGCAGTTCAATGCGGTAGCGGGGGAGTTCGTCGTGCGCTGATTCTTCCCAGAATCCGGCAGCCTCCAGCGCGAAGTCTGGGATGAGCCCTAGGTGCCCCCAGGGCCCGGACCGCCAGGCAAATGCTTCGACGGCGGCTACTTCCTGGCCAAGGAGGTGGACGAGCGTGGCGTCGAGAAGCTGCGCGTAGGTTCCAGGGTCGAAGATATCAGCAAAAAGGCTGCTGATGAGCACGGCGTCGGCGGAGATTCGAGAGGGCATCGTCGCGGCCCCAGGTAGGAGAGTGGGTGGGGCGAAGAAGACGGTAGCGCTGGGGGTATCAAAAGAAAGGGCTGAGAATCCGCAGGTCCCGTGAGTCATGAGGGTGCGGCTGAGCCACAATTCCTTTTCTATTTCCGGGTCCACGACCGTGGCGTCCGGTCCTAGCTCCCAAAAAACGCTACGCAGTGCAGCCGGGTGCAGGTTGTCTACCCGGACCGGCTCGATGCGTAGCGTCACGAACGTTAGCCTTCCAGGAGGCCGAGGATGCGTTCGAGGTCTTCGCGGTCGCCAAATTCCAGAACGATCTTACCCTTGCGCTTACCCACCTGCACCTGCACGCGGGTATCAAAACGGTCGCCCAAGCGAGAGGCCGCCTCAGAGGCGAATTCTGGCACCGGAGCCTTCGCCCGCGGACGCTTTTCGACGCCCTCGCCGCGGTTCAGCAACGTCACGGCCTCCTCGGTGGCACGCACGGACATGCCTTCTGCCACGATCCGGCTGGCGAGAGCTTCCTGTGCGTCCGCACCGGTTTTAAGGCCGAGCAAGGCACGCGCGTGCCCCGCGGACAGCACTCCTGCAGCCACCTTGCGCTGCACTGGGACGGGGAGGGCGAGCAGGCGGATCATGTTGGTAATCAGTGGACGGGAGCGGCCGATACGATCAGCAAGTTCCGTTTGGCTGACACCAAACTCCTCCAATAGTTGCTGGTAGGCTGCGGCTTCTTCCAGAGGGTTGAGCTGGGCACGGTGGATGTTTTCCAGCAGCGCATCGCGCAGCATGTCGCCGTCTTCAGTTTCGCGGACGATGGCTGGGATGGTTTTCAGGCCCGCGCGCTGGGTAGCGCGCCAGCGGCGCTCGCCCATGATGAGTTCAAAGCGTTCCCCGCGTGGGCGCACGACGATGGGCTGCAGCAGGCCGAATTCTTTAATGGAGTGGACGAGCTCGTCCAGTGCGTCCGGATCAAAAACCTGGCGGGGCTGGCGCGGATTGGCATCGATGAGATGCACCGGGATTTCGCGGTAGGAGGCGCCGATGTCTGACGTCGGGGCAGGAGCACTGGATGGGGCAGCAGGGGCGACTGGAGTCTGCTTAGCCCCCAGAATGATGTCGGCTGCACCGTTGGTCAGATGTGGTTTCTGGGCCGGTTGGTTAGGGATGAGCGAGGCAAGCCCTCGGCCTAGGCCGCCTTTGCGAGTTTCGTTTGCCACAGTTTAGGCGTCCTTTCCGGTTTTGGGTGCTCGTCCAATAGGGCCTGATTCTTCGTCGGGGAGGTAGTCGCCTCGGTTGGCGATTTCTTTAGCGGCATCCAGGTAAGCCATGGCTCCGCGGGAGCCCGGATCGTATTCGAGAACGGTCTGACCAAAGCCTGGGGCTTCAGAAACTTTGACGGAACGCGGGATCATGTTCTGTAGGACGACATCTCCAAAGTGATCGCGCACTTCCGTCGCCACTTGTTCTGCGAGCTTGGTGCGCGCGTCGTACATGGTGAGCAGGATCGCCGAAATGTGCAGGTTAGGATTGAGAGCCTGCCGGATCATGGTGATGTTGTTCAGCAGCTGCCCCACACCTTCTAGGGCGTAGTATTCGGCCTGGATCGGGATCATCACTTCATCAACTGCGGTCATCGCGTTGATGGTAAGCAGGCCTAGCGACGGCGGGCAGTCAACGATCACGTAGTCAAAACCCTGCTCGGCGATAAAGGCATCAGACAGGGCATCGGCCAGTCGGTATTCCCGTCGAACCATGGACACCATTTCAATTTCAGCGCCCGCGAGGTCGATGGTGGCCGGGATGCAGTAGAGGTTGTCATTGAACGGTGATTTTTGCAGCGCGTCGGCTGGTTTACATTCTCCGATGATGACTTCGTAGGTGGATGGAACACCGGAGTGGTGCTCAGCGCCGAGTGCGGTGGACGCGTTTCCCTGTGGATCGAGGTCAACCACCAGCACTTTGAGCCCGTGGAGTGACAGGCCGGCGGCGAGGTTCACCGAAGACGTGGTCTTGCCTACACCGCCTTTTTGGTTTGCCAGCGTAATTTTGCGTGGCTGGTCTGGTTTAGGCAGGGTCAGCGCGTTGGGCGTTTTCACCTGTGCTGCGCGGCGAGCTGCCTGCGCGATTGGTGTGTCCCAAAACTGATCGTCCATGCACGTGTCCCTTCCGACGAATATGGCTGTATTACACCTTACTTCACGCGAGCAATAATGATCAGGGTGGTGGGGTCTTCTAGATGTTCTTCACCAACAAGTCGGATTTCGGCCAGCCCGCCACCTGCTTTTTTGATTTCCCGCTCATCCCGCTGGAGCTCTTCGGCCACAGAGGAGCCCTTCAGCGCGATCATCTTGCCGCCCTTCTTCACCAGTGGCAGGGACCAACCGGCCAGCCGTCCCAGCGGAGCCACGGCACGGGAGGTAACGATTATCTACCGGCGCTACCTCTTCCCGCACTGCCTTTTCCTCGGCTCGGCCGCGAATGACGGTTACGTTGCTGAGCCCCAGGGCCTCTTTCACTTCACCTAGGTATACGGAGCGCTTGAGCAGCGGCTCAATCAGGGTGATCTTCAGGTCTGGGCGGGCAATAGCCAGCGGGATTCCTGGCAGGCCGGCCCCGGAACCGATGTCTGCTACTGAAGCACCGGCAGGGATCGCTTCGGCTAGCACTGCGCAGTTGAGGATGTGCCGCTCCCAAAGACGCGGAACCTCTCGGGGGCCGATGAAACCACGTACCGAACCGTCGGTGGCAAGTGAATCGTGGTATTGCTGGGCAAGGGGGAGTCGGTCTCCGAAAATGTCTGCGGCTGCAGTTTCGAGTGGTTTCACGTGAAACATCCTTGGGATCAGGGCCCGCCACGTGCGGGCGTCGATAAGCAACGGTACCTGCGTACCCGGGCAAAAGAAAAGGCCACCCGTACGGGTGGCCGAGGAACGAAGAACTACTTACGCTTCTTCTTCGGGTTGTCTGGGCGAACGCCCGGACGAGGAGCTGTCGCACGCTTAGCGGCAGCCTTGGCGGCGAGCTCTTCCTCTTCTTCCTTGTCCATCTTGTTAAAGACGTACTTCATCTGGAAGAAGGTCCAGATGTTGTTAGCCACCATGTAGAACAGCAAACCGATGTGCCAGAGGACACCGGTGAACAAAATCGTGGCTGGCATGAACCAGAGCATCATCTTGTTCATCATGGCCATCTGCTGCACCATCATGTCGTTTTCTGGGGCCTTCTGACGGCCAGACGCGATGCGGGCCTTCTGGCGGTCCAGCGACATGCGCGCGTTGAAGTGGGTAGCCAGCACACAGATCAGGATCAACGGCGCGGCCACCATGATGATGTTCATCTTGCTAAAGTCAACCGGCTGGAATGCTTCGTATTGCTCAGTTGGCATCGAGATGAAGGACGACAGCGGAACCCCGAAGAGGCGAGCGTCCAAGAAGGACTGCACATCTTCTGGTTTGAAGAAGTAGTTCGCAGTCTGGCGGTTTTGCTCAATGGTCAGCGGGGTTTCCACGCTGCCGGCACCACCGGTGGTGCGGTTGAAGGAACGCAGCACGTGGAACAGGCCGATGAACACCGGCATCTGCACGAGGATCGGCAAGCAGCCAGCGATTGGATTGACGCCCATCTCCTTTTGGAGCTTGCGCGACTCCTCCATCATCTTCTGCTGGTCGCCCTTGTACTTCTGCTGGATTTCTTTCATGCGCGGCTGCAATTCCTGCATCTTGCGACCAGCACGCATCTGGTTAATCGTCGGACGCACCAGCAGCACACGGATGGTAAACGTCAGGAACATGATGGCCAGCACCCACGCGATGCCGGAGCCTGCCCCGAATGGCACTGAGAAGACCTTGTGCCAGAACCACAAGATCATCGAGATCGGCCAATAAACGAAATTGAGCACTGTGAGTAAAACTCCTTGGTTGGTGGACGCGCTAGTGCGAGTCCCTGTTACGAACCGGTACTGGATCGTATCCGCCCGGATGCCACGGCCCACATTTTGCCAGCCGCGCTGCCGTGAGTGCCACGCCTATGATGGCGCCGCGCTCGCGCAGTGCATCTAGCGCATAAGCACTGCATGTCGGCTCAAACCGACATGACGAACCCATTTTAAGTGGTGACAGATAGTTTTGGTAGAACAACACCGCTTTGAGAAGCGCTCGGGTAACAAAGCCACGCCGAGCCGGGTGCTTATCGACGCCGCTTGTCTCGTCCGGCAATGCACTTTTCGAGTGCTCTGCGCACATCGGCACTCAACTCCTCGCTGCTAGCTGTCCCGGCACTGGGTAGTGCCCTGATAACAACGTTTGAGCTAGCCGGAATAGTTCCAGCTAGCTCCATGCACACATGCCGAAGCCGCCGGTAGGTTCGGTGTCTGATCACCGAGTTACCGACGGCTTTGGATACGATCAAGCCGAAGTGAGGTCCGCCAAAGCGAACTAGCTCACCTTTGCCTGAGGTGTCTGACAGGTGTACGACAACCGTTGCGGTTCCCGCACGTCGGCCCTTCTTTACGGTGGAGCGGAATTCTTTCGAATCCAGCTTCAGCTGCTTGGGAAGCACGCCTGATGTCAGACTAAGCGCGAAATTACGCGGTCAGCTTTGCACGGCCCTTGCTACGACGAGCCGCCACGATTGCACGGCCCGAACGGGTGCGCATACGAGTACGGAAGCCGTGAACGCGTGCGCGACGACGGTTGTTCGGCTGGAACGTCCGCTTGCCCTTTGCCACGGTTACACTCCTAAGTGAATTAAGCAGATGACTAACCCGATCGTTGGACAGGTGCGCGCGCTCCACGAGCCTTCCGAGATTCGGATGGCGCGTCGTCGGTGCGACTTCTCTCCAGCGGCCTTGTTGGTCACCCAAGAAATGGATGATTGTTATTCACCCAGAAAGCTCCAAAAGTTAGCTGCTCACACTAAGTGCGAGCAGCAGGCCGGGTAGCTTTCCAGGCCGCAACAGCTTGTAAGTTCAAGCAGTTGCCGAATTGCACATCGGATATACGCGATGTGACAGACGCTAGCAAGCCTACGCTATGCCAGCTTGTCAAACCAAATCGACACACCCGCATTTTGAACGGGGTTAGTGACTACCCCTTGAATGACAAATTTGTAATTTAACCCGTGGTCGGAGGGCATTTTTGCACCTCTATCCACATGTATCAGTTGTTCTACCGTTCTGCCGGTTTAGCTGCTGTGGACAGGGCGTTCATCCACCGAGTAAAGATGAATGTGACCGCTTTCCCCACAGCCTGTGGGAAACACTTCCTGTGTATAACTCTCAAGTTTCGCTTTAGATTTTTGTGAAATTTTGAAGTTTGCGCAGGTCAATGCATTTTTTGACCCGATGCTATTTATCCACAGGTGAGGGGATATCCTGTGTATAACTTGTGGACGTTAAGTTATACACAGCTGTGGATAACACTGTGGAAGCACAGGCCACGGCCAAATTTAGGGCTGTGAATTTGTTGTTCACAACCCTGTTTGTCCAACGTCCGCCACGACCTACCATGAACCACCGAAAGGTCCCTTCTTCGTGTCGGGGGATCTGATGCGCGTCAACAATGCGTGCATTGAGAGACACTTAAGGAACCCACGTGCAGGAAAACTTGGCTCAGCTACACGCCCAATGGCAGGACGTCGTAGCCGAATTGACCCGGCAATCCACGGATCCTTCTTCTGCAATACCTCCGTTAACCAAGAAACAACTGGGGTTCTTGCAGCTTGTCACGCCAATAACGTTCGTCCCGGGTTACGCTTTGTTATCCACACCACATGAAATGGCCAAGGAAGTGGTGGAAAACGAGCTCGCCGAGCCCATCAAATCCGTGCTGCACACCATGCTCGGCGCCCCCACCGCACTCGCCGTCACCGTCGCACCCCGCGAAGCCTTATCGACGCCCGAACCTGCTCCACCAGTCACGCTTCCGCCCGAACCACAGACAGAACCCCAACCAGAGCCGGAACCGGAGCCCGAGCCACAATCTGCCCCGCAGTGGCGGGAGGTGCAGTTACCAGTCCATGAAGAGGTCGTCGAAAAGCCTGCCCCGGCACCAGCGGTGCAGCAGCGGATTGCTCGCGAACCTCGGGACCAGCGTCCCGAGGTAACGCTGAACCCGCGGTACACCTTTGAAAACTTCGTGATCGGCGGCTCCAACCGGTTCCCACATGCTGCTGCTGTTGCTGTCGCCGAGTCGCTGGCCACGGCTTATAACCCCCTGTTTATTTGGGGTGGCTCTGGGCTCGGCAAGACGCACTTGTTGCATGCAATCGGCAACTATGCGCAGGTGCTGCAGCCGGGGTTGCGGGTGCGTTATGTGTCTTCGGAAGAATTCACTAACGACTACATCAACTCCGTGCGCGATGACCGCCAGGAAAAATTCAAGCAGCGTTACCGCAACTTGGACATCCTCATGGTTGATGACATCCAGTTCCTGGAAGGCAAAGAAGGTACGCAGGAGGAGTTCTTCCACACTTTCAACGCGTTGCACCAGGCAGACAAACAAATCGTCTTGAGCTCGGATCGCTCACCCAACGATTTGTCGATCCTAACTGATCGCCTCCTTACCCGCTTCAAGGCCGGCCTGATCGTGGATATTCAGCCACCTGACCTGGAAACTCGTATCGCGATTTTGTCTAAGAAGGCTAAGTTGGATCGCACCGTGGTCCAAGATGATGTCCTGGAGCTGATCGCTTCTCGCTTTGATACGTCGATACGAGAGCTGGAAGGTGCCCTCATTCGCGTGATTGCTTACTCGTCACTCATCGAGGAGCCGCTCGATCGACGCACGGCTGAAATCGCCCTGCAAGATATCATGCCTGATCCAAAAGACACGGATATTTCTGCGGCGACCATCATCCAACAGACCGCCGAATACTTTGAGATCACCGAAGATGCGCTTACCGGTACCGGCAAGACCCGTGCGGTGGCGCATGCTCGCCAGATCGCCATGTACCTGTGTCGCGAGTTAACCCAGCTCTCTTTGCCACGAATTGGACAGTTCTTCGGCGGCAAGGACCACACCACGGTGATGTATGCCGTGAAGAAGATCAACAAGGAAATCAACGAAAAGCGCGATACCTACGATCAAATCCAGGCGATCACCTCCCTGATTAAATCCAAGAATCGTAGGTAGGTTGCTTTTAGGTTCCCTTCTTAGGTTCCCTTGAGGGATGTGCGGCGGGTTTTGCAAGATTTCGACCCCAAAATCTTGCAAAACCCGCCGCTTTTTCGCCATTCAAAAGATCTTTCAAAAACGCCCCAACCCTCAAGAACTTATCCACAGAAGTTATCCACACCTGTGTAATTACAACATTGTAATTCCGTGAAGCTCGACACAAATCCCTGCTAAATCACACAAATCGGACGTTGTGGACAACTCCAGAAATCTTGTGATTCAAAGAGTGGACAAGTTGTGGAGAAGTAAGGACCCCAAAAGTTGTCCACACAAAAGCGAAGTTATCCACCGAAAAACCACAAGTTATCCACAGAGCAGAGCAACCGGAGCGAGCTGGACAAATGACATGTTTTCCACAGTTTGCACAGGACTTACTGTTGTTGCCATCTTTTAACTTGTAATTTCTAAAGAAGAAAAGGGGCCTGGGGAGAAGTTCTGCTTCGCTGCCCGCGTCAGCGGGGCTCAGCGAATGACAAAACTTCGATCGAGTTCCCCAAACCCGGCCAAGCCAGGTACGTTTGTTTGTAATTCCATCACCGGATCACAAGGAGTTCTCTCGAGCATGGATCAGCAAGCTGTAACTTTCCGCGTCGCGAAGGACGATTTCGCCAACGCGGTGGCGTGGGTAGCGCGTAGTTTGCCATCGAAGCCAACCCAGCCAGTGCTGCGTGGCATGCTGATCACTGCCGACGATGATGGTCTTGAGCTGGCCGGATTCGATTACGAAGTTTCCACTAAGCAGCGAATTTCTGCCGAAGTTACTCAGTCCGGTCGCATTGCGGTAGCAGGCAAGCTGATTGCCGATATCGTCGCAACGCTGCCTAACAAGCCTGTCGACGTCACGCTCGATGGCTCCAAAGTTTTGGTTTCTTGTGGGGCGTCCCGCTTCGAACTACCAAGTATCCCGCTTGATGATTACCCACAATTACCAGCATTGCCCGAGGTCACCGGCGCAATAGATCCGAAGTTGTTCACGGATGCTGTCACTCAGGTTGCCACTGCTGCTGGCCGCGATGAGACCTTGCCAATGCTCACCGGTGTGCACTTGGAAATCGATGGCGAAGAAGTACTGCTTGCGGCAACCGACCGCTTCCGGCTGGCAGTGCGCAAATTCAACTGGATTCCACGAAACCCCCAGGTCCAGGCCAAACTTCTGATCCCTGCGAAGACGTTGCTGGAAAATGCCCGCAGCTTGGATACCAGTCTCAATGATCCAGTAGAGATCGCAGTCGGCAACGACGAACAGATCGGTTCCGATGGACTTTTCGGTGTTCACGCAGACACTCGCCAAACCACCACGCGCATGCTCGACGCGGACTTCCCGAACTTCCAGCCGCTGCTGCCTAAAACACACACCTCGATTGCGACGGTGGAAATCGGCCCACTGCAGGATGCGATTAGGCGCGTGGCTTTGGTTGCCGACCGAAATGCGCAAATTCGAATGAGTTTCTCTGAGGGCCAGGTGGTATTGGACGCTGGTGGTAACGATTCTGGTCATGCTGAAGAAGTCCTGCCATGTGGTTTCGCCGGCGAGCCGCTGCACATCGCGTTTAACCCGGGCTACCTGAAGGACGGACTGAGTGTCATTCGCACCCCGCGGGTCGTCTTTGGTTTCACCCAGCCGTCTCGACCTGCAATTATGATTCCGGAACCAGAGGAAATCCCAGAGATCGGTGACAACGGCGAGTTCCCAACGCCAGAAACCGATTTCACCTACCTGCTGATGCCAGTCCGCCTGCCGGGCTAATCCCAAAAGAGCTGTGTACCTGCGCAATCTTTCTTTAAGAGATTTTCGCTCCTGGCCCGAACTCTCCCTTGAGCTCGAGCCGGGGGTGACAATTTTTGTTGGCCGCAACGGCTACGGCAAAACCAACATTGTCGAGGCCATCGGTTATGTTGCCCACCTCTCCAGCCACCGAGTATCTCAGGACGCGCCTTTGGTGCGCGCGGGCAAAGAAGATGCCAGGATTTCCGCAACCGCCGTCAATGACGGCCGTGAACTCACTGCGCATCTGCTGGTCAAAGCGCATAAAGCCAATCAGGCGCAGCTGAACCGCACTAAGCTCAAGAGTCCGCGGGAAGTGCTCGGCGTGGTGAAAACCGTGTTGTTTGCGCCCGAGGATTTGGCGTTGGTGCGCGGCGAACCCGCCGAGCGGCGCCGCTACTTGGATCAAATTTTGGCTACTCGATTGCCCCGCGTCGCGGGCATCAAAGCCGATTATGACCGGGTGCTAAAACAGCGAAACGCCCTGCTCAAGTCCGCATCCGCTGCGTTGCGACGTGGCTATGGCGACGACGAAGGCAGCGCGGCACTTGCCACGCTCGATGTGTGGGACGCGCAACTCGCCAACTTCGGTGGCCAACTCATTGCGCATCGCATTCTACTTGCCGCAGAGCTGCAAAATTTTGTAGCTAACGCCTATGCGCAGATCGCGCCGGAATCCCGGCCAGCATCGCTAGCCTACAAATCTTGCGTGCCGGAAGCGGGCGCAGACCCCGAAATCAACGAAGCCCTCATGCTTACTGAACTAGCCGCCAAACGCCAACGTGAAATCGAACGCGGCCTGTCCTTGGTCGGCCCGCATCGCGACGACCTCGAGCTCATGCTCGGTGACCAACCTGCCAAGGGCTTCGCCAGCCACGGTGAGACTTGGACTTACGCCCTTTCCCTTCGCATCGCAGAGTTCAATTTGTTGCGCGCCGACGGCACCGATCCGATCTTGATCCTTGACGATGTTTTCGCCGAGCTTGACGCTAAACGACGTCGCGCGCTCGTCGATATCGCCACCGGCGCCGAGCAGGTGCTCATTACCGCTGCAGTCGATGGGGATTTGCCAGAAAACTTGGCATCCGCGCAGGTTAAACGCTTCAACGTCTCGGTTAAGGACTTGCCTGAGGGTGGCCGGATTTCGGAGTTGAGCGCCGATGACTGAGCAAGATCCTATCCAGGCGGCTTTCGCGCGGGTTCGTGAAGAAGCTAAGAAACGCAATGGTTACGTGCCGGATCTTAGCCATCAAATTGAGCGCCGGAGAGTGGAAAAGTCCAGCAAGCCTAAGATGCGGGGGATTCCGACCGGGCGCGATGGGCGTCGATTAGCGCGGCGCGACCAAACCGCTTCGCTGGCCTCAGTGCTCAACCAAGAAATTCGCGCGCGGGGATGGCAGCGTGAAATCGCTGGTGGCTGGGTTAATTCACATTGGGCTGAATTGGTGGGGCCGAATATCGCGCAGCACACCAAGGTGGAGATGCTCAAAGACAAGAAGTTGTTCATTTCTTGTGATTCCACTGCGTGGGCCACCAATTTGCGGATGATGCAACGCCAAATTTTGCAACAAATTGCTGCCAAGGTAGGGCCGGATATTATCGCTGAGCTGCGCATTTTTGGGCCGAAGGCGCCGAGCTGGCGCAAGGGGCCGCTGCATGTCAAGGGCCGGGGTCCGCGGGATACGTATGGATAGTGAGATGCAAACCACAACCAATAACGTCTCAATTGGGTAACGATTCTGAATTCCATATTGCGTTGCGAGTGAGTGTGTTTGATTCTGTAGGTGTCATCATCACCTACTTCGAAAAGGAATGACATGTTTAGAAAAAAAGCTGCGCTAGTCCTTGCTTGTATGGCAGGAATGGCTAGCGTAACTGCTCCAATTGCGGTGGCCGAGACCAACGAGCCAGTAACCGCAGTTGCACCGGCTCAGTCAAATGTGGAAGCGGTTCGTCAAGCACAAGAAGAGTACCGACAGACTGCGACGCCTGGGGAATATGCGGCTGCTATGCGCGCATATGAAGAGCTGCTAACTACCGGATCAATCAGCAAAATAGACTCTACAGGTGAATCGGGTACGGCATCCAGAGGAATTGGTTGTCTTGTAATTTCGAAATCAGCAATTGTTGCATACGCATGGAAATTGAAGCTCTCGGGTGTAGCCGTAGGTGTAGGAGGGTTGCTGCTCGATGAAACGATCGTCGGACTACCCGCCGGTGTAGTACTAGGAGCTATTGGAGCTGGAGCCACCGTGGGGGCTGATGGGCTTTTATATTGGGCTGATCACACTGATTGGCCAAAACATATCTGCGTCTAAGGGGAAAATCATGCCAGTACCGATGTGGTTAATAGCAAACCTGACGACCACAATTTATTTGATCGTCTGGGGAATCTTCATGCATAGAAAGTTGAAGAATCGAAGCGAACCTTCTAAATGAAGGTAGAAGTGTCTACTAATTAGATCAATAATTCAGGAGCAAAGCATGCCTGGTTGGGTTCTTGGTCAAATTTTCTTGTGGACCGCTGTTTTGGCGGGGGCGGTTATTAGGGCGCAGAGAAATCGTCGTCGTTAACCGGCACGGGCTGAGTGTGATTAGTTCGCGCTCAGCCCATCCCCTTTTTGTTAGCTACCCCAAAAAACGCGCCACAATCGCCGTTGTGCCTTGCAAGGCATCCGGCAGGTAGGGGGATAGGCAGTGTAAGATGGAGGGGTCTATAAGCAATTAGAGCAAGGAGTGCTACCAACTCGTGGCTGCGCAACATGAATACGATGCCTCATCGATTACGATCCTTGAGGGTCTGGAGGCTGTCCGCAAGCGTCCGGGCATGTACATTGGTTCGACCGGTGAGCGCGGCCTGCACCACCTGGTGTGGGAAGTCGTGGACAACTCCGTCGACGAAGCGATGGCTGGCTTCGCAGATCGCGTGGATGTCACTCTCCTAAAAGACGGTGGCGTCGAGGTTATCGATAACGGCCGTGGCATTCCAGTAGAAATGCACCCGTCCGGCGCCCCAACGGTGCAGGTCGTGATGACGCAGCTGCACGCCGGCGGCAAATTTGACTCTGAATCTTACGCGGTGTCCGGTGGCCTCCACGGTGTTGGTATTTCTGTGGTCAACGCGCTGTCAACGCGCGTCGAAGCCGACATTAAGCGCGACGGCAAGCACTGGCACCAGCGCTTTACCAATGCCGTTCCCGACGAGTTGGAGCAGGGCGGCAACGCCCGTGGCACCGGTACCACCATTCGATTCTGGCCAGACGCAGAAATCTTTGAGACCACCGAATTCAAGTGGGACATCATTGCTAAGCGCCTGCAAGAAATGGCCTTCCTGAACAAGGGCCTGACCATCACCCTCACTGACCAGCGCGTTTCCGAAGAAGAGTTGGAGCTGGAAGAACTTGCTGAAGCTGGTGATGCAGCTGAAGAGGTTTCGCTGGAAAAGGCGGATGAGGCCGTAGACGCGGCCGTCGAAAAGCCAAAGAAGAAGGAAAAGTCTAAGACCTTCCACTACCCGGATGGTTTGAAAGACTATGTGACTTCGATAAACAAGGCGAAGACTCCGGTGCACCCGACGATTGTTTCCTTCGAGTCTAAGGGTGAGGGCCACGAGGTAGAGATCGCCATGCAGTGGAACTCCGGCTATTCGGAGTCCGTGCATACCTTCGCTAACACCATTAATACGCACGAAGGCGGCACGCACGAAGAGGGCTTCCGTGCTGCACTGACGTCCTTGATGAACAAGTACGCGAAGGATCACAAGATCCTTAAGGAAAAGGACACCAAGCTCACTGGTGACGACTGCCGCGAAGGCCTCGCCGCCGTCATTTCCGTCCGTGTCTCCGACCCTCAGTTTGAGGGCCAGACCAAGACGAAGCTGGGCAACACCGAAGTTCGTTCCTTCGTACAAAAGGCTACCTACGAGCACCTCGGCGACTGGTTCGATGCCAACCCTGCCGAAGCTAAAGCTGTTATCAACAAGGCAGTGTCGTCTTCTCAGGCCCGTCAGGCTGCCCGCAAGGCTCGTGATCTGATTCGTCGCAAGTCCGCTACTGACCTCGGCGGGCTGCCGGGCAAGCTGGCGGACTGCCGCTCCAAGGACCCAATCAAGTCCGAGCTCTACATCGTGGAGGGTGACTCCGCAGGTGGTTCCGCAAAGTCCGGCCGCGACTCCATGTACCAGGCAATCTTGCCACTGCGTGGCAAGATCCTGAACGTGGAGAAGGCGCGCTTGGACAAGGTGCTGAAGAACAACGAAGTCCAGGCCATTATCACCGCACTCGGCACGGGTATCAACGACGAGTTTGATATCGCCAAGCTGCGTTACCACAAGATCGTGCTCATGGCCGACGCCGACGTCGACGGCCAGCACATCGCAACGCTGCTGCTCACGCTGCTGTTCCGCTTCATGCCTGACCTCATCAAGGAAGGCCACGTCTACCTCGCGCAGCCACCGCTATACAAGCTCAAGTGGGGCAAGGGCGAACCGGGCTTCGCCTACTCCGACGCCGAGCGCGATGCTCTACTCAAAGAAGGCCTCGACGCCGGCCGAAAAATCAACACCGACGACGGCATCCAGCGCTACAAGGGTCTCGGCGAGATGAACGCCAACGAGCTGTGGGAAACCACGATGGACCCATCCATCCGCATCCTGCGCCGCGTGGACATGGAAGACGCGCAGCGTGCCGACGAGTTGTTCTCCATCCTCATGGGCGACGACGTCGCAGCCCGCCGCTCCTTCATTACCCGCAATGCGAAGGACGTTAGGTTCCTGGATATTTAAGTGTGCGCGTGCGCATGCGCACACGCGTTGATTTTTGACTCTGAGATGTCTCTATTTTCGTTGTTTTCGGGACATCTCAGAGTCAAAAATCTAAACGCCCTACTGCCTAGCATTATGCTTGGTAAGCGGAGCGTATTTTTTATCCAAACAACTATCCTGACCTGGTCTTTTGTCGTTATTCAACGGAGAAATAGATCAATAATTGTTCGGGAGTTGTTTGTGAGTTGTTTGAAACAACTCACTTGGGCAAACAACTTGCTTAAGTATCAAATCAAGCGTCCAGCCAAAGCTGCAGAAACTATTGATGAGCGCAAAGACTGAAGACCCTCTAAGGCGTCGAATGCCAAGGACCTTGCCTGTTCAAGTTCCTCAAGTTTTGAATCTAGGATTCGCACGATTTCTTGTTGCTCGGGAAGTGACGGGAGTTCGACTGAGTAAGCTTTGAGAATCGTTTGTGAAATGTTGGGTTGAGCTCCACCCTTACCCAAAGCAATAAATTTTGAGCGATTAGCTTGCAAAAAATAGAATAAATACCAATTTGAATGAACTTCAGGTACGACGGCAGAAGCAATAGCCTGATTAGTAGTTGCGGGAAACGGCAGTATTCCGACTTTACCTATTGTGGCGCCGTACATGGCAATGAGAACTGATCCTTCAGGGATTAGCTTGGTGCTTGATTTCTCGATAGCTTCTTTGGAAATGTGTTCCTCACAGAATCGAACAACGCCGTTAGGTAATTCTCCAGACTTTATCCACGGAATGTCTCCAACATAGAATTCTGGTTGCTTACGAGAGGGTGTTCCTCCGGAAGACCATCTAAATTCCTTACCTAAGGTCGTTTTGGTCCACGAGCGGCGATCTACTCCGTTGTCTTCGCGCCAATTTGCTGTCAAATGACCCGAAACCCCAGCTTGGATCAGGATTTCCTTGTAGCGGTCAAATCCATCAAGAAATTGTTGAACTTGGCGAATTGCAGAATTGAACGAATCCAGTTTTTCGGAAATAAACTCGACGATAGTTGTTTGTTCTTTTAGGGGGGGAAGGGGAATCGGATACATTTCAACCGTTTTTGGTTGAGCTCGAGTTAATGAGCCACCAACTCCGGATAATTGTGAACACAACAGGTGTCGGAATGGACGCGAGGAGAAGTAGACTCTATAAAATTCGGAAATTCCAAACGATGGACGCATAACAATCCATTCAGAGGAAGCAATTGTATTTGACGAGGCGGAATCAACAACCCAAACTCGATTAATCCTAGGATTTATTTTACACACGAGTACATCATTGAAACTAACACTTTGTTTAGTGGATCCTATTTCCGAACCAAACAATTCCTCGGGTTGGTTGAGATTAAAGGAAGGAACACTGTAAAGTACAAATTTTTCTGTCGGTTGTTTAGAAGGATCTATCGATTTGGATTGAAAAACACTGAGATATTTAAACCGCACCCACTTCCAATGCTCCGGAATTGAGTAGGGCTGTTCCTCAGGAGGCACAAGTGCTTCTTCAGGGATGTTGTCAAAGTCGGTGATGAGGGGGAGTGCTTTCTTGCGAGCCATTTACTTCGCCTCGCCCAAGTTCAGATCAGACGCAAGTCCTCGAAGAATTTCTACTGCTTCCTGGAGCAAATCTGCGGCTTCATTTGCCTGTGCTGCCGGATCATAGGTAGACCAGTCGATTACCTCGGCTTCTTCTTTGAGCAAACCAAGATCGAGGGAATCTTCTTTGGCAGCGATTTCTTCTCGGCTGAGGCAAGTTAGCCGCTCGTCGTCAAGCGTGCTGCGATCTGTGGCGGAATAGGCGGCCTCGAAATCAGCGAAGTGTTCCTTCGTTAGTGGGGTCCGTTTGCCAAAGCTCGGCATGTTGGTGCGCAGGTCATAGAACCACACTTCCTGTGTGTTGCCTTGGTCGGAGGTACCGCGTTCGAAGAAGAGGACGTTGGTTTTCACGCCCTGGGCGTAGAAAATGCCGGTTGGCAGGCGCAGGATCGTGTGCAGGTTGCACTTATTCATCAAGTCTTCGCGGATACGACGCCCATCGCCCTCAGCAAAAAGCACGTTATCTGGAAGGACTACTGCCGCACGTCCACCCGGCTTCAAGCTCCGGTAAATGTGCTGCAAAAAGTTCAGCTGTTTATTCGATGTTGGGAAGGTGAGGTCATCACGCGTAGCGCGCTCACCACCTCTTTTGGTGCCAAACGGCGGGTTAGTGAGAACTACGTCGAAGCCGCGTAGGTTTTTTCCAGCTGGCGACAGAGTATCACCTAGGTAAATAGGGGCTTCAATGTCATGCAGCATGGCGTTCATCAATGCCAAGCGGTGAGTGTCATGAACAAGCTCCATGCCAGTAAACGCCTGGTTGACTTGAAAATCTGTTTGATCACCATCGAGCGTCATGAGGTTGTCCGTGTTTTGACGAACGTATTCACTCGCGGCGATCATAAAACCGAATGTGCCACATGCTGGGTCATTGCAGAGTTCGCCGGCCTTCGGATTGATGAGCCGGACCATGACGTCGATAAGCACTCGTGGCGTGAAGTACTGGCCGGCACCGGACTTTTTCTCGCTGGCATTTTTCTCCAACAGGCCTTCATAAAGGTTGCCCAGGCCTTCTTCGCGTGCCGAGTACCAATCAAGCGTGTCGATGGAAGTGATTAGCTTGTGCAGATTTGCTGGTTCGTCAATATTCGAGGCTGCGCCAGCATAAATTTCGCGGATGCGACCTTTTCCTTCGGAGCCAAGATTTTCCAGCAACTCTTTGTAAAACTGTTTGAGTTCCAGCCCATCTTTTTCGGCAAGTTTGTCCCAACGGTACTGCTCCGGGATGTTGGATTCAGCGCCGGTCTCTTTGGCCATCTTGAGGAACAGCAGGTAAGTGAGCTCCGTGACGTACTGATGATAGGTGATACCGTCATCTCTCAAAACATTGGCGAGAAGCCATAGCTTGGATACGATCTCTTGGTTATTCACGCGCTCGTTTCCTGATCCTCATACATATGCTGGTTAAGTTCCTCAATAACCATACTGAGCTTGCCACCGAAGGCCATATCGATCCGCCGGAAACCACCTTTTTGCCTAAACCGCGGGTCCGTATCAAAGGTGTCTGTGCGAATAAGCAGCTCATTGGCTAAGTACTTTTCAATCTGACTCAGCCAACTGAGTTCCATCTTGCTGAATGTGTGTTCAGCCTTGAGTTTCCCAATAGCCTTGGCAACACGCTCTTCATGGGTGAGCAACGTGGAGCCGATGGCGTAGCGGCGAACGAGGGAGATGATGTCGGCGGTAATCTCCGCATTGGACAATTGGGAAAGCGCACTGGAAAGTTTCTGCTCTGTGAAACCTTCGCGGTCCAAGGTCAGACGCAAAGACTTCAACTGATCTCGGGTTAGTTCAGCCGGGGCGGTGCAGATGATCTTGAGTGCTGCAAGTTGGTTAGAATTTTCCTTTACGAAACGCGAGAATTCTTCGAGGTAGTCTTTGGGGTCTCCGGCATTTCCAAAGTCTCGGGTATGTGAGATAAGTTCGTCTTGCTCGTCGGAAATAACTAGTTTTTTCGGTTCACCAGATCGCACGCTGTCCAAAAAGCTAAACAGTTCCGCATGATCTTGAACCCACGCGGCAGCGTCGGCTGGGTTGGTCTTTCGGAGCTTTTCAGTGAGATCAGCTAGGGAATTACCCTCCGCGAGGTCGACGATTTGCTCTGCAACCTTGGCGTTGAGATTTTGCTTTCGGCGCTGGAGCTTCACCACAATCTGATCAATCAAACCCTTGGTGGTTTCCTCGGTGCTGGCAATGCTCAAGCCTTCAAGGAGGTCAGCAAAAGTACTCTTCGGGTTAGCTGACACCGGCTTCATCGTGGAAACCTTCTCCAGTGCCTCATAAACACCAACCGGGTCATAAATCTCAAATTTTGTCTTACCGATCTCCGGGCAAAGACGCGTGGCTCTACCAAGCATCTGCTCGAACAAAATACGAGACTTGACGCGTCGCAAGAATACTAATGTGGTGATTTCTTCTACATCGATACCGGTGGTGAGCAAATCCACCGTCACCACGATTGACGGAAAGGACTCATTCTTAAAGGCACGAATTGCTTCAGCAATCTTCTTTTTGTTGCCGCCTGCGACACTGCCGGTGATCTTCATCGTGGCAGCTGGATCGACACCGCGCTCGGCGAAGATTTCCTTCAAGATACTGACGATCATGTCCGCGTGTGCATCATCTACAGCGTAGATGAGCGTCTTGCCAAAAAGCTCTGGCGAACTCGGATCCAGGTCCCGGGCAATTTCTTCGAGGACAGTTCGGTTGAAACTCTCCGTGATGACTTTGCGGTTGAACTGTTCAAGTTTGAATGAAACCTCGTCGGCAAGCTCGGCGCTATTAGTGATTTCGCCAGATTGTGCGTCGTAGAGCGGCAGCGTGTCGCCTTTGGAGAAGGTTATACCTTCGGTGGATAGTTTGGTCTTAAGTTGATGTGGCGCATCGTGATCAATGAGCCAGCCATCCATGACAGCTTCTCGATACGAGTAGGTATATACCGGCTGGCCGAAAATTTCAGTGGTATGCAGCGCAGGGGTTGCGGTGAGCGCGATTTTCACGGCATCGAAATAGTCAATAAGGCTGCGATAAGCAGATTGGTAGTCGGACTGGTTGCGATAAAGCAGCTCATCGTCGGACATTTCTTTATCGAGCAGATAACCGCGGTGAGCCTCGTCGACGATTATGAGGTCGTAATCGGTTACAGCGGGTTTTGTATCTCCATTTGGATAGAACACGCGCCGAACCATGCCCTGAACGGTTGAGACATGTACCTTAGTCTCGGATTCGACCGTGGAATCCTCTAGGCCTTTGATGTCATAGAGTTCATCAAGTGTAAGAAGTTCTTCAAGCTTGACATCTTTGAAAGTATCCATCGCTTGATCACCCAACGAAGTTCGGTCAACGAGGAACAAAATGCGCCTAAACCGCTTTGCCTTTAGGAAGCGATAAATCATCCCCAGTACCGTGCGAGTCTTGCCAGTACCGGTTGCCATAGCGAGCAAAATTTCCGTTTTACCAGCTTGAATTCCTTCTTCAGCGGCTTGAATTGCTGCGACTTGATAATCGCGACAATTGAGCCCTTGGCTATCGGTCAGTACGTCGTAGCTCAATTCATCCAGCGAGGAAGTGCCCTCGTTTGGCGCCTTTTTTAGCCATGCGGAAAGGCCTTCCGGGCTAGGCCAACCTTGCAAGGCTCTAGGAACGTTGAGAGGATCTCGGACATCTTGGAACCAGACACCTGATTTTGTTTTAATTTGGTCCAAATATGATCGGCCATTTGTAGCAAAAAGAAACGGAACTTTGAATTCGTCCCATTCATCTAAAACGTACTTAGCATGATCTGCTTTGATGAACCGCGCGTAATCCTTAGCTTGATAGTCCAATACGGATGGGATATCCACATGGTGGGCCTTTGCTTCTACGACTCCCACTAAATTTTCATCGATAAACAGGGCGTAGTCCGCGCGGCCGTGCTTGCCGACGTTGGAATCGGTAGGCCATTCGGCGATAGCCATATTTCTGCCTTTTTGAGGGCGCGTGCCATTAGAAAAGCGCAGCACATTGGTGTCTGCTTCCCAACCAACTTGCCGCATTTGGGCATCGATAAGAAGTCGTGTCTCGGCTTCTGTTTTCTGGCGGTTCTCTGCGGCCAGTTGAGCGCGGTTGACACGGTTCGACTTCGTGATCGGAGATGCTGTCTCTGCTTGCGTTTCGTCGGCTGTTTGCAAGACGGACGAATTTTCTTCGAGTTCTTTGGTTGCGAACTGCGTTGTTACCTCGGAGTACTTCGGGATCTCGAGATCTAGCGGTCCGTAGGTTTGGGCGAACCATCCCGCTAAAGAATGGACTACGGGCAGAAGTTGGCATGCTGTTTCTGAGTCGCCCCAGCCTGCATGAACAGCCTTGTTTCGAGCTATTCGGATGAGATGCAAAATCTCGCGAACGTCCTTTGGGATCAGACCTTCTCGATCCAACAGATTAATTCGTTGATTGGCATCAGAGCGTTCTGGAGTCGAGATTTTGTCGAACTTCAGCATTAAGTTCACGATCGACTCGCCAAGCTGGCCAGTCTTGTAGATAGAGCTATTTGGATCAGTTTCTCGGTACGCTTCTGCCAAGCGCCCAAGATTGGCAAGTGAAGGAAACGGCTGCTCCAAAAATCCAAAGTTGTCGCTCATATATCGCCTAATCGGTAGGAGTTCAATTGATTACATTTTATCAGGTCAGATGCTTGAATCAGCCACATGAATTGGCAGAAACTAGGACTGTAGAATTCTTTGGCCGATAAGTGTCGTATTTAACTTATTGCTCACTACCAAGTTAATGAAACGTAGACCCTTTCAGAAACAACTCACCTTGGAAAAGCTCCAGCGGCAATTGCAATGCCTAGGCGATTTAGATTCAGTCAACCATTGAGTAGCGGGGTGGGCATCCAAAGTAATGTTTTCTACTCCATTTCTGTGCCTACCCCGCGACATTAAACCCGCGATCCGCAGGCGAACTCGCCGAAGTCCTGCGAAAATACGCTAGAAAGACCACCACAAGCAGCGTCGACAAGCTTGCGCTGCAGACTGCAGGGACAGGGACTAATCTGAGTTTGTTGTTTCCAGGTATTTCACAGGAACCTTAGTCTCAGTAGGAGTAATTATGCGTGCGGAGCGCACCCTGAAAAACCGAATCTCTACTAGCCTGATTGCTGCAGTATCCAGCATCGCTTTGGCAACTACTGCAATGCCAGCCGTCGCTCAAACCGCGACTCAAACCGTGACCTCGGCAGCAACCTCCACTCCGGTAGCAACGCCAGCCGAAACCACCACTGCAACTCCGGCAGCCAAGGAAACCACCACTCCATCGGCAACGCCAACCCCTACCTCCACCCCAGCCCCAGCCGCTATGAACGGCCCAATGGATGTGGTGCTGGGCATTGGCAAGACGCAGAAAGAAGCGAACCTAAACTGGTTGACGGCCAAGGATGTAAAGGACCAGGTAGTGCAGTTTGCTCCGGCAAAGGGCATCACCGCTGAGAACATCGCAGCAAAGGGCACTGAAATCAAGGCCACCTCTACCGTGGTAAACGTCGCAGAAGGTCTGACCAAGGATGAGGTCAAGAAGAAGGATGCGACGAACTCGACTGACTACGGCCGTCATATTGCTACGCTGACTGGTCTGAAGGCCAACACGGAGTACGTCTACCGCGTGGGTTCTGCGGCCAATGGCTGGTCTGAGCTGGAAACTTTCAAGACCGGCGACTTTGACAAGACCTGGAACTTCCTCTTCCTTGGTGACCCACAGCTCGGCTCTGGTGGCCACTCCGTGCCAGAGAGCCAGGAGATGTGGATCAACAACCTCAAGAAGATCCAGGAAAAGGCCGGCGACTTTTCTTTTATCCAGTCCGCGGGCGACCAGCTGCAGCTAGGCAACAAGGGTGAACACGATGCGTTGACCGCGGCAGATCAGCTGCAAAGCTACCGCTTCGCGCCGATCAACGGCAACCACGATAACTACGATTTCGAGGCGTTCCGCGGTTTCTACAACCGGCCAAATATGCAGGCCGATGAGCGTAATTACTTCTACGAGTACAACAACATGCTCATGATCACCCTGGACACCAACCACATCGATGACATCGATGCAGACGCTGCCTTCGTGGACGAAACCATCAAGGCGCACGGCAAGGGCAAAGATTGGATCGTAGTCACTTTCCACCACGCCCCTTACTCTCAGGCCAACCACCAGGATGACAAAGACATCCAGGTTCTACGTGAAAAGCTGAACCCTAAGCTCTCTGAGATGGGCGTTGACCTGGTTCTTTCCGGTCACGATCACATCTACACCCGCTCGCACCTGATGCAGGGCAACGACCCAGTCATTCCGGAGAAGAAGCCGGCTGTCGGTGATGTTTACAAGCCGAATAAGGGCGAGGTCATGTACCTGACCGCTAACTCCGCCACCGGCACCAAGTTCTACGACTTCTTCAAAGACGACGTTGACTACGAAGGCATGACCCGAGAGGAAGCCGAGAAGAAGGGCCTAGTCCAGCCGTACACCGCTTACTGGGATCAGCAGTACACGCCGAACTACACGAACATCAAGGTCAGCGGGGGCGCACTGAAGGTCTCCACCTTCGACATCGAGTCCGGCGAGCTTGTCGACGAATTCACGCTCGAGAAGGAGAACAAATCGGGCTTGGGTTCCTCTGAAGGCTCCGCAGTTTCCTCTTCTGAGGGACCGCTCACCGCTATCCTGGCGGTTCTTGGTGCAATCGGCGGTCTGGGTTGGGCCTTGGCAACCGGCCAGCTTCACATCCCAGGTGTTGATGTGAAGGCTGAACTGGCGAAGCTCGGTATCCGTATTTAGTTTCGCGTTTGGAGTGCGCGCCCAGGAGCGCGGCCATTGAGTAGCGGGTTCAGACTCGCGTGGTCGGAGCGGAAAAGTGATAGAAAATCAATCTTCCGCACCTCAAGCCCGCGAGCCTGAACCCGCTTCGTACAGGTGGGCTGGTGGTCCTGATGACCAGCAACACCCAGCGTTAACCTGCGTCCCTTTCGATAATCTCGCCCAAGCCACGCAGGTTATCCGCCATGACCTTGCCGGCCTTTCCGCGCACGGTGCCATACACCTTGTTCAATGCGGGGTAGTTCACTTTTTGAGCCATGTTGTCAGCTGCGCTCATGAGCTGCTCAGCGACCTCAACTTTGTTGTTTTCCAAGTGCTCGCCGAACGGCACCCCGGCTGGGCGGTTGTCCCAGTATGGAGACAAAACCTTAAGTGCATCAGGCAAGAAATGGTTGAGCCCTAGTTCCACTGCGTTGGGCTTGACTTTCTCAGCGGTTTTGAGTCCGCCCTTAATCGCCATGCCGGTAAGCCCCGACTGGTTTTGAATGGTCGAGCGAACGTATGTTTCGACGTCTGCAAACAAGCGTTGCCAGCGTGGACCGGTAAAAATGTCATTGAGTGAGGTCATGTCCCCATGATAAGGAATTAGTTTTCCTGTGCGTCGAAGTAAAAGCCATCGTCTGTTGCGTAGCACTCCGAATGCGGCGTTGGTACGCCGTCAGCGATAAGCGTGCAGTCTTCGAATTTTTCAAACGGACCCACGATATACACTTCGGGTTCGCTTATCGACGCCTGTTCTGGCTGGATCACCTCCTGCAATACCGAGCTAGTCGTGGGTATAACTGCGCTGCTACGCGTCGAGGTAGAGGTAGTTGTGAGCGTTGGAGTGTGCGTCGAGGTAGGGATCGGGGAGGCAGCTACGCGATTAGCGATAAAGGCGTCCCAGTCTTTTGGCGGGGTCTCTAAGAATTTGCGCTGCTCAGCGGCCGGATAGTCTTTAACGATTTCGTAGTAATGCCCGGGGAGATCATGAATCGTCTTGACGGGTTCCGCGGGTTGGGCGCAGCCTGTAATTAATGTGGCTACACAAAGGAGTGCCCAAGCCACAGATTTGGTGCTCATATCCTGCAGTCTATCGCTGCAAATCGCTATGAGTGAACAATGTAGAAAATCGCCCTTGGACAAGTCCTTCAAATGGGAAATTGTGTGCTCCTCTGAATCGCTGGAGGGTTAAAACCCCAGGACAGCAAAACGGATGGAGCACACAATTCCAAGAAACTGGGCCTGCTTGCTGGCGCGCCACAAGAAAGTTGCAATTCTTCCGCCACAGCAACCTCACAAGTCACTGTAATCACAACAGTCACAAATGTAACAGACCCTAGTAGCGACCAGCAACCGCAAACTATAACGAATCGGTCACAGCGACAGCGATCACGTGCGCGAGAACTTCATTTGAGGTTTCCAATGGTCGCAAAGCGAGGCAGGCCTGGCGGAGGGCGTCGATAAGCTCGGTGTGGTTGCGGAAGACCGGGACCCCGCCGATGTAGGGGCGCGTCAGGCCGGCGAGCGCGCAGAGGGCGGGGAGTGAGCGCACGCGGGTGCCTTCGAGGCGAGCGACTTCGCGCGCGAGGATCAGCAGTTCCTCAGAGGTCACGGCCGCGCACCTGCTCCTCAAGCGCGTGGTACGCAGGGACTTCGCGCCGAGCCAGCTCGCGCAGCTCAGCGGTGCGCACCATCCGCGCTGCCGTATCGACGATCGCGCGTGCGGCCGCCTCCTGCTTGGAGACGCCGAGCGCAGAGGCGAGCATCACGAGCGCGTGGTCTTGTTCGGTGGTGAGGCGGAGAGTGAAGGCCATAGCTCGATAGTATCAAAACGATACCAGCCCTAACCGCAAACACCGCTTAGCACGCCCTACAGGTACACTAGACCTAGTTTTCCAACTAGAAAAGGTGAAAAGTTGAGCGACGAGAGCTTGTTTGATCGCATTAAGCCGATCGACATCAACGAAGAGATGCAGTCGAGCTACATCGACTACGCCATGTCCGTCATCGTCGGCCGCGCGCTGCCAGAGGTTCGCGACGGCCTGAAGCCGGTGCACCGCCGCATCCTGTACGCGATGTTCGACAACGGCTTCCGCCACGACCGCTCCTACGTGAAGTCCGCAAAGCCAGTCGCAGAAACGATGGGTAACTACCACCCACACGGTGACGTCGCGATTTACGACACCCTCGTCCGCCTCGCCCAGCCGTGGAACATGCGCTACCCGCTGGTCGACGGCCAGGGCAACTTCGGCTCGCGCGGTAATGACGGCCCCGCAGCAATGCGTTACACCGAGTCCCGCATGACACCGCTGGCGCTGGAAATGGTCCGCGACATCCGCGAAAACGTCGTTGACTTCGTGCCAAACTACGACGGTAAGACCACGGAACCTACGATCCTCCCGTCGCGCGTACCTAACCTGCTGATGAACGGCTCCGGCGGTATCGCCGTCGGTATGGCGACCAACATCCCGCCACACAACTTGAACGAGCTGGCTGAGGCCATCTACTGGATGCTGGAGAACCCCGAGGCTGATGAAGCCGCCCAGCTCGAGGCCTGCATGGAGCGCATCAAGGGCCCAGACTTCCCAACCGCTGGCCTGATCGTAGGTACCGACGGCATCAAGGACGCCTACACCACCGGTCGCGGCTCCATCCGCATGCGTGGCGTGACCTCCATTGAGGAGGAAGGCAACCGCCAGACCATCGTCATCACCGAGTTGCCGTACCAGGTCAACCCGGACAACATGATCCTGAATATTGCGGAGCAGGTCAACCACGGCAAGCTCGCTGGCATCGCGAAGATCGACGACGAGTCCTCCGACCGCGTGGGCATGCGCATCGTCATCACCTTGAAGCGCGACGCCGTGCCTCGCGTGGTGCTGAACAACCTGTATAAGCACTCCCAGTTGCAGACCAACTTCAGCGCCAACATGCTGTCCATCGTGGATGGCGTGCCGCGCACCTTGCGCATCGACCAGATGGTGCGCCTTTACACCGATCACCAGATCGACGTCATCATTCGACGCACTCAGTACCGCCTGGACGAGGCCGAAAAGCGCGCCCACATCCTTCGTGGTTTGGTCAAAGCTTTGGACGCGTTGGACGAGGTCATCGCCCTCATTCGTCGCTCCCCAACGGTCGAAGAGGCACGCACCGGTCTGATGAGCCTGTTGGACATCGACCAAGAGCAGGCTGATGCGATCCTCGCGATGCAGTTGCGCCGCCTGGCCGCCCTGGAACGCCAGAAGATTGTGGACGAGCTCGCCAAGATCGAGCTCGAAATTGCGGACCTGAAGGATATTCTGGCCAAGCCGGAGCGTCAGCGTGCGATTGTCCGAGATGAGTTGAAGGAAATCGTCGATAAGTATGGCGACGAGCGACGCACCCAGATCGTGGCCGCTACCGGCGATGTCACCGAGGAAGACCTCATCGCGCGGGAAAACGTCGTGGTCACCATCACTTCCACCGGATACGCCAAGCGCACCAAGGTTGATGCCTACAAGTCGCAGCGTCGTGGCGGTAAGGGCGTGCGCGGTGCGGAGCTGAAGCAGGACGACGTCGTACGTCACTTCTTCGTCTGCTCTACGCACGATTGGATTCTTTTCTTCACCAACTACGGTCGCGTATATCGACTCAAGGCCTACGAGCTGCCGGAGGCTTCCCGCACCGCACGCGGTCAGCACGTGGCTAACCTGCTGGAATTCCAGCCTGGCGAGCAGATTGCGCAGGTCATTCAGATCCAGTCCTATGAGGATGCTGACTACCTGGTGCTGTCTACGCAGCAGGGCCGGGTTAAGAAGTCCCGTTTGGCAGATTACGAGTCCAACCGCTCCGGCGGTCTCATCGCTATCAACTTGAACGAGGGCGACACCCTCATCGGTGCAGCACTGTGCTCCTCCGACGATGAGTTGGTGCTGGTTTCCGAAGAAGGTCAGTCCATCCGCTTTAAGGCAGACGATGAGACACTGCGCCCAATGGGACGTTCCACCGCAGGTGTGAAGGGCATGCGTTTCCGTGGCGACGACCAGCTGCTGTCCATGTGCGTGGTTCGCGACGGCGAATTCCTGCTCGTGGCCACCTCCGGCGGCTACGGTAAGCGCACCTCCATGGAGGAATACTCCGTTCAGGGCCGTGGCGGCGTGGGCGTGGTGACCTTCAAGTACAACGCTAAGCGCGGCAAGCTCATCGGTGCTCTGGCAGTGGATGAGGACGATCAGATCTTCGCCATCACCTCCGGTGGCGGTGTCATCCGTACCGAGGTCAACCAGATCCGCCCAACCTCTCGTGCAACCATGGGCGTTCGCCTGGTGGATCTGCCAGAAGGTGTCGAACTGCTGGCTATCGATAAGAATGTTGAAGCCGAAGGGGAGGAAGCCGCCGAGGCCGTTGCAACCGGCAAGAAGGCATCCCCGGCCGAGGCATCTGCCGCTGCTGTAGAAACCGAGACCCTCCAGACTGTCGTTGAGTCTGGCGACCAGCCGCTTGATGCCGATGGCGTGCCACAGGATGACTCTCAGGACGATTCTCAGGGCGAGGAGTAAGTGAATGGCCACTAAACATGTGAACGTTCAGCGCATTTCCGTTCTCTCGGCGTTTAAAACGGCTCTCGTGCTTTCGCTTGCTGGGTTAATTGCCTGGATGATCTGCGTGATCGTACTCTACGCTGGCATGTCCTCAGCCGGGATTTGGGATTCCCTCAACTCCGTCATCGGTGGTGCCGGCGGTGAAGGAACTATCACCTTCAAGGTGGTCATGTCCCTTGCGGGTCTGTTAGGCGCGATTCTCGCCGTGCTGATCTCAGTCCTCGCGCCTTTGGGTGCCGTCATCTACAACGCGACCGTAGACCTGTTCGGTGGCCTCGAAGTCACCCTCCAGGACGAGTTAGATTAATGCTTGTCGGCGAGGGCCTTAACCACTCGGAAAAGGCCCTCTGAACAGGCGATTTGCATTGTGTTGTCGCATGTATGTAAAGTTCATATTCGTTCCCAGGGCCTATAGCTCAGTCGGTTAGAGCGCATCGCTGATAACGATGAGGTCGCAAGTTCGATTCTTGCTAGGCCCACAGGAACAAAGGGGCATTAGCTCAATTGGTAGAGCATCTGCTTTGCAAGCAGAAGGTCAGGAGTTCGATTCTCCTATGCTCCACAGATAACCCGCTCTGGCTTAGGCCAGGGCGGGTTTTGTGGTGTTTTAGCATCCGATTGCCTTTGAGATGGCTCAGTTTAAGCGCCATACGATAAGGTCACCGCGATCGACAGTGGCTAACCATGTTCGGCTGCGCAGCAGCCGTCCTCATGATCCACGTGGCCGGCAGGCTCGAATTGAAACGTAGAATGTTTGACACTGACGGGGAAGTGTTCCGCCACGCATTCTTGTAGCTTGTCGAGGATCGCCGGGGCGTGGCCGTCGTCAAAGCATTCCTCGCGGAGTATGACGTGGGCGGTGAGCACTGGCAGCCCGCTGGAAATCTGTGAGGCGTGGAGATCGTGCACGTCGAGCACACCATCTACGTCCAGGATGTGCTCGCGTACTTCAGTGAGATCAAGGCCTGGGGGAGCAGCTTCGAGCAGGATCGCGCCGGTTTCGCGCAGGATGGTCCAGGCGCGCGGGACAATGAGAAGCGAAATCAAGATAGAGGCGAGAGCATCAGCGCGATGGAACGAGGTCCACGCCATCACGAGCGCGGAAACGATCACCGCGACGGAACCAAGGGCATCGTTGATAACTTCCAAGAGGGCGGCGCGAATATTGATACCCTCGCCACCAGACAAGATCGCCATGGCAAAGATATTGCCTACCAGGCCAATCACCCCGAACCACAGCAATCCATGGGAGGAAACGGAAACGGGATCGACCAGGCGGTGAATCCCCTCGATCATGCCGTACAGTCCTACCATGCTCAATATCGCGGCCTGGCCGCCTGCAGCCAGTACCTCCGCTCGGCGCAATCCCCAGGTGTGTCGAGTGGTGGCGGGTCTTAAGGCAATAGTGGCTGCGGTCAACGCCAGGAGCAGGCCGGAAGCGTCCACGAGCATATGCCCAGCATCAACGATGAGCGCGAGGCTATCGGTGAGCCAAGCTCCAACCACCTCGGCAAGGAGGATGCCCGCGGTCACAGCAAAAGCCCACGCCAGCCGAGTCCGGTTGTGGTTAGCCCCGGCATGGTGGTGGGAATGGTCGTGGGAATGGCTCATGCCCACAGCCTATACTATTGAAAACCTAATGAAAATGCCCAGTTCGGGGCGCTATTTATCCGCACGGATCGGTAAAATCTCCTTGGAGATTCAACGTGCGGGCATTGCCACCGTACATTGCTTTTGCTTGACACAGCGCAGCTCGATCGTGGCCAAATGGCAGATACACTGGGAAGATATCTTGGCCATTTACGCTTTTGCGTATCGACGGGCACGTTCCCGGAATCATAAACTTGGCGCCAGGGTACTTGTTGAGGGCTGCCACCAGCTCATCCTCTCGGGTAGGCGATTGCAGTACAGACTGCACAATCAGAATCCCCTGGCCATTGCATTCCGGTTGACTGATCCGAAGGTCGCTTTTGCTTTTTGGCAGGCCTAATGGGTCCGGGGTGACAATGTCGCCAGGCTTGCTACAGGCGGCCACGCGTTTTTTGAACCGCTCCGGTACCTCTGGGCTGCATGGGTATGTGGAGACTTCCCATTTATGACCGTTGTGATAAACGATTGAAGAGACACCTGATTGTGGAACCCCGGCAATTGCGTAGGTGCCGTCGCAATCTACAATCGCGGTGAAATCGGGCCGTCCAATCTCTCGGGTAATGGTCGCCGGATCGCAGCTGTTCAATTGGCTGGTCTGCCCTGGATCGGCTGGCTGCGATGAACTCGTGGGGGAGGCGAGTGGGCTTTCTACCTGCGATGATGACGCCGGGGCCGCAACCGTTACGGTCTGGGTGACCTCCACTGGTTTTGAGCCCATTTCGGGATCACTACATGCAAATAGGAGTAAACAGGAGGCAGTAATTCCTCCGATGGATCGCAAACGGCGGTTCATATGTGGAATATTAAACCGGTTTCTCTTGTATTGCTGGGTTGAAAAACACAGCGCGCAAACAAAAGCACCCAACGCTTTAGTGGCGTTGGGTGCTGGAGAAAGAGTGCAGGCTAATTGCCGTGCTTCTTATCGAAGTCAGATTGGATTTCCTCGGCGATTTCGTCGAGGGAATCATCGAGCTGCGTGTCCTCGGAGTCATCGATCGGGGTTACTTCGGAGGCAGCCTTGTCGATTGCGTCGACGCGGTGCTGGGCCAGCTGCTCATCGAGAGAATCGAGGAACTCACGATCCTCTGGGGTCTCCTCGGGAGCACCCTCAGCAGGGGTCTGGGTGGAGTAAACCAGGGTTGAACCCTCGGTGGTGTGCTCTTCAACGCGTGGTGGGACCGTGCCTGGCTTCTCGGTGCGGAAGAGGAACCAGTAAACAGCGCCTGCGATGGCGGAAAGCAGAGCGATAACTGCGAAGGCAACGCCGATGCCGCCGGACTTCTTTTCCTTCTTAACCAAGCCAGCCTTGCGGGCCTTCTTCAACGCAGCCTTCTTCTGCTTGGTCATATCCTTGACCAGCGCCTTCTTCTGCTTGCGGGTCTGCTTGGAGGCCTCTTCGGCGCGGGCAGATGCTTCTTCGCGTGCCTTTTCTAGGCGAATCCGGGCATTTTCGGCGATAGCGCCGGCGGTAGCTACGGTGGTTTCCTTACCGGCATCGATACGCTCGCGGCCCATCTCGGCCAGCTCAGCGATGGTGTAGTTCTCGGCGGCGTGGGAGAGGGCGTCGTAAGTTTCGGCGGCCTTGCGCTCGCGGTAGTCGTTGAAAGCCTCGAAAGCGCCGCGGGCGGCGTTCACGGCGAGGCGAACGTTAGATGTGTTCATGATTCTCCTAATCGTGTCTAAAATTGGTCGTAATTCAATGTTAGCGAGAATCCACCGTGAGCGACGGGGGCAATGTTGACGTAATATAAACGTCATGACTCAAAAGACCGCTACTGCGACTCTGCACACGAACCGTGGCGACATTGTCGTTGAACTGTTCGGCAACCACGCTCCAAAGACTGTTGCTAACTTCGTTGGCCTGGCTGACGGTTCCAAGGAGTACAAGACCCGCAACGCATCTGGTACCACCGAGGGTCCGTTCTACAACGGCGCCATCTTCCACCGTGTCATCGATGGTTTCATGATCCAGGGCGGCGATCCAACCGGCACCGGCACCGGCGGCCCGGGCTACATGTTCGAGGATGAAATCCACCCTGAGCTGCGCTTCGACCGCTCCTACCTGCTGGCTATGGCTAATGCTGGCCCAGGCACCAACGGTTCCCAGTTCTTCATCACCGTGGCAGCTACCCCTTGGCTGAACGGCAACCACACCATCTTCGGTGAGGTCGTTGATGAGGCATCCCAGAAGGTTGTCGACGAAATCGCTACCACTCAGACCGGTGCTATGGACCGCCCAGTGAACGACGTTGTGATCGAATCCATCACCATCGCGTAACTTTTTCTGCATTCGCCCGCTTGTCGACGCCCACGTCGGTAGGCGGGTTTCGTCGTTTCTAGAAAGTTGGATCTAATGCCTCGTACAGAACCCTGGCGGAGATTGTATGCTTCCGCACCAGCAACTTCAGTCCTCTGCTTAGGCATGCTGTTTGTGTACGTCGTCACGGCGGCGCAATCGTTGTCGTTGGCGGATAACCTCTATGGTTCCTCGTTGGCCGATGCTTGGGTGCTGTCTTTGCCGGAGATGCGCGAATCGTGGTTTGGGCCGCTTCGGGCGCTGACTGCGGCGTTTTTGCACATCGGACCGGTGCATTTGGCGTTTAACGTGCTGCTGCTGTTTTTGTTTGGCAGGGAGGTGGAGCAGACGTACAGTTCGCGCGTGTTGTTGTGGGTATTTGTCACGTCAGCGGTTGGGGCATCGGCGTTTTCCGTATTGGTCGCTCCTGCGTCGCAGTCAGCTGGGGCGTCTGGCGCGGGCTACGCCCTGATGGTGTTGTTGGTGCTGATCAGCTTTCAACGGGGCGCCGATCTGCGTGCCCCGATAGTCCTAATTCTGGCGAATCTGGTGTTTTCCGTAATTGACCCAGGGGTTGCTCTGTGGGGGCATGTGGGTGGCCTCATCTTCGGTAGTTTGCTGTCTTTGCCGCTTGCTTCTCGACGCCCGGCGGTACAACGGGGTGGGCTGATTATTGTCTTTTTGGGCGCAATCGGCCTTTTGTTGTGGGTCGTGCTGGGGGTGCACTAAGGCGAGTTAATTGTCATTAGTCGGTTGTGCACGTTCATCCACTAGCTATCCACGTAGTTATCCCCACCCAGCGGTGGGGTTTATTTTTGCCCGGGGTTATCCACAGCACTTATACACAGTGTGGATAACTACAAACTTGTAATTTGCCATCGTGTTTTCTAACTTTTGTCGTTTTCAGGCAAGATTACTGGGCTTATGTGACAATTCCGCAAATTTGTTCGAAAGTGGAAAAGTTACTCACAGAGTTATCCACAGGCTGTGGAAAATGTGCAATATCCGAGAGATGTGAGGTATCCCCAGATTTGTGCACAGGCTGTGGATAACTTTGGCCTCATGGGTCGGTGGAATTTATGTTTCGTAATGGAAGCCTAGTGGGGGTGAAATTACATGAATTGAATTTACGTACTGCTGACGTCTGGTTATATGGGTCCGTTTAGTAGTGCTGGAGCGTTATGGAAACGTTACCTTGCTAGGATTGTGCTCCTGTTTGGATTGACTAAGATCGAAACTGTAAGCGAATAAAAGGGGGTGAACATGAACCACTTAGAGCAAGCGCTTAGGCACTGTGACCTAGCACTTCATGCTGACCTGACCGCCCAAAACATCCGAACGGTTGTTTCGATAAAAGAAGCTATAGCTCGAACCGAAACCTCGATCGCAGCTGACTCTTCTACCCGTGAACTCACTTCGCACGGTATGACAAGGCGCGCTGCTCGAGCAGCGATACGTCGAACGAGCTTTTCTTGGTACGACAGGGTAGGAGTAGAACATCAAGATGAAATCCTGGCTGCACTGGAAAAACTCACCCCGGTCTCCAATCGAAGAAACGAAATCTACGCAATTGCGGCGGAAGCAGCAACACGCTCGAGTTTGCGCCAAATTCGCGAGTTCACCCGCGGGCTCGTTCGAGCTGAAAACGAGCGTCTATCTGACGATCCATTCGTGGCTTACGCCATGAGGTCATTTCGCCTTAACGCCCCAGACGAACACGGTGGGTGTCGCGTTGTCGGGTATTTGCCACCAGCGATCGCAGCTCTGCTCAAAGCGCACCTTGACGAAGGGTTTAAAGCCTCCTCGATCGCTGAAGATGATAACCGCAGGATTGACCAGCGCACTCACGACGCATTCGCTCACCTCATGAAATGTGCCGATAATGCGCAAAATGCTCAGCGAGGCCACTGCGCGCTAGTCGTATCTGTTACTGAGGATGACGAGTTCAGTATCGAAGCAAAATTCGGAACGAACGTAGGTATTGATCTCAATCTTTTTGACATTGCACACCTCTGCGGTGACAAAATAATTGACTACGTAGCAATTCATGATCATTCCGGCGCTGTGAAACAGCTGCGTACCGCCAATCGGAGTGCCAATTTCCATCAGCGCATTGCTCTTCTCGCCGAACAAGCCGTCTGCCAACACCCCGGTTGTGACTCGCCTACATCACGATGCGACGCTCATCACGTGGTTCCCTGGGCCCGTGGTGGCCCCACCAGCCTCCAGAATTTAGCGTTGCTTTGCCGCTTCCATCACCGAAAGGTAGATGACACCTGGTTCGGAGATCACCTGCGCAAAACAGGTGCTGCGACAACCTGGGTCAAAGCGGACGGGACCGAAGACCGCAACGAGTCACCAGCTGCGCAGCGAGCTCCTGGGCGACGTCTCCGGCATCCGCCGCCGCATCCGCCCCCGTCAGAGCCGACGCAGACGTAGCAAAGGCATAGCAAAAGGCCCGTCCCGGAAAACAGTACAGATCCGGGAGCAGGCCTTAAGTTTCGTGGCGTGACTTAGCGCCAGCCCATCGTCATCAGCAGACCCAAGATAAACAGGCCAAATCCGATACCGTAGTTCCACGGACCCAGCTCACGCATGAACGAAATATCAGTGCCAGCCAAGTAATTCACCACTAACCACAGCAAGCCTGCCAACATCAGGCCGAACATAATCACCTTGTACCAAATTGGCGTGCCCGAAGAAGAAATCTTCACCGGAGTACGGTTATCGGCGTTTGAGCTGACCGGAACTGCGTTTTGATTGACCTTTGCCTTAGGCATAATGCACCTTAACTAAATTCGACTAGTTTGCTTTTTACAACATTGTGCCAGCACCGCTGGCGCAAAGCCAACCCAAAACTTACTGGGCTGGCAACAAGGAAAACTCCAGCACGTTCACGTTTACCAGTCCGTCTTTGCGCAAGTTCGCACCGGCTGCCGGGGTCTGGCCCTTGATCTTTCCTTGGTCTACCAGAGCCTGGGTTGGGATTTTCTTGGTCTGCAAAGACGTGTCGGGCGCAGTCCAGCCAGTAGCCCGGAGCGCTGCAATCGCTTGCGGAACCGTCATTCCAGACAGATCCGGGGTGGCAATCATCGTGCCGTTAGAAACCTCCACGGTCACCGAGGATCCCTTTGGCAATTGCTTTCCGGATTCCGCCACGGACAAGACTGTGCCCTCCGGCTTGCTGGAATCCACCACGCGGACCGTCGGGACGAAGCCCAACGAGGTCAGATTCGATTCCGCGTTCTCCCATTTCATGCCATCGATCACCGGCACGCGCACGAGCTGCTGGCCCTTGGATACGGTGATCGTTACCTTTGACCCCTTAGACACTTGCGAGCCTGCGCCCGGTGACTGCTCGGTGATCTGGCCTTCCGGTACGTTTTCCGAGTACGCCTCTTTGACCACGGATTCTAGTTGCAGGCCTGCTTCGCCGAGGGTCTTGCTTGCCTCTTGAGTAGTCAGACCTGAAAGTGCCGGGACCTCGACGATCTCTTTGCCAGAGGACACTGTCAACGTCACGGCCGCACCCGGACGCACCGTGGAACCCGCTGCGGGATTTGTATCGATAACCTGGCCCTTCGGCACCGTCGGACTCGGTGCTTCTCGACGCTCCACCTGCAGGCCCATCTTCTTCAATTGCGCAGTGGCCTCATCTTCGGCCTTGCCCATAACGGCTGGAATTGCCACGTTTTGCGAGGAGTGATTCCTCGAATTGCCGAAGCCACCGCCGCTAAGCTGTGACCAAGCGAAATAAGCGCCTCCGCCCAACAAGCTGAGCACGACCAAGGAAGCGACAATGGTGCCCCATGGGCTTTTTTGCTCTTCGCGTTCAGCGCGAAGCCGCTCCGAGCGCGTCATGCCGGTTTGCTGAGCAGCAGGGGCAGCAGCAGGAGCTGGGGCTACCGGGTTCGGCGCAGGTTGCGCTACTGAGGCAGTCATGACCGTTGGCGCGTCGTCGCTACGCGACTGCGCGACATGATTACGGGCGGCGAGCGCGACGGAATTGCGCTGAATCCGCAGGAGGTCTTCGGCTAATTCGGTGGCAGTTTGGTAGCGATCCTCAGGGTGCTTGGACATTGCCGTCAGCACCACGGCGTCAATGTTGACGGCCGTGGTCGGCGATAGTCCCCGAATCAGTGAAGATGGTGGTTCCGGATCGGCCTCCACATGCTGGTAGGCGATTGCCAGCGGGGAATCGCCGGAGAAAGCGGGTTGGCCGGTAACCATTTCGTACAGCACACAGCCGGTGGCGTAAATGTCGGAGCGTGCGTCGGCGGACTTGCCGCGGGCTTGCTCGGGGGACAAGTACTGGGCGGTGCCCACTACTGCTGCGGTAGCGGTAATGGTGGAGGTGGCATCGCCCAGCGCACGTGCGATACCAAAGTCCATTACTTTGATGGCGCCGGTGGGCGTAACCATGATGTTGGCGGGCTTGATGTCGCGGTGGATAATTCCCGCATCATGGCTGACCTGCAGCGCTTCGCACACTGGGATGAGGAGTTTTGCGGCGTCTGCCGGGGCAATGGGTGCGGAGGAGCGAATGATCTCGCGGAGCGTCTTGCCTTCAACTAGTTCCATGACGATGTACGGCACAGTGACGCCGTGTTGTTCGGTATCGCCTGTGTCGTACACTGCCACGATGGCCGGGTGGTTGAGTGATCCGCCATTTTGGGCCTCTTTGCGGAAGCGCTCGCGGAACCCGGCATCGCGGGCGAGGTCAGCGCGCATGATCTTCACGGCAACATCGCGACCGAGCAGGGTATCTTTCGCACGGTAAACATCCGACATTCCGCCGGTGCCGATCAGCTCACCGAGCTGGTATCTCTTTCCTAGTGAATGCAGTGGCATGTGGCTGACCTCCTTCCTAGTTTGGTTTCTTATTCGAGTTTGGGTTGACCCCCGGCAAGGACGGCATCTCTATCGAGGGCAGTTCCACAGTTTGAGATGGTAGCGGAGCTTCTGGCACAGAGACCTGCGGATCCTTGTCCTTGGTCTTCTTTTCCTTCGACTTCGAGGTCGTCGATTCCGCCGTGGTTGGCTCCTGCGTTGGCGTGACGTAGATTGTGGTTGCTTCAGGCGTCTTGCTCGGGGTGGTCGAGGTGGTGGTCGGTGCCTTGCTGGAGGTGGTCTGCGGGGCGCGTGTCGACGTCACCACCTGGGACGTTACCGGTGCTGGGGCCGGCGCAGGCGCCGGATCGTCTCCGGAGTTTAAGAAAGCGTAGGCGGCTCCGCCACCAGCAAGGAGGCCAAGCAATGCCAGGATCGCCCAACCCGCTCCGCCCTTCTTTCGAGGGGCTGGCTGCTGCGCAGGCACGAAAGCAGGTTGCGGACGAGGCGCAGCTACCGGCTTTGGCGCGCCACCGGCCGCCGCCAGTGCTTCGGCTGGGGTACCAACCGGCATCACGGTAGTAGCAGTAGTTGGCGAGGCGAATACGCCTGTCGGCTCCTCAGTAGCTGGGCTTGGATCGATAGGTGGCTGGCCGAGTCGAACTCGGGATATCGACTGAGCGAACGCGCCGCCTTCGGGGAAGCGTCGGCTGGCGGACTTGCGCATCGCAATGGCAATGAGCTCGCGCGCAGGCGCGGACACCGAGACGTCCAGTGGGGGAGCAGCATCCTTGATGTGGGAGATCGCCACGGAGACTGAGGATTCACCGTTAAACGGGCGCCGACCGGAAAGCAGCTCGTAACCCACCACGCCGAGGGAGTAAATATCGGACGCGGCGGTGACATTGTGGCCTTGAGCCTGCTCGGGGGAGACGTATTGTGCGGTGCCTACCACCATGCCGGTGCGGGTGAGCGGAACGGCGGCGGCAGCTTTGGCGATGCCAAAGTCGGTGATTTTTACCCGGTCTTCCGGGGTGACCATGATGTTGCCCGGCTTGATGTCGCGGTGTACGAGTCCCAGGGCGTGGATCGTCGCTAAGCCGTAGGCGGCTTGTTCCAGTAGGCCTAGCGCACGTTCTTCGGTGAGGCGGCCTTCGCGGGCGATGAGGTCCGCCAGGGATTCGCCGCGGATGAATTCCATGACGATGAAGCAGAATGTGGTGCCGCTGGCGTCGCGGGATTCGCGGTAGTCGTAGGTGCGCACCACGTTGTCGTGGTTGATGTTTTCCGCGGATTCGGCTTCGTTGCGGAATCGGGTGAGGAATTCGTTGTTGTCGGCGAATTCGGGTCGAAGGACCTTGATGGCCACTTCGCGGTTGTGGCGGAGGTCGTCGGCAAGCCAGACGGTGGACATGCCACCGTGGCCGATGATCCACTGCAGGCGGTAATCCTCGCCGATCAGTGGCTGGATCCGCTCGATGCCTTCGGTGTTGTAGGAGGTCATGGGGCTTCCTTTCTGCGCTTAGCGCGCGCTCCGTAGAGCGGCATCGATGACGGCTCGGCCAATGGGGGCTGCCACGGAACCGCCGGTGGCGGCCTGGCCGCGATCGCCGCCGTTCTTGACCACAACTGCTACGGCTACGTCGGCATCCTTGGACGGCCCAAAGGCTATATACCAAGCGTGGGGGTTGGAGTTACGGGAATCCTCGCCGTGCTCCGCAGTACCGGTCTTGGAGGCGATGTCATCGCCACGGTAGCCAGCGGTCAGCTTTTCCGAACCACGCATCAGCTCGGTGAGCTTTGTAGCGGTGTCTTTATCGCAGGCCTCGTTCATTTCCTTCGGGTTGATCTTCTTGATCGTCTTCAGATCCGCGCCCTGTACCTCGGACACCAAGTGAGGCTCCATACGCTTGCCGCCGTTAGCGACGGTCGCAGCCACCACCGCGTTTTGCAGCACGGACATGGAAATATCGCGCTGGCCAATCGAGGATTGGCCACGTGCGGCGGCGTCGGAAAGGTCACCGAGCGCACCGGGCGAGGTGGGCAGCCCGAGGTCGTAGTTTTCGCCTACGCCGAAATTCTTGGCAGCCTCCGTGAGCGCCTTGTCGCCGACCTTAATGCCCATCTCCACGAATGCGGTGTTGCAGGACTTAGCGAAGGCTTGGCGTAGCGTGGTCGATGCGCCACCGCAGGACTGACCGCCGTAGTTTTCCAACGTGGTGTTCGTGCCCGGCAGGGTGATTTCATTCTTGCCAGTCACGGAAGAATCGGGAGTGTAGCCATTTTCTAGGCCCGCTGCGGTGGTAATCACCTTAAACGTCGATCCCGGCGGCAGGGTTTCCTGTGTTGCATGGTTCAGCATGGGGGATTCCGGATCGGAATTCAGCTGCTTCCACACGGAATCTGCGTTTTCACCGACGATGGCTGCTGGATCGTAGGAAGGGGTGGAAGCCATCGCGAGGATCTCACCAGTCTTGGGACGAATGGCTACCACCGCACCGGAGTATCCGTTCTTGGCCAGACCGTTGTATGCGACCTGCTGAACTTCCGGCTGCAGCGTCAGCTTGATGGATGCCCCGGACTGTTCCTTGCCCATGAGTTGATCGATCCACCGGCTGGCGAACAGCGAAGGATCCGAGCCGTTCAAAATGCTGTTTTGCGATGCTTCCAGCCCGGATGCGCCGTAGACATCCGAAAGGTAGCCGATCACTGGACCGTAGGATGCGGTATCGGTTGGGTAAGTGCGCTGGTAGAAGCCATCGGCGTCCTGCACGGATTGGGCAAGGACCTGGCCGCCGGCAGAAATCTGTCCGCGTGGCTGGGACTTCATCTCCAGAAACGCACGGCGATTAAGCGCATTATGGGCGTATTTGTCTTGGCTAAATCCCTGCACCACAGTGAGGTTGACTAGCAGTGCGAGGGTGAGCAGCAGTGCGAAAATCGCGGTGTACCTAATCGACTTATTCATCTATCGCACCGCCCCATTCAGTTCGGTTTCCGGCCGCAGCGCGCCTGCGCTTATCGACGCCCCACCTGGCAGTGCCACCTGCGGACGGCGCGCGGAATCCGAGATTCGCAAAATGATGCCCAGCAGAATGTAGTTCGCCATCAGGGAGGAGCCACCGGCAGACATAAATGGGGTGGTCAGACCGGTCATCGGCATCATCGCAGAGATACCGCCGGTAACAACGAAGATTTGCACCGCAATCGTCAGCGACAGGCCAGCTGCCACCAGTTTGCCGTAGGAATTGTCCACCAGGAGCGCGGTCCGCATACCGCGGGCCACGAACACGGCGAACAGGATTAACACGGCGGCCAAGCCGAACAAGCCGAGCTCTTCGCCGATTGCCGCCAAGATGAAATCGGACCACGCCACTGGAACGATGTGTGGGTAGCCCTGGCCCAGGCCAGTGCCAGTCAGGCCACCCCAAGACATGCCGAACAAGCCCTGGGAGAGCTGGTAGCCACCTTCGTTGTAGTGAGCCAAGGGATCGACGAAGTTGTTCACACGGGTCTGGATCTTCGCAGAAATTTGGTACAAGCCGAAGCCACCGATTGCCACCAGTGTGAACCCGATGAGTAACCAAGACGCCCGGCCAGTAGCGAGGTACAGCATGCCCAGAACGGTGGAAAACAGCAGCAAGGCTGGGCCGAAGTCATTTTCACCGGCCATGATCATCAGTGCGAGCAGCCACACCAGCAGGATCGGCGCGAGGTCACGCAGACGCGGAAACTCCAAGCCAAAGAATCGGTAGCCAGCCACGGTGAAGAGGGCGCGCTTCGTTACTAAGAGCTGTGCGAAGAACAGCAGCAACAAGATCTTGGAGAATTCGCCTGGCTGAATCGAAAACGGTCCCAGCGCCAACCAAATGCGGGCGTCCGCTTCTGCTGGCTGCGGCCACACCATCGGCAACGCCAACAGCACCAGGCCGACCAAGCCGAGCAGATAGGAGTATCTGGTCAGCGAGCGGTGATCACGCAGGATGAATAGCACCGCGATGAGCAGCACGATTCCCACCAAGGTCCACATCACCTGCCGGGTGGCCATGGAGCTATCGCGTGCGGCGTCGAGACGCTGAATCATGATCAGCCCCAACCCGTTGAGCAGTGCTGCGACGGGCAGCATGATTTGATCCGCATGTGGAGCTTTCCAGCACATGACTAGGTGTGCCAGGGTGAAGACGCCGATGTAGCCGCCGATCACGTACAGCACGTCTCGGGTGAGCTCGTTACCAAGCGATACTTCGAGGTTCACTAAGGTCACCGCGATGATGATCGCAGAGAGAATGAGCAGGCCAAATTCTGTTTTTCTAGAGGTCAAACGCCTAAAGAATTCCATATGCCTAGCTCACCTCCCGGCAGTTGACGCCTGGCGAGTTAAGGTCGCCCGCCGAGCTCGTGCTGGGCGCAGCGTCCGGCCCAGCCGGAGCCTGCCTAACGACGCACACGGGAAGGGCTGAACCCGCCAAGGTAGTGATTTGCTGCATGACGGTGTCATAGTCCCCACCGGGCAGCTTTGCCTCGACTTTCGCACGAGCGTCCGGCTGCAGATCTTGGATCTTGAACGCTGCACAGTTGTTTTGGCTGAGGTCCACCACTTTCAGACGGCCTTCGCGGTCCAAGCACACCTTCTGATACGTCTTGTGTAGTGGCTTGCCTAGAATCGAAAAGTCTGCCCCCTGCTCAATGACCAAATTGTTGTCTTTGGCGGTGACATAAAAATTGTCCTGTGAGCGCTGATATCCCCACCAACCAGCTCCTGCCAATAAACCGAGGACAAGAAGCGTAATGAATGCGCCGAACCACGGAGTCTTTTTCTTAGCGCCTTGCGCGGCTTCTGGGATTTCTTGTGTATGCCCTGATTGAGGTGTGGCTTGGCCGGAGGGAGAAATGGTCTGCGGAGTGCGGTTATTGAGCACCGCTGCCCGTCCCGCCGCGGTATTGGGGCGCGGATCCTCCGGCTTGTCGCTGTTTAGCGCGCCACCTAGCTCCGGGGTGGTGGGCAGGGAAGAGCCCTCGTAGGTGTCCGTATCCACCACATCTGCGATGACCACGGTCACGTTGTCCGGACCGCCGGAGCGCAGCGCGAGTTCTACCAGGCGGCTTGCGGCCTCGGCAGGGGTGCCCTCGGCCAAGGTGGTTTCGATCGTGCTGTGGGTTACTGGGTCGGACAGGCCATCTGAGCACAGCAACAGGCGATCGCCCGGCTTGGCTTCAAGGAGTTCGAGGGTGGGTTCTACGGGCCGCCCCGTATAAGCCTTCAAAATCAGCGAGCGCTGCGGGTGCGTAGATACGTCCTCGGCGTCCAATTCGCCTTCGTCGACCAGGGCCTGCACGTAGGTGTCATCCCGGGTGATGCGCTCCAATTTTCCGTCGCGCAACCGGTAGCCGCGGGAATCTCCCACGTGGAGGAGGCCGAATTGGTGGCCGTCGAAAAGCAACGACGTGCAGGTGGTGCCCATGCCGTCGGTCTCGGGGTTGGTGCGCACGCCTTCGGCAATGGCTTGGTTTGCGTCGTCGGCGACGGAGCCCAGCAGGGCGAGCATATCGTTGTCAGCGGGGTCGGCATCGAGGACGCGCAGGTGCTCAACCATGAGCTGGGACGCGATTTCCCCGGCAGCGTGGCCGCCCATGCCGTCTGCGAGGACGAGCAGGTTCGGGCCAGCGTAGGCGGAATCTTCGTTGTTTCCGCGCACGAGGCCGCGGTCGGAGGCGACGGTGTAATTCAGCTTAAGCATTAAGACTCCAACCTGACTGTGGTGCGGCCAATAGTGATGTCACTGTCGAAAGTGATGCGTTCCGGCTGGTCGATACGGGTGCCGTTGACGTAGGTGCCATTGCGGGAGTCGAGGTCCTCGATGAACCAATCGTTGCCACGGCGCATCAGGCGAGCGTGTCGGCCGGAAGCGTAGTCATCGCCCAGCACGAACTCCGCGTCCTGGCTGCGCCCGAGCGTGAATTCTTGCAGGGTGGTGATGTCCATATGCGACCCCGTCAATGGGCCATCCACGATCTTGATGATGCGCGGCGCTCCCTTGCCCCTGGCCGCGCGCGGAATGTTCGGTCGTACTGGAGCCACGGCGGCAGGACCCGCAGCGGCGTTGGTGTCTCGGCGCAGCGCGCGGACCGCCATGAAGATGAAGAACCACAGCAGCACAAGTAGGCCGATGCGAAACGCTAACAAGATCATGATGTGGCCTTCCGGGTAGTGAGCTAGCTCTTGGTTATTCGGACTTCGATGATGGAGTGGCCCAGGCTGATGACATCGCCATCGGCCAGCATCCAGTTCTCCACCGGGATGTCATTGACCGTCGTGCCATTCGTCGATTGCAGATCGACCAGCACTGCATCCTCACCATCCCAGGTGATCTCGGCGTGCTCGCGACTCACACCCGTATCCGGCAGCCGCAGGTCCGCTTCCGAGCTGCGACCAATGATGTTCGATCCTTCTTTGACTGAATACGTCCGGCTCGACCCATCCTGAAGCAGCAGGTTAACGTGCTTTTCCTCCCGCTTCTCGGCCGGCATCTCTACCTGCGTTTCTGCCTGCTCTCTTGCCTGCTTGTCGACGGCTGATTCTGGCTGGCTCGGAATCACAGGGGCAACTTCTTTCTCTGGGGCCGCATGCTCGTTCTGATACGTAGAATCCGCGGTAGGCTGCGGGTCGGTAGCTGACGATGCCTTGAGCTGGCCCGTCCGCAACACTGGGGACAACTCGATGGTGACCACCGTTGGTCCTGCGCTCATCCATCCCTGGTTACGCAGATGGCGAGTCATCTGGTCGGCGAACTCCCGGGGCAGGTTCGGATGAGTTTGGGTGAGGTTGGCGAAGTCCTTCTCGCTGACCTGCACGTGCAATACGTTCGGGGCCTCAACGTAGCCTTCATACGTCCTGACGATGTTGTCGGCGATCTCCTGCTTGAGCAGCTCCTCAATCTCTGCCGGCACTACTCGGCCGCCAAAAACCCTGGCCAGGCTGTTATCGAGGCCTCGCTGCATCGCCGAATCCAGCTTCGCGAAACGATCCATCACGCCCATGCTTCCTCACCCTCCTTTCCGTTTCCTTGAATATTTAACGTGTCCAGTATAGGTGTGAGTTCCCAACAACCCGCATTTTCTTCGCTTCTAAGCAGCATTTTGTGGCAACTGCCAGCGGATTTGTTGTTTTTCTGGCACTGCGTGCTAAATTAGGTGAGTCGCAAACATTGTTTGTTGCTACTCGGGCGAGTGGCGGAATGGCAGACGCGCTGGCTTCAGGTGCCAGTGTCCGTAAGGACGTGGGGGTTCAAGTCCCCCTTCGCCCACAAAGAGCGGTTCACGAACCGCAAGGACCGGAGATTACAAACTCGAAAGAGGGGGTGACCTCCGGTTTCTTTTGTTTTCGTGTTCGCGGGGGTCGTGTAGTGACGGTGTGGGGATTGCGGATGCAAGTCCCACAAAGAGCGGAAAAGTGCTGCCTTCTACTCGGATTTGAATGGAAGACAGTATCTACTCGATATCATGAGGTGTGTGGGTTATGTCACTGGTGAACCGGCTGTCGTGATAGCTAGCCGAATTTTTCTTCCCGCATCTTCTGCCGTGTTTCCTCGAGAATAGGCAGGGCATACTCGTCACTGAGAATGTAGCCTTTCTCAGTTTTAGTGAGCACACCTTCTCGCTCGTGGAACATAAACCACGCTTCACATGTTCCAAGGTTGGTATTGAAGTTTGCTATTTCACCGGGGGCGACGAACGAGCCTCGGGACATTGAACTAAGATTTGGCGTAGGCATCTCGTTGCCTTCCGAATCAGGCCATCCAAAAAAGCTTGCCCCACTGTGGTGTGGCTGTACGTGTTGGACGGCCCAGTACAGTACGTCCAAGAAGCGTTTTCCTTTCGGATCATGCTCGATTCGGCCTGCAAGTGCCTTTGCCATCGGCAAACCTAAGTACCGGAGGATGTCTTCGAGATCTTCGACTCCTGTGGCGTCGATGACTGCTCGTAGTTCTTCATTGATGGGCCCATGCAAGACGCCTTCAATAGCAAGCCCTTTATAGTCGGGTGCTTCTTTGGACAGGTCTGGGTGCGGTGCCAGCATGCTAAGGAAATCCTCGAAGGAGTCAGCGATCTGGAGGATCTCTCCTTCAGGATCTGTGTCGATGTAGAGCACGCTTAGCGGTGCAAACTCCGTTAGTTCGTAGTTGATGGCGAAACACTGGTGCATGCCGTCTTCAGAAATGGCGCACAAAAGCACGCCATTGGGGAGGTCCCATTCGTCCATGAGGAATGGTGCGTAATCGGCAAGATCGAGGTTGGTGCCGCTGTCGGTGTGGCCGTTGCCGAGGATGCAGTCGATCATGATTCCTTCGGGGTCGACGTTATCTGAGTCGATGCCGGTGATCATGCAGTATTTTTCGGCCATCTGTCCGCCACCGGTTTGTTTGATCACATCACGGTATGCGGCAGGTAGTTCACGTCCGAGTGTTGCTTCGATGTCTTTGATACGTTTCGCGCTCGCTGGGGTGCCCTGCGGGTCGAAGTACTTCTTATAGCGTTTAAACATTGGGTTCTCTTAGTGTGTGCGTTGGTTTTGGAATTTGGTGATGTAGTCCTTGAAGAATCCTTGTCGCTGGCGTGCTGGGGCTTCGCGGAGCTCGTCAATGAGTCGAGCGCGGTAACCCGGTTCTAGAACATGTCCTTGGTCGGTTGGGATGATTTTGCCTTCTTTGAGACGGAAGACCCACCACGAGGTGAACACGATGTCCATTGATCCAGGGCCCGCGATTGTTTTCCCGGGAAGAGTGAATCTGAAAAGTGCTGTGGCTATTTGCGGGAAGTCATCAATGCGGCGACTGGAAAATTCACCGTGTCTTCGGAGAATATCCAGCTCGCTAACCTGCCGAGAGGAAGTCGCGAGGATGAGGGCTACCTCCAGCACGTTGGTATCACTTTGTCTTACACGTATGGGTTTTTCCCTAGTTGGGAGATGAAGCTCTCGAAATCATCCGCAAGGCACACGATGTCCTTGATTTCTGCATCGACGAAGAGGACTGAATTGGGTGGGAATTCTTTGCGGTTACGGTTGAGTGCGACGAAACTGGAGGCAGAGCCATCTACGAGGGAGATTGGCAGAACACCCTCGGGCAGTTCCCATGCCACTGCCATGTAGGGGCCTTCTTCATCCAGGTTGTTCTTTGTGCCAGTGTAGGATCCGTTTCCGAAGAAACCCCACAGTGCGAAACTATCAGGGAATCCAAAGGCATCTAGCTGGGCCGGGAAGAAGCTCCTCTCGTAGGCGAGTTCCCCCGCCTGTAGTGAGGATCATGTGGCGATAGTCCTCGGGCAGGGTCATGCCGATGTTTGATTCGATGTCCTGCAGCCGCTGTTGTGAGCAAGGTTCAGCACATGTGCTGAGGAGTTTTGTAAAGTCGACCATTTAAATTTTCTTGTCACGTGGGAAATGGAGTAGGCGCCTGTATCTGGAACCAATGCTATTCGGTTCTGGATACAGGCGGCACCTAGGAATCAGTGAGAGGTAGAGGCTTGGCAGGGCATGGTCAGGGTTGCTCAGCGATTGTTTCGTTGCGGAAGCCCTCTGCGCCCCAATAATTCGGATCCCACCAGGTGATCGTCTCGTTGAGGACAATGGTGATCAGGTGATCGGGCAGGATGATTTCCCCGAATTGAACTATCGCGTTGATCCCTTGGCTCTTAAGGCCAGCGGCCAACTCTTCATCGGTTGTTTTCCGGGGATCAAGACGTAGGCCGAGGAAGGTGTCGCGGTAGATGTCGGTGAGGGCAACAGTGACGCAGGTGTTGTCTTCGATTCGGCTGACTACCAACGAATATTCTTCGTCGTTGTCTCTGGTTGGGATGTCTATCCAGGCTTCGAGTTCGTCGTCTGCTGGTTGTTGACTGTCCAGGCAGGCTTTGATGGCGTCATCGAGTGTGCCGCCGAGGGGAAACGGCAGCGTGTAGTCGGTGGTGAAGTTCATGAATTGACCGCACTATCGGGAAACTCGGTCCATACGATTGAAATAACTTTACCTTTCTCGAAATAGACTTCAATAGGGTAATCCTTGAGGACAACACTTTCGCCGTCGTAGTCTGCCTCAGTCCCTTGAGAACGCAATGCTTTCAGGAAAGGAATTGCGCGAAGGGAGAGGGCAACCCCCATAAACGAGTCACCTTGTTCAATGGTCACCAGCTCTAGGTCGAAGACTTTCTCGTTCTCTATGGAGCCTTTTATAAGGCGCCTTTTATTGTCTAAGTCAAGGTAGCCTAGGATTCTTGCCCCCAAAGATGGGTCAATATAGCTCATATCGTCGATTTTTAGATCACTTAGGCGATCTTCATAAGACAGGGTTTCTTTACCGGGATTAAGAGCTTGAAAAAAATCGGGCTGGAAATCCATAGACATTCTCCTTATATCAGCGTTGTTCTGAAGTCGACTTTCATGTATCCCTTTCCTAGGGCGTAGTCCAGCATTTCATTAAGTGCTGCTGTGTACTTGCCGGGGAACAGTGTCTCTAGGTGGTTGTATTCTATCTCAGAGATCTCGTCGATTCTTCCTTCCTGAATGAGTTTTTGTTGATGAGCTCGGTATTCTCCTGCTTCTTTGGATCTTCCGTATGAACGCGTAAGCGCATGGTCTTCGGGGAGCATTTGAATGGCGGGGCCTTTGTATTCGCTCAGTCCAGGGGGGAGATCGGAGCGCACATTCCGCATAACCGATTGGGCGACAATATGATGCCGTTCGAAAGAAATGTATTTCACATCAGGTGATTTACGAACATTGGATGTTGAAAGATTTACGTAGTGGCCACCGCGGAATCCCACTCCACCAGGTGGAAAAATGGAGCATTTGAGCGCAACGAATTCAAAGCTTGGTGTGCCTCGGTCTGTCGATGTTTTATGGGAATTACCGAAGTTAAAGGACCACGCTGGTCGATCCAGGCGAACAGCAGACGTCAAAGGACATGAAGGGATGCTTCGTGTTGCTTCGAGCTTGTTTGCAGTCCATACCTTCCTTGCGCGAGGTTTGTAGTGAATGCTTGTGCTATTTTCTAGACATGTTGATTTTAGGTACCGCGTCCATGCGGTTGCGTACCAACCGCTAAGGCGGTTTCCTCACCAGTGTGAGTTGAAAACCGTCCCGGTGACATAGCCGGGCGGTGCTTTGTCATGCCCGGTTCCATTTTCAATAAACTGGAGCGATACCTAATGTCAGCCTATGGGCACGGCCGTCATGAGCATGGCCAAAATTTTCTTATCGACACCACTATTGTCAACGTGTGTGTCCAACATGTCGCTCGTACGAGCGGTCCCATTGTGGAGATCGGGCCGGGAAGTGGCGCGTTAACCTTCCCAATGAGTCGTCTAGGGCGACCCATAATTGCCGTCGAAATCGATGCCGCAATGGTGAAAACCCTCAACCGCGCAAAGTCGGGTGGGAGTATCGATATTCTGCATGCTGATTTCTTGAGTTATCAACTACCTACGTACCCGCACGTTGTCGCAGGAAATATTCCATTTTCGCTGACAACCGCGATCTTGAGAAAGCTCCTCAGAGCGCCTGGCTGGACTGATGCCGTCCTATTGATGCAATGGGAAGTAGCTCGTCGACGCGCGGGTGTGGGAGGTGTAACCATGATGACTGCGCAGTGGGCTCCTTGGTTTACTTTTGAGCTCGGTGAACGTGTGCCGCGTTCGGCGTTTAAGCCACGGCCCAATGTTGACGGAGGGATTTTGTTGATCTCTAGGGTTGATGAACCCGAGGTGTCTGTTAAAGACCAGAAAGCGTTTCAGGCTATGGTGCACTCCGTCTTTACCGGGAAAGGCCGTGGGCTCGCTGAAATTCTCGTTCGGGCGCGGCTTTTTGAATCGAAAACTCTAGCCCGTCGAGGGCTTGAATCGCGCGGCATCTCAGCATCGGCGCTGCCACCAAACCTGAGTCGCATCGATTGGGTTGACTTGTTCAATCGACGTGAACAAGAACCCTCGCGTACATCCCGCGGAGTTTCTAAGCGTAGACGCAGAGGTTGATATTGGATAGTGATTTAGTACCAGACTGAAGCCTGCTTGCCTATTATCTGGCAAGCACCTAGTTGAGGAAGGAATGAAATGCTTTCACCTTCTGGATAGGTGACGTCACTCGGCTAATGAATATGGTATCCCTAGATTGATGGCCGATCCGGAGGCTTTCAGATGAAGATTTTGCGTTAAAGCCAAGGCTCATTGGTGAGCAGATAAACAAATCCTAGTCCGGCTTTGCGGGTCGCTTCATAAGCATCGTCTACTCAATCCACGATACGAAACGCAGGATTCACGGGACGTGTTAGATCCTTAGCTATGAGGCTCAGTTGCTTAGATCGATCTTCAGCTCCGATAGTTGCTTTCCGCCTGTGGTACATCAGTATGCTCATTCCGAGGGTGACGCAGTGCTCATGAATAGCTGTTCGGAGATCTTCAATCGTTAAGGGAACATTTGAACATCGGAGCTAGATTTTCCCACTCTTTTATGACGATAAGATACCTGTTATTGCGAACCTTCAGCTGCTTTTAGTGCCACTTCTCTTACGAGTCTTTAAGAAGTTTGGTAACTGACCGAGACGTGTAGTAATGAGCGTCGATCGTCCCGAGAACTCGGCTTTGGAACTTCGGAAATCGTTGATTTCCGCGACCGGTTTCTGATATCAGATAGAGGTTTCGGCGGGCTCGTGAGGCAATGACGAACATGAGTTTCTTGGCCGCATCCTCTTTTTCATTATCCGGTTCATTAAAGTGCGGAACTTGGCCTTCTAGCAATCCAAAAGCAATGACAGTGTCGAATTCTGCTCCTTTGATGCCGTGGATGGTGGATATGACGATGCCAGTCCTGGGCCGGAAGACAGCCCGAAAGGTTTCAAGATCGTCGCCATCAACACTTTCATCGTTTCGTATGCGTCGGAGCCGGTTTGTCATTCTGTCGAAAAATCCTTGACGCTGAATTAGCAATTCTGAGTCTGGAACGACAGCAATTTGAAATGCCTTGATAAACTCGTCGAAGTATTGTGCAAGGTACTCAGTTCCGCTAGTTGCCTGTATACGGATACTGTTGGTGGTCTTGAGGAATTCTCTGGGGCTTAAATTGCTTTCATGTCCAGCTTGGTAAAGCTCATCTAAGATTTCTTTGGCCCATCGGATCCTGCGATGGAAGAGGTCGGGCGCGGAGTCCGTTAGGGAAATTCGTGCAACTTTGTACCAAAAATTGTCACGATTCTCGCCAAACGGGGATAGCCCAGGGCCATTTAAATTGTATCCAGGAAGGGCTGCAACGAGTGCTCTTGTCATCGAGGCGAGGTGGATCCACCAGGGGGCCACGATGCAAATCTGTTCAGGTGGAATGCCTAAGGTCTCAGTGTTGTGCCGAATGAGCGCTGCAATTGCTGGAACCAGTTCCGATTTAGCAATCGTGATGTCGTGAATCAGATCGCCGCGCTCGAGCTTGCTAGGACCCGCCGCCTGAATCTGCAAAGGAGTAACTGCAAAATGGCTGAAGTAGTCAACAATTTGTTGTGAAGATCGGTAGTTGCTATGCAATGCTAGCTGTTCAATTTGCCGACCGGTCAAAGCGCTAAGTTCGTTAGCTGACTTGGCGATACCACCAAGGGATCCATAGATGGCCTGGTTTGGATCTCCCACAACGAACAGCTTGGGCCTATACTCCTTCTCACGGAGGATTCGAGAAACAATCGAGTACTGTATTTCTCTCGTGTCCTGGTATTCGTCGATGGCGATCATACGAAAGAGCTGGCTGAGACGTTTAGCGATGGGACGATGTTCCGATATCAGGTCATATGCGAATTTGAGGATCATCTCGAAATCGATCTTCTTTTGCTTAAGCAGTTGCGCGTGATATTCACCGATTGACGCCTCCACAGCCATTATGTTTGCTGCGGGAGTACTTTTGTCAGGCGAGAATCCGCTTTCGGTCGCATAATATTTGCACTCGAACCGGGACTTCAGTGGTGGATGTTTCTTCGTGAATTCGTCGAGAAGCTCTTCACTTTCATAAGTGTCGACAACGCTGAATCCGTTCTTGAGATCATCATGGTAGATCGCGTAGGGACGAAGTATCCAAGTCAAGCAAAAACTGTGAATGGTACCGATCCAGAGCTGGCTGGTGTCGACCCCCAACGTTTCTACACGGTCTCGAATCTCTTCGGCCGCTACGTGAGTATAAGTCAGCGCGACGACGAAGTCTCGATGAGAGGTGACTTGCGACAATTCCTCAGCGATTTTATGTATGAGAGTGTACGTCTTGCCACTTCCCGGGCAGGCCACCAGGAGAACGTCGCCTTCGGTTGCTACAGCTATTTGCTGATCCTCGTTTAATTCTCGCACAGTAGCTTCACCGACAAAATGCCTGGATGAGCCGCAAAAGCTGTACATCAGTGTCGGTGAAGGCTTCTATACGTTCGCGTAGGCGGTCGACCGTACACTCTTCGTGGGTGCAGATCTCAAGCAATTCCAACCAGGCGGAAAGTTGGTCATTAGGCATGCACGACGATGCCTTCCGCGACTCGATGCGATAAGCAATGACTCGTGCCCATGTTTCCGAAGGGAGTTCTGAGGCAGTAAAGGCGAGGGCATTGAGGATGTAACCGGGAAGTACAGGTCCGCAACTTTCATCAGCAACATCGAGATGATTGCTAACCATCAGGGCGAACCAGCCTTTCCCCACCTTATTGGCCAGGCTCAATGCTGCTTGGCCGTATTGAGACATAGTTGAATCAGTCAGGGCCTCCTTGATCTTTTGTTGGCTTGACGTTCGACGGTAGATTTCGGGGACTGTGGCGGCCAGAATTATGCGGTTTGCCTCAGAAGCGTCCGCGAAATCGACTTCGAATGTATGCCGGGCATACATAATTTGGACGTATGGATTGCCGGACGAGAACTCCTCGAGCATCGCCTTTCTGTTTTGTCCCGATTCGGCTGAACGAGCAGCTTTCATCTTGCGATTGGCTATTCTTTCTGCATCATCTTCATGAGGAGTTGTGTCGAAAAACGTGGCATCCAAGTCGGTTACGATCGCGCAGCGCTTGCGAAGACGGTCATTGTGGAATAGATTGCCGAGGTTCTTGAATCCTGTACTACGAACATTTATCAAGCTCACGCCGATTTCATCGAGCCTGATTCCATAGATCTTCTTTAGAAGATTTGGGATCAGGATCTCTTCTGCGTCACCTTCTACGAGGAGAACGCTTCGAGAGAAAAGCAGGTTTGAACGGATGGCATCGAGGAATCGCTGGGCTGATTTTACTTCGTCTGCTTTTAGGTTTGTTGAAGGTTGGAGCGCAACCCACGAACCATCTTCAAGCGAGAGCACATTCACGCTTTGAATATCGCTGACCTCGGATATATGGGTGGAATGTGTTGAATAGATAATCTGGGTGTTTTCGAATGTGACCCGATCGAAAAGGGTCTTTTGCACGTGGGTGTGGATGTGAGCCTCTGGCTCTTCGATGATGAGAAAGTTTGCAATTGCTTGACGTTTAGCCTGGTACTCAAATTCCAACAATTTCAATGTTAGATAGACTAGGTTGGCACCGCCTAAGCTCATCTCCTGCAGTCGCCTGGGCGAGGCATCTCCGTTTTCGCTTACATATAATTTGAGTGATTTGAAGAGATCGGATGCTTTGACAGGAAGTTCTGAGTGGATTTTCATGGATGTAGGCGAGTAGGTTTCGCCCACTGCCTCCTTGAAAGTTGCTTGTATACCTTTTGTTATGTCTTGAACATCGTCCCTACCTTCAATGCTCTTGTTGAGCTCTTCGACTTTTCGAATAATATCGTCAAGGTCACCTGCGGGAATGTGCTCGCTCTTTGCCGACAAGAGCGTTCGCAGTGGGTTTTTCCAGGGGTCATTAAAGTCGGCGACGACGTTTCGAAGAGCCGGCACATATGTGAATGAAAATTCGCGCCATAGCGACATGTCTCTTTGGATGGGGATTCCAATTTCAGTAGCGAAGTCCGGCGTAGTTCCATTTGAATTTGACGGAAAAACTGCGTTGTCGAAGTCTCCTACGATTGCAGCGTACTGATTTGGGTCGGTGAGATCAGCACTCATTTTTCCAAGAAGTACCCGTTCGTAGTCGTCAAGGGTGACCGTTTCTTGTAGGGCTGACAGACCAGTATGGTCTCCTTTTCCCAGGTTGGCAAACTCATTCCGCTTCTGTTCGTTCGGTCGAAATACCAGGGCGTAGGTTGCACGGCCGCAATCTTGTGTAGATTCGTCAGCGGTGTGCTGGAGAAGCAGTGATTGGACTGCTTCGTCGTCGCTGAGGTCGGCAAATTCAATCATGATGACGATCCAGTGTCCACGCCAGTCGCGCAGTCCTCGGTGAAAATCTGTGTCCTTCAAATCGTGACGGCGCGTGGCGAAAGCATTGTCGAGGAGCAAGCGAATGGCACGAAAGAGATTTGATTTTCCGGAACCATTTTCACCGATGATGGTATTGACTCCTGGATTGAGGAGGACGTTTGTCCGCGCGAAATTTCGATAGTTAACTATCGAGATACGTGACATGTGCACGTTGCTGCTTACTCCCTCTTGTCGGAGTGGTGTATATCGTTCAGCCACAGAGTGGTAACTGTGACGAGGCTAGAGAACGGAACGGATACTACCCTCTATGAATTCCAACTATATCTCAATTGCTGATGGAAATTCTCACGCTGACCAGGGTTCGGAATCCTTCTTGATCTATTGATTCAGAGAGTTTTTCAAAGGGTTTTCATCTGTGTGTTGAGTTTCTTGAATGGACATTTGGGGGGGCATCTAATTCTATAACGATGGCGTTGAGATCACTTTTACTTTCTTGGGGGTCCGGGGCGATTTGTGGCAACTGGACATCAATGCTTGCTTTGAAGAGTTCGGGAGGTGGGGTTTGCTGACCTTACTGATTACACAAGGTTAATAGGGTTAGAATGCTGCAGGATTAATGCTGACACCAGGAGATTTGGTTATCGCAACTGAGAGGTGAAGACGTTACTCGTACAGTAGATAACGAACCATCTGCTCGATATGATCGAAAGTTCATGGGCGGCTTAACCCATCTGTAGTCGCACCAGAGTCGGGAGGGTGGCAGCTGCCTTCGTGATGTTCGTTTATGACGAATCGCGGCATACCGTGGCTTTCTAGAAAAAACCAAACTTACCCCGCCACGCCAATTGGGATGTTTGGAGAGCATTCCTTGCAGTTGGCTTCTCGCCTCTTTGTAGCCGACGCATTAATCTATCGGATATGGATAATGACTGGGCACGAGGCAAGCTGGAACAGTTTCTTGAGAGTTGTGAGGAACATGATCGGCTTAGCGACCGCATACCGGCAGGCCAGTATTGGGACGAGAATCTGATGAGACCCATCACCAATTCTGTAGAGGATCAGCTGCCTACAGTCCAGCAGATTATCAAGGTACTGGACCCCTCGCTAATTACCGACACATTTGGTATTTCCGAGTTGTACAGTGGGCTTAGGGCAACTGCAACCGCAACGCGGAAAGCTCTCGCTGTGCTGCGAGATCAAGATGAATGGAAGAAGAAGCTCGCTCCGCAGGGACCTTCATTTGTGGCGGACGAGCTACATGAGTGGGTCTGGGGTGCCGCAGCGCAATTTTGGCAAGCGGACCAGTTTGAAGTCGCGGTCGAGTATGGTGCAAAGTCGCTTACCGCTCATATCCAGAAGAAGTCTGGGATGGACACCGCTGACCGGGAACTTGCTAGTGAGGTGTTCTCGCCGAAAGTAAGCCCAAAGAGTGTACGTTTGTGGTTGCCCGGACCGCGTGATTCGGATACGTGGAAGTCACGTCAAGATGGGCTGCATTTGTTAGCTATGGGCGTGTTTGCGGGGATTCGTAATGTCGTTGCGCATTCGGTGGCACCTGGGTGGTCTCAACAGGAGGCTTTGGAGTATTTGGCTGTCTTGTCGGTTGTGGCACGTTGGGTTGAGGAGACAGAAATTGTAAAGCCAAAGAATCAATCTTGATGACCTATCGGTCTGATTACTTGTTGGTCCGTCGAGAATTCATAGTGTCCTGTGGCTGATACAACTTACAGCAGGTGGCGGTCGTCCGACAGATGCAGACATGCTGTGGATAAGTTCATTAACTTTGAGGTTAACTGCAGTGATGGTGCCAAGTCGGCGATTGGTAACCAGGCCTGCTTTTCTCTGGGGCTATCCGAGATTCCGTAGCAAGTAGCCAGCTTCTTTCGCATTCACAGTGACTTACTAGGGGCCAGCGGATCAGTCTAAGTAGAATTTTCGTCGTAACATCGGTTGGTCTCTTAGCAGGGCTATCTTGTACCGAATCTGTCCCCAAGGACCGATGTTGAGGCCGCTCTTTTTCGTGCAAATTGCCACCATCTGGTTGGTGCATTTGCAGACTTCAGACATGCACTCCATCGCGATTTGCGCTTGTGCTCGTTGTGGGGGTGCTTGTGGAGGGCAGTATCGAGAAATATCAGCTATAGCGTCCCTGGGCAGGACTCCTATCAACATTGACTCGACAGGGATACCGCACCGGTAGTGTGCTCTGATAATTTCCAGTTGCCCAAGGTGAACGAGACGGCGTAGCCTCCAGTCCCTGGTGCTAAGTTGCACCCTATTCAAGTCCGTAACGGTTTGTCCAAGCCAGACTAAAGTATCTTCGTCGCCTGTTATTCCTTGATTGAACCTGGTGGAAACAGCCTCATTACAGGCCGTAGCGGCTTCAAATTCGGCGCGGATTCGTTCTCGCTTGCGGTTCTTATGGTTCCACCAACCTGTGAGCAACAGTGTTACAACTACGCCTAGAGAACCACTGCCAAGGTTAAATAGGACGTTTGCCCAGTTGTCGAGCCACCATTGAGACATACTTGTTCCTAACGTCATTAGGGGCTAAGTGAGGTGTTCCCGGGCACTGTCTTTAAGAGCCCGGCGAAGTTCGTGGAATTCATCCGTCATGGGTGAACTGATCATCTCTTGTAGCTCTTCTACACCTTTTTCAATACCGAGATGTTCCCGCTTTTGCCTAGTAGGCGCGAGCACAAAGTCCTGTTGCTCGCTGAAATGGTCAATCTCTCCTTGGATAAAGGCCTCCAAAGCCCCCAGGGTTTTCCTCACCTCGTTGTTGGTGATTTTGATGTCTAGAATCTCGAGTTCACGGCGTAAATCACCGTAGAACATAAGCTTGGCTCCCATGCAGGAAGCTAGTGTCTCAGGCTTTGTAACTATCGCTTGGAAAACGTCTATTTTCTGCAATGCACTGGAGTGGGGCATATTGTCTTTGGCCCACTTTTCACTCGCTAGCCCGGTCTGATCCAGGAAGTAGGCTACGGCCTCCAGTTGGCGTTGTTTCTTGGCTCGTTCTTCGGAACTTCGAGTGGTAAGCCAGGCGGCTAGGCCTGCAATAACAGCGCCCACGACGGCGCCGGCCAGGGCACCGAATAGGGAAGGGTCCATACCCCATATATCAGCGGGTACTGGGCACACTACTGTTGATGGGCTCATATCCTCTAATTTACCGACATAGGCCGGTTTACCCGCTCTAAAAGGGCAATGATGAGATTGCTGGCCATGATCGAGTGCTGAGTCACTACTGCATGAGGGTTTCGTCCGATGGCGGGGGTAGTGTAGATTGCCACAATCGAAGCGCCCGGCTGAAAAAAGTGGTTTCACTTTGGCTCTAATCTGACATCACTGAAAAATCCCAAAATAGCTCTTTGTCGGCATCAAAACTAACGGGATCTGCAAAATCGAGTTTCTCAATAACTTTTGCTAACGAAAACAAGTGACATCACATTCAGCAGAATGTGATGTCACTATGGCTCTTATGTTTACTAGGCCAGAAGGGGTAAACGCGTTGCCTGATAGCCTCCTGGAGGCGGTATGGTGATCTCGTCGGAGCAACCCGAAAGACGAAGTGCGAGGAGGATCGGGATGAGTGATGAGATGGTGGATATCCCGCCGACTCGTTTCGGTCGGCGCCAAGCGCGGCGTGTGAGAGCAGATGAGTCGGTGCGTGTCCAACTTCGGTTGCCGGCACCGATGGTGCGGCGATTGACACTGGCGGCCAACGCTCGTGGGACTTCGCTGGCGCACCTTGTTGCTCAGCAACTCGCCACAGACGAGGAAGCGTGCTTGCTCGATGACCTCGGGTTACCCACCGACAACTAAATCATAAAAACAAAAAAGCGAGGCACCTTCGCCAAAAGGTACCTCGCTTGGGAAGCGATCCTTGCAAGATCGACTTCCCTGTTAACTCACTCAGACATTGCAAATCGAGGAGATGTGTTCATTTTGACATGCCGAAAACCTTTAATCAATTGCTGCGGAGTCCTCGCAGCGTGTCAGGTCCCCTGCTGGGTGGTGGTGTAGGTGGGGCGGCACAAGCGAATGCTCGCGGCAGATCCCATGGATATCCCACCAGCAGACGCACTTCCCAGTACTGTCGCGGCACCGTCACGGGTGCGTAAACTCACTCGCAGGACGTTGCGTGACCAGGAGCGTTTCGATCGGCTCCGCCAATTATCGATTGCAGGTCCTGCCAGTCCTTTGAAAGCCGTTGCCGTTGAACGTGCCGCCCTCGTCCAGGCCCATACCAAGCCAGCTACGAACGACTCGGATACTAAATCGACGCGGATCATTGCCCGGCGGCTACTGGACGACGCGATCGCCTACGGGGACGTCGATAAAGAGCGCGCCCTGACACGCACAAGCATCGATCAGTGGCTGTACCACTCCCATGATTTCTCCCTGACCAGCACAAAAACATACAGGTGGACACTGTATGAAGCAGGCCGCGTGTTGTACCCGCGCGAATTTCCTGCCCCGCGTTAAGTGCTCTCACCTCGGGGCCGGGCAACCCCTGCCTGCCCTGTTGGTACTGCCGAGCGACTGTACGGTGAGGCGACAATGGTGCCGGAAATACTGCGCCCACGGCTCTATCTGGTGCTGGATCTGGTTACCGGTGCTGGGCTGCGCTCCAGCGAGGTGCGCGAGCTCACCGGTGAGGACATTGATGTCATCTCGCTGGGATTGGGTGTTGATGTCGTCACGGTGCGGGTGCGGCGGCGCGGCGTGATCGACCGGATCGTGCCCGTGATCGACCCTGCGAAAGGCCATCGTCTGCTACAGCGCGCGCGGGAAGTCGGCACCGGAACCATGTATCCCTTAACAATAAATGGCGTTGTGTCCAAAAATGCCGTCAGTAAACTCAACGATCGCTTGCGCGACTACGGTTTTCAAGGGCTTGATGCGGTCGGTTTACGCAACCGCTGGATCCTGGATTTAGCGTCCACACCGGGTGTTTCTGCAGCGGCGTTGCTGGCGATGGCGGGTGTCGGGGATCTACGAGTACTAGCCGACCAGGCCGATCTTCTGCCGAAATTCCAAGCCGGGGATTTGGCACAGATGCTCCTGGATGCGCGGGGTGAGCTCGTATGATCGCCCAGAAGGATTGTGCGTTTACGATCCGTCCGGAGGTCCTCGAGGCCACAGCCTCCTGGCTGGAGCAGTCAATGGCCCCACACCTGATTGAACAATTCTTCGATGAAAGCAAAGGCCAGGGCGGCAGAAGCTGTGCTGGGGCTTTTAGTATTCTGGGGTATTTGGCGGTGAAAGCGGCGCTGCTGGCGATTCCTCGGGTTCCTTCCGATGCTGAGGCTTTTCGGGTGATGCAGCAGCTCACGGACGCTCAGCTGACCCGGCTCGGCATGACCCCAGCGGTGCGAACCGCGACATATGGGGCGTTTGCGGGGTGGATAGCCCGGCGTCTCGCGCCGCTGGATCCAGGTTTCGATCTGCCCGCGCGACGGGTGACGAATGCGACCCATCGCAGGCATATCGCTGCTCGGAGTCCAGAAACCCAGGAATCCGTGGAGCTGGCGGCGCACCGTCTCCACACAGTGGTGAATTTGATTGTGTCTGCCTCTGTGGATGATTGCCAGCCTGCAGGAATCTGCGGGGACATGGTGGTCGATGAATCGGTCGTGGATCTTGCTGGCCCTTCGGCCGGTCTGGGATCGCGAGACGACAAACATCGCGCGGCGGCGTATGCCGGGGCCTATTATGTGCGCGATCGCACCGACAATTCCGTGAACACGGGCGGCGAAATGGTGCGTAGTGTAAAAAAAGTTGGCTTCGGTATCGGTGTAACAGCGGTGACCAGGGTTGGTAGCCCCGATGACCTCTATGGAGTACCGCCCGTGATCACGGGGATTGCGATCCATCAGCCCACTTCGGCATCGGTGGAGGGTATGACGCGGGCGCTCCAAGCGCACGCCGATAACGGTTTCGCGCCAGCGCGGGGCTCGCGGATGCGGCTGCCGTATTTGACGGTCGACATGGGCTACAACCAGAAACAACATTTTAATGATGCGTGTGTGGAGCTCGGATACTCCCCGGTAGTGCGGTACCCACGTTCCTGGCGGACTTTGTGGGCCAGCTCCGGCAGGGAGCACTGCGTGCGGGGTGTGCCTGCGGGACCGGTGCAAATATCCGGGGACTTTTATTGTCCGTGCGCGGCTAGCCTGTCTCGCGGGATGCCTTTGGTGCGGAAAACGGACGAAATGCGCGATGCTGATTGCTTTGACCAGCAGGATCGCAGACTTGAGCGACTGCTGCCACTGCTGATGGGCACGAATTCCAGGCCGTATCGAGCGCGGGCACAGGGACGACCACGAAAAGATGCTGACCCGGACATGGGTAGTATGCGCATCGATCTGGTGTGTCCTGCCGTGCAGGGACGGGTGCGATGTCCGCTCAAGCCGGCGTCGATGATGGCCGATCCGAGTGTGGTCACGGTCCAGCCCAGTTGGGGGCCGGAGGCATATCGGTGTTGTTCGCAGTCGCAGGTCACGGTGACCTATTCTAAAGACCAGTGGCGGATGGCGACCTGGGGTTTGACCCCTGGTTCGTGGGAACACACAGTGTATTTTGAGGCGGCGCGCGCCCTAACAGAGCAGCGTTTTTCGATTCTGAAGAGCCCGCACATTACCGGGTTTTCCGATTTGCGGTGGTCCGCGCGTCGCGAGCCCGCGATCGCACTGCTGATTGCGCTGTGGGTGGGTACCGCTAATCGGTCGATCCAGGACTCGCACGCTGCGCGTAGACAACGTGGGCGTTCGTCGATTGCTCGGCGGTTTCGGATGATTGAGGAGGATCTTGGCCGGCCGCCGGTGAGGTTGCCAGCCCGGACTTAGAGAGAGAATATTTCACGGTGGGGATGCATGTGTGCATTCCCACCGTTTTTGTGTTTCAGAAAGTCTCTGGAATCTTCTTACCGGTCGGTGTCAGGGGACGTTTTCTCGTTGAGGTGAGAGTTGGCAGTGTATCTGTGTTTGTGAAGTTTTGGCGGATCAACGGGTCTTTGGGGCTATGCCTGATCCGTGCTATTTGTCGGTGGTCTGGGGGCAAAAAGTCTCGGGAGTTTCGAATTTCCGCGGCGGGACAAGCAGTGTGGTTTCGCTTGTTGACTTGGATATGTGAACCGCTCACAAAGTGCGGTTCACGAACCGCAAGGACCGGAGATTACAAACTCGAAAGAGGGGGTGACCTCCGGTTTTCTCTATATGCAGAGAGACCAATGTGGATCATGTGGGGATCGAGGACTTTGCAGATCGGGTTATCTGAGTAACACATCTCAGTAAACTTGACACCTGGACACGGTTACAAAGCAGCCTGCAAAACATATTGGTTTCATTTTTCATTTAATTACCCTATTTTGGCAACTGAATGGGGGCGCTGGTGAGCTTGAGCTGTGCGTATACTGATTTTCATCAAATGCTAAAACATGGAATAGGAATCTAAAGTGAAGTTGCAAACAGCCGCAATCCGAAGATATCGCAGTATCGATGAAATGGATGGATTCACCGTTGAGCCCGATGTCACCTGTCTAGTCGGCAAGAATGAATCAGGCAAGACGGCAGTCCTTCAAGCGCTAAACAAGTCTTTTGCGCAAGACAAGACCAAATTTGACGGAGTGCTCGATTATCCAACTACTCGCACGAGCGAACGGCGGAGAGAAAAAGGGAAGAGCACGGTCACTCAGCTGGTTTATGACTTAGAGCAATCGGACATTGATGCAGTTGAGGAAGAACTGGGCTCTGGAGCGATCAGTGATCATTCGATTTCTGTCACAACTGCATATGACGGTAGTACGAAGTGGAGCGTATCCCTAAACGAGGACGCGATAGTTAGGAATCTGACTAGCAGCCTCCAGTTGCCTGAAGCGCCACAGCGGATGGCAGAGGAGGCAGAGTCCGTAGAAAATTTGCTTCAGGTGCTTCGGGGGCTTGATGAACCAAATTCAACCGCAACACAGGTAATTCAACAGGTTGAGAGTTGGCGGCACGCGAGTGCTGTATATTATGCGATTGACAAGCTGAGTGGGCTGCGTCCCAAATTTGTCTATTTTGGCGAATACGATTCAATGCCAGGAGAGGTTTTAGTCAAGGAACTTATTCATAACCGAGACGCAGAAACTCTCACTCGTGGCCAACAAGCCTTCTTATCACTTCTCCACCTGGCCGGGGTTGAACCAGAAGACTTCATTAACCCTGAGAGCGACGAGCACCTCATTCGAGATGTTGAGAATGCGTCGAACGGCATTACCGCCGAGGTGTTCAAGTACTGGTCGCAAAACACTAACCTGCGAGTTGAGTTGCGTGTGGGCCAAGTTACCTCTGGAACCTATGCAGGACCAAAATTGCAAATCCGTGTGTTGAATCAGAAACACAATGTAACAGTGCCTTTTGATGAGCGCTCGAGGGGTTTTGTTTGGTTCTTCTCTTTCCTTGCCTATTTCTCGGCAATTGAGGAAGAGTCTTCCAACCCTCTCATTCTTCTGTTAGATGAGCCGGGTTTAAATTTGCATGCAAGGGCTCAAGCAGATCTATTAAGGTTCATCGATGATCGGTTGGCTCCGAGCCATCAAGTGATTCTCACCACTCATTCGCCTTTTATGATTAATCCTCAACAGCTTCATCGTGTTCGAGTAGTTGAGGATCACGAACAGGGAGGCACCGTGGTCTCTGCCGATGTGCTAAAGGCGAATCGCGATACCGTATTTCCTTTGATGGCGGCAATGGGCGTGGATTTGACCCAGACTCTATGGGTTGGTCCGAATGTACTATTGGTGGAAGGTCCTTCCGATGTGGTGTACCTCAATTATTTGAGTGAAGCCCTACGATCGCAAGGACGCGAGAATCTTGATCCGCGGTGGACGATTACACCCGGTGGAGGACTAGCTAAACTCCCAACATTTCTTGCGCTATTTGGTGCCAATCAGATGAATGTCGCAGTGTTGACTGACTCCTCTGTGAAGGAAGAAAAGACGCTACGACGATTGAAGGAAGCAGGGCGCCTCGGTAGCAGTACAGTTATCGAAATCGGAACAATCCTAAATAGGACCGAAGCAGATCTAGAAGATCTATTTACTCCAGCGCAGTATCTGAAAATGGTTAACGCTGCTTATCAAGGTGCTTTGCAGCGAAATTCTATTACCGTTGGGGATCTTCCCCCAGGGGATCGCTTAGTTGCAAGGGTCGAAAGCTATTTCGCCAAGGAAGCGGTGAATGGCGGAAAGTTTAGTCATTTTGCGCCCGCCGGTGCTCTCATGCGAGGTGAAATTCGACAATCAAAGCTCGCTGAAATTACGTTGGGAGCTGCAGAAGAGTTGATGAAGCAACTAAATTCACTTCTCCCTCCCTCCTAGGGTGTTTTGACCTTGGAACTTTGGACCGGATCACCGAACGAGGGGACTTCACCAAGGTGTATTCGCCTGGGGACGTTGGTCACACGTGAGAAGCGAGACCGGTTTTCGAAGGTGGTGTCGGGTCGCTGATGGGTTAGCAGTATAGTCAGCCAGCGTCTTCCATCGGTGCTCCGCTTCACTCGTGTGGCAGCTGATGCAGACACAGCTGTCGGGGACGGGGCGAAGAACCCTTCGACTTTGCCATTGCTTACGGGCAGATTCAGACTCGGAGTTTGTACTAATTCAAAGCCCAACGCAGGTTTCTATCAAGAGTTCTACGCGTAGACAGGTTTGCTGTCGCGCAAAACAAGCTCGACTGTGGTGCCGTGGGGTGTCGAAACGCTCGACGAGCCGAAGCAGGACGACGGTGGCGGTGAGGGTAGCTGTCGACATCGCGATCCTCAGCCGGTGAGCCAACCGGACCGGGTTCTCACGGAGCCGGAGATGAGCTGGATGCAGTCTTCGTCGCTTAGCTGGTCTTGTTGGGTGAGTGGTGCTGACGGAAGGAGCGGGCCAGTATAGACTGTCCGGTGCGAAAGCGGTCGGTTCAGAGTTTCTTGATTGGCCAGGAGACCTGGAATTAGGGCGGTGACTTCGCTGATCGGGCACCTGTCGTTGATGACGAGATGAGCGATGATCAGGTGGTGGTGGGGTGTGAGAGCCAGAGTTGCGGTCAGTTTTAAGCTGCTCTCGTGGGGGATGCCGCGTTAGGAACGCCGAATGCCTTCGCGGGGTGGGGCGAAGATGGGTGAGTTAGGCAGCAGTAGAAACGTGCAGTACCTCGTAGGTAGTGGAATCGATGGCGCATTTGTCGGCTTCACGGGTGCTGAGTTCGACGAGAATGACGGTCCATGTGGTCACATCGACGGCGGTGACGCGGGCCACAGTGGAGCCAGTGGCTGTAGTGAGGAATTCAGAGGTGATGTTCTCGATGCAGTGGAACGGTGCAGTGTTGGTTGGTAGGGGCACGGTCTTGATGGTCAGGCTGCGGGCAGCGGAGTAGTCCGCTGGTCCGTCGAGGAGCTGGTGGACGGTCCAGTCCTGGATCGAGTGGCGGCCGAAGTCGCGCACGATGGCTGAGTATCCGAGTTTACCCCAGCAGAACTGCTGCATCCCATCGATGTCGCCCCAGACGTAGAAGGGAGCATACGCATTCCGGGGGGCGCCCTTGGTCTTCTCCTGGATCAGGTAGGCCTTGAACTCCAGTCCGTGGTAGCCATCCATGAGATGTCCGGTCCGGATGACACGATCGCGGATGATCTGCATATCGTAGTCGGTAGGCAGTGTGATCTGGTATTGCATGGCGTACATCAGTGGTTCTCCTTTGTTGCGTAACAGTACGTTTTGACAGTGACGGGCTCCTGCCAGCAGGTGGTTAACAGATAATCGGCGGCTTGCTGGTAGGCCACGTGAGTCATGGGCTGCTCGGGTGTGGCACCATGCCAATGCCGTTGGCCAGCATCGATCCAGATAGACTCGCCCTCGGCCAAGAGCTGGGGCGCTTGCCCTTCAATTTGGACGACGGCGATGCCATCAATGACATAGATCCCTTGTCCCTTTGGATGGATGTGCCAGTGAGTGTGTGCCCCGGCAGCGAACGTGACCGCGTAGACAGCCAGAGTTGATTCACGAGTGGGGGCTGCCAACGTAGTGGCCTCGACAGTGCCCGAGAAGTTTGTACTAGGGAGGTTCATTGTCGACTCCAATTGCGCAGGAGGGTGGTTGTGCCGTCGATTGCGGCGTCAAACTCAGCGGTGTCTTGTTGAGCGCGAGCCAGGACATAGCCTCCTTGCACCGTGGCTACGACCACTGAGGCTAACTGATGAGCGTCGGTCTCGGATGGGAACTCACCCGCGTCGATCCCCTCGTTGATGACTATTTCGATCGCTTCGACCAACCACCTAAAAGACTCGGAGACTGGCTGGAGCAGGTCAGGTGAAGCGAGTACATCGGCATCATAAGTCATGCGACCCATTCGACAGCCACGGAGGGAGTCGCGTTGGCGATTGAGATACGCGACGAGACGTGCCGTGGCCGGCCCGTCGCCGTGGAGGAGTGCGTTTGCATCGGCACGCATGGCTGCTGCGCTGGCTTCTAGTGCAGCTACCGCAAGCTCTTGTTTTCCGGAGAAATGGTGATACATGCTGCCTTGGCCTGCGCTCGCCCTCTTCAAAATGTCTTTCGGGCTGGTTGCGGCGTAACCACGCTCCCACAGTAGTTCCTGGGTAGCGTCCACCAAGCGTGTTCTCGTATCCATGCTTTGACCATACATACTAGTAGTTACAATAGGCAACTTCGAAAGCGGCTCCTAAGCTCAATCAATCCCTGGTCAGTACTACAGGCCAGAATCATCGGCGTCGAGTTGCGCTGTTGATTGGCCACCGTAGCGCGAAGTTAATGGCTCATGTCTAGGGTTCTCTTACCGTTGTGCAGACGGCGAATTACTATTAGCTGGTTGACATTTTGACTTTGTGCTCTAACGGATAGCCATTCAGCGCTCGGCCGGGATGGAAAAGTGATCGTACGGAAGTCGACTCGTAGCCAGCGGGGTTCAAAGCTTTCTGGGGGTTTAGCTAGACAGGTAGGCCAGTGTTTCGACCCGGACATCGTAAAAGAGACGCTCGCGGGGCTTACCCTCGAGGTTGAAACGTTCAGCGTCAGGAGCGTACTCTTCGGGCGTGAGCGTAAGCGAGATGATGGGTGTTTCTCTGAGGTTCGCTTCGTGCACGGCCCAGGTGAGCGCCAATCTTGAGTGAGGTCTGATCAAAAGGTAAACGTCTCCGGTTTCGAAGAATGAGTCTTCATTATTGGCCGTGTCGTGTCAATATTCGCCTCCTAGTCGGAGATCGTCCTGAACGATATTTCCGGGCATGATGGATCCCTGCGGGTGCCACCACGCCACAATGGCTTGAGGGACAGTCAATGCGTGTCATGCCCAGCCGTTTGTTGCTTTGAACTGGCTTTTGGGCGAGCCTTTTAGCTTGAAGCCATCTTGGCTGCGAACGAAGTTCATTGTGAATTTGTTGGAAAACTGACAACAAAGATGCGTAGTTAGCCTCGAATTGGACCGGTGACGGTCTTGATCCCCGCATGCACCATGCCTGATGTTCGAAATTGATGTAGCGCGCAGTCCTTCGCTCCTTTCGATATCGCCGAGGGTTTACAAGTGCGCCAACCCTCTAACAGTCGCACAGGACTCGAAGAGGGTGGCAACTACTATCGTGATATTCGTTTGTTGCGAAACACGGTGGAGTTTAGATTTTAGAACTAACATTCAGCAGAAAATTGTAAATAAGTGTCGCAGAGGAGCACGATGGCCGACGATCCCTTATATCTCGACAGGACCGGTGAATGGGCTGGTCTTTGGTGGCTTCCAGAGATTCCTGACGAGAAGGTCCCAGGTTTCCTCAGGTACGATGCCAACGGTGGTCTTTCGCTGGCGCTGATCGGGGCTTTCGAGGATCGAGTTACATCGAATCCTTCGCCAGGTGTGACGGTGTACCACGAGGGCACCAGGACTTGGGAAGTGATCCACGGCGTAGCCGAGCAGCGCGAGATTACCCTTCTCGGCTGCGTTCCGAACAGCAGTAGAAGGACAATCGGGGCGCGGGTGAAGAGTCCAGCTAAGCAGACCGTCACCTCGAAGGTCGCCATCATCGGTGCGCATGTTCGGAGCGAAGACGACCCACAATTTGCTGGGGTAGAGGTTTCAGTCGAGGATCTAGGCCTTTGGGCGGCATCTTCAGTGTTCGAAGGATTCCTCGGCACCTCCGAGGGCAAGATCGACGGCACCGGAAGTATCTCGGTGAAGCCAGTCGAGACACAGTCGGTCCTAGTAGACGGCACCGAGTATCGCCTTGTACACACGCACACGCTCCCGTACTTCGACCAGCGCAAGGGAGAAACTGTTGGACGCATGAGGGACACCATCTCGATCCGTATCGTGCCCGCCGAACCGTTCTCGCTGAGCAATGCACTGCACGAGGCGAGTCTCATTCAGGACTTAATCTCTCTGGCAACGCATCGCGCAGCCGGAGTGATCTGGCTCCAGCTGGAGCTTGCAGAGTCCGAGTCACAGCTGTCCGACGGAAAGACTTTGTCGGGTCGACGTGCGAATGTGCTTTACTCGCCCATTGCACTAGGCAAGCATGACACGAAGTCCGTCGAGTACCACCGAGTGTTTTTCACCTGCGACTCATTCCCGTTTGAAGAGGTATTACCCCGTTGGCGCGAGGCGCATAGCCGCTTGCAGGCAGCGACAAACATGATCTTGGGTTTGCGATATGCACCCGCGAGTTTCGTTGAAAACAATCTCTTTACAGCTGTTGGTGCCGCCGAGGTGCTGCACCGTAATCTTCGTATCGACGAAAAACCGTTCTCACAAGCGGAATTTACGGCAATGCGCAGGGCTATGCTCGACCAGGTTCCTAGTGAGCATCGAGAAAGGTTCAAAGCAGCTATCCGCAACGATCCAACGCTCCGAGATCGACTTCATGCCCTGGCCGCGCGACCCGATGAAGAAGCGATCGGGCAGCTTATTCCTGATGTCAACTATTGGGCGAAGAAGGCAACGCGGGCCCGCAATGACCTCGCGCACGAGGGGAGGACGCCAAACCATTCCTTTGAGGAGCTGGTCGCAATCGTTGAGGTGACAACTGCGGTTGTAATCCTCAATGTATTGCAGGAATTGGGGCTATCTGTGGAGCGACAGCGAGAGATCGTGCTCACTCACCCAAAGCTCAGACACACGGTAGGACTTTCCCGAGAGTGGTTGGACCCCTCAAAATCCGACTAATTGTCCTGCCTGTTCTTCCCATACTGGCTTTCATGAGTCGTTCTACCGCAGGGCGAGTCTTCGAGATTGTGGGTGGGGGTTCGGCACAACTGACTTAACCTTGTTTTCTCAGAGCCGATTCACCTCCGAATAGGGGTACTTTTGTCCCTTCTCGTATTGGCACAATTCAGCCGGTGGAGTCAACACCGAAACAACTTAACTGGCTTATGTGGATTCGTGGAGGTCTCCAGGCTGTGTCACCGCCGTTGAGTGAGGTTTGGGTCCTGCACTCGATTTCCCAGATCACGGGCCTCGTCCTGCGATCTGCTGCTTTGTAGTGACGTAGCGATGTAGTGACGTAGTTTTGTAGTTTTGTATGACAACACTACAGACACAAAAGTGCAGGCAGAGAGGTAGAAAAAGTCTTGCACCATGGTTTGGGGTGTCCTAGCGTATTCGGTACCGACCGGATTACACCGTTGTGATTCGGCGGTGACCCGAGTGGAGGAGGTACACATGGCAGAGATGGTTGAGATCCCAGCGGCGCTCTATGGGCGTGGCGCGGTGCGTGTCGTGCCCGTTGACAGCACGGTGCGGCTGGACGTCAAAATTCCTGCTCACCTTATGCGGAAGCTCATGATTGAATCCAATCGGTCAGGTGTTCCTCTTACCAAAATTGTGGATCGGCTCTTAAGTACCGCTATCGCGCAGGACTCAGAGCAGGAGGAATTCCACACCCGCTAGCTAGAGCCAGCGCACTGCTGCGCATATAAAAGCGGAGTCGAATCCGGCAAGATTCGACTCCGCGAAGATTGAAGCTCCGGCAAGAACTTCAATCACAATCCTCAAACCAGTGCTAACCAATTTGGAGGAGATATGTCTATCTTGGCATGCCCAATTCACTCACACAACCCCGACACAACTTGTCTGCGAGAGCAGGGGGTGAGTTTGATGGGCCGCTTTACCAAAATGGTTGCAGCGCCCACGCCGGAAAGCGCACCGCGTCTTGATGTGTCCAAAAATGCCACCGATGTGGATTCCCTTACCGACCATGGGATCCAGTACGCGCGTCGCCGTCCCGTTATTACTGATCATGAGAGATTCGACAGGCTATGCAACTTTTCCATCAATCAGCCCAACGCTCAGCTTGCGACAGATGCGATTAAGCAGGCAGCCACCGTGTGGTGCCTGACTGAGAAGAAATCAGACAAACGCGATGCTGATGGCGTCAAGTTCTTAGCGACATATCTTTACAAGGAGTCGCTGTACTGGGGTCAGATCGACCCGCGCCGAGCGTTGCAGCGTGCCACAGCGGAATCATGGCTTGCTTCCCAGTCTTTTGCTCCAACCAGTGCTAGGACGTACAAAGCTGTTCTTCATACTGCGGGTCGAGTACTGTACCCGGCAGAATTTCCGCCAGCCAATCGGTACAGCAACCCACGAGCAAAACCGGTCGACCCCGCGTCGGTCGAGCTCATTGATGAGTTGTACGGTATCGCGGCGACACTGCCAGACGTTCACCGATTACGTTTGCAGCTGATTTTGGACTTGACGACTCAGGCGGGGCTGCGCTCGGCGGAGGTGCTTGATTTGCGGGGCAGTGATGTCACCGCACGAATTCTCGACGCAGGCGAGCGCATAGCTCTTGTTCGTGTCCATAGGCGAGGGAAAGTCGATCGTGTCTTGCCGGTGATTTCCCCTGCTCGCAGCAAGAGGCTTCTTGACCACGCAAAAACTGTGGGGCGCGGGCACTTCTTCCCATCACCTTCGGGTGGCCGTCCGTACAATTCGTCGGTTGCGAACGTCTTTCAGTATTTGCGTGAGCGGGGTTTTCCGTCTACGACCGTGGAGGCACTGCGGGCGCGTTGGCTGGTGGATCTTGCAAACTCGCCGTTGCCCGCGGCAGTGGTGTTCCAATTGGCCGGGAATTCGCATTATCGGTCCTTGGCGACTCACCATGACCATTTGATGTCGATGGAGCCGAAGGGTGTCGCTGAGCTTATGGTTCGGGCGCGGAGGTTGGCATGATCTCGATGCTGGAGCATGGTTTTGTCATCAAAGCGGATGTGTGGAGCCGCGCGCAGGAGGTCATCCGTAGAGGTCATGCCGCTGAATATATTGAGCAGATTAACGCCCAATATCGGGGCGCGGGAGGTCGTAAGGCTACTGCGGTGGTGCCCTCTATCGAGGCCGTGCTAACGGCGGGATTGGCGCTGATCATGATTGGTAAGCCGGCGTCGATTGTGGGTATTCATCGATTGTTATGTGAGTTAGAACCTGATCAACGCCTCGAGTGTGGGTTTGCTAAAGATGGTGCACTCCTAGCATATCCGGCGTTCGCGAATTGGCTGAATCGGCAGCTCGAGGTCTTTGACCCTGGTGCTGATCTTGTGGCGCGCCGCGTGCTCAGTCACGTCCATCGACAGTAGCTTGCCGCGCGCACTGCGGAGCAGCGAGAAGCCAGTGAGTTTGCTCGCGCGCGTAGAGACGAGCTAGTCAACCTTATTGTTGCCGGCAGCGTCGATGATCGTTGCTCAGGTGGCTATGCCGGTGATGTCGTGGCCGATGAAACGATTATTGACCTCGCAGGCCCAAGTGAAGGCTTAGGTGTGCGGCCGGATAAGCAGCGCGCAGCTGCTTACGCGGGTGCGTATTACATGCGAGATAAAACGCATCAGCTGGGCACTGGCGAGAAAATGCGTGAGGTGACCAAGCGAGGTTTCGGTATTGGTGTCACAGCTGTGTCGAGGGTGGGGAGCGCCGATGACTTGTATTCGGTTTCTCCTGTGATTATCGCGATAAGTATTGACAAGCCTTCGCCTGGATCAACGGTTGCATTGGGTCGGGCTTTGCAGATGCATCAGGCGAATGGATTTGCAGCGTCGGTAAAGACAAAAGCTAACGCACATTTGCCCTACTTGTGTGTGGATATGGGGTATTCGGTGCGTCCTGATTTCACGACAGTCGTCCATGATCACGGTTTTGCTCCGGTAATGCGCTACCCCGTGTCGAGGCAGACCGTGTGGGCGAGTGAGAAACCGGAGTTTGGTTCTCAATCGCCCGGTCCTGTACAGATCAACGGCGCCTTCCACTGTCCGGCGGCTTTGCCGCTAGCACGACAGCGCCGGTTGGTTCGTCGGCTCAATGAGCTGCTTGATGAACAGGACGGGTTCGAAACCCATGACCAAGCACTACAGAAGCTTCTTCCTCTGCTAATGGGGACGAACTTGCGGCCCCTCAAGTTCGTCAGTAAGCGGAAACGATCCTCGGAAACTAACCCGACCTATCAGATCGATCTTGTGTGCCCAGCAGTACAGGGGCGAGTGAAGTGTCCGCTGAAGCCAGAATCACTGATCATTGCTTTTGATCAGCCGGAGGTGAAACCGACATGGTCAGCTGATCGGTACCGGTGTTGTTCGAAATCCCAGATCCGGCACACGTACACGTCTGAGCAATGGAAGCTCGCGCAATGGGGGATGGTGCCGGGGTCATGGGAACATGCGATTTATTATGAAGCCGCGCGGAGTCTAACCGAGCAGCGTTTTCGATCATGAAGTCGCAGCATCTGTCGGGGCGAGAGCATTTGAAATGGTCTCCGCGTCGAGAACCGATGATCAGCGTGATTATCGCTTTGTGGATTGCGGCCACCAACCTCGCGATTCAGGACAGCCACGTGGCAAAGATGCCTCGTCCATCGTCGATTAAGAAACAGAAGCGACGTTTGGAACGCGATCTTGGTCGCCCGCTCATGAGCACCCCACCACGCACATAACGAAGTGTTGCCCTCCTGCGGTTGTATTGAAGTACGCAGGAGGGCCTTTCTGGTTCTTAAGTTCTTCGGGACTTTTGATGGCAAAGAAATCGACGAAGTTAATTTGAAGGCATGTATGCGTGTGCACACTTGACATGGGTTTACGCTCGGATTGCAACATTTCGGGTTGTTGGAAGGCGATCAAATGGGCTTTCGCGTTGATTTTCTACCAGCGGTTTTGTTGCGGGAAAATTCGGGACTTTTTATTGTTGACCTCGGTAGCAGCTTTGAAACTTTGGTGGTTGACCTAGGTTCGTGAACCGCTCACAAAGAGCGGTTCACGAACCGCAAGGGCCGGAGATCACAAACTCGAAAGAGGGAGTGACCTCCGGTTTCTCGTTTTGATTTCGTTTCGGGTACGGAGTTTAAGGGCTAAGTAGCAGAAAGGGTGCCTAGACGGTTGGCTCAGAAATCGGCACGAGTTCCGACTTTTTCAGCGGGGTAAAGGGGGCGATAACGGCCGCAAGAAGGAATGGAATAGATACTGCGATGAGTGTTGCGGGATCACTACCGAATTTCAGCAAAAGCGCGGCTAGACCTGCTCCTACTGGCTCGCCGTCCCAGGCAATCGTCCTCGCAGTTGAATTGACTCGTGCTTGAAAGGCATCGGGCAGAATGGTTTGCCTGATCGTGACGTTATTGATGATGAGAATGGTATAAAACGTGCCCCAGGCGAAGCACGAAATAATCATCCCAACAGGCGCTGTGGCTAGTGCCGTTGCCAAAAAGCTGACTGCGCCGCATGCCATTGAAATGAGCGTTATCCGGCTTTGTGCGATGCGTTCAGACAGAAATGAAAGTAAGAGTGATGCGACAAAGGCTCCAGCTCCAATTGCCGATACAAAGGTTCCAACAAGTTCTCCGCCGCTACCAAATCTCTCAACGGCTACAACAGTCATACATGCGGTTAGGGCACCTCTTGCAATACCTGTGGCAGACCCTGAAGTCACGAGATAGCGAAGTAGTTGAGAACGCCAGATGACCACGAGACCCTCTGACATGCTCTTTGGAATGGATCGTAATTTCTGCGTACCCGGTGCACTTTCGTGGCGATCTTTGGGCAGAGTGATGAGCAGATAGCCAGAGACTAGAAAAGTTGCAGTGTTGATGAGCAGGACAAGGGTAAGTCCAAAATTCGAATAAAGTATTCCTGCAATAACGGGACCCATGAGTGAGATAACCGCGTTATTTCCGTAGAGAAGTCCATTGGCTTGGCCTAAACGTTCTTTCGGCACGAGTTCGGGCAGGATGCCGAAACTACATGCATCAAAAAATACGGCCAGAATTGAAAGCAGGGCCACCGTGAAAATTAGTGCGGGTGATACGAATTCGATGGAGAACAAAAGCACAGCGAGTGCGAGCGTTGCGGCAGCTGAGACAAACTCTGCCACTCTCATGGTGACAATTCGCGAGCTGTGATCCGCAAATGCTCCTGCGGGAATTCCAAAAATAAGAATGGGCGCCAAAGCAACTGTCGAGACTAGTGCAGCAAGGCTGGACGATTCTGTGACCCTGAGGATTTCGAGGAGGTATTGCAAGTCTCGTGAAAGTTGAACCGATTACAGAGACAAGACGTGAAAGCCAGAAACGGAGGAAGAGCGGATTCCCGCGAAGAAGTGAATCTGATTTCACCACGTATAGAACTCCAAGATATTTCCGTCAGGATCCGCAACATAGGCAGAGTAAGAACCCCACGGCATTTTCTTGGGCGAGGTAGAAGCCTCACGATAGGTATCTGGTAGCTGACTCCAATACTCGTTCACGTCTTCAACAGAAAATTGAATGACCGCTCCGCCTGGGCTTCCGGGACTAGTGCTGGTGGCAGTGGCGAAGACTGCTGAGTCAAATACGCCAATGACGCTGTCATCAAACGTAACTTCAAAATAGCCTTCCTCAGCAGACAAAGGCTTTACTTCAGACTTCGGGAGTCTACGGTAAAACTCCCATTAGTCTTCGATGCTGCCAGTTAAGATTGTTAGATGATCGAAATGCATGATTGGCACGGCCTTTCTCGTCGGGTCAGAAGCTAGTTGCGATTATCCCAAATACCCCTGGCGAGTGTGTTGCTTTGGAAATTGAGGCGGTTGGGCCTTAAATGTTGTTGACCTTCTTGGCGTACTTCCAGTATTCCTCGAAGTGCTTCTTATTCTCTCGCCTATCGAAGAAGTCACTGGCATAACTTTTGATTTCTCCCACACTTGCTTGATTACTCTGAGCTTCAAAATCAAGTAGTTCATGTGAGTTTACGTCCATTGACTTCTTGAGAATTCGACCTAATAGTTTGCCTTCTGTTGCTTCAGTTTCCATGATTGTTGGTTCCGAAAGTTTATTGAAAACTAGATACGTACTGATGATTCGTCGCAGCGTATTCCACATCAGGTTTGGTCGCTGGTTTTCGTACGCAAAGTAGAAGTCAATCCAGAGTGCTGCATAGGAAGTTTTGACGTTCTTTTGAGGTGAAGTTATGTGTCTGACTGTGGTTTCTGAACCGGACCGTTGCAGATTGTAGACTCGCAATTCTTCGGCGTAACTGCTGGAGCCTTGAGGCAATAGGTTCAGATAAAAATGCACGTTATGGGTAAGGACAACCACCCTATCGGGATTTTCACCTTTGCACTTATTGATCACTCGGCAAAGATTTTCTAATGCTCCGAGAATTGCGAATTGGTACAGCTCGTCGTTGCTGTTCATTGGATCGTCGAAAATAAATAGACGTGGTTGGCTGCTTTCGGAGGGAGCCTTAGCCTGATTCAGAAAGTACAGGAAAGCAATAAAATTCTTCTCGCCGGTAGACAGCTGTGTCACGTCTCTAGACTGCCCAGTAGTCGGATCCTTAATTGCGTAGTAGCCGACTTCATTTTGTTCAATACGGGTTAGCTCGAATGAATCGACGCCCATATTTCTTAATACGTTATTGATGATTTGTGCAGCCTTTTGCTCGTCTTTCATGGCGCCTTGGAGTTCACTCCGTTGCTTGACAAGTTCCTTGACCGTTTCTCTTGCGGAATGAGTAGCTGACTGTTTGGCTTCGAGAATCGTATTTGATGCGTCGAGCTCTTTACTCAACTGCTCAATGTTGAGGTTTTTGAATTGGCTTGCGACTTCATGCTTGCGTAGCGAACTTACTGCGTTGGAACGAACTTCATCGAGGTTGCGGGAATATTTTGTGTTTCGTTCAAGCAAATCTTGATACTTCTCTTGAAGTGAAAACGCAGATGCAAGAGGATCTGATTCCTCAAATGGCTCGATAACAGTAAAGATATCGTCAAGTTTTTGGTCAAGTGACTCCGATACTCGTGATAGCAGTGCTGAGGCGGATCGACAAACGTTGGTGATTTCTAATTGAAGTTGTGCCGCCTCAGCTATGAAATTTGGGTAGAAGCCCGAGTCTGAAGTTAGTTGCACATTATCTAATAGGTTTCTACCATTGGAAATTTCGTCGATCAATAGTTTGAGCTTGCTTTTTAATTCACTCGTGGCGTCAGAAAAGAACTCATCAAGTTGGCGCCAACGCTCGTCCGGAATCTGGGAGCCGCAAAATGCGCAACGTTCACCGTGCTGGCGACTGTGGATCTCACGTCCATGTTCTGCGAAAGCGCGCTTTTTCGAATCGGTTGACAAATCGGGTGATAGCACCGCCATGGAGATTGATTGTTGAAGAAGTTCATTTGCCCGAAAAAGGAGCGAGATGACATTGATTTCAGGAAATTGAAAGCTTGGAGCCAATTCAATTTGCTCAACCTTTGCATCAGCCTTGAGTTTCGTCACGGAGTCAGCTTCGATGACGGATAGGGGACCGATTATGTCGTTCTTGAATCCGGTCGCGTTGTAGGAGATCGGGACCACTCGTGGATTTTCGAGGTTTTTTAGGTGGCGCGCAGCGTTCTTAATCGCATCGTCGTATTTCCGACGAGCATTCTTCTGGTCGGCTTCTGCTTTTTGTTCTTCGGAGCGGAGTTCTCCACCATCACCCAGCTTCAACTCTAGTTCTTCAAGCTGGCGATCGATATCGTTAATTTGCTTCTGAAGGTCAGAATTTTCATTTCCCAAGGCAATGGCGTTGAGCTTCTTATCCGGTGTAACTATCGAGTCAAAGCCACTAAAGGCCAGGACCTTGAATTGTTCACCAAGTTCGTCGTGAATTAGCTGGGCAATTGATGATTTTCCAGTTCCGTTTCTCCCAAAGATGAAATTGGACCGTGATAGTGGCAAGCGGGCTAGGGAAAATGTTGTCGTGGAACAATTGGAGAGATTTACTTCGATGATGTCTTGTTCTGGCATTCTTCAAGCCTGCCTTGGGAATCGAGTCGTGGTCGCGAGGCCTTACTGGCCGTTGCTTTGACTTTACTTTTTGAACCTCGACCAGGGGAGGAAATGAATTACATTTGGTCAAGCAACTTTGAACTATTGCGGTATCATATCAGCAATTTTGGTAAACCGACGGCCGGAGGTTACAAACTCGAAAGGGTTGGTGACCTCCGGTTTCTTTTGTTCTCATGGGCTGGTATGCTGGGACTTCACGGGTTTCTCCAGCTCTAGCCCCACTGAGGCTTTACTGCATACACGCGGAACCGCCGCCGCGTCACCTGAATCGTACCAGGGTCCAAACGCAAAGGGTTTCGGCATATGCATCCACTGAAAAATCTTCTGGAACGTCCCACGGGACAAGACCCAGGTAAGTCACAAGTGCCTCCGCGTCGGAAAAGGTCATGGCTCCGGACCAGTCGTCCACGGTTTCAACATTGAGTCCAACCTCCTCAAGCTCGCGGCAGAGGTTCTCGGGAGTCGCATGCGGATATTGCGGGATACTCCCGAACCACTCGCGAAACTCGGGAACATCAAGACCGCGCACCTGTTGGGTAAGAAAGCGCCCGCCGGGCATCAACAAGCGTTCTATTTCCTCAGCATTAATCGCCTCGTGGCGATTCATCGCGGGGTCGAAGGTGCCGTCACTACAAGGCACTCGATCGCCTGCCTCTGGATCGCATGCGTACACCTCAATTCTGCGAGGCCTTAGCGATTCCCGGGCAACCTTGACATTGGGCTCCCAGCCCTCGGTGGCGGCGACACGGTTCGGGACTTCCCCGCGGGCAGCAAGGCGGTCCAGAAGTCTGAAGCGCCTTTCGCCACCACCCGTGCCAAGATCCACAACCGCGGATGCATTGAGCATCGTGAGCTCACTATTTTGTTCGAAGTCCCAGGGGGATTTTCTGCGTCCAATACTCCGTCTAGCCGGGAAAATCCCCGCTGATCATCACCGACTTTCGATGAGCCTCGCGTAATTGCGTCATGCGTTCCATCGACAGATTGCGCTCATTCAACCCAATACTCCCGTCCCAGTAGACATGTGCTGTGGGGATCACCGTTCTAGCCATTATTCACTAAACCCGTTGGATTTCGGGGCCACATTATGGATCGCTGAAGAGCAGAATGAATCGTCGCACCAGCTTTGTTTGAGAGTCGTGGATGAAAGTGACACCAAAGGATAGCCTGAACAGGTCGGTCTTAGCCCATCACATCAGCAGCGTTGTTGTGAGAACTGCCAGCGACAGGGCGAGCATTCCTAAGCAATTGGCCCAGAATTCGCTGCCGAGGAACTTCGCTTGGATGTGAGTAGTTGCAGCTGCACAGAAGTGGGCAATGACTCCAACCATTGCCGCTATCCCAACCCCGGGAAACCATATCCCCACAATGAGTCCGGTTGCTGCCAGACACTTGATGAAGATAAGCGCCCACCACAAATTTTTGGGGATCCGTACTCCTGTGAGACAAGCCGCGATGAAAGCTGCTGGCTTGAGCGAGAGAATTGCATCCCCGAGCAGGACAGTGGCCAGAACAAAGGAAGGCCAAGCGGGGGAGGACTCAAGAATCATAGTTCTACTCCGAAAGCGGTCGAGAGACGCGCGATGGACTTGTCCGCGTATCCGGTTAGTTGGTGGGCGTCGTAGATACCAGCTGCCCAACCGAGAAGTAGGCCGAGGTACATGTTGTAGAGGATCAGTGCGAATTCCTGTGCATCGTTATCGGAAAGTTTGCCGCTAAGGCGCAAGACGATTTCATCCACGAGGAGGGTTTGAAGATCGCGGAGGGACTCTCCGTTGTCTCCTTGCGAGATCAAGGCGGCGCCGAATGCCCTGGACAGTTCTTCCTGTCCGGTAAAGTGCGGTTCACGAACCGCAAGGACCGGAGATTACAAACTCGAAAGAGGGTGTGACCTCCGGTTTCTTTTGTTTTTGTGTTCGCGGGGTCGTGTAGTGACGGTGTGGGGATTGCGGATGCAAGTCCCACTATGGGCGGAAAGTGCAGCCTTCCACTCGGGATATGAACTGAAGAGAGTACTTACTCCCTGACGCGAAATGTGTTAATTAGGTCACTGTTGCACTAAGTCTCGCTGCGACTATACGAAATGCTATTTACTCATTTGCTGGCGCATCTCCTCAAGAATCGGAAGGGCATACTCGTCGTGGGCGACAGTAGTCGTGTGCCATTTGACGCAGTTCCTTGAGCTCAGCGCTCTCCCGGCAAAGGTGCAATATCCCAAAGCTTCGCACTGTTTCGGCTCGATGATTGAGAGAACAACCGAGTGACGTACATTAGGCTCGACAGATTGTCAGGAAAGACTTCCTCGCGGTAGAGCAAAACAAATGGGTTCAATTTCACAATGTAGTTTGCGCCGAGCAGCTCAGATCGCGGGGAAAAGGCATTTTCGATTTTTACATACTGCTGATCGGCGAACGTGATAGTGCTGCGTTCTAATGAGCACATATATCCGCAGGGGTTTCTTCCCGCAAAACCGAGTATCTGGGGAGTAAACATGACGCTCAAGTCAACAAAATTTGGGTACTGTTCGTCCCCCATTCGCAGCGGTTGAGCGCCCTTGCTCTCAGCAATAGACTTTTCGCTTACGAATTCCTCCGCTGTAGCGGGAAGATTGTGCCCGGGGCGGGTGCCAAATTTTGTGAGCTTTGGAAGGGTTTCCGCCGAAAACAACTGAGGTGGATCGTCAAAGTCAACGTATACGCCCTCGATTGCGGTCCGGTAGTCCTGGTTCAGTGCGCATAGCAACGATGCCCATTCGATCGGGAGGGCATCATGAAACACAGATTCAGGCATATAGCCACCCTGGACCTGTTCTAACGTCCAGTAGTCATCAACCGAGTGGATGCACATGATATCAACTCCTTTCCTAATCGAACGAACACAGATTGAAGTGCCCCGGGTTTTGTTCCTAGGCATTTGCCTTGTGTTTTATTATGTCGTGAATTGGATGGTGTTCCCAAAATTCGGTTTCAACCTCAGCCGGTGTACGGTAGCCGAGACTTTGGTGAAGCCGTGATTCGTTCCACCACGAGACCCACTCAAACGTCGCGATCTCAACGTCAACCACGTCAGCCCACGACCGCCTATGAATTAGCTCATTTTTGTACGAACCGTTGACGTTCTCAGCCAGGGCATTGTCATAGGAGTCACCAACGGTGCCGGTAGACGAAGTGATTCCGTGCTCGGCAAGGCGCTCATTGTAGGCAATGCTTACATACTGGGAATCGTGGTCGGAATGGTGAATTAGGCCAGTTGTTTCCTTCGCACACGCAATGGCCTGGTTTAGTGCCTGCAATGGCAACGCCTCGGTCCGAATCGAATTCGATAGCGCCCATCCAATGATCTTTCTCGAGAACACGTCGGTAACAAAAGCGGTGTACACGAACCCTTTCCGTGTGCGCACATAGGTAATGTCGGCCACCCACAACCAGTTAGGCTCAGGGGCTTTGAATTCGCGGCCCACCAAGTGCTGGGCGAGTATCCGGGCCTGCGGGTTGGCGGGTCGTAACCGGAGCACCACCTTTGCCTTTGCCAGTAACTCCTGCAAGGCGCATCAGGCGAGCGGTTTGCTCACGTCCAATGTCGATTCCCTCGCGGCGAAGGGCGTGCCGCATTTTGCGGATGCCGTACACGCCGTAATTCGCGGCGTGAACCTCGCTAATGTGTTCTACCAGGGTGGCGTCGCGAAGGCTGCGGGCACTTAAGGCCAGGGGCTTTGGATTGGCGGTACCCGCGAGAGGTGAGAAAGCCGTCTTCATGGTGGGTGTTTAACGTCTGGCAGATGAACTCGACACTGAAACGATCCCGGTATTTATCGATGAACTGGATCATTTCTTAATGTTTGGGGTCGAGTTCGGATGCGAAAAAGAGCTGACGCGGCTTTCAGTAACTCATTGGTGGCGCGTAGTTCCTGGTTTTCCCGGTGCAGCCTGGCATTTTCAGCAGCGAGGTCCTCAGGCATGCGTTCGGGAGGAGTACCTTCGCGACGTGCCTGCTGGGTTCATTGCCGGGCGGTGTGCCGGGAGACGCCCAGTTTCGGGGCCACGATTTTGCACGCTTCCTGCATGGAGATACCTTCTGTCAGGATGCGGTCTTCGACTAGGCGGACCACACGGTCTTTCGCATCCTGGTCAAACTTCTTAGGCATGGTCCAGATTTTCCCATCTACTCAAACGGAACAAAACCCGGGGCACTGGATATGTTGGGTTCTCGTGTGTGCGGTACCTATAACCACTCGGGGCCAGGGTATTGTCCGCCTGTCACCACGTAGACAATCATCATGATGCCCCATACTGCCCACATCACAAGCAATGGCGAGAGCGCCGCAATAACAGCGAGGATCATAAGCCATCCTTTACCCGTGCGGAACGCAAGGATTCCCGCCACTATCCCCAAAGGGATAGTGATCACGTAGTAAGGCAATGTCCCGTCTGGGAAGATAGAAGGAAAGAGATATGGAAAGGCGACCGCCAAGAGTGAAATGGAGACGGAAACCCACGCAAGCGGCGAAAGACGTCGGCGGTTACTGCTCATAGGGTTGCTCCCTTCTTTTGCCCCTACTTCACGTTAGCTGGCGGGATTGCAAAGCGCAGAGTTGAACCACGTGGCGATTGCTAGAGCCGCGGCGTTCTCGCCGAGGCCGTTAAAATTACCTCTGTTATCGCGAATGCCCTGAATCAATTCGCGATCACAAGAACACGCGAAGTAACCTCGATCGCCATAGCATCGGTCATGTCGCTGACAAAGACTATCTAGGGTGTTGATCGGATCCGCCGGACCACTGTGTCCTGGGCCGCACCAGTTCCCGTAACCGGGCATATCCCGTGTCTGTGCTTCTTTCCCGGTTCCGTCCCGTTCAACGGCAAACCGATTGAACTCTTGACCAGCAGCAAGCAGGTAATCAGATGCGCTGTCATTGTTGGCGCGTTGGGTATCAAACCGACGCTCCCCATTCGGGCCATAGTCAACGTACTGCTCCAGAGTCGCCATTGCTGTGTCGAAGTCGGTGGTTTCGTTTACCTGGCTCGGGGAAATGGGAGAAGCCTCGATGCCGTCCCGCTCACCCGGAGCCCCTTCAAGAGCCGCCGCCGTCGTGGGGGTGATGTCTTGAGCTAATGCGGTAGCGGGGGGGAAGAAAGAGCGGTCGCTGCGAAGCAGAGTCCGGACAGCGCCAGTCCAATTTTTCGGTTGATGTATGGCTCCTATCAGGCGAACTTCGAACAGTTTTGAGGTTACCCGGAGATTAACATTTTTTGGGCCCTATATAAGCTGACAATTCTTTAAGTGGGGTCCTAATGCTTGTGCGCCGGTTCAAACTTCATACCAGGCTATGCCTTGTGGAGAAACCAGGCAGTAGTATTTCTTCGAGGTGGAGAAGGAAGTCGTCAATCGGTTCAACGCTCGTCAGTCCAAGATGGAGCTCACCCACAAAAGGAAACGGCTAAACTCCAGCACGCCCGCGACCTCATCAACGAATGCCTAGGCGAAAATCAGTAGCACCAGCCCAAAAAGTTCGTGCATTCACTCCCGCAAGGCAAATGAAACCAGTGTTAGGGAAAGAGGAGATGGCCCCAATGACGACCTACACCGCCACCATCACCAGAGAAGGCCAAAAATGGCTCGCAACAGTCACTAACCTAGACGGAGTGAGCACCTGGACCAAACTCCTTTAACGAACTTGATCTACGCGTCCGGGAAGCTATCGCACTAGCCGAAAACCTACCCCAGGGAGCAGAGGACTCCATCACCATCAAATGGGCCGCTAAGGAAGGGAACTAACACCATGCCCATTACCGGAAATACCTGCACAGTCACCGCCGTCAAATGGGACAACGGCTGGGATCTCTACCTCGACGACGATAACGTCACCAGCGTTACCCACATCAAAGACGCGCAGCAACAAGTCCGCGATTACCTCGACACAGTCAACCCCAACCACAACCACTCCAACATGACCGTGAACGTCACCTCATAGAAGGTTACTCAGGCTCATTCATCGTCTTTACCTCGATGCTCGTATTGGCCCCCTTGTCGGTTTGCGGATAGATAGGTCCCGCAGCCAGCAGCGGAGACGTGAGGAAACAATAAATCATCGCCAACATGAGCTTGCAGCGCTTCTGCTCGACACTGTTGCCACGGATCTTACATCGCTAACACTGGCGGATTCTAGTGGTGGTGTGGCGCTTAGGGGCTGCAGAAGTCCTATGCGGTACTACTGAAGCGGTAGTACTCCGCAGACGCCTCGAAAATCGGGGAAAAAATCGATTCTAAGCGGTACTACCGCTTCGGTAGTACCGCTTAGAAGGTTTGCAGTCATTTGAGTCAACTGGTTTCGGGTCTCATTGAGTGAGAGTCCATGAATTCGAGTATCGTTACATCTGTTTTGTTTCTTTAAGAACTGGAGATTGACCCGTGAAACGCCTCGCATCCTGCGTTTTTGCTGCGCTTGCGGTAGTTGCAACTGCCCCGGCAGCATCCGCTGAAGTCATTGTTGGAGATTTCGTGACGTCGGCCAAGCCGACCTGGGGCATCAATGACCCCAACTGCGTACCGAGTGGTGCTGTGAAGGAGCCTGTCATCCTCATTCATGGTACCTCCGATAACGCCAGCAACTGGAGCGATGTGGCGCCTTTGCTGAAAGCTCAAGGGATGTGTGTCTGGGCATTCGACTACGGCGCCGACGATGTGACGCTGCAAAACGCTATGCCTTGGCTTAAGGCAATTGGGGACTTGGACAAGTCTGCCCGTGAGATTGCTGATCAGGTCACTTATGTTCGCCAGGTAACCGGCGCGGATCGCGTCAACCTGGTCGGCCACAGCCAGGGCGGCATGCACACCAAAACCTACGAGCAGATGTACGGCGAACCGGGTACGGTCGCACGTGTTGTCGCCATCGGCGGCAACTACCACGGTACGACGCTGAACGGTGTGGCAACGACTCTTGATCCGCTCATCACCGGCGCACCGGGCCTCGCGAGCTTCCTCGCCAGCACCGCCGGAATTCAGCAGGTGGTGAGCTCTCCATTCATGGCCAAGCTCAACGCCCTGCCGGATACGGTATCCGGTGTGCAGTACACCTCGATCTACTCGCCAGCTGACCAGACCGTCACCCCGAACAGCTCCTCGGTTCTCTCAGCTGTGCCAGGCGCGGACGTGGCGAATGTGGATCTCGGCGCTGTCTGTGGGGTTGCGCCGCGTCACGACAAGCTGCCGCACGACGCCGACGTCATCGCCCTTATTCTCTGGGGACTCACCCGCGGGGAAGGCGAGCAGGCTGATGCTTCGGCTTGTGCGCTTGCTGGGCTGGGGTTCTTCCCGGGTAGCAGTACGTAGGGGTACTTGGTTGATTTTTGACTCGCAAATGTCCCCTTTGGGAGTCTAAACCGGACATTTGCGAGTCAAAAATCTACAGTGATGGGTCGTCACAAGTTAACTGACAGCTGCGTCATGTCCGACTTTGCCGGCATGTCAGCGGTTGGAGGTCTACACCTACCGCTACCGTCCAGCGTTGATCGACTCCACAACCTGATAAACGAAATCATCCAGCCGTTCTCCGGAGCCCCAGCGCTTGCGCACCGAGTCGACGATGAACGCGGTGGCTTTCGTGGCGGGGTCATGAAGGACCAGCTCAGGCTGCATTTCGTCCGCTTCGGCCTCGGTGTTACCCTCGCGGAATTCGTGCCAGGCGAAGTTGGTGTGTGCGCAGATCCAGTCGCCAAGGCCAACGGCGACTAAGTCGATCGCGAAGGGGCGGGGATCGCGGTTGTCGTCGGCTGCCCATTGCTCGAAGGCGTAGTCGAAAAAGTCCGCTAGTTTCGTCGGATCTCCTGCGATTCCTACCTCCTCGATTGCCCCACGCAAGGTCGTGAGGAGGTCGGTATATGGCCCGGTGGGCGTCGAAAAGCGCTGCACGGCGGGGTCCTGGGAAGCTACGCCCCACCGTTGATAGGTGCCCCCGAAGCGAGTCGCGTGCGCCTCCAGTTCAGCGCGCCACTTAGCGACGCGCTCGGCCGAAACCAACTGGTCCCGCATGAGAATCGTGGTCTGCCAATCCATGCCGGCGAGCTCGACGGGCTCCTGATAGACCTCGGCATCGTGGGTGGCGAGCAGGGCTGTGTTTGCCTGCTCGGCGAGCTGCTTATTGGGAAAGTAGAAGATGTGGCTGACATCGAGCGTTGGCTCGGGGCCTAAGTTTTCCGCCAGGTAGGCGAGGATGCGTTGGTCGGATTGGTGCAGGTTATTCACGATTCCCCCTCGTTGTGGTGTCCCTTGTTTGAAGTGTAGCGCGAACTATCAGGCGAGGGTCATGAGCGGCTAATCTGTGTTACTGTTAGTAATACAGATTGATGGAAGGGGTCTCATGGTTTCTGGATTCGCAATGGCCTGCATGGCGGCAACGCTCGCTCTCTGCATCGCACTACCCGGGGTGGGCATGTGGATTCTGTCGCGCCGGGCTCGTGGGGTTTGGCGCGCCTTTCTTGCAGGTGCCGTGGCATTCTTCCTTTCCCAAATCGTGCTACGCCTGCCGATGATGTCGCTAGCCACCGCCTTCGCACCGGACACCGCGGGTGCGTTCCTGACCCGCCCAGTGGTGGCGAGCTTCAGCGCCGGCCTATTTGAGGAGACTGCGCGGCTCGTGTTCATGCTGCTGATGCTGCGCGGCACCCGCAGGCTTATCGACGGCCTAGCGTTCGGCCTTGGCCACGGCGGGCTCGAAGCTATCCTCCTGGTTGGAATGTCCATAGTGAACAATCTGGTGATTGCCGTCATGATCAATGCAGGTCAGTGGGATTCTTTTGCGAAAACCATGCCGCCAGAGGTCGCGTCAAAGGTTTACTCGGCGCTGGTGGATACTGCTCCTGCAGACTTCCTGGCTGGCGGAGTGGAGCGTGTTTGGGCTATCGGACTGCACATTGCCTGCTCACTGATTATTTTGATGGGAATTGAGCGCGACCAACGCATTGTGGCCTGGGTGGTTGCAGTGTTGGTGCATGGCTTCACCAACCTTGGGCTCGTCACAGCTATTCAACATGGAATTAATCCATGGTTTGCTGAGTTGGGCGGGTTTTTGGCTGTCGCGGTGTTGCTGACGGTAGTGGTGTGGCGGGCGCGGTTGATTTTTGACTCGCAGATGTCCCCTCAAGGGGCCTAATTCGGACATCTTTGAGTCAAAAATCGACAGGGGCTGTCACAAAAGCGCACAGCCCAAAACGAGCAAGCCTGCAATCGCGCCGCCCGCGGTTTCCCGCCAGGTGTGATGGCTGACTTGAACCCGAGCCCATGCGACCGCCGGTGCAAGGAAAAAGAGTGCCCACCATGCTGGATGAACGACAATCGCCAGGTAACCCATCACAGTGAGCCACAGTCCAACATGGACGGAGATCTTGAACTTCAATGCTCCGGTGACCAGTGCAAACAATGTGATGAAGCCCAGCGCTGCGCAGACGGCCCGCCAGATAAGCGGGTCGGCGCCCAGCCGCAGCAGTAATCCGATCAGCGTGGCAAGAAGTATCGCGATTCCGGCGAAAATCAACCCACGTTGGGACCTCTCCGTCACATGATGTGAGTTCACTCGCCCCTGATGCTTTAGCGCCAGGATCCACGCCATCGGCAAGATGCTGGTAAACAGTGCGCACAGCGTGCCGACGCCCACCTGGTGGCAATGGATTCCCAGCGCAAGAAACAACACGATGTTCGAAATCCACGGCGCGCACACTTCACTGATAGCCCAGGGGAGTCGATTACTGGAAGGCAAAATTCTTTAACTCCTAGCTGGTGGAGGGGGTGGTGGCTATCAGGGCAAATCTACCTGAGCTTCGAGCAAGACTTGTGATCGAACGGAAATATAAGGGGCAATGCAGGCACGATTTGGCATGCGCGTGCGTTACGAAAGCATTTGTCGCTGAGATCCGATAGAAGCCTGCTAGTAATTTCCTATAGACCGCCAGAACGTGCAGTGCTAGCATTGCTAGCAAATACATACTCGGAAGGTGATCCCCATGGCAACACTGACTATCCGAAATCTAGATCCTCACGTTCATCAGTTACTGAAAGTGCGTGCTGCTGAAAATAGCCGGTCAGTGGAAGCTGAAGTGCGCGCTCTTATTGGCGAGGTGGTGGGCGCATCGTCCGACAACCTCTTAGTGGACCTGCTGCACACTGTGGACGGGCGAGGTGTTGATCTGCAGATTCCTTCGCGGTCCGATGTGCCTCGGGAAGCAGATTTCTCGTGATCATCGCCGATACGAGCGTTGTCTCAGAATTCATGCGCCCCAATCCGGCTGCACATGTTGTTGACTGGGCGAGCTCGATTTCAGCTGAACGGATAGGTGTTTCAGCAATAACTGTTCAAGAAATCGAAACCGGACTGATGGCTTTGCCGGAGTCACGACGCAAACACGAGTTGTTTGCATCATGGTCCAAAATCCTCGCGGCCCACGCCGGACGGGTGGTGACTTATGGCCTTGAAGAAGCTCGGGCTACCGCACGGGTGATCAGTGAATCGAAAGACATGGGACGGCAAATGAGTCTTGCCGACGCTCAAATTGCGGGAATCTGCATGGCGAACGGCTATCAGCTCGCCACCCGAAATGTTAAGGACTTCGTCCATGTGGCTGGTCTTGAGGTTGTAAATCCATTTTAGGTGAGGATTTGGGGAGCCGGCCCCGTGCAACAATCAAAGGTTAGAACGCTTGTTTGATACTTGGCGGTTAATGTCCCGTCCCCTTGCTAACTTTGGGTTTACAGGCCCCGTCCGCGGGCTTCTTCTCCCCACTAGGAGCAACCATGAGCATTGTTAACCAGGCTGATCAATGGCTACGCGACCGGTCCCCACAAGCGCATTCGTTGTGGGCAAAATCAGGTACCGAAGAGGCCTATCTGCGATTGCCACAACACCTCATCGATTCCGCTTGTGTTGCAGAATGGCTTTGGGATAACTGGGCTTCCGAGGCACTGAAGACCGCGCTGAGTCGTGCTTGGTATTTAAACCAAGATCAAGTGCGACGCCTGTACGTATTCTTGGCTGGGACGCATGACGTCGGTAAGGCGACAGTGTCTTTTCAGCGGCAGGTGGAAAACCGGGTCGGGAAGCTGTTGAATCCGGTTTAGGCTGGGAACCATGCTGGAGGATTTGCTGGGACTGACGGATGAAGTGGCCCTCGCCCGGGAAGAAGAGCTTCTCACAAAGAAGCGTGCAATTGAACTGTTCGATCGTGGCATGCTTAACGAGCTAGCTCCGGGCGAATATTCCACTTTGGCCTACATTCACCGTCAGCTGTTTCAGGACGTCTACGACTTTGCTGGTGAGGTTCGTACGGAAAACATTTCCAAAGGAAGCTTCCGGTTTGTGTCTGTCATGTACTTGCCTGCCGCATTGGAAGCCATCGACCAGATGCCTCAGTCAACCTTTGAGGAGATCGTAGCCAAGTACGTAGAGATGAACATCGCCCATTCCTTTAGAGAAGGGAATGGGCGGAGCACCCGAATCTGGTTCGACCATGTGCTGATGAACTCACTGGGCTGTGCCGTCGATTGGTCTGAAGTGGATAAACAGGACTATCTGTTGGCAGTGGAACGTAGCCCGGTGCAAGATCTGGAAATTCGGATGCTCCTGGAAGCACATCTCACCGATGGTGTCCCAGACCGTGCGACCTTCATGAAAGGCATCGACGCAAGCTACCGGTTTGAAGGCTTCAACACCTTCCGAGCAGAAGACCTTGGGTGAGGAGAGTGTGGGCCGTGGCCCCCTCACGCCCCGACCGCATTGGTCATCATTGGCCTAATAGGAGCCTCGTATTGGCGGTGTTTAGAAGCGAGAGTCCGATGTTTTGCGCATTGGAAATGGACAGGATCAGTTCTTTCCTGCCACCTTCTAGCCCGCAGCCAATTCCTCCCCAACTCGTTTGCCGGAGTGGATGCAACCGCCGAGGAATGTGCCTTCCAGCGCATTCTTGCCGTGCATTCCACCGCCGCCGAATCCTGCGGCCTCGCCACATGCGTACAGTCCAGGGATAACGGAGCCGTCCGAATGAAGGCACCGCCCGGCCAGATCCGTTTCAATGCCTCCTAGAGTTTTGCGCGTGAGCACGTGCAGCCGTACCGCGATGAGCGGTTCGCGCGCTGGGTCCAGGATTTTTCCGGGTGGCGCGCAGCGCACAATTTTATCGCCGAGGAAGTTGCGGGCGGTGCGGATGTAATTGACCTGGATATCCTTGGAGAACGGGTTATCCAGCTGCGCGTCGCGGTCTTCCAAAACTCGGCGCAGATCCTCCAAAGCAACTGGTACGTCGCCGAGGGCGTTCATTCCGTCGACAAGCGCCGCCAAGTCGGATGCGATGACCCAGTCCACGCCGTGATCCTCAAAGGCCTGCACCGCGACCTGCGTGCCGGGCCCGAGTTTGCCGGCGAGCTTGCGGAAAGATTTGTCCGTGAGGTCCGGGTTCTGCTCCGAGCCAGAGAAGATGAATTCCTTGTCAGCGATGGCCTGGTTCAACACGAACCACGAGTACCCGTGCCCGGTTTGCCCGATGTGCGCGAGCGCCGCGAGATTGTCCGACCCGGGGAACAGGTGGGTCGGCAGCCTGCGCCCGGTCGCGTCCAGCCACACCGACGAGGGCCCCGGAATGATTCGAATGCCGTGGCCTGGCCAAATGGGGTTCCGGTTGATCATGCCTTCCGGGTAGTGCCACATCCGATCCGTGTTCACCAGGTTCGCGCCCGCGGCGGCTGCGATGTCGATCCCGTGGCCGTCGACATGCGCCGGCACCCCGGTGACCAGGTGCTTGGGGCACGGTCCCCAGCGGTCGGTGGGCCACATCTGCCGCACCTTCTCGAGGTTGCCGCCGATGCCTCCGGTAGCGACCACTACCTCGCCGCGCGCCGTGAATTGCTTAACGACGTCGCGCCCCGTCGCCACCCCGCGCGCCTCGCTGGCGGGTGCGAGGACATCTCCGGAGACGCCGACGACCTGGCCGTCTTCTACGGTGAGAGCGGTGACCCGGTGGCGGAAATGGAACTCCACCTTCCCCTGGCGCTCGAATTCTTCGAGTGGTTCGCGGAATACCCGCACCACCTCGGGACCGGTGCCCCAGGTGAGGTGGAACCGGGGTACGGAGTTGCCGTGGCCGGAGGCGTCCCCGGAGCCGCGCTCGGCCCAACCGATGGTGGGCAGTACGTTTAACCCGAGTCCGCGCAGGTAGTCGCGCATTTCGTGGGTAGCAAACCGGACGAACTCGCGTCCCCACTGAGCCGGCCATTTGTCGTAGTCTGCGTCATCGTACTGGGCGGAATTCTCCCAGTCGCGCCAGGCGAGCTCCTCGGAATCCCGGACCTTCATGAGTTTTTGCTCGGGCGAATTGACGTAGAACAGTCCGCCCAGCGACCAAAAGGCCTGTCCGCCGAGGTTGTTGCGGTTTTCCTGTTCCAGGAAGATAACGTGCCGGCCGCCTTTGGCTGCCTCATAACCTGCAACGAGTCCGGCGAGGCCGGTACCTACCACGATGACTGGAGTGCTCATATAAACAAGTCTAGGGAAATTGTGTGCTTCATCCGTTTCGCCTTCCTGGGGATTTGCTCCGAAACCTGCCGGGAGAAGCACACAATTTCGCGGAGGCGCTACCGTGGGCGGTATGTCAATGCATTGGGAAGCCAGCGATGAGTGGTGGGATAACCACAACGATGACCAGCTGTATCGAATCGTGTTGTCCGCACCCGGACTTACTGAGGCGCGGTGGGCCGAGATGGCCGCGGATAGCTTGGTCGAAGACGGCTGCATCCTCTTTGGCGGCGCCTATTTGAAACGAGTAGGAGCACAGGAGGTAGAGGCAGTTAGTGGCGGTCAGGATGCTTTTGATTCGCTGGAGTACGCGATCAATGACGTCCTGCTAGGAGCGTGCCCCAAGGCTCGGGTGCTTCGGGAGGAAAAGCTCAGCGATCCCGCTTGAGAAGCCAAAGCGATGAAATTGTGTGCTTCCGCCGTTTGGCGTTCCTGGGGATTTGCGCCGAAAGCAGTCGGCGGGAGCACACAATTTAGCTGAGAAACTTCAAGATCCGTTGCCGCAGCAGGTGAGGATTGCGCAGTTGCCCGCTGGTGATCCGGATGGGTTCCCAGCCCATCATCCGCAGAAGTTGCACCACCTCGGTGTCGTAATCGCGTTGGCCGCGGGCTAGGTGATGCTCGCCGTCGTAGAACAGCGTCACCTTGTGTTTCTTTGAGGCCAAATCTGCGGCGGTGAGCAGACGGCCGTTTGGTGTGTGAAACGGGACTTGGCTTTCCCAATCGGCCAGGTCTCGGACGATGAGCCGCAGCAGCGTTTCCTGGGGCGAATCGGCGCCTGGGTCGGAAAGTGCCAGCAGTCGGCTCAGAAAGCCCGCGTCAAAACGACCCCTTGCTGCGGCGATGATCTCGGCAAGCGGCGTGCGGCAATGAGTCCGCACCATGTCGAGGACTTGAATCATCCGGACCTCCTCGTGCGTGAGCCCGGTGATGGGTGGTACCCACCAACTGACGGTTCGTCGCTTAAGGGAAAGGAGACAATCGACCGTGGCCGTCGCGATGTCGGTGACCGCCAGGGATTCCGCCTCAAAAAGTACGTGTTGCACGGGCACGCTGCGTCGTCCTCGTAAGGGAATTGTTCCCAGTTTGAGGTCTGGTTTCGCGTGGCAGGTGGTGGTCCAAAAGTGGACGGGCAGGTCATCGCTGATGTGGGGCAGACCCAAGATCTTCAGCGCAGCCCAGCCGGAAAGCACGCAACTCGGCGCGCGCTTTTGTAGGGCAATCGCCCGCGTAATAAGTGGCAGCCCGCGCGGCCCTCGTGGCTCTAGCTCACTTGCAGGTAGATAGATTCCTGGGCTGATGCGCACGTAATCTTTGTGCAGGTCCGCCTTCGCGATACCCGAGGCCAACAATTCTGAATAAGTCTTTGGTGTCACAGTATTTTCCCCCCTACTTAATTAGACTGCTGAATCGCCTCAACGGTTCCGCTCAGGGGAAAATTGTGTGCTTGCGTCGCCCTTTCCGCGGGCAAAACCCCAGGTGGCCAAATTCAATGAAGCACACAATTTTTAACGGGCCGCCATATAGTGAACCCATGGGACTTTCCACCGCACTCGGCCTCGCTTCGTCGGCGGGGCTCAACGCTTACTTGCCGTTGCTCGCCTATGGGCTGCTCGCGCGCTACACCGACTTCGTGACGCTGCCCGAGGGCTGGATGTGGCTGACGGATCCGATTTTGCTCGCCATCGTGGGCGTTTTGCTGGTCATCGAGCTGATCGCGGATAAGATCCCGGCGGTTGATTCGGTCAACGACATCATCCAGACGGTGTTTCGCCCGACCTCGGGCGGCTTGATGTTCGCCTCTGTCCTCGATCAGGACACTGCCACGTCCGGCTCGGTGTTCCAGGATCCGAAGACGTGGGTCGCGATCGGCATCGGCGTGGCGATTTCCCTGGTCATGCACGTGGTGAAGTCCACCTCGCGGCCCGTCGTTAATGCGTCCACGGTGGGCGTGGGTGCCCCGGTCGTGTCGCTCGGCGAGAATGTGGTCGCGGCCTCCCTGACTGGCGCCGCGCTGTTCGCTCCGGCGCTCGTGCTGATCATTCTCGCGCTGTTCCTGCTGGGCGCCTGGTGGTTCGTGTCTAAGCTGCGTCGCGCTTTTCGACGCCCCGCGCGCTAGCCCAGCACGCGCACGTCCGGCTCGGCGAGCCCCACGGGAACGATGACCACCTGCTCGTGGATGCGGTGCACCTCGACGGTAATGCCGAAGACGTCGTGGATGAGCTCAGGTGTCACGACCTCGCTAGGTGCGCCGGTGGCGACGACGGCCCCGTCCTTCATCACGATGAGGTGATCGGCGTAGCGCACGGATTGCTGCAGATCATGCAGGACAGCAACGACCGTCCGCGAAAGCTGTGTGACCAACGCTCGGGCTAACTCAAGGAGTCCGTACTGATGGGAAATATCCAGGTAGGTGGTGGGCTCATCGAGGAGCAGGACCGGGGTGTTCTGGGCGAGCACCATCGCAAGCCACACGCGCTGCCGTTGACCGCCGGAAAGCTCAGAGACGCGGGCATCGGCGATCTCTGACACCTGCGCGGCGCTCATGGCGGCTGCAACTGCCTGTGAATCGGCTTCGGACCAGGGGCGCAGCAGCGTTTGGTGCGGGTAGCGCCCGCGCCGGACGAGTTCGGCAACGGTGATATCCGGCGGGGTAACCGTGGTTTGCGGCAGGAGCGCAAGTTGTTGCGCGATGTCGCGGGAGGCTAGCGAGGTCAGGGGAGAGTCTCCCAAAAAGACCGTGCCGGATTGGGGCTTCAAGATGCGCGCGAAACTCTTCAGCAGGGTGGATTTGCCACAGCCGTTCGGCCCGATAATCGCGGTGAACTGGCCACGGGGGATCGCGACAGACAGCTCACGGCAGATGACGTTGTTGTCCCAGGCGAGGGTGACGTCTGAGGTGTGTAGGGCAGTCATGAAGTCTTCCTTTGCGCGCGGGAGATGAGGTAAAGCAGGTAGGCGCCACCGATGACAACCGTAACGAGGCCCACCGGCAGCTGCACCGGGTGAAAAGCGCGTTGGGCGAGGATGTCTGCGAGTAGCAGCAACACCGCCCCCACCAACGCCGCAGGCAGCAGAGGCGTGCGAGCGCTGCGGGTCAGGCCCTGGGCGATATGTGGCGCGGCGAGCGCCACGAAGGAAATCGGCCCGGCGATCGCCGTGGTCACGGAAATCAAGAGGATTCCCACCAGCAGCAATACCAGCTTGAGCCGATTCACGGGCAAACCCAGCCCGGTGGCGGTGTCATCACCAAGCGCCAGGATATCGAGGTGCCTGCGCAGCGGCAGCGCGAGCAGCACGGCTACCGCTAGCACGATGCAGGCCGGGCCCGCCAGCGGCCAGCGAATGCCATTCAAGGAACCCGCGCCCCAACTAGCTGCGGACATCATGGTCTCCAGGTCGCCCCGCGCAATCAGCCAACGGTTAAGGGCCGAGAGCATTGCGGAAATGCCTAGGCCTACGAGGATGATGCGTAGGCCGTCGATACGCGCGCGCAACGAAAAGGCCAGCACCACGGCGGCCGTCGCCCCGCCGCCGAGCAACGCGCCGAGCGCCTGGAAGTGGAAGCCGGTGTATCCGAGGAGCATCGTTACGATCACGCCGGAATAAGCGCCCGTGGAAAAGCCGATGATGTCCGGCGAGCCGAGCGGGTTGCGCGTCAACGCCTGAAACAGCGCACCCGCGATGCCGAGCGCCGCGCCCACCAGTACCGCCATCAGCACCCGGGGCGCACGCCATTGCGTGACGACGATCCGCGCCAGGCCCAACTCCGAACCAGTCAGCGCACCCCACGCCTTGCCCACCGACATGCCCGCACCGGGCAACGCCAACGCCACGAAAGACGCAACGAGGACAACCGCGAACAACGCGCACGAAACAACCGCAGCACGCATCAGATCTCCGTCCGGCGGGTCTGGGCGTAGGCGACCAAGAATGGCGCGCCAATGAAGGACACCACCACGCCGGCCGGGAACTCGCCAGGCATGATGATGCGCCCGAGGACATCGGCAAGCACCAGCACCAACGGCCCGAGCAACGCCGACACGAGGACGAGGCGGCCAAACGAAGGCCCAACCAACCACCGGGCAATATGCGGCACAAGCAGGCCCAGGAAAACAAAAACCCCAGCGGCCGCCGTCGCGCTGGCTGCCAGCAACACCACGCCGGCGAAGGCAAGCAACCGAGTCTTGGCAAGGGATGCCCCGAGGGACGCAGCCATTTCATCGCCCAGCTGCAAGGCGGACAGCCCGCGAATCGCCCCAGCTGCCACCGCGAGACCGACCACGAGCCCGCCTGCAGCGAGCCACACCGGCTGGAAATTTCCCACGTCAACGCTGCCGACCATCCACGCGTGCAGACGATCGAAGGCCTGCGGGTTGACGAGTGCGAGGCCGTCTCCAACCCCGCCGAGAATCGCGCTTAACGCCACACCGGCCAGCACCAATCGCACGGGGTCCGCGCCCTTGGCGCCAGCGTGCGACCTGCTCAACACGTACACCCCACAGCCAGTGACAAGGGCGCCCAGCAGCGCGAGACCAAACAGCGTCAACGGGGCATCGTTGAGGCCTACCGCGAGGCCGCACACAATCGCGAAGGCTGCGCCCGAATTGATTCCCAAGACACCAGTATCTACCAGGGGGTTTCGTGTAAGGGCCTGGGCCAAAGCGCCGGCCACCCCCAAAGACATCCCCGCGCACAAGGCGACCAAGGTCCGCGGGATGCGCCGATCCCACAAGATGGAAGCGACCGTACTATTGCTGCTGGAGTCGGGGTGCGTCAGTGCAGTGCCGATATCGGCAAGCGGAATTTTTTGGGCGCCGATGGCCACGCTGAGGAGCGTCGATAAGCTCAGTGCGATGACTGCGACAGCGAGCACCGCTGCGAGGGGTAATCGGTTACGAGCAGCAAGCATTGCTTCAGATTACCGCAGATTTTCGAGGTTAGGCTAACCTACATTCATGACCCTAACTCATTCCCTTTCAGCGCGCATCGCGGCAGTGTTCTGCGCGATTGCGTTGCTCGTGACGCTCACTGCGTGTGCTCCTGACAAACAAGACAACGCGGGACTAGGTAACAAGGATGTCGCCACCGGCGGCGCCAAGTTCAGCACCGCAGACTCGGAAACCGCGAAGTTCGGCAGCGATGCCGCGCCGGGTCGATTCCCGCGCACCATCACCCACGCGGCAGGCACCACCGAGATCAAGTCGAAGCCACAGCGCGTGGTGGTACTGGAAAGCGGCGAACTGGACTCCGTGCTTTCTCTCGGCATCACCCCAGTGGGCATGACCACCACGAAGGGCGCGAACCCGGTGCCGTCCTACCTTGCGGATCGCGTCAAAGACGTGCAGACCGTGGGCACGATCAACGAAGTGAACGTGGAAGCCATCGCGGCACTCAAGCCGGATCTGATTCTAGGCAGCCAGCTACGCGCTGACAAGCTCTACCCACAGCTTTCGGAGATCGCCCCGACCGTCTTCTCCATTCGCCCGGGTTTCCCGTGGAAGGAAAACTTCCTGCTCGCCGGCGAAGCGCTCGGTATGGAAAAAGAAGCCGAAGCTAAGCTCAACGAGTATGCCGCTGCGGTAAGTGGCCTTGGGGCGAGCGTGCCGGACGGCACCACCGTTTCCCTGGTTCGCTTCATGCCAGGCAAGCTGCGTCTTTACGGGCACAAGTCCCTGATCGGCGTCATCTTGCGCGATGCCGGGCTGGCGCGTCCGGCCGAGCAGGATTTTGATGAACTCGCGGTGGAGATTTCACCTGAGACGATCGATAAGGCGAACGGCTCCATCATTTTCTACAGCTCCTACGGCAAGCCCGATGCCACTGGAGAAACCGCTGTTGTGTCGAGCTCCGGTTGGAAAGCAATTCCTGCAGTAGCCGCCGGCAATGCGCACCGCGTTGACGATGACGTTTGGTTCCTCGGCCTCGGCCCAACGGGTGCGATGGAAATTGTGAAGGATTTGAAGGAACAGCTGCCTAAGAAGTAGCCCGCTGGGATGGTCGCGGAAATTGTGTGCTTCTCCCGGCCCGGTTTTTAGCAAAACCGCAGGTGACCAAAACCGATGAAGCACACAATTTCGATGCCACCGGTCACCATCCAGCAAACAACCGCTCCAACCGCACGGGAGCATCCACTAACTCGCCCGGTACGAGCATGCGCACGCTAGAGGGAACCGTAACACCCCACGACAGCAGCGCCTCGCGCCGGGCGAATGTCACTTCGCCGCAGCGGCCGGCCACACCGGGAAGGTGCAGTGCTGCCAGCCCGCCGAGTTCTTCAACTCGGTAGAGTTCCTCGAGGTCAGTGGGGATAAACGGCAAGTCAAGCTGCACCGAAACGCGTGCTGAGACGGGGCAGGTGCGCACGCGGGGATCGTGGGAAAACAGCGGGGGCACCGCAGGAACAACGCAGGTCACCGACCCACATTGCAACCAGCCGAGAATGACTTTTTCCAACGCGCCAGCCGGCCAGTTGCACGAGCTTTCAGGCAAGGAAACTACCACGTCTGGGGTCGTGACCAGGCATGATGGGCGTGCCAAAGGGTGGGAAATCCGGTGGGCGAGGGCCACGGTTTCTACGTTCTTTTCCGCCTCCGGCTCAGCGACGTCGCGAGCACCCCAATCCGGATCGGCGTGCTCAGCTATCGCAGCAGGGACGTGCCGGAAGATTGCGCCCGCGTTCCATGCCCGCCAGGCGAATTCCCAGTCCTCACCGCCGTAGCCCACCATAGATGCGTCGAAGCCACCGATCCGCTCGAAGAAGTCTCGCCCGCAGGTGAGCACCGCGGAGATGAGGAATCGCCACGAGGTGTCGTCGGCCGCGGCAAGGTTGGCGGTGCGGGCGTAGGCTTCCGTCAGCCAGGCCGGTTGCGCGCCCTCGTGCACGCGCTTGCCGACGACCAACGCCCGCGGATCCCGCGCCGCCACGGCGACGGCTTCCCGCAGGTAGTCGGCGCGCGGGATGGTGTCGCCATCCAGGAATGCCAAGATTTCTCCACGCGCCTGGCTGGCGCCCAGGTTGCGGGCCGCCGCCGCGCGAAAGCCACGATCGGCTTGGCGCACTACCGTCACCGATGATGGGACAACTGGGGCTTCCCGGGAGCCGTCATCGGCAACGATGATCTCTACTTCCCCGGGGTAGTCCTGGTTGGCCAGTGCCGTAAGCAGCACATCGAGGTCGGATTGATTCTCGAAATAGGGGATGATCACGCTGACGTGTGGCCAGCGTGCCGCGCCTGCGGGCAGGTGGTTTCCGGACAGTTCAAACGGCGGGTTGCTCCACAGTTCTCGGTAGCGATTGCTGACCTCGGCCCAGGTCCAGTTGGTCGGTGGGGTGAGTGGGCTGGCGAAGTCATGGGGGAGGTTGCGGAGCGTTTCGGCCCAGGAGTCGACGGGAACCGGAATGATGAAATCGGGCCAGATATCGGCCAGTTCCCTGCAGTATGCGCTGTCGCTGACCAGCACCTTTCTACCAATGCTGAGCCATTGCATCAGGGAGCCGGAGGCGGAAAAATGCCGATGCGCGCAGACCGGAACGCCGATGCGCTGCATGTGTGCGTGCAAGTCGGCGTCGGGGATAAAGCCGGTGGCGGAGTAGGAAACTCCCACGTCCGCGGCAAGTTTGTTAAGGGAATCGCCTAGATCTTCGTGCCCAGTGGCGTACTTGCCTAGGGCCTGCAGGGACATGCCCGTGCCGGCGAGTGCGCGCAGAATGTCTTCGTGGCCTTTGCCGGGATAGATATAGCCCAAGATTCCTACCGTGGAGGGGTTTGGATCCACCGTTGTTGCGGGCGCGACAGTGAGTGGGAGGTGTACGACTTCGGCTTGTCCCGGGGCAAAGAATGCGGCCTCGTGGTGCGAATTGACTACCAGGAGTTCGGCCGATGCCGCGAGGCGTCGATAAGCAGCGGCGCGACGGGCAAAGCGCTCGGCACCCTCTTCGGGTTGGGGGATATCGTGACAGGACACGCTGAGTGCGCGGCCGGCGGCGAGGCCCAGCGCTGCAGTGACGGCGGAATCGGGGGAGGAGCCGAACAGATGGTCCGTAAACGTGAGGTGGATGGGGCCGGCGGGCAGCTCCGCGGGCAGATCGGCTACGGTGTCGGCCCGCACGAGGGGGCCACCCACCTGCTCGTGCAACCGGATCGCGTACTCGACCACACCGTGCTGCTCGGGGCCGATGATGACATGTACCAGCTTGGTCATTGCGAGAATCCTAAGGTGTTGAGCCGAGTGGAATGACGTTGCAACCCCGCGGCGACGGCCTCAGGGTGGGCGGCGTAGAAGGCGAGATGCGCGGCGTTGATGTCGGCCTGCGGAATGGGCTTGCCATCTTGCAGCCACTCCGGTCGGCGCGCAGAAACCCCCAGCGCAGCGGCAGCAGCTGGCAGGATTGGGGCCTGCAGCCGACCCAGCATTTCTCGATCCGCCGGGGGAGAGACCTCCCCGTCGACCGCGAGAGCACGCAAGACGCGGCGCGCCAATTCCGCTAGGGTCGCGTTGTCTGGATGGTTCAGGGTGTGCCACACGGGGTTCGTTTCCAGGTAATCGGACATGACCACGATGCCGTCGCGGGCTTCCCGCCGGGCGAGCTCCGCCACATTCACTCGGGCGCAGTCCCCATAGGCCTCCGCTGGTACCGCGCGCGGCTGGCTCAGACCTGCCGCTCGAGCCAGTATGCGCAGGTCATGATACGGAACAATGGGCGGATTGAGGCCGGGGTCGCTTGGTGGCCGGATGATGGCGAGGTAGGGGTGGAGGGCGTCAAAACGCAACACCGGAAAGCGCAGTATGCGGGCGTGAGCGGGAAGTAGGCGCGCGAGCTGCGCAGTGCCAATCGGCAGGCCGCGGTAATCGGCGCGGACCTGCTGCATGACCAAGACATCCGTCTGCGTCAAGGCGGCGCGGACAAAGGGGAGGTCGTCAGTCTCCCACTCGTGGATGGGCGGGATACGGAAGGAAGAGATGGCGCCGGTGCTGTCTAGCAAAATGCGCAAGGACTCTGCCTGGCAATTGCCAATGACTGCGACGCGGGGCCTTGCCGCCGGGGTGGGCGGGGATTCGAGCTGGTAAAACGTGGCGTAGTGGTGGTGGCGCGGGGTTACTTCGCGCAGGCTCGTCACCAGTGCTCCTTTCCAGACGTTGTTCACCGCACGTATGTTCCACTATCGGTATATACTCAGCGTGGAATCTTAGGTTTTTCATTTTACCGGAGGGGGTGTTCATAAGTGGCGCTGCTTTCCATTCCGGCTGGTCATCCCTACCCGCAGGCCGTGATGCGGACCTCGCCCCCAACGCTGCCCGAGCCCGATCCGTGGTGGCCCCATCCAGCATTCGAGCCGCAGTGGTGGGAAGACCACAATCCTGAGGTTGTGCACGTGCACTTCGGCTTTGAGCACCTTAGCCGCGAGCAGATGCAGGAGTTCCTGGGGATCCTTCGCGCGCGCCGCATTCCGCTGGTGGTGACGGTGCACGACATCGATAACCCGCACCTCGAAAACCAAACCGACTTCCACGAGCTCCTGCGCCTGCTGCTTGCCGACGCCGCCCGCATCCTCACCCTCACCAGCGCCGCACGAGATCGCCTGGTGGCCGAATTCCAGGTGCCAGCTCGCAGCATTGATGTCGTCCCGCACCCGGCAATCGTCCCGCCGAATGATGTACCGAATCCGCTGCCCGCCCCCGAGCATGAGGTGGCAATCTTTCTCAAGTCCCTTCGGGCAAACACCATCACTGACCTGCAGTTCTATCAAGACTTCTCCGCTCGGCAGTCCCTGACCGTGTTCGTCCACGAGGATCAGCGCGATCACCCCCTGATCACCGCGCTGGCAGGCCTCGACGGCATCACCGTGCACATCCATGCCCCGATGGATGATGCCACCCTCCACAGCACTATTGCTCGCTGCCAGGTCGTGATCCTGCCCTACATCCGCGGCACGCACTCCGGCTGGCTGGAAATGTGCCGTGACCTCGGCGCTTACGTGCTCGCCCCGAACATCGGCTGCTACGCCGACCAGGCCGACGATCCCCAGGCGATCCGTGAATACCCAGTCGGCGATGGCACTCGCGCCGCCGAGATCGCCGCCGAGCTGGCCACGCTGCCACGAATCCCATTCCAGGGTGATCGGGTGGCCCAGGCGCGCGCCGTCGAAAAGCTGCACGCTGAGATGTACCAGGAGCTCAGCGGCCCTAAACTCGCGATCGCCCTCGTCGCGCCCTCACGATTTCCGGTCCGCGAGCCGTACCCGGGCGGCTTGGAGGCGTTCTGCGCCACTGCCCGCGCTGCTTTTCGACGCCACGGCCATCGCGTTGACCTCTATGCGGTGCGGGGCTCCGATGGGCATCGCGCTGAATGGGAATTTCCTGGTGTTGACTGGACCGGCTACGAAGACCAAGAAACCGACCACACCTACCCGCCGGGCCAACGCGAACTAGAAGACAATGCCTTTGTGCGGTTGCGCGGACACCTCGAACAGGCGGTGGCTGCGGGCGAGATTGACGTCATCCACAACAACAGCCTGCACCCTGGCCTGTTCCTCGGCGAGCACCCGCTGCCGATGGTCACCACTCTGCACACGCCAGGGTTCGTCGAGGTCCAGGACGGAATCAACCGGGCATCCGGGCGCCCCGGCCCGCATCCTGCCGGAATTTTTACCGCGGTCAGTCGTGCTACCGCTGCATCGTGGCAGCTACCCGAGCCGGCGCACATCCTGCCCAACAGCGTCGACGAAACCCTGTGGCGGCCCGGCCCTGGCGGCGAGGCAGCTATCTGGTTCGGACGTATCGTGCCAGAAAAGGGCCTGCACATCGCTATCGATGCCTGCCGGAAGGCCGGCCTCGCCCTCCGGATCGCCGGTCGCGTCGGTTCGCCCAACTACTACGACGACGAGCTGCGCCCTCGCCTCGGCGATGACCTGACCTGGCTCGGCGAGCTCTCCCATGCGGAGCTGGCCCAGGAGGTTGCTCATGCCAAGGTATGCGTGGTCACCCCGGACTGGGAGGAGCCTTTTGGGCTGGTCGTCATCGAAGCCATGGCCTGTGGCACTCCTGTAGCAGCTCTTGCCCGTGGCGGGGTAGCGGAAATCCTGTCCGAGTTCCCAGATCGCCTCGCCAGCGACGCCAAGGGGCTGGCCCGGGCACTGCAGGTGGCAGCGGCTGCCGACCGGGAGGACACCGCGCGCTGGGCTTTGGACAACTTCAGCCTTAGCCGGTTTGCGGCCCGCTATACGGAGCTCTTTGCGCAGGTGATTGCATGATCGGCATGTACGCTCATCACCAGGGCTCAGGGCATCTCAACCGCTGTCGGGCGATCGCCCGCTGGTTGGACGACGCCGTCATTTTGTCCTCCGCACCAGGCGCAGACGTATCCCTTCCCCTCGACGTCGGCGACGACGCCCGCGATGCCACCGCCGGAGACACCTTGCATTGGGCACCGCTCGGGGTACCTGGTTTCACCGAACGCATGGCTACGATCGCCGCGTGGATCCACGAGCACCGACCGGCTGCATTCTATGTAGACACCTCGGTAGAAGTTGCTTGTTTCGTCCGACTGTTGGGCATCCCCGTGATCTGCGTGGCGATGCCCGGCCACCGCGTCGACGCGCCACACCAGCTGGCCTATTCCCAGGCCAGCGCCCTCATCGCCGCCTGGCCATCGGCGCTAGAGACCCCTGCGCACCTAAGGCGGTTTGAGACTAAGCTCCACGCCGTCGGCGGCATCAGCCAGTTCGAGGCCGATCCTTCCTTATTGGGAAGCCGTGGCGATGAGATCGTGGTGCTGCAAGGTCGCGGCGGCGGAGAACTTCTGCCGCAATTCGCCGCCCAGCTCCCCGCGCGCGTATTGGGCGGCCAGAACCAGGTGGCTAATCCCATGCCTTACCTGCAAGGCGCCGGGCTGGTCGTGGCAGCGGCCGGCCAAAACTCCATCGCGGACATCGCCACCGCTGGCGCCCCCGCGATCATCATCCCAGAGGAACGGCCCTTCGGCGAACAGGAAGCCAACGCCCGGGCGCTGGAATCCCTGGGACTTGCCACAGTTGTGCGTGACATCCCGTCTGACATTCCCGCTACTTTGCAAGCAGCTAGGGAGAAAACAGACTGGTCAGCATGGCAAACAGTCGGTGCTGCCGAGCGAGCAGCCAGGGTGATTCACGAGGTGGCGCAATGCGGCCAGTAGTGGTGACGCTCGCGAACCAAGCGCGCATTGACCGAGTGCATACCCAGCATGCTGTCTTACAACGGTACTGGCCTGCGGTGGAGCACGGCATGGTGGCGCTATCTGCGGAAACGCAGATTCCGGCCGGAGTGGAGTGCGTCGCAAAGCTGGCGGGCGCGCGCCCGAACCTGGCGCAGGCGCGCAACCTGGCCGGAGACTGGGCGGCGGCTCGCGGGGATGCGGTCGTGTTTCTAGACGCCGATTGTCTACCGGGGCCGGAGCTGCTGGACCGCTACGCAGTAGACCTCGGCGCTGTGCTCAGCGGGCCGGTCACTTACCTGCCCGAGGGGGCTGACCTGCACCAACTTGCCGAGCTGACCGCGCCGCACGAAGTGCGTCCGAACCCGCGGGCCGGCGACAATCCCCTAGCCACCGAGCAGGAATATGACCTTTTTTGGTCGCTATCCTTCGCCCTCCCCGCGGCCTTGTGGCGACGCTGCCGCGCGGATTTCGGCGGTTTTGATGAAGGATTCACCGGCTACGGCGGCGAAGACACGGACTTCGGCTGGCAGCTGCGGGCCCACGGCATCCCGATGCGGTGGTGCGGCGGCGCACACGCCTATCACCAGTGGCATCCGGTGTCGAGGCCGCCGTGGGAGCACCTGGCTGACATCGTGCGAAACGCAAATTACTTCCAGGAGAAATGGGGCAAGTGGCCAATGCAGGGCTGGCTCGACGAATTCGAAGCTGCGGGCGCAATCCGCCTTTCCGAAGGCAAATGGGTGGTGCGATGAGCCGGTATACGCACGCGCTCGTCGCGATCCCAGCCCACGATGAAGAGGAGCACATCGAGGCCTGCCTCAATGCTGTTTTTACCGCCGCGCAGCTTAGCGACGTCCACGTGGAAGTCGTCGTTGCCCTCGACAAATGCAGCGACCACACGGCTTTGATTCTGGACCGCTTATCGCATGACTTGCACGCCTTAGAGTTTTCTTTCGCTGCGGTGGGACGCTCGCGCCACGCCGGAATCACCGCTGGTTTGGTGATTCTGCGGGATGTTCCCAAGGAAAACATTTGGATCTTCAACACGGATGCCGATAGCCTCGTGCCTCCGTCCTGGATCCAGACGCATTTGTCTTACGCTTCGTCAGCTGATGTGGTGGCAGGGACCGTCGCACCGGATTGGGGTGGTACCCCGCCTGAGTTGATCGCGGCCTATGAGGCTCGCTACCAGGCTCGCCCCGGACATCCGCACGTTCATGGCACCAACTTGAGCTTTAGTGCCAGCGCCTACCTAGAGGTGGGAGGATTCCCGTTCACTAAGGAATCCGAGGACGTGGCGCTGGTGAAAGAGTTTGAGCAGCGTGGCTATGCGATCGCCCGGATTGCTGAGGACCCCGTCAGCACCTCAACCCGCGAATCCGACCGCACCCCGGGCGGGTTCTCCGGCTACTTGGAGAACTTGAGCGCAGAATGCCTTTGAAATGACCCGCTTTGGCAAATTTTGGGTCACTTCAAAGGCATAAAACCGAAGAGTTGACGTCCTCGGGAACCGTTCGGGTGGTTCAAACAGTCTAAATAAGTGTGAACACTTTTAATTTTGACGCCACCCCAATCGTCCTGTCCGAAGCCAAGACACTAAAAATTTCCCAACGCTGTCTGAAGCGCCATTTCTCCCGGATCGCACACGGCCTTTATGTACCTAATTCCCTGCTAGAAACATCGTCTCCGCATAAATGGCCTTTAGAGTTGCGGGCATTAGCCATACAAAAAATCTTCCCGAACTGCGCAATATCCGGGTTTGCTGCTTTGCATGCCCGTGGAGTTCCGCACATAGATCCGCTGACGCCCATTTCCTTCTGGACTACCTCGACTAATGCCACTCGCGATCATAAATTTAATGCGATCCCACGTCGCGTGTCTGCGCTGCCTCCGTGTGACAACATCGGTGAGCTGCGGGTAGTGCCAGTGGCAGATTCAGTGGTGGACGCTATAAGAGCCATCGAAACCGGGTCCGCCTCCTGGTGGGTGCCCAACATCCCTGGCATGAAATGGCAGCAGATCCGCATCATCCAAGTGATTGACGCCGCGCGGAAATATGCAAGTTTGACATGGGAGGATCTTGAGGCTGCGGGCCGGAAACGAATTCGGCGTCAGCTCTTGAAAGAGATGTGGGCGTTCAGTGACCCGGGTGCTGATTCCCCTCCCGAAACACACCTTCGCCTGGCAGTGCGGGACCTCGCTGAGTGGGTTTCCCAGCGCGTTTTCCAGCGCTCCAACGGCGTCAAACTCACGGCCGCAGACCTGGCGGATGAAGATTCCAAGGTAGCTTTGTTTTATGATGGTGAACACCACCTGCAGCGAGCGCAGCGAGACCACGACTCAGAGGTTCTGCAGCAGCTAAGAATGCAAGGCTGGGAACCAGTGCGGGTGACGGCGGGGCAAATGCGGAATATACCGGAGTTGAGGCGAAGGATCCAACACTTCATGGACCGCGCCAGCCGATAAAGAATGCCTTTGAAATGACCCGCCTTGGCAAGTTTTGGGTCACTTCAAAGGCATTTAACGGCGAGCGCGGGGCGAGAGCCTCCAGTAGATCAGTGCGGCGGTAATCGCCAGCACAATCGTTTTGGCTACCAGCATTGGCTCGGCTTCTTGCAGTTGATATCCCGTCAGCGCGTTCAAAATAAAGAGAGTCACATTAGACATTGCATGCAGCACGCTAGATGCCACCAGGCTCTGGGCACGCCAGGCGAGCAGAGCGTAACAGGTACCGGAAACCAGGTAGCCCACCCAGCCTAAAGCGCTGGATGGTTGGTGGATCCAGGCGAAAAGTGGCACAGGCAGTAGGAAGCACACCAGACCGGAGCGAATCCAGGTCCCGAGGAACTGCGGGAACCAACCGCGAAACAATAGTTCTTCAGCGAAGGCCATCACCGGCGTCATCAGGAGGAAGAACAGCGCGAATGGCAAAGATTCGACGCTCCAATGAGGCCCCAGCACCGCTGTGCCTAGCACAATTGATGCGACGGAGACCCCGCCGACAATTGGGAGGGCAATGTTGTGCTGCGCGAAGGACCAGCGCCCTTCGGCCGAGATGAGCTGGCTAAACGGCCGATGCCCGCAACCTTTCACAGCCACCCACAGCGCGGGTACGAATGCTAGGAACGCGATTGTTCCGCCGACCTCATCGGACATCTCGCCCGCAAGCGAGTCGATCGCCAGCATGAGCGCTAAGAATCCCACGAAGAAGAACAGCGCTAACGCAAAAAGCTCGGCGATCGGCCGCCACCACGCCCGTGGGTTAGCTACGAGGTGGAACTGTGGCACTACTGCTCCCAGGTGCGGTGCTTCGCTAGTTGCTCTGCCAGCTTGTCAGCATCCGTGCCAACCGGCTTGAAGTGGCGCTCGGCCTCGGAAACCAGCAGGTCAGCCTCTACTACATCGGGCTTGTCCACTACGAGCAGACCATCGAATTCGACAGAACGCGTGGTGGCGTAAGTGCGGGAGATGGTGACTTCGCCCAGCTTGCCACCATGCTCAGAAATTACCACCGGGGTCAGCTTCTTCGCGTGCAGGGTATCAACCACCTTCTGCACAGCAGCGGGGTCGGAGGCTGCCGTGGTGAGGATGCCCACCTGGCGGCCGTCGATAGGCCAGGTCTTGCCGAGCTGGGACAGCGCAGGGGATGGGGTGACATCGGCAACCTCTGCCTTGGCGGGCTTGCGTAGGCCGAGGCCCTTGGCGACGGTAGCGGCGAGGTCGTCATCAATGCGGACCAGCACGCCGAGGGCGCGTTCCTTGATGGCCTGCTCGTAGCACTTGCCGAGCTCGAAGGTGTAGGCCTTCGCGACGTGCTCCTGCTCGACTGGAGTGAGGGAGCGGTAGAAGAGGGTGGCCTGGGAGAAGTGATCATCAAACGATGCTGGCTTCTCGCGGGTGAACTCACCTTGGACGGACTGTGGGACGTCGATCAGTGTTGCCTCACCGGCGATGAACGGGCAGCCGCCACCGACGGAATTCGGGTTGTACGGCGCGCCACCGTGAACGGCGGACTGATGCATGCCGTCGCGGAAGTTGTCATTGACCGGCGCGTGTGGACGGTTGATCGGCAGCTGGGAGAAGTTTGGGCCACCGAGGCGGGAAAGCTGCGTGTCCAGGTAGGAAAAGAGTCGGCCCTGGAGCAGTGGATCGTTGGTGAGGTCGATGCCCGGGACGAGGTGGCCTGGGTGGAACGCGACCTGCTCGGTCTCGGCAAAGAAGTTGGTTGGGTTGGCATTGAGCGTCATCGTGCCAATGATCTGCACCGGAGCGAGTTCTTCTGGGATGAACTTGGTTGGATCCAGCAGGTCAATGCCCTCGAAGGTTTCCTCGTCGGTGTCCGGGAACACCTGGACGCCGAGGTCCCACTGTGGGAAGTTGCCGGCCTCGATGTTGTCGGCGAGGTCACGACGGTGGAAGTCCGGATCCATGCCGCCGGTGAGCTGGGCTTCTTCCCAGATCATGGAGTGGACGCCGGCCTTTGGCTTCCAGTGGAACTTCACCAAGCACGTCTCACCGTCGGCATTGATCAGGCGGAAGGTGTGAATGCCGAAGCCTTCCATCGTGCGCAGGAAACGTGGAATGCCACGGTCGGACATGTTCCACAGGGTGTGCGCGGTGGCTTCGGTGTGGAGGGTAACGAAGTCCCAGAAGGTGTCGTGCGCGCTCTGCGCCTGCGGGATCTCTCGATCAGCGTGTGGCTTGCCAGCGTGAATGAGGTCAGGGAACTTGATGGCGTCCTGGATGAAGAAGATCGGCATGTTGTTACCGACGAGGTCGAAAGTGCCCTCGGAGGTGTAGAACTTCGTGGCAAAACCGCGCGTATCGCGAACCGTGTCCGCGGAACCGCGGGAGCCAAGCACCGTGGAGAAACGCACGAAGACTGGGGTTTCTACGTCCTTTTGCAGGAAGCCCGCCTGGGTCAGTTTGGCAGCAGCACCGTTGGCCTTAAATACGCCATGTGCGCCCGCGCCACGCGCGTGAACTGCGCGCTCTGGGATGCGCTCGTGGTCAAAGTGGGTGATCTTCTCGCGGAAGTGATGATCCTGCATGAGCAGCGGGCCACGCTTGCCGGCCTTGAGGGAATGGTCGGTGTCATTGATTCGCGCGCCCTGTTGGGTGGTGTGGAATTCGCCCTGCTCAGCCATATCGGCTGGTTGGGCGTGGACTGGGCAGCCAGTTGGAGTCACAGGGGCTGGGCCTTGCTGGTCAGGCTTTGGTGGAATCGGGCCACGTGGGCTGGTTGGCTCGTTCTTTTCGGGAGTGATGGACGACGGTGCGCCGGGAAGTGGTTTGTTAGCTGGGGAGTCGGTAGTCATGAGCCCCACGATAACGGCAGTTGGCAGGCTATGCTGATAACCTTTCTTATTAGTGGGATATCAATGAACTTCACACTACATGCCTTCAGCTATGAAAAACTCGAGGTCATCCTGGCGAAACGCTGGATTGTTCAATGGGGTAAAAGGTGTTCAGAATAAATTTAAAGTCAGTGCTTTTTCCTGCGCCCCAGAAGCCCGCCAACAAGCGCTAAAAGCATTAAGAGCCCTACGCCACCCAACGCATACATCCCGATCTTTCGCGAGTCATTCGACGTCTCCACCGTTGGCTCCTGCACGGGGCTTTTCGCTGGATCGGTGGGCTTCGCGGCTGCCACATTTGGATCCGTGAGCGTCACGACAGCGATGGACTTGCCGTCCTTGATCGCTTCCATCACGAAGGGATTGTCCGGAGTTTTGCCTTCGGGGTAGGTCAAAGTCAGGGTCCGCTGCTCCTTATTGATCTCCCGCTTTACTCCCTTGATTTCCTGCCCATCGACATTCAAGTAGCGCAGTTTCGTGCCCTCCGTGGACGTTCCCCCGAACTTGGACTGCAGGTTCACCGCCTGCATAAGTCCAAGCTTTGCGACGATCCGGTTGCCCTCAATCTTGGCATCCAAAGCAATTTGCTCGGCCCCACTTCGATCGACGTCACCGGCGGGAGACGCGGCTGGTGCGGCTGGCGCTTTGGGAGTCGCAGGGGCTGCAGGAGCTTTGGGTGCCGCCGGCGCAGCCGGTGCTGCGGGGGCGTTGCCCGCCGCAGGAGGGGCGTCGTTAAGCTCGGTGGGCACGGAAGCGCCCTGCTCAGCGACTAAATTGATGGTGGCGGATTGCCCCATGACGGTGACGGGTACGGCGGCCGAGCCGGACGCAGGCGCGGTGACGGTGACGGCGGTGCCCGCAGAGGATACCTGCCAGCCGCCTCCCGAATAAGAGGCCTGGACTGGGTAGCCAAGATCCACAGTGGTCGTCTGACCTGCGGGAACGGAGATGGTTTCGCCCGCGATGGATTGAAGGTTCATGCCACCGGGCAGCTGGGCGTGCGCCGGGGTGGCGACGGTAAGCAGGGCGGCGAGGACTGGGATCGTGAGGCGACGCATGCGACTAGACTACCCTCGACCCCATGACGGACTACCACTTTTATGAGCCCACCGGGGAGACCGGCCTGCCATACTCGCCGGTCAACGCCATTATTGCGCCGCGCCCCATCGGCTGGATTTCTTCGCTTGCGCCTGACGGCACGCCGAATCTCGCGCCGTACAGCTACTTCAATGTATTCAACCGCCGCCCGCCTATCGTCGGTTTCGCGAGCATCGGATACAAAGATTCCGTCCGCAACATCGAGGCCACAGGCGAATTCACGTGGAACCTAGTCACGCACCCACTCGGCGAAGCAATGGACAAAACCTCCGCGCAGCTCCCACCGGAAGTAGACGAGTTCGAGGTCGCTGGCCTGGCCAAACGACCTGCCCGCCTTGTCGCACCGCCGCTTGTCGACGCCGCACGTGCTAGCTTCGAGTGCCGCCTGACCCAGATCGAACGTCTCCGGCTCGCGTCCGGAGCAGAGACAGACACGTGGATGGTATTCGGCGAGGTAGTGGGCGTGCACATCGATAAGTCGTTGCTGGTGGACGGCCTGTTTGATACCGCAGCTGCGGATATCATCGGTCGCGGCGGCGGGCCGGCCACCTACTTCCGCCTCGGCGAGGAATTCGAGATGTAACTCCCACTATTGGGAGAATCCGCCAGCCTCAAACTCCTTGCGCAACTCGTAGCCATCGGAGCCGGTAATCCACGGCACGCGAGCTACACCGGAGCCCTGAGCAGGCTCGATAGGGGAGGCAGTGCCGTGGGCCAGCACGTGTTCGCCTGGAGTGAGCTCACGAATGGCCACACCTACAATGCGATCCGGGTGCTCCACGGCGATGTTGCCGTAGGTAAGCGGATCGTGCTGGCCATCGTCGCCCACGAGGACCCACTTGATGTCCGGGAAATCAATAATCAGGTTGCGCAGCTGCACCTTCTTATGCGCCTGCCCGTTACGGAAAAGCCCGGTCGGGGTTGGCCCCCAGTCGGTCAGGAGCATCGGGCCCTTCGGTAGGCCGTGGCGCTCCATGAAATCCACCAACGCGGGGAAAGTATTCCAAGCGCCTGTGGACAAATAGAACACCGGCATCTCCTGGCCGTGCTTTTCGCGGAGAGAAGAATAGAAAGATGACATGCCGGGCACCGGTTTGCGGGCATCAGTGTGGAGGAACCAAGAGTTGTAAGCGGCGGTGAGCGCGCGCGGGAGCATGGTGACCATGACGGTATCGTCAATATCGGATACCAGCCCCACCTCAGTGCCCGGGGCGATAACTAGAACATGCGCGGTGGCGGGCCTGCCAGAAGGAACGTCGATACGCACTTCGTGCCAGCCTGGCTCCAGGCCATGATCGCGCACGAGCACATCAATATAGCCGTTCTCGTCAGTGCGCACCTTGGTATGACGCTCACCCGCATGCACGACGACGTCCACGTGCGGGACCTGAGTGGTGAAGAACTGATGGAAACCCCGCTGCGCCTCATTGCGCGGCGCATCTTCCGGTTGCATAAGAACCCGGCCCAGGACGCGCACCTTGCTCGTATCGCCGTAGCCAAAATAGCCGGTAGCAGTGGGTTTCCACCCAGCCTTGAGCTTGCGTTCATAACCAACGCGGTTGATAATGTGTTCTGTTTTCCTAACTACATCTGCTATTCCCATGAGCCCCACGGTACCTGCGTTGGAATTCGGGGCACTATTGGTGCAATAAACCGTTAGGCTGGAGCCGTGACCTGGATGAAAAAATTGGTGAACGCAAGATGGCGTGGTCGCTGGACGTTTACCTATGTCGATTTGGCGGTTAGTTGGAAAGTCGCCACAATTGGCGGTTTCTTGCTGGTCATGAACTTGGCGTTGAGTCCGCATAAATGGGCCCTGGCCCCAGTCGTAGCTATTGCAATCGCTATCCTGTTAGCGTCGCTTGCTCCTCGCTGGCCACTCCTCATGGGCATTTTTTACACTGGGCTGTTTCTAATGGTTTCAGCTCACGAGGGGTGGCGCAGTCCACTGATAGTTCTGTGGACAGGGCTATTCGTGGCGATGATTGCGTATTCAGGACGCTGGGGTGTTGCGATCGTTTTTGCGGTCGTATTGCTGTATGTTTCTACGACAAACGTTTTTGCTGGAACTTTCTTACCAATTGATGGTGCTGGAACAGTCATCATGACTCTTCTGCTCGGAGCAGGAGTGTGGGCCGGTACGTTGATGCGCAACTCGTCGATAAGGCACGCTGCAGAAAAGCAGCGGATGGCTGAGGAAATTGAGAACCACCGCGAAGCGCTCGTTCGCATGTTGCATGATTCCGTGGCCACTACGCTGACCTCAGTGGTGATGCGCGCAGAGACCCTTGGTTTGATCGCAGAAGAAGATAAAGAAACTCGGAACGCCGCGGAGCTGATTGCCGATGAAACCAGGCAAGCGATGCAAGAAGTCCGCCACCTTATCCAAGTAATGAAGACCGGGGAAGAGCTGGAGAATTTGCCGATTAGCCGGTCCATCCCCGAGCAGCTAGCCATTACTCAGCGACTTTTGGTGAGCCACGGTTACCGAGTGAAGCTCCACATCCAGGACCCACTGCAAGCGATGAGTTTCCCACCGGAGATGGCCCAAGTGTTTGCCGAATTGTCGACGAACGCAGTTAAATACGCCACCCCCCATTCGGATGTCAGCATCGAAGTTTCGCGCAGCGAAGACGGGTGCGTTTGCGAACTGATTAATCGCATTGGGCAGCCGCGCCGGGATATGGTCTACACCAGCGGAATTGGGCTCAACCGAGTTCGGGAACTGCTAGAAAAATCGGGCTCGGTTTTCGAGTACACGATCACCGGAAATTACTGGCATGCTACGATCCGAATTCCGGAACAAGCTTTGCGCCATTAAGCAATTAGCACAAACGGGGGTAGTGTACGGGTTGGGACTTTCGTACCGTCTTTTCGGAGAAACTCGGAAAATCAGCGGAGTCACGCGATAATTAAGACCTAATACCCAACTATTGGAAAGGATCAGGCGATGAAAACTCGTCTATTCGCCCCACTTTTCGCTCTGGCATTCCTGGTTGGCGCTGCTCCTGCAGCTGCCGCTGAAACTTCTGTCGAGCCAGTAACCGGCGGTTTCGGTTTCTATTCCGCAATTGCTGACATCTTGTCCTGCACCTACTACCCAACCCGTCCTTGGTGCTGGAACTAATCTAACTACCCTTTATGCAACCTTTTATTGACGTCCTGCTCGTAGACGACTCTCCGCTAGTCCTCAGCACCCTGCGGCGGTATCTGGAAACCACGCACGACATTCGCGTGGTCGCCGAGGCCTCCAACGGCGAGGAGGCCCTTGAGCAGCTGCAGCTTCACGACGTTGACCTCGTCCTGGCCGACATCCACATGCCGACCATGGACGGCCCGACCCTGCTCAGCCGGATCAACCAGTTGCCTAAGCGACCAGTTTTTGTTGCTGTCACGGCGTTTGACTCTGACCGCACCATGCTGCAGATCCTTAAGCTGGGCGGCGCCGGATACGTGCTGAAAAGCGAGCGTCCGCGCGTAATCATCGACGCGATCCGCGACGCCGTAGCAGGTGGCATGGTGGTATCGCCCCAAGCAATGACACGCTTGGTGCAATACTTGAACAACGACGTGCCGCAGCGCGCGTTTGATCCGCTACAAGAAGCCCTCAAGCTTGAGACGCTAACCGAAGCGGAGAAGAAGACCCTAGTACTGCTGTGCAAGGGTCAATCAAACGCTGAAATGGCCACGGCGCTCAACGTCACCGAGTCGACGGTAAAGAAGCACGTCTCCAGCGTGATTTCTCAGTTTGGTGCGACATCTCGGCTGAACCTCGTAGCCAAGGTGCTCGGCGCCACCTACGACTAGAAGTCTTCAGAACTAGCCCCAAGCTTGATGGCTTGGGGCTTTTTCTTGTTGATTTTTGACTCGCAGATGTCCCAAAAATCTGCCTCAGGGAGACATCCATGAGTCAAAAACCGACACAATAGCCAAAACCCGCCAGCATCCTCACCGTGAAGTGGGGACGTGGCGGGTTCAGTAGTACTAGGGTGCTTAGCCGAACGCTGGTGCGTCGTCGAGGCGCAGTTCGGAGTAGCGGGACTCTGGCGCGGTTGCGGTGTAGCGTGCGCCTTCGGCCTGCCACTGCAGGTCTTCGGTGCAGCGTACGTCCTGGACGTCAGCGTCGAGCATCATGAAGCCCCAGACGAGCTTGCCCTGCTTGCCGGCAGGAAGCTGGTATGGGCCCACGGTCTGGCCGAGTGACCAGTGTTCCATGTGCGTGTAGTTCAGGCCGTATGCCTGGGACAGGAACTTGGCAAGTTCCGGTGCGGTAGGCGTGGCCTTAGCGGACACGGTGAGCACGGTGGTGCGGGATTGCTTCACGGTTTGCTTGACCGGCACGGCCGTGGCGTTGCGGTTGGCTACGCTGGCGGCGTCGGTCTGATCGAACCAACGGCGGGATGCTTCTACGTAGGAGCCGCGTTCGCCCGGGGTGGCGCACTCGCTGCCTGGCTTGTAGTCATCGTTCCAGCGTTGCGGAAGGATATACTCGGCAGGACCGGCGGCGTAGGCCGGTGCGAGTGGCACGGACAAGCAGACCGTGAGGGCTGCTATGAGGCGTTTCATGTAGGCCCCCTTTAGGAGAACTTGATGTTGTCGCGGGTGGAGATCTCTACGTGGCGCTCAGCTGGGAGGGTAGCGGTGAAGGTCTGGCCGGTGCCCTGCCACTTGTGGTCGGAGCCGCAGACGGTCTTTTCGCCGGAGAAGTCGGAGACTACCCAGCCAGCGCGCATGACGGCGGTCTTACCTGGCTCGATGTCGTATGGTCCAACAACTTCGCCCACCTCGTAGGACTGGGACTGGGAGTAGCTGGTGGAGAAGGAGACCTTGATCAGCTCGAGGATTGGGAAGTCAACGCCTGCGGAGACCTTCCACTCGTTGGTCTTCTTCTCGGTGATGGAGCGGGTCAGTGGCAGTGGGGTGGAGTTGTAGTTGGAGACGGTCCAGGTGCCAGCGGATGCGTCGAAGTAGGTGCGGTCGATCTTGATGGTCTGGCCACGGTCGCCTGGGTTGGAGCAGGTAGCGCCGATGGTGGTTGGGTTGGCAGTGCCGTGGTCGCGGACTGGCAGTGCCTGAGCTGGCGTTGCGACGAGGCCTGCTGCGGCAGCAACGATAGCGGCGGTAGCGAATGCGCGGGACTTGATGGTCATGAGGTGTTCTCCTGTTTAGTAGTTGGTTTGGGTTGGGACAGGCAGTTCTGCCCATCCGTCTGGGGTGACGTCGACAGTCCGGGTGGAGCCGTCTTTGCTGGTGATCTTGGCTTCAGCCCAGAAACCAGCGGGTGCTGAGGCCGTTGGCTTCTCCACAACTTTGCTGTAGGTCTTGTCGGTCCCACAGGAGTATTCGGAGTAGTTGACGCGCATCATGGTGGTGCCGTAGGTGACGCGGACGCGGTCACCAGGCTTCAGATCGAGTGGCTTCAGCGCGGTGCCTACTGGGAGGTAGGCACGCTGTGCTGCGCCGACGGATTCCAGCCAGCCTTCTGGCAGGCGTCCGCCGTTGCCGCGGTAGTTCATTTCGCCGTTGAACTGGGCACCGACGATGTGGTCAGTGATTGGGGTGTAGGTGTGATCGCCACTGGACCAGTTCAGGAAGTCCTGGGAGTAGCCCGGCTTGCGGTACGTTGGGGCGACGCCAGAGATCTTGTGCGGGTACCACTGTGGGTAAGGAGTGTCGCACTTCGATCCGAATTCTGGCCAGTTTGGATCGCGCTTAGGCTCGGTTACTGGAGTAACCACCTTGTCGCGCTTCGGGTCCGCGATCTTTTCCAAGCTTGGGCCGGTGATCGTGGTGTAGGTCTTGCCAGCAGGCTTGCTGTTGGCACCCTGGGCGCGGGTTGGGATTTCCAGAGCCTGGTTGTCCACGCTGCCATCGGCACGGATGATCGAGGCGAAGGCGTAGCGTTCCGCAGGGGCGGTGCCACGGACGACGTCCGCGCCGGCCATGTTCTGGTAGAAGCCGTCCTTGCAGGAGACGAACATCGAGATGAAGTCCTTCTCCAGCACGCCGTATTCCACGCGGAAGGATTCGCCAGGGCCGAGCTCGATCGGACCGAAGGTTTCGCCGGAGTACCAGCCGTTATCGGTAACCACGCCGATGTCCGCCTTGGCGTTGACCTGCCAGCCGGATGGCAGCGCGGCAACCGCGTTGGACTCCACCGTGTGGTTCATGCCGTTTTCAACCTTGGCGGAGTACTTGACCTTCTGGTCGGTGGTGTTCTTGAATTCGAGCACGCCGTCGCTCAGGTAGCGGCGGGCGGTTTCGCCGTAGTGCCAGGACGGGTAGCCGGCCGCGTGAGCTTCGGATTCCGTGCATGACTGGTAGAGGTTTTGGATTGGGTATCCCTGGGCTAGGTCGGGGATATCCGCAAGCGCGGGCGTCGCTGTGGCGGAGGCGATGGTGCCTGCCGCGAGGACGCTGGCGGCCCAGCGGTAGCTAGGGCGTAAGCGTGGTAGTTTCATGGCGTATCCTGCGTTTTTGGAAGTTTCATGTGACGCGCATCAGCCTATGAAATTGCTGGGCTAGATAAAAGGTGTGCTGGAAAACTCGGTACTTTCGTCTACCCACCGGTTTTGCTGAAAAGCGGGCGTTAACCTGCTAGAACCATATAGGTCATATGATCACGTGGGCCGAAAGGTCTAACCCGTTAGCGTCGTAAAGCTTAGGAATTGTGTTCTGGAATTCTGGGCGTATGATTGCGCCCGTGACTTCGTTACAGGTTTTGCTTGAGGACGATCGGCGTAAGGCGACGGTCCGCAAGCTCGCTGAATTGGTAAACACCGTGGTAGCCGAGCAATCCGGGCTTTCTGGCATCACCCTCAAGGGTGGTCTGGCCGCGGCGTGTAAATTTGACCGCTCCGCGGTGGCCAAGGGCATTGATGAGGCATTCCCAGATTTGCTCAAGGCGATGGAGACGTACTGGAAGACCTACCAGGCGTCTGTCGATTGCTGCTTCGGCATGCATTTGGAAAGTGACCGCCAGGGGGTGGCCACCAAACTCATGCTGATCATCGATCGCCACTTGGAGAAGGTGGACGTCCCGGCGATCGATAAGGTCTACGGCGCATGCCGTGCCACCATGCTCCGCGCGCTCGAATCCGGCGTCGGCGAGCTGGGCAATATCCTCGAGGAAGCCCGCGCCTAGCGCCGCTGTTCGCTCACCACGCGCACCCCGCTTGTCGACGTCAACGCTGGCAGGAACACTTCGTTGATGGCGTAGGCCATCGAATCGAAGGCATCCTCGCCGCTGCTTGCGCAGCGAACTACTTGCGGGGAAATCCGCTGTAGTGTGACCCCGCCCAGATCAATTCCTCCTTGAAACTCTGAGTGGTTGGCCAATAGGCCAGACCACGTGGCCTCATTGAGCGCGGGGGCTTCGAGGTCCACGCTGTAGGTTCGATATTTGCCGTGCGTCCGGCGCCATGTCGGGTTCGGTTCCCAGTGCTGCATGGCTTCATCATAGGGGGCATGGCTACATCTTGGTAACGATTTTGCGGGCGAATCGCCAGCTCGTAGGCTAAAAACCGGTGCGGAAGTGGGAAAAGTTACCGCTTCGTGACGGCGCCCCCGGCCGGTGAAGAGAGAAATAGGACACACTGGGGGTATGAACATTGATATTGCGAAAGTACAAGACAAGCTGACCGAGCTGAAGGACGATGCTGCGCCACGCTTCCTTAAGCAGGGCTATTTGTTCGCAGCCGATATGCGCCGGAAGGCGGGGCTAGCCCAGGATAGTGAAAAGCCGATCACCTTCACGATGCTCGGCAAGCGCACCACCCTGGTCCGAGGCGTCGATGGCGTTCGGGCATTCTACGACCAGGATTTTGTCAACCGCGCGGGCGCGATGCCTAAGTTTATTTCCGGCCCGCTCTTCGGCGCTGGCGCCGTGCACGGCCTAGATGGCGAGGCCCACGCCAAACGCAAGCAGGCAATGGCATCCCTTGCCTACGATGACGAGCGTGTTTCCGTCTTCGCCGACCTGGTGGCCGAAGAGCTGGACCGCCTCGTGGAGAAGTGGCGCGAGCGCGAAGGCAACGTCTACGACGACGTCGCTGTCGCCTACGGCCGTGCCGCGTTCCGCTGGGCGGGCGTGCCACTCAGTGATGAAGAAATGGAGCAGCGCGCAGCGCAGATGAGCCGACTGTTGGATACCTTCGGTAACCCTGCTCAAAACGTGGTGGCGTGGATCGAGCGCAAGCGCCTCGATGACTGGGCCGCTGACCTCATTACCCAGGTGCGCGATGGGGGTGTGCAGGTTGACGCGGATTCCGTCATCGCGCACGTCGCCGCGATCACGGACGAAAACGGCGCTCTCTTGGACCCAAAGACCGCCGGTATTGAGCTGCAGAACCTCACCCGCCCGACCGTTGCTGTCTCTCGTTTTGCCGCATTTGCTGCCGCTGAGCTGGTGCAACGCCATGACTGGCTCGAGCGCATCCGCGCAGCGAATTCCCCGCAGTCGCCGGAGGCGATCGCGTTTGCGCAGGAGATTCGCCGTACGAAGCCGTTCGTACCGATGCTCCCGGCGCTCGCGAAGCGTGATGGCGAGGTGTCCGGTTGCCCGATCCACAAGGGGCAACGCATCTTGATTGACATCCTCGGCACCAACACTGGCCCTACTTGGGAGCGGGCCGGCGCGTTCGATCCGGAGCGCTTCCTGAACGTGGACGGCGAAGACATCGAAACGTTCATCCCGCAGGGCGGAGCGGATGTTTTCACTGGTCACCGCTGCCCAGGTGAGAAGATTGCCGTGACGGCGCTGGCCGCTGCGGTGAACACGCTGTCTCGTCCGGACGTCACCATTTCCGACGATCAGGTGGACACCGTCTTCTCCTGGACCCGAATTCTTACCCGTCCGGAGACGGGCGTGCGGGTGAGCGCGAAATAGTGTGCTAGATCCGGAAATGCCTCCTGGTAAAACAGGGGGCATTTCGTCATTTGGAGCACACAATTTCCGGTGGAGCGTTGACAACCCTCCCCCAATCCGATTAGGTTAGCCTTACCTCAAACACTTGAAAGAAGGAAAGGCAATCTTCTATGCGCTTCGAACTCGCCTCGAACCTGGCCTGCAGAATTCTTGCAGGGGCGGGATCGATGACGTTGACCAACTACCAGGACGAGCACCCTCGCACGGCTGAGGTCCTAGCGCATGGCCTCAACGAGGAGGGCGAGTTGATCGTGGTGTGTGAGGACGCGGCCTGGGGGATGCGTGAGGTGCGAGTGGACGTCGAGAAGCAAGCGCCGGAATTTCACGCGCGGATCGTGGCGGGGACGGCGCATGCGCTGGGGGAGATCGAGTGGCTCGAGGAGGGCGTCGGAAAGCTGCAGCTGGGTCCACTGTTTGTGCATTCGGGGGACGGCTCGCTGCCATTTTCGACCCCGGAGATGCTTAACCGCGCGCAACATCTCAGCGAGGTGGATGTGGACGAGCTCACCGCGCGCGAGCTGTTCGGCGATGTGCTGCACGAGCAGGCGCCCGCGCTTATCGACGCCATCGCGGCCGGCGAAATTCCCGGTAGCCACGTGCTTGACCCGGCGACATGCGCGTGCCCGGAGCACTTGGGCCAGGTGTACGTAGTGGATATTTGCGAGGTCGGCGTGGTGCTGATGCAGACGCTCGCGCTGGGCACGCGGGTGGCGTTCGTGCCGCTGGAGGCGCCGGCGCGAGGGTTTGAGCAGCTGCTCGCGCAGTTTGAGCAGCTGTCGATAGACGTGGCAGTGTGGCAGGTGGCCTGCCGGAACCGCTAGATGGAGAAGTCTCCGGTTCCCACGACTTTGTCCAGGAACTTTCGGGCGCGTTCAGAGGTCGGCTGGTCGAAGAAGGCTGCGGGCTTACCGATCTCCACGATCTGACCGGCGTCCATGAACACCACGCGATCGGCGACCGCGCGGGCAAACGCCATCTCGTGAGTGACCAGCAGCATGGTCATGCCGTCGCGGGCGAGGCCGGCGACCACGGCGAGTACTTCCCGTACGATCTCCGGGTCAAGGGACGCGGTGATTTCATCGAGAAGCAGCAGCTTTGGCTGCATCATGAGGGTGCGGACGATGGCCACGCGCTGCTTTTGCCCGCCGGAAAGCTCGCGGGGCTTTGCGTGTTCGCGGCCTTCCAGCCCGACGCGCGCGAGTAGTGTGAGGGCGCGCTCGCGGGCCTCGTTCCGGTTGGCGCCTTGGACTACGCGCGGGGCGAGCAGCAGATTGTCTAGCACGCTTAAGTGTGGAAAAAGCTCGTAGCTTTGGAACACCATCCCGATGTCCTGCCGGACGGCACGCCAGTCAGTGCGCCCTGGGGCGATCTGGGTGCCGTCGAAGGTGATGCTGCCGCCCTGGATCGGCTCGAGCCCATTGATCGTTTTAAGCAGCGTGGATTTGCCGCAGCCGGAGGGACCAATGATGGCGATGACTTCGCCTGGGGCAACATCCAAGGTGATGTCATTGAGAACCTGGCGCTCACCGTAGTTTTTGGACACGCCGTTGAGAGTGAGTAGGGACATGTTTAGTTCCACTTTCGTTCGAGACGGCGGGCGAGCCAGCCGATGGGGAAGCAGACCGCGAAATACAGCAGGAAGACCACGCCGTAGACCCACAGTGCGGCGCCGGGGTAGGTGAAGCGGTTGGCGTCGATAATTTGTTGCGCCACTTTCAGCACTTCCACCACGCCGATCAGTACCACCAGTGAGGTGGTCATGATCATGCGGTTGGTGAGGTTAATCGTCACCGGAATTAAGCGGCGCAGCGCCTGCGGCAGGATCACGTGCCGGTACATCTCCTTTGTGGAAAGACCCAGCGCGCGTGCCGACGCAAACTGGTGGGCCGGAATCGACTGGATCGCGCCACGCACGAGGTCACCCATCTCGGCCGTGCCCCACATAGTGAACACGAGCACGGCAGCTGCCCGCGCGTTGAGGTTCACCCCGGCGGTCTTGGTCAGCTCGAAGTAGACCAAAAACAGCAACACCAGCTGTGGCATGATGCGAATAAACTGCAGGTAGATCCACGTGATGGTCTGCACCAGGCGGTTGCGGGACGTCATTACTAGCCCCAGGAGGGTGCCCAAAACGATAGAGAGCGCCATGGAGATCAGCGCAATCTCCACGGAGATCCACAAGCCTTGGAGGAGCCGGACGAAGTTGTTGCCTTGCGTGAGCACGTTAAGATCCGAAAGTTGCACGGCGCACCTTCCTTTCCACCACGCCGGCCACCAGGGACACTGGCAGCAGAATCACCAGGTAGAACACCACGAGCAGCAACAGTGCCTCGCGGGTGTGATAGGTCTGGCCGATCTGCTCCTTGGCGGTAAAGACCAGCTCAGGCAGGGCTACCACCCCGACGACAGACGTTTCCTTAATCAGGAACACCATATTCGCAGTAATTGACGGCAATGAAACCGCGGCAGCTTGGGGCATGATCACGTGGCGCAGCGCCTCGAGCTTTGACAGCCCCAAAGAAAACGCCGACTGCCACTGGATATCCTCCACCGCTTCCAAGCCAGCGCGCATCGCCTCGGCCATATAAGAACCACCGAGGAACGCCAGACCAATGATGGCGCACTGCTCCGATTCCAGTACGACACCCAGCTTGGGCAGGCCAAAATACAAGAAAAACAGCTGCACAATCAGCGGCGAGTTCCGCGAGAGCTCCACGTAACCTTGGGCCAGCTGCGCCAGGACCGGAATGCGGAAGAAGCGCAGCGCAGCCACAATCAGCCCTACCAGGAGGGCAAGCAAAATGCCGAAGGCGGCAATCCTCGCAGTGAGGACTGCCGCTTCTGCGAACAACGGGAGATTTTCCCGGACGACGTTGAAATCCATCAGGTCAGCAGGTTAGAGCTTGCCGCCCTCAACCACGAGATCATCCGGGTTGACACCCGCGCCGTAGACCGGCTTCAGGGTCTTGTCGAAGTTCTGGTGGAAGAACTGCTCCTTGCCCAGCGCCTCGAGGTTGGCATTGATGGCCTGCAGCACGGAAGTGTTGCCCTTCTGCACTGCTGGAGCGATGGTGTCCTTTTCGCCCAGGTCAGCGATGGAGGTGACGTAGCCCTTGGTGGCGCCGGTCCAGGCGAGTGCCTCGGTATTGTCGGTTACCCAGGCATCCCCGCGGCCGTCGAGAAGCGCGTTGGTTGCCTCCGTGTACTGCTCGAATTTGGTCAGCTTCAGATCAGGGTAGGTCTTGGTCAGGTACGCCTCGGCAGTCGTGCCCTTAACGACGATCACCTTCTTGTCCTTAAGCGCGGCGGGATCCTTGATCTCCTTGCCTTCCTTGGTCACCACGCCAAGCGCCACCTTCATGTATGGATTGGCGAAGTCCACCTTCTGCTTGCGCTCCGGGGTAACGGTGAAGTTGGCGAGGATGACGTCCACCTTGCCGGACTCCAGGAATTCCACGCGAGACGCGGCCTCAACCGGGATGTATTCCGGCTTCACGCCTAGGTCCTTGGCCAGGCGGTTGCCGTATTCGACGTCGTAACCGGCGTACTTGCCCTGAGCGTCGACGTAACCAAACGGCGCCTTATCCGAGAACACGCCCAGCTTGATCGTGCCGCTCTGCTTGATCTGCTCGATCGTGCGGGCTGCGCCCGGCTTTGCGTTGCTGTCGCCGGAGCCGGAGCCAGTGTTGGAGTCGCCCTGGGACGGCTCGCTGGAGCATGCGCTCAACATGAAGACTGCGGTGAGGAGTGCTGCGAGAATCGCCACGAGATAAAACGGGCGTTGACCTGCGGTAGTGCGCATGACGAGCCTTTCTTTTTTGGATGTTTCTTGTAGCATACTCTGTACCACCCATTCTGAAAAGTCCAGACCGCTTAGTCTGTCGTGATGGACTCCCAACTCAATGTGCTGAAAGTCCTAGCTGGCCAACAGCAAAGCGGGTATAGAATTAGGTGCCCTTCAAACTGACACTTTCCGTACAAGCAGGTTCCCCATGAATGCCGCCGCCCGCGACTACAAAACGATCATCCTCGACGCGATCTCCTTCATCGCCCGCTTCTACATGGCCTACATTTGGCTCAAGGCCGGCTACGCCAAAATCGGCAACCACCGAGACATGACCCAAGCAATCTCGGCTTACAACATCTTCACGCAGGAATGGTCCTCCTACCTGGCCCAACTCATCGGCCCCCTCGAACTCGCCGGAGGCATCCTGCTGCTGCTCGGCATCTTCCTGAAATCTTCCTCAAAGGTGTCCGCGTTTGTGCTGATCCTCTTCATGATCGGCATCGGCCAAGCCTGGGCGCGCGGCCTCGCCATTGACTGCGGCTGCTTCCGCGTCGAAGGGCTTTCCGAGGCGGTCACCATGAACTACCTGAAGACGCTGCTGCGTGACTGCGGTTACCTCTTCTTGACCCTTTGGACCATCTACCGTCCGTTCCGAAAGTTTGCTGTTTATCCGCAGTAGTTCTTGGGCTGGATTTGCATAGGGTTTTGCAAGATTCAGGGGGTGATTTCTTGCAAAACCCCATGCAAATTCCGCGCGGGCATATACCCCTTGGTATTACCTCTGCGGGTTTGGGAACCGTTCGGACGCTTCGCTCAGTCTAAATAAGTGTGAAGACTTTTTATGAAACCGTCATTAACCGTTCCGATTCCAACGTCCTCAAGCCGTTTCACGACATCAATTTTCGACAGAAGATTCTGCGCGCCTCTCCGCTGGTGTATCGGTCCGCTGACCTGCGTAAATTAAGGGGCACGAAGCAGCTTCGCGAACAGTTTCAGCCCGTCGTTCACGGGGTGTACGCCGAGGCCCGGGACCTGAATTCGATTGCGATGGCGCGAGTGGCCTACCGCCGGGCGTCCAAAGGCATAGTGGGAGGGTGGGCCGGCCTGAATTATTGGAACGTTGGATATTTTTTCGAGCAACTTGCCACCACGATCCATGAGCCCGGTCGCGAGCGCCGGCGCATTGGTGAGCACATCCGCGTCCTCGACCATCAGCCGACCGCATTCGCAGGTCTCGACCCGGCCTATCCAGGGCTTTTGGTGGCTGATCCGGCGACGTGCGTCGTCGACTGCCTCCAAGACATCGCTTGTCGACGCGCCACGTGGTGGGTCGACCGCGTCGAGGGGCTGGACTTCGAGAGTGTGCGCGCCATCCAGGTCATCGATGCCGCGATGCGCTTCGCCGAGGTCACGCCCGAGCAACTGCGGGCGGCAGCGCGGAACCGGTACTGCGCCAGGAAACTCAACCGGCTGCTCGATCGCTGCAGGTGGGGTGCCGAATCTCCGTACGAAACCACGACGCGCCTGATCCTAGAGCCCGTCGCGCCGGGCGTCGTGTTGCAGCGCGAGCACTACCTGATGGATCGACCGTCTTTCGGCCGCCTGGTCACCATTTCCGACTTGTGCTGGGAAGAGTTCAGGCTCGCGGTCTTTTACGACGGCGCCTCGCACCTCGAGCCAACCATTTGGGACATCGACGCAGAAAAAGTGGCAATTTTGCAGTCGCAAGGCTGGCGCGTGCTCAGGGTCAATAGGGCCATGCTTCGTGATCCCCACGAACTCAGGAGAAGGGTGCTCATCCTGTTGAGGCAGGGAGGGTTTAAGGGGTAGGGGCCGGGCCGGGGCGGATTCGCGTAGGGTTTTGCAAGATTCAGGGGGTGATTTCTTGCAAAACCCTATGCAAATTCCACGCGGGAGCCACTGCCACGCCCCTAATCAGGAATCTCCTTCAAAATTGCCCGCACCCGGGGCATCACTTCGGTGCCATAGAGCCGGATGCAATCCATGAGCGCGGAATGCGGCACTGCGCCTTCGGTGTATTTCAGTACGAAGCGGTTGAGGCCCAGGTGCTCGATGAGCCCGGCGATCTTGACGGCGACGGTCTCGGGGGAGCCGACGAAGAGGGAGCCCTCGGTGACCTCGGAAAAGTAGAGGTCTTCGTTGATCGCGTGGACGTCGATAGGCTTGCCGATCAGGTTGTGTGCGTGCGCGCGGGAGGCGGCGAGCCAGTGGGGCATGAAGATCTCGTGGGCCTCGTCGTCGGTGGCGGCGACGAAGCCGGGGGCGTGCACACCCATCGGCAGGTGGCCGTGGCCGAAGCGGGCGTTGGCGGAATGGTAGAGGTCAACGAAGGATTTGAAGCGCTTCGGGTCGCCTGCGATTGTGGCCAGCATCAGCGGGATGCTGTATTGGGCTGCACGCATCACGGAGTTCGGGTTGCCTGACGCCGCGATCCAGGAGCGCATGCCGTTTTCGGTGCGCGGGTACACGGAGGTGTCGTGGATCGATGCTCGGGAGGAGCCTTCCCAGGTCACCGGGGTTTCCTTGAGCAGCATCGCCCACAGTTCGATCTTTTCGGCGAAGAGCTGGTCGTAGTCGTCGAGGTTCAGGCCGAACAGGGGGAAAGTGTCCGAAGAAGAGCCCTTGCCGACGGTCACCTCTGCGCGCCCATTCGAAATCGCGTTGAGGGTAGCGTATTTTTCCCACACGCGAACTGGGTCGTCGGCGGAGAGCACCGTCACGGATGACGTGAGCCGGATCCTACTGGTTTGGGCCGCGATGGCGGCCAGGACTACCGCGGGGTTGGAGATGGCGTAATCCGAGCGGTGATGTTCGCCGATGCCAAAGATGTCTACCCCGACTTCGTCGGCAAGCTTGCCCTGCTCGATGACGTTGCGGATGACTTGGGCATGGTGCTGGAGATCGCCGGAATCGTCGACGGTGACGTCACCAAAGGTGTCGAGTCCCAGCTCGGCTTCGTAGGCCTTAGCTTTAGAAAATGGCATATCTAGTCCGTGAGAAATTCGCGCACGAGAGGGATAACCTCAGTTCCGAATAGTCGTACGTGTTCCATATTATAGTGATCGCACGCGAGTCCGCAGGGGTATCGCATCACAATTCTGTGCAGCCCAAAATGCTCCACAACCTGCGCAAGTTGCTTTGCGACGTTCACGGGGTTGCCCACAAACAAACCGCCGCAGCGCATCTGCCGGTCGAATTCCGTGCGGGCCTCGACCAGTGGCGTCGATTTAGGCATGCGGTGCCGCCAAACCTCGAACGCAACCTCCTCGATCGTGGCCTGATCCTCTCCGACCAAACCCAGCACCTGCACGGACAGCGGAAGGTTGCGATCGCCAAACCGAGAAATCGCCTGATAGTACAGATCAGCAAGCGGCTGAAACTCCAGCGGATTACCCCACTTCGACTGCAACTGCAGCGGAATCTGATGACGCGCTGCCTGCAGCACCGCTTCCGATTGAACCTCCACGTCGATCCACACCTTAGGCTTCGACGCCGAGGCTGCAAGCAGCTCAGACCAAATGTCCAGGCGTTCATTGAACGCCGCGTTCGCTTCCACCTCTGTGGGGTAGAGCATCCCCATCCCGATGCCAAAGGAATCCCTATTCAGACTCAATTCCATCCGGCCTGGGTAATCCCGCTCCAGGGCCTCGAACTGCTGGAAGATCACCTTCGGGCGGTCGCACACCAGGTTAGGACCCGTGGCCATCAACTTGATTCGCTCAGTCATTTGCGCTGCTTGACGAAACAGCTCCGGCAAAGTTTGATGCGCAAGACTGCGACTAAACAGCGCATTCACACAGAAAAGTTCAATGCCGTACTGCTCCGCGGCCGCGATGTGCTTAAGGGTATGTTCTAGGACTTGGCCGCTGTCAAGCAAATCCTCGAAGCCAGTTTCCCGAATTTCGTTCTCGGCGAAATTCAGTTGCAGGGTCGACAAGCCTATTTCGACGTTCTTCACATCGGATTTGGCAAGTGGCATGATTAACGACCTTGGCTATCTTTCCGGCTAGTGGGTTTGTTGCTTGCGGGTTTGTTGCTTGCGGGTTTGTTGCATGCGGTGCGAGCTCTCGGGCGCCCGTTAATAACGGTATTTAGTATATCTTTCGTTCTACCTCTCGGGACAGAAATCTGTGAACTTGGTCTCGCAGAAGGTGGAGATTTGGGGGTGATTAGGAGCTTTTGTGGTGCCGGTGTCGAATCCGCCTGGGGTTTGGCAAGAAATTGGCGTTGAATCTTGCCAAACGAGGGGCTGATTCTGCGTGGGGGGCTTGGGGTCCAAGGGGGTGTCCCGCCGGTGTGGCACCGGTGTCGAATCCGCCTGGGGTTTGGCAAATTTCAGGCACCTAGATCTTGCAAATCTCGAGGCTGATTCTGCAAGCGCGCTAGGCTCGGAAAAGCACAAAAACTATCCCAATATCAAGAGGACCACCCCGAAAATGCCTTCAACGCCCCAGATGACCGCAACTTCGTCAGTGATCTCAGCCCGGAATTTGAGCCAGACTTTCGGCGCAGGGGATGCGAAAGTGCAGGCGTTGCGGCAGGTCAGTGTGGAGATTGGTCGCGGGCGTTGGACGTCGATAATGGGGCCTTCGGGGTCGGGTAAGACCACGTTGCTCCATGTCTTGTCGGGTTTGCAGCGTCCGCAGCAGGGGACGGTGGAGTTGGCCTCTAAGCGGCGCCGGTATGAGCTGACGCGGCTGAGTGAGAACAAGCGCGCGGCGTTGCGACGCACGGAAATCGGCGTAATTTTCCAGGATTTCAACCTGGTGCCGGTGCTTAACGTGCGGGACAACATTCGGTTGCCGTTGCGGCTGGCGCATCAGCGCATTGATCAAAAGTGGGAGCAGGAGATCATCGAACGCTTGGGGCTGGGGCAGCGTCTGAAGCACCTGCCGAGTGAGTTGTCGGGCGGGCAGCGGCAGCGCGTCGCGATCGCTCGGGCGCTGCTCGCACGCCCAGCGGTGATTTTCGCCGACGAGCCGACCGGCAATCTTGATTCTGAGGCTGGCGCGAAGGTGCTGAGCATGTTCCGCGAGCTTGTCGACGACTATGGCCAGACTCTGGTTGTCGTTACCCACGACCCAGCGGCTGCGGAACGGGGCGATTCTCTGATTGTCATGAAGGACGGCCAGATGCTCAGCCACGATGAGGTGCGTGCATGATCCGGCTTGCCCTGGCGCAGCTGAGAAGGCGCGCGCATCGTTACCTTGCCCTGTTCTTTGCGATTTTCGCCGCCGTGGCCTTGACGGTAGGAACAGCTGCGATTGTGGAGTCGCTGCAGAAGACCGTGAACGGGATGTTCGACAAGCCCTACGATCAGGCCCAGTACGTGGCGCAGGTCCGGTCGAGTAACCCAGAGGAGCTGGCCCCGGTGCTGGAGCGCCCGGGTTACGTGTTTGACCAGCAGGTTTCGGCGTCGATTAGGCCTGCGGAGCAAGCAGGTGAGTTGTACACCAGCACCTTCATTCGCGGAGTGCAGGACGGGGCGCTGCAGTGGCGTGACCTGCGGGAAGGTAAGTTGCCGCAGGGGGACGGCGAAATCGCGGTGGTGGATGAAACTCCGCTGGGCACTAATTTGGTGCTGAAGGTGCCGGGGCGTCACGAGGAAGTGCCGGTTACCGTGGTGGGACGGATGGAGCAATCCGCGCAGGAGCAGCTGATTGGTTCGAAGTCTGTGCTCGCGGATGCGCCGGCGCTGCGGGGCTGGGCGGGCGACACTGCTTCCGGCGAGCTACGCATCGCGAGCCCCGAGAACTTAACCCAGGTTAAGCAGCAGCTTCCGGCGAATTCGGTGACGGAGTTGAAGCCAACCCAGCAGCATACGGCTGCGCTGGCTCGAAAGTACTTAAACGGCCGAGATCAGTATTTTTTGCTGCTTTCGGCGTTCATGGTGATTGTTGCAGTGGTAGCTGGCTTGGTGATTTTTTCCAGCTATTCGGTTCTGGCGGCGGAGCGTCGACGCGAGTTTGCACTACTACGCGCGGTGGGCGCGAGCTCGGGGCAGATCCAGGGTGCGACGATGGTGGAGTCCCTGGTGTTGGCAGCGGTTGCGGGTGGCTTGGCTATCCCAGCCGGTTTGTGGGCGGCTGCGTGGGCCGGTCAGCATGCGGACAAGCTGGGCATTCGGGTTCCGCTTAACGACGTTCACCTGCAACCTTCATGGCTTTTAGTTATCTTCGTGGCTGGAATGCTCGCCAGCGTGATCTCGGCGCTTCCTGCGGCTAGCGGTGCTGCGCGGAAGCCTTTGGTGGAATCGTTGACGGCGAGTGCGCCGAAGAATTCCAAGGTGGCTGGAGCGTTGTCTCTGCTGTTGGGTATCGCGATGCTTGCTGGGGGCGTGTACGCCCTGGATTTTGCTGGGACGCTCAAGGCTCGCCGGGCGCTAGTTGCCGCAATTGGGGGAGCAGGGTTGATTGTTCTCGGCACGATTGCTGTCTTAGCGATTATCCTGCCGTGGTTTATTTTCCAGCTATCCCGCTTAGCTTCGGCGTTGCCAACTCTGCAGCTAGGCATGGCTTTCGTGGGGCGTCAGCGGTTGCGCGCTGGTTCGTTGGTGGCCATCGTGATCGCAGGTACCGCGCTGGTGTCTGCTGTGCTGCATGGCCAATCTCAGTTGGAGACTCACTTGCTTAGCAAGGCTACCAACAAGGGGGCCGTGGACGTCATGGTCCGCGCTTTAGATAACACCGCGGAGCCGCAGCTAGAGGAACAGCTAAAAGCTGTTGATGGCGTTGAGGCAGTGGTGGCTCCAGTGGCGTTGCCGATGGAGGCCGAGGGAGTGCGCGACAACGTTCTTGCTTTGTCGGCTGCCGATGGTCAGCCAGTGCTGCGCGGACCGATCACGGGTGCTGGACCAGGGGAAATCGTGCTGGGCGCCAATTCGCCGCTGCGCAATAAACTTCCGGACGGCAAGTCAGCCACCCTCTCGGTTCGCGGGCAGGAGCATCAGCTCAAGGTCCGCTATAACGAAGGTTTGGAAAGCTTCGTGGATCCTGCTGTCACTCCGGAGGTGCCAGTGGTCAATCGCCCGGGCATCGATACTCGCCTGCCGAAGCCTTTCGTCTTGGTCAAGGTGCGCGGCGGTTATGCCCAGCCCGCGGACTCTCCGATAGTGGAGTCGATTAGAAAAGCTGCTGCCGGTTCCGGTGAACAAGTCAGCTTCCAAGAGGCGTTTTCTGCCCGTGAGAATGTTGCGGAAACTGCGTCTCGAATCCTGTCCCTGTCCACTCTTATGTCTTTAGTAGCGCTGCTCATCGCGGGTGTGGGGGTGCTCAATACGGTTACTCTGATGGTTCGCGAGCGTGCCCGCGACTTCGCCCTGCTTTCGGCAGTGGGGTTGACCAGGCTCGGGCGACTGTGCGTGCAAGTCGTGGAGTTGCTCTTCCTGGTGCTGCCCGCCGCCATCGTGGGCGCGGCCGTTGGTGGCCTGTTGGGTACTCGCATCGCCGGGGTTCTTACGGGGCTACACATTAGCCAGGATGTATCGCAGCAGCTTATCGACGTCCTCGCCCACGGTCACACTCCTCTAGTCACGGCAACTGCGGTGGGAATTGCTCTGCTCGCGGGGATGTGGGGGAGTTTAAAGCGGGGGTAGTTAAGGACACTAATTAGCAGGGAGAATGAATTCTCCCTGCTTGCGAAGGTCGAGTACTAGATCGAGGATTGCGTGAACTTCTTCGGCGGTGAAGTCCGTGCGCAATTTTTCGGACGGAATGCTTTCTAGTGCATCCAATTCGTGAACTAACTTTACTAATTCATCGATTGCACTTGGTAAGCATCTGAACGCAATCATTGCCAACGTTGCAATCCCGGTGCCCCCATATATCAAATGGATTGAGGGGGTTGTGTACCAGTGGATGTTGAACACTGTGACGGAAAGAGAGATCTCTAGAATAAATATAAAAAGCCCAATAATAAAATATATAAAGTTTCGAGTCGAATTTTTAACCGTTTGGGTTTTGCACATGTCAGAGATCCGAAAGGACGACATGAAAGAGAAAGCTTTACCTAGGAAAAAGATCAACGCGAAAGTTGTTGTAGCCTGTATGGAAATCGCAAATACTATTAAAAGTTTCTCTTTTGTGATCGGGATATTCAGGTCGCTTTTTATAAATATGTTTGCAAGATGGATGTAGAATGGGATGGTAGCGTAGGCGGTCAGTAAGATGCTTGATTTCTTGTATACGAAAACTTGGCGACCAAAGCATAAAGCCATTTCTTGCGCTACTTTGATTTGTGATTCTGAAAGCTCTTTGAATTTTCTTTCAAGCCATCTAGGGGAAGCTCGTTCAACTTGACGAATTGCCGGAAGGAAGCCATCGATACTTTCAATTTCCTCAGGCCAATCGGCATTGAAATATGTCTTATTTACAATGGCGGAGGCTAAGAAAGCTAGCGAAGCAAGGAAACACTGTTTGAGACTAAACCGTGCCTCAATGATCATTATCAATATTTGGGAAGCGGATATTAAATTGATTGAGAATGTGACAAGGAGACTAATTCCGCGGCCGAATCGATACCAGGTAGCAAGTTCGTAAATATTTTCCTTAAGTTTGACGCTCTTCTTTTCGAGCGATGTTACTAGGCGTTTTTCACGGTCTTTTATTGCGCGATCTACAGGAATAAGTAATGACAGCGACAAAGTAAAAATTCCGATGATCGTGCCGTAATTGTTACTTTCAAAGTCAAATGTCTTAAGTGATGTTCGGAAAGAGTATTCAAGAAAACTGAGAGTTGCTATAGCAACACTGCAGGCTATTAAGGGGACTCCGAATGAGTCAATCGCTTTTTGTTTTCTATGAGTATGGAATTCTTCTCGGTCGATTCGAATTAGTGTACCATAATGAATTTTTAGTCTGCTCATTATATCTAGCTTTACCTTCAACTGTCGAAAGGCTCTGGGAAAGCTCTTAAGGAAATACTGAATTTTATCGCAGGTGTTTAAATCGGCTCTTCTTTAGACATTGCCCGCAAGTTGGCGAACTGGCTTGGATCGATGTTTGGGAAGGGTGCCTTGAGCTTGGCTGCCAGGTTAGATATTTCATCTCGGAGCATGGTGAGGAGAATGGGGCCGGCTACGGGTTCGATGTGCTTTTCGAAAGCTGTGCGAGGATCGTCGGTTTCCGTCATCGCCCACACGGATTCGGCTGTAACGTCATAGGAAACGTCGGGAGCCTCGGCGCTGATGGTCATGGTGAAAACCACCTGGTTGCCAGAGAATCGGTTTTCGCCCTCTAGATCGAAGGTTGGCTCGAAGTCTGATGCATCGGGGTCTGGCGTTTTGAGGGTTGCCGAGGTTGAGATCAGTTGCAGGGTGTCTAGAGAAAAGTCAAAGTTCGAGTCCATGTCACACACCAACGTTTTTGGTTTTGTAGGTTTTTAGCTGCCATCCCGAGCGGCCTCCGGAAGCTGACGTCTTTGTGCTCTCCCTGTGGATCGTCCACCCTTGCTTTTCTTGGGGTTTGCAGTGGCGATCAATCTCAAGGTCGGTGGCTATTTCTGCGGGGTCGACAGAACGGCCTGCGTCCAAACGATCGGTAATTTCGCGAGAGAAAACGACCCAAGAGTCTCGTTGATTTTTCGGGATAGCGAAGTGTCCAAGGTAGACGCCGATTGCCTCGGCGTAACGCTCCAGCTGTGCGATGGTTGGGTTGGATATGCCGCGTTCAAGTTCGGAAACCACGCGGTCCGAGGTGTTCATTCGGCGCGCAGTTTCGCCGCGGGTAAAGCCTCGGGCTTTACGAAGAATCTTGAACTGGTCTAGAAGCTCGAGGTAAGAATCCGCGTTTTCAGTGCCCAGTTCAGGATCTTGAAATTCTACGGGGATATGCTTCAATGGTTTCTCCAAAAGTGGCAGGGATCTAAAATTCTTCCATATAAGGCCGATTCTGGCAATCGTATTACTACGATTTGGCAGTCAGTCCGCGAGCCGACGTGGCGATTCCGAGTTCGTAGTACACCAGTGTTCGAGGGCTTTCGCGGCCCTGCGCATGGCATCTGTTTGCTTCTTAGCGCCAGGCCGACCGGAAATTTTCGAGTCAAACTGGCTAGCTACCATTCGGTGTTTTACCTGGGAATGAGCATGACTCACATCGCCGAAGTAGATGCGATACTGCCTGCGGGTACCGGAAATGGGGGCCGTGCCCCGAACCCGGAGTTCTGCGAGCCAAGGTATTCCAGAGGGGAACTCGCGTTGCTTGAGTCGGTCGCCCACTGGGGCACTGATGTCATCGGAATCCTCGAGATCGCGAATCCGGAAGCGTCCTTCCGCTGCACGACGTACGAGGGCGCTAATTCGACGGTGTGCGCTGACGTCTGCTTCGGCCAAATCGGTCAGGCCATCCGGTACTGATATCCCCGTTGCATCGTGCATAGGGATCCACCGGCCATCGGTTCTGTCTCGGATGGTGCAATGAAGTTGGGCCCCGAGAAAGTCGCTTTCCACCCGGTTTATTTTACTGAAGCGGGGGAATCAGGCAGGGTGAGCTCGGCTAGTGCATCTGTCTACAACCCAGACCATCAGCTTCAATCACCTTGTGGGTCGTCTCCAAGATTTCAAAATCTTGCCCCTCGTCAAGGCTGTACCAGTCCAGCAATACCCCGAGTGCTTCCGCGGGTTCGTCTGTAACGAGCTTGATAGTCTCGCGTTCTTCCTCGGGCGTACCGAAGGTATATGTGTTTATCTCAGCCAGTGCTCGTTGCCTAAGCAGCTCGACATCTACACATCGCACGTGGAGCTTGACATTGACTTCGAAGAATCGTTCGTTGTCTTTCATAGTTCCACTCTGCAGGGTGCGGGCGCCTTCGGCAACTTAACCCGCACGCTTATCGACGCCCACGCGCACGGCCCTACTAGTTCCGTGCAGCGCGTTCTGCCATTAGCTCGGTGATGTAGCGCTCGATGGCAGGGCCGTACTTCGGGTGGTCGAGGCCGAATTCCACGCAGGCCTTGATGTAGCCGCCCGGGTTGCCGAGGTCATGGCGCTTGCCGTCGTGGACGACGATGTGAACCGGGTGACCTTCCTCAATCAACAAGTCGATCGCATCGGTGAGCTGGAGCTCACCGCCCTTGCCAGGGGTGATGCGGCGTAGAGCATCAAAGATCGCGCGGTCCAGCAGGTAGCGGCCAGTAGCGGCAAACAGCGA
>JAUDUO010000007.1:0-114712 GCA_032468405.1 Staphylococcus chromogenes
ACATCGCAGAAGAAGCTCCAGCTGACATCACCGACTCCACGTCCACCTGGGACCCCGAAGTCACCTACACCGACGAAAGCAATCACGACACCTTCGACGCCACCAACATCGCAGAAGAAGCTCCAGCTGACATCACCGACTCCACGTCCACCTGGGACCCCGAAGTCACCTACACCGACGAAAGCAATCACGACACCTTCGACGCCACCAACATCGAAGAGGAAGCTGAACCAACCACCGAAATCCCGGCAACACCAAACGACAGCCTCTTCGGAGTCCACTCCACCCCACAGCTAACCGGCACAGTCATCAACGACGAAGCTGAACCAACCACCGAAATCCCGGCAACACCAAACGACAGCCTCTTCGGAGTCCACTCCACCCCACAGCTAACCGGCACAGTCATCAACGACACCCGACCAGCCACCAAGCCCACCGCACCAGCAAAGGGCGAACTCGCCGACCACCAAGAATACTCCGACGGCTCCCAAGCCAACTTCTACCACGACGGCAACGGCGGCATGACCCAAGTCAAAACCCGACCAGACGGCTCCATCGTCACCATCGACGCCAACGGCACAGTCATCAACGACACCCGACCAGCCACAGTGAGTCCAAAGGTTCCTTTCGGCCCCCAGCTTCCCAATGAAGAGCCGATTCACTTCATCGAGAACGACAACATCGCACCGCTCTACGAAGCGAAGAGTTACATTAGTCCGCTTCGCTACGAAGTTACGGCTTACCGGCTCCTTAATGCAGGCGAAGCAGGTAGAGAAGCGATCGCAGCTACGAACCCCATCAAGATCTCGAAAGATGCAAAGGATGCATGGGATTCGACGAAAGTCTACGTGACTGAAACATCTCCAGGGTTCAAGCCTATCGACGCTATCGACAAAGGCATTGCGAAGGTCTTTTTCGTGATGGATGCTGTCGACAGCATCGATGCTATTCTCGATGGTGATGTGAATCGAGCTGTGACATCCGGCGGTGCTGCGACCATCGGCGGATGGGGAGTACTCGCAAATTCCCCGGCTTCATCCCTGGCTTCCATTACGTGGTACGGCTCTAACAAGGTAGTGGGCCCGTTGCTTGAGGAATCGGTCCGAGATACTCAAACCATGGAAAACTTCCGCACGGCGGTGGGCGAGATGAACAGTACTTGTGGCCAGTACGGCTGCGATATCGCCTACACCGTTGTAGCTGGGCTCGGTACCGTGGTCGTTGCGACGACAGAGGAGGCAGCAAATCATCTCCAAGCTCAGCTGGAAAAAGCTCTTGTTAACACCATCGATCTGGGCGTACGAGTTGCCTTGCCGGTTGTAGCTGGTCATTAGCGTATTCATGGCTAACTGAGCGGGACTTAGAATTCGACTCCCGTTCAGTTAAGCATGTGCTTCATCTACCCGATGGACATGACGCCGTAGCGGTAAGAAACGCACTGGTAACAGCGATCAATGGGCTACCTGAGCATCTCAAAGGCTCGTTAACCTGGGATCAAGGAAGTGAAATGGCAGGGCATAAATCGTTTACCATCGCCACGGATTGCCCGGTGTATTTCTGTGACCCAGCCTCACCCTGGCAACGCGGCAGCAACGAAAACACCAACGGGCTCCTACGCCAGTACTTCCCTAAAGGCACAGACTTAAGCGTCCACACCGCCGAAAACCTGGAATTCGTTGCCATGCAGCTCAACAGACGCCCACGAAAAACACTCGACTTCGATACCCCAGCAAAACGCATGGCACAATTGCTAGACATAGAAACCTTGAAAGTGTTTCCACGACCACTAGAATCCGCTATTAGTCGAAACTAAGCGAAGACCCTAGGTCCAGTCATCCGGCAGGCATCCTAGGGTCTTCTTCTAATCCTGCCGTAGCAGGGGGCTATGCCATCAATCTAACACGGTAAGCTGCAATACGTCGCCCTGAATCTCGACCATAACATAACCTAAGCTCCAATCGGAGTGTCCCTCGTCGCTTCCCAGTTCCGTTGCGCGATCCGCTCCCGCAAGTTCCTCAAATACCGCCGATTCGACCACCACGTAAATAAAAACAACAGTAAGAAAACCAGCGCCACAACCAACGTCACCGTCATCCACCACTGCCAACCAGCAGGCCCATAAGGATTCTTCGCAGTTTCAAGATCAGGCATCGGCGACGGCAACGGCGCCCGCTCCAACGTCACCACCAAACGCTGCGTATTCACCGAATACGGAGTACACGTAATCAACTGCAATAGATCTTTGCCCTCCACGGTGTACACCGCATCTCGGTCCTCAGGATCCACAATCTTCGAATCCACCATCACATAATGCAGAGTTCGACCACGCACACGAATGAAGGCGGAATCCCCCTTCTTCAATTTGTGCAGGTTGTCAAACATCGACGCATTCACCATGCCCGTATGCGCAGAAATCGCCGATGTCCGTGTCTGCCCATCCTCAGATGCCCCCACCGGCAAACTCGTACCATACAAGTGACCTGCACCTTTCTTAAGCACCTCACTTGAAGCACCATGAAACACCGGCAGATTAATATCCACCGACGGCATAGCAATCTGCGCCATCGGATCCCCCGGCTTATCCACCAACTGCTTGGCATAGGCTGAAAAATCTGGATCTGAACTTTCCGCACCAATCGGTGGTTGCACAATCGGATGCACCGAAAGCTCACGGTTATAGTCCCAAGCAAGCATCATCGCCGCATCGTTCCGCTCGGGCGGTAAAGACTCAATGACGTTCTGATACTTATTAATCTGCTCAGCCAGCGCCTGGTTCTTCTGAAACGTAGCCACCACAGGATAAATCATCATCGCGATACCAAGCAGCGCCAATACCGCCGAAATCCACAGTTTAATTCGCGCTTTACGCTTCGCTTTCCGATAAAGCTCATCCAATGCCTTAACAAGTTCTTCATATGATGCCGGCCGCTTATCGACGCTCAACGCCATCGCATTCTCCCCTACTAGCAACAAACCTCGACCAGACACGCACACCTATGCCCGGCCGAGGTTCGTTGCACTACCTAGTTGTTAGCTCAGCTCTTCCAACGACTGCTCATCACGACGCTTGCCACGCCGCAACCACAATCCATAACCTGCCAGCAAGCCAAGAGCCGCAAGACCCAACAACGCAAGGCTGGCAAGACCAGTCTCCGGGAGTCTCCAGACCGGCTTCACTGTCGTATCAACGGCATTGTCGATCTCCACCGTGCCCCAATCACCAGCACTAGCAGCAACCTCAACCCCACCATTAACCAGGTACTCCAAATCCGGCACCTGCGAAGAATTCACCGTCTTCACATCCACCACCGGCTGGCCCTTCTCGTCATACCCAACCTTAATAAAATGCGTCACCCTCGCAGGATCAGGCCGGTGATACCCAGACGGCGCACGCGTCTCCGTCACCTTGTAAATACCACTCCGAAGATCAAAACTCACCTGACCATCCGCACCGGTCACAAACCGACCAACCTCACCAGTAACCTTCGTCGAATCACCAGGATTCACCGACTCCAAGTCCGCAAACGACGTTGACTCCACCAAGAACCCCGCACCAGCAAGAACCTTCTCATCAGGACCGTTACGCCCAAAATCATCAACCTTACGCAACGTAATCCGCTTCGGCGGCACCTTCTCATACGTCGACGAGAACTCATCCTGATCCGACACAGTAGCAACCCGATCGCCACCATTATTCAACGCAGCCGCCGTAACCGACAACGTATCCGCATGACGCTCATTACCAGTCGTAAACCCAACATGCACATACGCCGTCAACGACTCACCAGGGTTCAATACCAACGGCTGACCAGTCAACGTATCCATCACGGTCAACTTGCCGCCACGGTCCTGCAACTCATACTGCAAGCTATTCGGATTACCGCTGTACACCAGCCGCGTCGACAACACCGCAGGCACACCAGCAGTCGTCACATCAGCCAACACAATATCCGTCAGCTTGTTCTGACCAGTGTTTTCCACCTTGTATACATAGGCATTCGTGCGCGGATCACCATCACGATCATCAAAGCCACCACTGACAGGATCCACCTCACCGGCAGCCGGCAACGACAAACCACTCTTCAACGCATCCGCAGCAAGCACCGGATCCAGATCCCGCTCACCACGAACCGTCAACCGATCATCGCCCTCTTGACCACCCTTGATGATATTGATGCCAGCATCCAACACCTGCAGGCCAGCATCCGCCATACCCGAACTACCACCATTGCGAGCCACCACAGCAGCACCACGAGTCACGAACCCGACAGCATTAATATCCGAGTCAGTCGACGTACCAGGATTACCACCGGCAACCACAGGCGTCCACGACTTCCCATCATGGACGTGCGGCACCACATCATAGGAGACCTCTAACTGCTCACCATCCTTCAAACCAGTAATCGTCCACTGACCACTAGCATCCGTGACAGCCTCACCCACAACCGTGCCCGTACCCGGAATACGAGCCACAACCCGCACCCCAGACACCCGCGGTTCCGCAGGATCGCGCACACCATCAGGTGTCGTGTCATACCACGTCACACCCGAAATCGACGCAGTCAACGGAACAGCAGTCGACACAGCCTTCAACAACGCCGGAGTCTGATCCGCCAAATCATCCACAGGAGAACCATTCACCACACGCTCATCCACACCAGCATCAGTATTCAACGACGCCGTCACCGTCCGATGAATACCCGCAGGATCCACACTCGCAGGAGCAGGCAACAACGGCACATCCGGCACACCCGGATCCATCCCGGCACCAGTGACCTGCACCGCACCATTGGTAGCAACCGCAATCCCAGCACGATCAACATCCCTCGACGTCACCCACGCCTGATTACCCACCACCAAATCAGACTGAGCATCACGCACCACGCCCGACAAGTGAACCGTCACGTAGTCGCCGGACTTAATTTCAGGCAACGAAAACGTACGGCGTTCAAATTCTCTTCCTTGTATATTCTTTTCTCGAACTGGTTCCCCACTTGGAGAAAAATCAGAACGAGGGTCAAAGTTAAACCTAAAGCTGTTAACGGGTTTTGCCGTTGTCGCATGTCCAACAAACAGTCCAGTCGAAGTGCCTATTACGAAACCATTGCCAGGGCTTTTCGGCTCGTACGTCGCGACATCTATCCCGACTCCAGAAATGCCTTCGATTTGGACAGCAGGTGAAATGCCATTTCCTACCCACATTCCATCAGAAGTTGACACAACGTATCCATATCGCAATGGAGAGCCGCCATATACCCCTTGGAGTTCTCCCGTTGGACCAATAATTTTGGTTGGAGATCCATTAGATCCGACCCATAATCCAGCTGAAGTAGCAATAGCGAATCCACCGGAGCCCGTAGGATCAGAGCCAATGACCCCGACAGTGCTACCTGTAATCCCTCCAATCAAAGTGGCAGTTGTTGATCCCGACCCGAGCCACCAACCTTCATTATTTTCAGCGATAAATCCATAGCTAGACAGTCGACCGGACTCTCCAGATAGGTTTTTGATCGGTCCTTTCACCTTTGCATCTTTGACTGGAACTCCAGCACCCACTCCAGTCCAAAGGCCTTCAGTGGTTCCCACTACATATCCGAAATAGTCATTTGGCCTATGCGCACGCAGGTGTGTCACAGTGCCACTGATTCCAGCGATCTTTGTTGGAACTTTTTCCCCTGAACCAACCCAAATGCCATCATCAGTGGCGACGATATATCCGCCAGCACCGTTTGGCTCGTTGCCGGCAAGATGCGTGATCTTACCTGTTACAGCCGACACCTTAACTAAGCTAGTTCCCGAGCCAACCCACAGTCCGTCGGTAGTGCCTACCGCATACCCCGCCCCTGAATAGAGCGGGTTAAAACCAGTGATATGTTGCACTTCTCCCGTTACTCCCGGCACTTGGGTATGATTTAGCTTGGAATTGCCTACCCAAACTCCGTCTGAACTCGCCACCGCATACCCGCCTGAATTCGATAACGGAAAACGACCAATAGCTTGGGTGATGTCACCAGTCACATCTAATTTGGTCAAATCATTACCAGATGTCCCGATCCAAAAACCGTCAGATGTTGCTACCGAAAATCCTTTGTTCAAAGCTTCTGGCCAAATTCCTTGAAGGTCCTTAATTACACCAGTAGTTCCGATCTGCTCTTTATTGCGGCCGCCAATCTGTGCTTGCAGACCTACAACTTCAATACTTGTTCGGTCCGACAACTGCAGGTCTTTCAACGGCACATCACCAGTATTGGTGACGGTGACATCCCACGACACAGTCGACGTACCATCACTATTCTTCGTCACTGTTGCTGGGGACTTATCCAACGCCGCATCCGCATGAGACGCCACAAAACCAAAATCCACCCGAGTAACCGTCTGATCCACACCCACAGTAACCGACACAGTGTCATTAGTATTGTTGAACACCTTGTTATACGACCGCGTCAACCGAGTAGCAGTCGTGACATTAAACCGATTCACCGTCGACTGCGTGAGATCGCCGTCTTTGGCAGCTGTTCCGGTTTGCCCGGCAACAGTATCCAGATCCATCGAATCCGTGCGATCTTTTTCCACATTCTTCAACTTCACCTGATATTCACCAGAATGAAGACCCTCAAACCGATAATGCCCCTGCGCATCCGTGACAGTGGCGTACTTATGATCCGCGGTATCGACCATATCTACCCACACGTCACCAACCTTGTGCTGCAACACCACCGCAACGCCAGCAAGCCGGCCCGCCTCATCCTTATCCAGCGACGAGTTCGAGTTAGCATCCTGGAACAAAGTGCCCTCGATCTCACTCATCACCACAGTGATACCCTCAGGCCACGCCATCAACGTCGTGCCAGGCAATGCAGGTGACGATGTGGGTTCCAACCACATCACATACTGGTCACCTTCTTTGTTGCCATGCGGAACCACGTCAACAAGCACCCGCATACCAGCAGCCTGCAACTCAGAAGAATTATCCACACCCCGCACCGAAATCTTCTGGATTCGCGTGGCATCCACACCAGTTAAATCCACTGTGCCATCAGGATTCACGGTTTTTTCCACACCATAGGCCCCATCCCGGGTACCCAACCACACCTTCGTACCCGGCGGAACATCCGTCACAGTGACCTTAGAAACGTCATACGTACCGTTAAACTTCGATCGGCCAACACCATCAAAATCGCCCGTCGTATCCAAGCCGGTTGTATCGTCAATGGTGATTGGCGGCTGACCGGGCTTACGGAACGAGTTCAACTGCTGGATTTTTTCAATATCACCGTTATACGGCAGCACAATATCCTGACTCCACTGCGAACCAGGAGTGGTCATACGACCAAGTCCAACGATTGCTTCCCAACGCAACGGATCCTCAATCTGAACCTTCGTATCTACAGCCCGCATCCACGGAATAATCGTGTTCGACGAATCAATCAACTGTGATGCCGACGAAGTAGCTGTTGACGTACCGTCCGCAACACCCGGCGCATTCGACCACGCTAGCGTGATGTTTTCCGAAACCACACCAGTCAACGGCTTACCATCGGCACTCGCCGGGTTAGGAATCGTTTCCACCGTAAACCCAACAGGCCCCATGCTCCAGCCCTGATTCGTTTGATCCAAGTGAATACCCAAACGCTTCAACACCACGTTCTGACCATCAATATGATCAATCACCCAACCAGGATTATTCGTCAGCTTCAGCGTCGCAGGATCATACACTTTGTCCAACGTGATCGTCCGAGTTGCCGAATACCCCTCCGACACCGGCGGCTGCTGCACAACATCAGCAATCGACCACGATGTCAGCATCGTGCCATGACCCGTCGACTGCGGATCCCCCACAGCCGTAATCGACGTCGACACCGTCGGCGCCTTCGCAAACGTCAACGGCGCACGCCCCTCCATCGTCGACGCATTCTGCGCACAACTATCCACAGCTGCATAATCACTCACCAACATTCTCGGCTCTGGCGAAACCTCCGAAGGAGTCAACGTGACATCGGATACCGACGACGAAGATGATGCAGTAGAAGTCGAAGCCGAGGAAGTACTGGTAGCCGATGAAATAGTTTGCGTCGAAGTCGGCGTAGCAGACACACCCTCATCAACGGCAAATGGCTCCTCGGCAGCACGAGCCGTAGAGGAGCTACACACCGCAAACGACCCCTGCGACACCAACAACTTCCCACTATCAACCGCAGGATCATAATTATTATGCGCCTTCAACGGGAAGAACACCTGCACCGTCTTACCAGCCTCTTTACCGGTAGCAAAAGCACCCGGCGCAAAAGACACACGAGCCTCCATCGCCCCCGCAACCGGCTGATCCGATTCCACCCAACCAGTGCTATCCCGGAACTGAACCTTATATAGCTCAGGCGACAGCTCAACACCACCAACAGTCACCACAACTTGTCGGGTGGTGTCATAATCATGCGGACGATACACATCACCGGCAGACGTATTAATCTTATCCCCCACCAGCAACGAATCCACCGCGGTAGCAGCATCAATATTCTGCGGCAACACCGTCACACGACCATACAAATCATTATCATTGGTGACATACCCGCGGTACGGGAAATCAAACCCCTGCGACGCATACGACGAACCCTGATTCCAATACAGGTTCTCCTTCTCAAAATACGTCTTCGTAGAATTCCACGGCGCCGCAACGTCATAACGCCAAATCAAATCCGGCGGAGTATCGAAAAAGTACCAAGTAGCGGAAGAATAGTTATTATTCGGCAAGATCCTGCCATTGAGCGCCCCCACTGACTGACCGTTCACCGTATGCGTCGATGTCGCGTACGACGACGGCTGCCCATTACCCGGATCAGCAATATTCTTCGTCTCCCCCACCTGAAACGCATCCGGACTCACAACAAGATGAATCTGGTAATTCTGTACCGGATTCTCCTTCGTCGGCTTTTTATCCGCAGGCAACACATACACCAAACGCTTCGAACCAACACCTGTGACATCCTTCAACACCCCACCGACGACAGGAATGCTCACCCCATCAATGGTAAAAACAGTGCCCGCAGGAAAGCTCGAGACATCAATATCCGTCTTCCACTGCGTCGACGCAATCAAACCCGCAGACGAATACCCCTCCACCTTCAACGCAACCGGATCAATACTGAACTCACCCTGCGCAGAATCCTGCGTGTACGAACGATACACCTGCGCCACAGTATCCACCGTCAAATCCGCCAACGGCGCCGAAATCACCGTCACCGCATCAGAATTAGACTTAAACACCTGCGTGGTACCGTTTTTCACCGTCGCCGTCACCATGTTCCCCGCAACTGGCATACCCGCGGTATCCTTCGCACGCACCGTCACCGTACCCACCAACTTGCCGGTAGCACCACGAGGAATCTGAATATCCAAACCACCATTGCTCCACGTCGACTTCACCGTCGACGACGACAACGACAACTTAGAAAAATCCCCCAATTCCAGAGCACCGCCAGAGTTAGTGAAATCAACCCGGATCGTACGGGCCGGCCCCGCAGCCACATTCAATGCCACCTGAAACGTCACCGCATCGCCCGAGGCCACGACACGATCATCAATGGTGTTATCGCCAGGGTTATAACCATTAGCTGAATTAAGGAATGTCTCAGTGCCAGGCCCAGCGTGGGTACCGTCGGCGAGCACAGTAATAACAGCTTCATCGCGAGGCAAATTTATGGGAGTCTGTGCGGCAGCCTTTGGCACCCAACCTTGCTCAATCGTTGCCACCAACAAGCCAGAGGCAAGCAAGCAGGCCAAAATCAGTAGAGCAGCCACTCGTCGTAAAGCGGTCGCGTTTGGACAGTAAATATTGTGCTCTGAGCTTGGGCGGGGGCGAAGAAGCTTCATGGTGAGAGTTTTCTGTTTGAAGTGGAACGAAATGTTTTCAAGCCCGTTGGGGCTGGGGGGGGCAAGAAAATGCGGCAATGGCAGGCAAGCGTTTAGACACACTTACCTGCCTTTCCTATTGTTTGCAGTAGAAATTAAGAACCGAGAAGCTGTTGTTCAGCACGACCAGCCTTGCGGCGGTTCATAAACACTGCGAGAGCTGCAATGAGGCCACCACCCGCGATAAGACCAGCCACACCGGCAGCACCAGTCTCTGGGAGTTTGAACCCACCGTTGGTTGGGTAGTCAAAGACATCGGCAGTCTTAAAGTAGATTCCAGAGGCGGAATCTGTTGTCTGGTTTACTGGGACCGAAATTGGCTTCGGATTCAGCTCGTAACCATTAGGAGCCTTGGTCTCAATAACGCAGTAATCGAAACTGTCAGTTACCGGAGCACCGTTTTCAAAGTCCTCCAGGTGAACACCGTCAATGAGTGTCAAACCATTGGTATCGGTTGTCCACTCAGACTGGCCATTAACCACGACCTTTTGATTACTAATCAAATCAGTCGTGCCCTGGTTACAGCGGTACAAGGAGAAGGTGGCGCCCGCCAACGGGGTGGACTTGTCGGCACCACTCAACTTTTTCAGCTGAATCTTGCCATACTTGCTCTCGACAATATCGATAACAATGTTGCCGGTTGGCGGCAGGAAGTGAGCCTGGTTTTCTGCAGAGGTTCCCCATACGCCAACAATCTTTGCATTGAGCTGCACCATAACCTGCGCTTTCGGGTCATTACGGCGAGCATCAGAAACTTTCTTGAGGCCACTATCTGTCAGAGTGATCCAAATTTGGCTGTAAGCAGGAGCATCTGACACTGGAGTCTCGATTGCAGAAACGTTGTAGTCTACGTCTCGAATTAGATCTACGCCGGCAGACACCTGTATTGAATCGAGATCAGGTTGAATCTCATTAGTTTCCCAACGATCAACAATCTTGAAACTGGAGATTGAGACGGCAGGGTCGTTCGGAGGTGCGGGAATATCAGCTTTGATGGTGTACGAAACAGTATCACCGAGCTGCTTGCCGCTATCGACTACATCCTTCGTCACCTTGAGCTCTTGGTTCTTTGGGTGAACATGAACATCGTAGCGCCACTTCGTTGGGGCGTTAGGATCCGGTTGAGGAGCCAAATCAGTCATTGGAATCGCAGTCAAGAACGGTGCGATTGTAGTACGCGATACAGATTGATTGGAGGCCTGCGGAAGCTCCTCTACCTTGTAGAAGCCAAGAGGAAGATTGGCAAGTGTTCCAACGCCGTTAATAGTCTCGATTTCCTGGGCGGGTCCTAGCGCTCCTGGAGCATCAACCGTCAACTTTGAGTACTTTTCCCAGTCCTCGATCTTCGTTGGGTCCAGGTTTAGGATCTGAGAGACTCGAAACTTCGCCACATAAGGGGTACCTGCCACAGATATGTCCGTGCCGTCTGCAGTTTGTTTCGTTGGATCACCCAAGTACTTATGAATAGTCAACGAACCGGTCTTGTTTCCATCGATGAGCGAAACCATCGTCGCATTAATCGTGCCGTCCGGAGATGCTATCGTATCCGTCCCTTGGGCCCACGCCACTGGAGACATACTCGCAGACATGCCGACAAGCATTGCCGTTGTGACGATATTTAAAGCAATTCGCTTTCGCGAAGAAGTATTGTGTTGTTTCACGGTTGGACCGCTTCCGTAAGTAGAGGGAAATAACACCTCTTGAAGTCCGCGAGATGTTCTTCCGCAAACTTAAGGGAAACACATTTCCACCAATACCTCTTACCCATTTACTAGTCCCCCCACAATTAACGTTCTAACAATTCAAGACTTGACAAATTGAAACACTAAATAGCAACTGGCTTGAAACAAATAAGGAATTAACTTAAATCCCTAATTGAAAACTAATCAATAAGGTTGAGTTAAAGGATTTCTCAACTTATAGAGCTTTTCAGCACATATTTTCCATCTATTTTAATAATTGACACCGGTTTACTTTTTAAAAATACGCAACATTCGAGGCATAAATTCATAAATTCGATTGCGCAACCATCGGCAACCCTATGGCCAAGCCTTCAATCAATAGCTTCAAGTTGACCACAATCGCCAAGTGATCACACATTAAGACTTTTCTTTTTTGCCGGATTACTTCTCCATAACTAATTATTATTCACACGTAAGCATGGCGTACGTCACAGAGATGGAAATCTGTCCGAATGAAACCCTCTTGCGCTGGCTAACTAATAGTGAAAATAAACTATTATCAACTTTTGGTTTTCCTGTTTTATTCCGAACACCCTGTTCAGCCCTTAAAGTTTGGCGTTTCAGAAAGGAACTTTTTTAAAAATGGCCCCCTCCCTCCGCCCCAATAGTGCATCTCCCCAAAATAGACGCGGACGCCCCGTCAGGTTCTCAGAAGAAGACATCTACCAAGCTGTGCAGAAGATTGAATTCGCCAATCTTTCCCTCGGAAGCGTTTCGCGCGAGCTTGGAGTCACCACAACAGCCATGTACCGCCTGTTCCCTAGCCGTAACCATATGATCGACTTTTGCATTCAATACGCCTTTTCTAGCGATTTACCACTTGCCAATCCAGCTAATCTAATAGATTTGCTGAGAAACATTTGTTGGAAATTCTGGGAGATTTTCGAACAGTTTCCTGGCCTATCTACGATGGTGCAAAAACACCCCTTATCGCCGCAGTTCTACGTATCAATCCTCGGAGATATCATTTCTAGCCTTGAACTTTCAGGCATCAGCAGACAGCACACCCTGACTCTGATTCGGCATGTTCCGGTAATCATGAGTACGCATCATGCGGTGTACGAAGCGCAGCGTCGCGATGCTAACGATTCTGGGGCGCAGAACAAGGATTTGGCAAAGCTATGGCTCGATCCGATTAGGGAAGACGCAGAGTTTGAATCTAAGGATATTGATCCCGAGTTACTGCTAGCTGTCGGTAAATGTCTAATCCTAGACTGGAACAGTGCCTGGGCATGCGTCGAAGATATTCTGCGCTTGATCAATTTTGACACGGCAGCAGCCTTATCCGATGAGGGAACAGTTTCCTAATTCAATTCTCGACGCCGGACGTAAACTGCAGCTAAGCCCATGAGTGAAGCAGCAACCAAAAGGTAGCAAGGCAATGGAATTTCAACCACCTGCTCATGGCTACCAACTTCAACCGATGCGCCCCTTCGAACTGTATAGAGCCCGTTTTCCTCACTAGAGCCTTGTGAAATTGTGGTTAGGACACGACTAACTTGAGCTTGACTAATCTCGACGGGTTGAGCTATCGCATTGCCCAAAGGCATAGCCAAGCAGACAGTTGCAATCAATAAAATGGCCACGCGCGGACCGGTAACAAGTTTCATGTTCTTCACTTCGTAGGCTCAGTTGCAAGCGGCCCTTTTCAACTGCCACTCAGCGTCCAGTGGGGACTAACTAGAACTAAACTTAGTGAATATTAATGAAATGAAAAGTTATTTCCCTTTTAGTTTATGCCCCGTATCCCCGGCGCCCCCGTAAGCCCTGATCAACAGCAATCCGGAAACTGAGATTTTTCGGAGGAACAAAGCACCTGCTGTTTAAACCTTCAACCGCCCGCTAAGTGCTCGAGACAGCGTCAGTTCATCGACAAACTCAAGGTCTCCGCCGAGCGGCATGCCGGAGGCAAGTCGAGAAACTGTCAACGATGGGAAATCTCGCAGCAGGCGAGCCAGATAAGAAGCGGTAGCTTCGCCTTCGGTGTTCGGGTCGGTGGCAAGAATAACTTCCGCCACATCCGGCGCCTGCTCCCCCACCAGATCAGGCAAAACCCCCGCGATCCGCTGCAGTAACTCAGTAACTTTCAGGTCCTTCGGACCAACGTTTGCCAGGGGATCCAGCGCGCCGCCGAGCACGTGGTAGCGCCCCCGGTATTCCCCAGTGCGCTCGATGACCTGGATGTCTTTGGGTTCTTCCACCACGCAAATAAGTGATTTGTCGCGGCCTGAATCCGCGCACACTCGGCACACTTCGTCGCGGGAGATGTTGCAGCAGATACGGCAGAACGTGACGCCTTCGCGGACCGCGTCCAAGGCTGACTGGAGGCGGGAGATATCGTCAGGATCCACGTTGAGCAGGTGGAACGCGATGCGTTGTGCGCTTTTTGGCCCTACACCGGGGAGTCGCGAGAGTTCATCGATGAGGTCCTGCAGCGGTCCTTCAAACATCACCGTTCTCCTTCACATTCGGGCCAAAGCTCAAGCATACAAAACCGCTCCGCGAACTCAACGTAGCCCCGCGGCGAAATTGTGTGCTTCTGCCGATTCGGCGACCTGGTCTTTTTCTCAAAAGCTGGACGGATGAGGCACACAATTTTCCAGGGGAAGATCGAAAAACCCGCCTCTCGGGTGAGAGGCGGGCGTCGAAAAGCTAGGGATTAGCCGAACAGGCTACCCATGTCTGGGCCCATGCCCTGGGACAGCGGCCCCATCTTCTCTTCGGCGATCTTGCCGATCTGCGCGTGTGCATCCATGAATGCGCCCTGGACCAGGTCCTGCAGGGTCTCAACGTCTTCCGGATCAACGACCTTCGGATCGATCTCCACGGCCTTAACATCGCCGGAGCCCTGCAGGGTGATCTTCACCAGACCGCCACCAGCCTGACCTTCAACGGTGGACGCAATGAGCTCCTGCTGTGCCTGCTGCAGCTTGGCCTGCATCTGCTGAGCTTGCGCGATGAGCTGGGACATATCTGGCTGAGTCATATTCGGCCTTCCTCGAAGTTGGTCAATAATTTCACTCAAGTCTACCGATTACAGCTGGCGCGCGCCCAACTCCGCCTGCAGCATCTCCATCGCGATCGTCCGCGCATCCCGATGATCGTAGTTCGCCGGTTCTTTCGCCGCCTCCCGGATCATCTCTTCTTCCTCGCGCTCCTCGCTTATCGACGCCCCACCGCTAGGCTCGACCGGCGCCCGAGTTTCCCAGTCCTCCGCGTATTCCTCATCGACGGGTTCTGGTGGCAGGGGCACGCCGTTGTCGAAGCTGCTGGCTTGCTGCTTTTCCAACGCTGCGCGACCGCGCTCGGCGGCCTGTTTCCAACGTGGTACTGGCTTCTCTTCTGTGGGTTTCACTGGTGGCGCAGGCTGCGGCTTTGGTGGCGAGGCCACCGGGTCTTGCCCGATTTTCGCAGGTGCTCCCCAGCCGCTTGTTGGAGCTGGCGCCGGGGCGGGTTCAGGCTGTGGTTTCTCCCCCGGCGCCTGGGATTTTGGGGCCGAAGGGGGCGGAGCCTGTGTCGGGTTCCACTGCTGTCGCTTAGGACTACTAGGGACGGGTGCGATGCCAAGCTGGGCCGGGTTGGTGCCGGCAACCACCTTGACCTCGTATTTCGTCCCCACCACCTGTGTGATGGCCTGCACTATCGACGCATTGTTTCCGGTAGCGTTGAGTCGCTCTGCCAGCGCGCCGGTATTGTGGCCGATCATCAAGGTGCCTTCGTGAATACCGAGGACCTCGGCTTCGGTGAGCATGATCTCTGCGACAGTGTTGGACTTGCCCACCATCCGTCGGATTTCTGACCACTGCGAGCGAATCTGTTCTACCGGATCCGCAGCAGTTGGCGCCGGTTCCTGAGCTGGGGGCTTAGGTGGCGCTGCCGGCGGTTGTGGGGCTACTCGGGCCGGGGCTTCCTGTGCGGGCGCCGGAGCCGGCGGAGCCGCAGGCACCGGAGCAGGCGGAGCCACAGGCGCCGGGGCCGGGGCCGGAGGTTGCTTGCGCTGGTAGCGTGGCCGATCTCCGGAAGCCGCTGCCGCTGCCGGTGGCGTTGGCGTAGCAGGTTCCACTGACGCGGCCACCGCGACGGTTCCCAGTTGACCGGTGGCTACGAGCATCATGCGAGCGCACATGATTTCGAGCAGCAATCGTGGCGAGGTCGCTCCGCGCAGCTCCTCGACCTGGTCATTGAGCTGGTTGGCCAACGCCGCGATAGTACGCGCGTTAAACAAGCTTGCCTGGCGGCGTAGCTCGTCGTGGTGATCCGCCGGGGCGTCCACCAGCCCGATGGACAGGGCGTCTGGCACCGATTGCAGCACCATCAAATCACGAAGGCGATCGAGCAAGTCGGTGGCGAAGCGCCGCGGGTCGTGGCCTGCATTAATGACGTCATCGACGCACGTAAACAGCGCCGCGTGATCTTTGGTGGCAAAGGCGTTGACGGCGGCGTCGATAAGGCTGGAGTCGGTGACCCCAAGCAGCGGTACCGCTTCGGCATAGGTCAACCCGGACGGACCGGAGCCGGCGAGGAGCTGATCGAGGATCGATAGCGAGTCGCGGGGCGAGCCGCCGCCGGCGCGGATGACCAGTGGGTACACGGAATCCTCCACGGTAACGCCCTCGGAGGCGCAGGTGCGTTCGAGGAGCATACGCATGTCCGGTGGAGTCAGCAGCCGGAATGGGTAGTGATGCACGCGAGAGCGGATGGTGCCGATCAGTTTGTCCGGCTCCGTCGTGGCAAAAATGAAGATGAGGTGCTCTGGCGGCTCCTCGACAATCTTGAGCAGGGCGTTGAAGCCTGCGTTGGAGATCATGTGCGCTTCGTCGATGATGAAGACGCGGTAGCGGGATTCCGCGGGTGCATAGTAGGCGCGATCGCGCAGCTCGCGCATTTCATCCACGCCGTTGTGCGACGCCGCATCGAGCTCCGTGACGTCCAGGTTGCCCGGGCCTCCCGGCGCGAGCGACACACACGACGGGCAGACGCCGCAGGGGTTCGAAGTTGGTCCATTCACGCAGTTCAGAGAGCGCGCGAGAATGCGGGCCGAGGAGGTTTTACCGCAACCGCGCGGGCCGGAAAACAGGTAGGCATGGTTGATTCGTCCGCTGTCCAGAGCAATCGACAGCGGCTTAGTTACCTGTTCCTGGCCGACCACTTCCGCGAAGCTGGCCGGGCGATACTTGCGATAAAGAGCCACGCTTCACAGATTACCGGTGTTGCAATTTCGGCGTGCGCCCGCCTGGGGTTGCTACGGCAAAACCGCCACCCCCCCCACGGCGGGACGCTATCGGCGCGCGGCGAAGTGCTGGTCAATTTCCTGTTCGGAAAGCGCCCTGCGGTAGGCGGCACCAAACGCGAGGTCGCCCCGGAATCCCTGTGGGTTATTGCCGATCCCTGGCCAGTTTTCGATGCGATCTTCACCGAAGCGGAAGTAGCCGGGTTGCAGGTTCATGGGGTGCCGGGTGGTTTCGGAGCTGACCAGGTGGCCGTCGACAAATAGCTGCAGGGTGTGGGCAGTGTCGTCGCGCACGGCTACGGCGTGGTGCCACTGCCCATCTGCGACGCTGAAGCCCGAGTGGACGGTGTCAAAGCCGCTTGGGCCCGCAGTGCTAAATACCAGCTCGCCGTTGTTGCGCACCACGTCTAGCTTGAAGGAGGGCTGCCCCGCTTTCGGTCCGGGGATCGGCTCTGGGTAAAAGCCCACGATTGTGCCGCTCTCCGACGTACGGAACCACACTTCCACGGTGAGATCGCTGGGCAGCACTGCCTCGCCCATCGTAACGACGACCCCGCCGTTGCCCTTGAAATTCAGCGCGGCAAGCTGGTCCTTTTGGCACGGCGAAACAAAGCTCGACTGATTCTTCTGCTTGTAGTTCAGCGCATCGAAGCCACGGCCCGACTGATCCGTGACAACGTCTGCCCCTGTATCCGCACCAAACTGATACGCGAAAATGCCGTTCCTACGCGCTGAGTCCACAATCGCCGCCCCACACGTCTGCGGTTCCTTCGGCCCCACAATCGGCCGTGCCGGCTTGCTTGTCGACGTCGCCCCTGCCGTAACACTCGGCGCAGGCGTGGCCGTTGCGGTCGGCGCGGCGGTGACTCCGTAACCAGCCGTGTTCTGCGTATTTTGCACGCTGGCGGTGAAGGCGCCCAAGGTGTGAGACGGCTGCAGGCCAAACAGCACGATCAATACAAAGAAGGCTCCAAACACTATGTGCGGAGACTGCAGACGCTTAGGCATGAGACTTCACCTGCCCACCAGCGGGAACCGATGCCACGCGACGCTCGTAGGTCTTGTGCCAACGATTAAGCGCAAAGAACCAAACGTATGGTGCCAGGATGGCCACCAGCAGGATGCCGATCAGCTTGGCATTGAAAACAGGCTTGGGGCGGAACTCGAATTTTCCTTTGTCGCTCGGCGTATGCGCCTCGGCGTAACCATCAGCACCCGTTGGCTGCAATACCGGGGTGGATGTCCCGCCTTCTCCCACGCCTTCCAGCTGGATCGGCAGGAGGCCCGTGGACACGGCATGCACCGTGGCAAAAGAATCTTTTCCTTGCCCGTCCATTTTCATGGTGAGCATCTCCACGCCAAACAGCGGCTTGTACAGGGTCAACGCCAAAGCTAGGCCGCAGAATACTCCCAGCGATCGATAGCGGGAACGTTCCGGGAAGGTGTGTACCCGTTGGGATGCCAGGTACATCAGCAGCCAACCGCCTGCCAAGAATGGCAGGATTTTCATGACCCAGCCGCCCGTGTTCCATGAGAACACTACGCGTCCTACCAGGTCTTTCTGTTCGACCGGGATTGGGTCTGGGGATCCGTTGAGATCCCCCTTGGTTATCGCGGTGGTGGAGGTATGGCTGACTACGCGGTGGGTTCGAGTCATGTGCTCGGCGACTCGATAGGTGATGATGTCGCCCTCATTGAGCTGTTCTATCTGCGCTGGTTGGGTGACCACCATCGTGCCGACGGGCAAAGCCGTGCCCATCGAAGGCGTACTGAGCACATAGGTTCGAAATCCACTACCAAAAGCTAGAGCGCACAAGGCCAGGAATGCAAACAAAATTGCCATTCCTGTTCTGGCCAAGGTGCGGCCCATAACACTAAACCTCTATGCTCGATTACTGCTATTACTAAGCAGTAAAGGTCCAGGTAAGCGGCTGGTTAATCGAACCACCCTGCGCAGAATTAGGGACGTCCTTGCTCAGCTCAACAGCCACGGTAAACGGTCGGCCCTCGCCCGGCTTCACCGGGGCTGCGAGCGTAAAGCTCTGATTCGACAGCGCCGCTGCGCTGCCCTGGTAGACCTGCTTCGTGCCGTCCATGATGGTGACGTTGATGTGGGCGCACATGTCCGCAGCTACTGGCTCGGACTGGCATTGGCCTGCGGTAAGCGTAAACGAGGTAGCCGTCACGGTGCCAACGTTAGTGAACTTCAACGGGGTTGTCTCAGTCAGCCCTGGGGCCATCTGCAGGTTGCCACCGTACTGGTTTACGTTCGAGCAGGTGGCCGCGTTGTTATCGCCATCGGAGGACGTACAGGTCGTAGAGCCGGGATCCTTGCCGCCAGCTTCCTGCATCACCAACTTGCCCGCACCCGCAGTATTTTGCTCGTTACTAATCGACGCAGTCATCGCGCCCATCGTGCCCATGCCGAGGGAACCCGCGATCGCCACGGAAGCCATGGTGGCAGGAAGTAACCAGGCATGTGACTTTGCACTCGCCGCAAGTTGCTGGGTCATGTTGGATCAATTCCTTTTAGATAAGGTTTTAACACGCCCCGAGATGCGGGGCGCGTATACATTTAACCAGCTTTTTTATATTTTTAACAAGCGCCACCCAGCCAGCTCATATTATTTCCTGTAGAGGTCTTGAATATTCACTTCGGCCCGGACCAATTCCTCTTGCAGAGCCGCCAATCCATAGGTCTTCAGGTACACAAATTCTTGGTCGGTGAGCATGATGAGCTGCAGCATCAATGTCTGCCGGCCAACCTCAGTAAACTGCGGCACCTCCGCGCCCCAGACAAAAGGAACCGTAAACACGCCGTGTCGCGCTGTGAGGTCGAAGCGACGGCACAGCGTCGCAAGCCCGGGGAGGACCTCGCCCGGCCTCGCGGGAATCCTGCCGGCGGCGTCGACAAGCATCTGGTACGCCCCGGCGACCAGCACCGGAGCTTCGGCCGCTTTACTAGCTACGGTAAAGATCTCGCTGCGCACGTCCAGCTCCCCCGCCCGCACCCCGGTATCCACCGCGGAGGCATTAAGAGTGCAGGCAATGTGCTCCGCCCCAGCGCCAAACGTGGCTAGCTGGCACGGGCCCAGGCTGCCCACCTGCATTTCACCAGGGAAAAGATCGGAAATCCAGTGCGCGGTTTCGTGGTAATCCATCCGGGTTTTAGGCGTTTTCCAGTGCCGCCAGGAGCACGCAGGTAGCGAAGCCATCCATCGCGATCCGCAGCTCCTCTACCGGAGGCAGCGACGGAGCCAAGCGCAGGTTCTTATCTTCCGGATCGTGCTTGTGGGGGTACGTGGAACCGGCCGCGGTCAGCACGATGCCAGCTTCCTTCGCCAACTCCACCACTCGCTTAGCCGTGCCAGGAACGACATTCACCGAGATGAAGTAGCCACCATGAGGCTTCGTCCACTGCGCGACGTCGTAACGCGCGAGGCGCTGATCCAGGATTGCCAGCACCATCTCGAACTTCGGGCGCAGCGACGCCGCATGCTGCTGCATCAGCGCGTGCACGCCCGCCTTATCCTTAAAGAACTGCGCGTGCGCCAGCTGATTGATCTTGTTCGGGCCGATACCGCGGACCAATGCCTGCTTGTTGTACCAGTTCAGGTTCTCGTCCGAGGTATTCAAGAAAGCCACCCCGGCGCCCGCCTGCGTAATCTTGCTTGTCGACGAAAACGCCCAGAACCTATTCTGGTGGCCCGCCTCAGCGGCCAGCGTGACGACGTCCACGATCTCGGGAAAACCACCCGTGAGAGTGTGCACCGCGTAGGCGTTATCCCAGATCACCCGGAAATCTGGCGCCCCGGTCTCCATCTTCGCCAAGCGTTCGATGGTTTCCTTGGAGTAGGTAACGCCGGTCGGGTTGCCAAACATCGGCACGTTCCACATGCCCTTGACCTGCGGATCCTTGGCTAGTTCTTCCACTAGATCCATGTCTGGGCCAGTCGCGGTCATCGGAACGGTGATCATCTCGAAGCCGAAGTGCTCCGTGATTGTGAAGTGGCGATCATACCCTGGGACCGGGCAGATCCACTTCAGGTTTTCTTCCTGGGACCACGGCTTTTCCGAATCGTTGTTGCCCCAAATAAAGCTCCAGGCAATCATGTCAAACATGATGTTCAAGCTGGAGGAATCCGCTGCAATCAGCTGCTTACTTGAAACACCGAGAACTTCTGCCCAAATTCGGCGAATACTGCTCAGGCCAATCAGATTGCCGTAATTCCGACAGTCCGTACCGTCTTCATCAGTGTATTGGTCTCCCGGCAGGCTCAGCAGACCATTTGCGAAGCTCAGCTGTTCCGATGACGGCTTCCCCCTGGTCAGATCCAGCTTCAAATTACGGGACTTCAGCTCGGCATACTCGCCATTGATCTCGGCTTTCAGTGCCTCAAGTTGTGCAGCGTCCAAATCCTGCAGTGACACAGTCAGTGAGTCCTTTCCGGTGCTGGCTTCTTTAAATAACGAGAATAGACGCTTTGCTGCACCCACGGAACCATTTCCCCCAGCTTCTTGACAACGCAAAAGGCCGGTGCGTAGCACGCACCGGCCTCTCCTTTAGTTATCCAAAATTTTGGGGACCCCGCGCACCCGACAGAGCTCGCTGACCCTTGCTGCATTCCTGCCCTGGGGGAGTTCACAAGATAATCGCCACACGGGATCCTGCGGTAAACCTTAGCCGGTTTTAACGTTTCGAGCCAAACTGCTTGCCCTGAACTGGCGTTTTGTAACTTTGGCGCGCTTTTAGTAAAGTTCTCGGAGTAGCAAGCACTAGCTGTTTGCAACGCTGGAGGATTCGACTAGCGGCCTATGTCACACGCCTGGAACGCGTGCGGGGTTAACGCCCCTCAAGGGTTCAAATCCCTTATCCTCCGCCACATGAAAGCCCAGCTCAATAATGAGCTGGGCTTTTTGGTTTCCCATCTCCTACGCTTGGGCACTCGGCTAGTAAAAGAACCTTACTATCCGGTCGGCTTCTGAAAATCGGATCACCAGGGTCCGTCGAAGGATTTTCAGCGCCGCATACCTTTTGTTTCCCACCCCCTTTGGGGCTGCATATATGCTATGCGGTAGCCTCGCGGCGGTAGTACCGCCTAGATTCAATTAAATTCACGATTTTCGGCCTCTATAGGCGGTAGTACCGCCTCGGAACTACCGCCTAGAACCTCTGCAGCCCGACGCGTACCCACGCTTGGGACTAACAACCAAAGGTTCGAGACCCGTTATTTATCTCTACGTACCCACCACGTGCCCCGCGCTCCTCAGCGCAGGCCCATCGCAAAAACTCCAAAAGCGTTCGATGTCTAACATTCAGGCCCGCCGTTTTCAGCACAACGAAATGGTGGAGATTGACGTTATCAGCAAGCGCGCGAGCGGCAGAGGCGTTGTCGGCGTAAACGTCGGCACGCAGTCGCAATAGCGTCCATTTCAGTGACACTCGCCCGGGAAGATTGTAGGTATCGATGCTTTCCACTGCGGACCAAGGGATTAGCAGGCCAGACATCTCGAGGCCGCTGGCGCTGACACGCAAACGTCGAGAATGCACTGACGAAGGCCTCAGCCGAACCACGATTCCGTAGGCCAGAAACACACCGAAGCCGCCCAGCAACACGATGAAGAATACGGCTCCAAAAGCATCTGGCTTTGCATAGCCTCCCGCTGACAAAGTGAACAAATGGCCAGTAGCCACAGCCAGACAGACCGCCCCGAAGAGCATGGCGCCCACAAGAAACAGTCCATACTTAAACCCAGGGGCCAAGTTCACTTCGCCATCGGTGTGGTAGCGGTTTTGGAGAGATTTCAAGGTGTTCACACCCCTTAAATGCATGAAACGCCCAAGAAGTTCCCGAATCAGCCAAACCATTACAATCGGCACTCATGGGCACTAGTGAACATCTTCTTGATCTGCGGCTAGCCACCGAAGCAGATCGCACCTACATCGCGCGCCTTAACTTCCTCACGGAAACCTTCGGGGATGCCTACGGCAACATCAACCCCGATTTTGATGAGGAATTTGCCTACTACGTGCAGGAATGGACTCCCAAGCAGGGCGGGGTGATCGCTTGGCGTGGCACCATTCCCGCTGGTGGCGCGTGGCTGCGCTACGGCACCACAACGAGGCACGGTTTTGGGCACGTCAAGGAGGGGATCCCGGAGGTGGCCCTGGCTGTGGAGGAGCGGTACGCGAGCCAGGGCGTCGGCACGGCGCTGCTGGATAGCGCAGCTCAGCTGGCCAAGGAGCAAGGCGCCCCGGGGATTTCCCTTTCGGTGCATCCGGAAAACGGCCGGGCGCGCCGGCTTTACCTACACGTCGGCTTTGAGGAAACCGGCATCGTCCGGCAGGAACATCCGGTGTTGGTGCGCTATTTCGACGAGGCGTAGTAACGCCCCATGAATTCTTCCTTGAAGGCCCAGTAGTCGCCGTTGGCCATGGTGAGCCGGATCTGGTCCACGAGGCGAATCATGAAATACAGGTTGTGCATGGTGCACAGCGTTCCGGCCAGGTACTCCTTGGCTTTCAGCAGGTGGTGGATGTACGCGCGCGTGTAGTTCTCGCTCACGTAGCCGCCGAGCTCGGCGTCCACCGGGGTGAAGTCGCGTTTGAATCGTGCATTGGTCAGGGCCATGCGCCCGTCGAGCGTGTACACGCCGCCCCGTCGCCCCAGGCGCGTCGGCGCCACGCAGTCGAAGGTATCCGCGCCCGCTTCCACGGCGGTGAAGATATCGTCGGGTTCGGAGATACCCAGCAGGTGCTTGGGCTTTTCGACGGGCAACTCGTCATTCACCCAGCCCACGATCGTGCCGAGATTCTCCTTTTCCAGCGCCCCGCCGATGCCAAAGCCACCGAAACCGCGGCGGCCTTCCCCCTCAGCCTCCTCGCTTAGCTGCACCAGGCCGCGGGCAGCCTTGCGCCGCAGGTCTTCGTACTGCGCGCCCTGCACCACGCCCCACAGGGACTGCAGCGGTTTGCCGGCACGTTCGCGGGTGAGCCGGTCGTGTTCCACCAAGCAGCGGCGCGCCCAGCGGTGGGTGCGCTCGACCGAGCTTTCTTGGTAGGCCTTGGTATCAACCAGCGTCGTGAGCTCGTCGAAGGCGAACATGATGTCTGCGCCCAGCTGGTGCTGGATCTGCATCGATACTTCTGGGGTGAAGCGGTGGCGGGAGCCATCAATGACGCTGCGGAAGTTCACGCCTTCTTCATCGACGTGGGCCATGCGGTCTTTGGAACGGGCCTTGACCTCGGACTCGGCGATGTTGGCGTCCATGGACAGGACCTTTTTGAAGCCCACGCCGAGGCTCATCACCTGGAATCCGCCGGAGTCGGTGTAAGTCGGTCCGTGCCAGTTTTCAAAGGCAGAGACGCCGCCGGCTTCGTCGACAATGTCCGGTCCGGGCTGCAGGTAGAGGTGGTAGGCGTTGGAGAGGATCGCCTGCGCGCCGGTCTCCCGGATCTGCTCAGGGGTGAGCGTCTTGACGGTTGCCTTCGTCGCCACTGGGATGAACGCCGGGGTCTGAATGTCGCCATGCGGCGTATGGATTACGCCAGTGCGCCCGTGCTTGGTGTTGTCCAGACGCGTGGCTAGTTCGAAGGTCGTGTCAGTCATGTCCACAAGTCTATGCGACTACCCTCGGCACAATGGACTTCGCCAAACCAGCCGACCTCATCGCCCCGCTGCTTCTCGACGCCACCCTTTGGCACGAATCAGTAGGCATCAGGGTCACCGAGGTCGAGGCCTACCTGGGCGCTGACGATGCCGCCGCACACTCGGCGCGCGGCCGAACCCGCGCGAACGCTGCCCTCTTCGGCCCACCGGGGCGCCTGTATGTTTATCACTCCTATGGCATCCACAAGGCCGGCAACATCGTGGCGCATCCGCCCGGCGGCTCCGGCGGAGTACTGCTGCGAGCCGGTGAAGTTATCGCTGGTCTGGACGAGGTGCGCGCCCGGCGCGGCGCGAATATCCCGGATCATCGTTTGGCGTCGGGACCTGGGAATTTTGGAAAGGCGCTGGGGCTGCAGATCACTGACAATTCTTCCCCAATTTCGCTAGCCAGCGAGGGGCGCTTCCGCCTGCAATTGCGCCCAGCAGAGCAACATCCGGACATCGTGATGGGGCCGCGGATCGGAATTACCAAAAACGCGGACGCGCTGCTGCGCTACTGGCTCCCCGGTGATCCGACAGTTTCCGCTCGCAAAACGTGGGCCCAGCGCTGGCCGGGCTAGCTGTTAATCGCCAAGCGTCGCAAGCATGACCGCCTTAATGGAGTGCATGCGGTTTTCGGCTTCGTCGAAGACCACCGAACGAGAGGACCGGAACACTTCATCGGAGCATTCCAGCTCGGCCACGCCGAATTTCTCAAACACGTCACGGCCCACGGTCGTCTTGAGGTCGTGATAGGACGGCAAGCAGTGCATGAAGATGGCGTCAGGGGCCGCCGTTTCGAACATCGCGGAAGTCACCCGGTACGGCTCCAACATTTTGATGCGGGTTTCCCAGAGCTCTTCCGGTTCTCCCATGGACACCCAGATGTCGGTGTAGATCACGTGGGCGTCGGCAACAGCTTCGGCGACGGAAGCCGTCAGGGTTACCGATCCGCCGGACTCGGCCGCGATGTCCGTGCAGGTAGCCACCAGTTCGGGATCAGGCATCTGAGATTCCGGCCCACACGCCACAAAGTGCAGGCCCAGCTTCGCGCACACCACCATGAGAGAGTTGGCCACATTGTTCTGGGCGTCCCCCATGAAGACCAGCTTCTTCCCGGCCAGTGCACCGTCTAGGTGTTCCTCGATGGTCATCATGTCGGCGATCATCTGGGTCGGGTGAAACTCGGTGGTCAGTCCGTTCCATACGGGAACGCCAGCGTGCTCGGCAAGCTCTTCGACGATGTCCTGCCCGTAGCCGCGGTACTCAATGCCGTCGAACATCCGGCCTAGCACCCGGGCGGTGTCCTCAATGGACTCTTTCTTGCCCATTTGCGACGACCCCGGCTCAAGGTAAGTGACCCCCATGCCGAGGTCATGCCCCGCGACTTCAAACGCGCATCGCGTGCGCGTAGAGGTCTTCTCAAAGAGCAAAACGATGTTTTTGCCCTCTAGGTGCCGGTGCGGGGTGCCGGCTCGCTTGTAACCCTTGAGCTCGTGGGAAAGTCGGATCAGGTGGCGGATTTCCTCCGGGGTGAAATCCAGCAGCTTCAAAAAGCTCCGACCACTGAGGGAGACAGACATGCGATCCTCTTTTCCACGAGCGAACTAATGCGTACCCCTCTCAGATTAGTGACTGCGCGCCTGCAATTGGGCCACTTGACGCTCAGCCTCCGCGTCGGCGTCGGCACGCTTGCGCTCCCATTCCTCTTCGAGGGCCGCGCCCTCAATATCCAGCGTTGGCAAAATACGATCCAGCCAGCGCGGAATCCACCACGTCGCGCGTCCCATGAGGAACATCGAGGCAGGTACCAGGCCCATGCGTACGAAGAAGGCGTCGAAAAGCACACCCGCACCGAGCGCGAAACCGAAGATCTTGATGAACGGCAGCGGCTGGTCAATAAACGCCACGAACACTGCAATCATGATCAGCGCCGCAGAGGTGACCACGCGAGAACCCAAGGTGTACCCCTCAATGACTGACTCGTCGACGGCGTTCAACCTGGAGCCTGGCGTGACAATGCCCCCGTGCTTGGAGTAGTACTCGCGCATGCGCGACACCAGGAACACCTGGTAGTCCATGGCCAAGCCGAAGGTCACGCCAATGAGGAAAATCGGCATGAAGGAAATCAGCGGGCCGGGAGTTTCCACCAACCCGAGTGCGCCTTCCTGCCAAAACAGCACGGTCACGCCGAAAGCGGCGCCCACAGAAAGCAAGAAGCCGAAACCCGCCACCAGCGGGACCATGATCGAGCGGAAGATCAGCAAGAGCAAGACGATCGCTAGGCCCACGACCACGCTGAGGTAAATCGGCAAGGCGTCGGAAAGCTTCTGCGTTACGTCCCGCTGGATCGGGGTGAGTCCCGTAATACCAATCTTGATGCCCGTGGCAGCCTCCATCTCCGCTTGGGAGGCGCGCAGCGAATGCAGCAGCTTCGTGGTCATCGGATCATTTGGCCCGGCGTATGGGGTAATCATGATCTGGGCGGCGTTCCCGCCCGGGTTCAGGGCCACCATTTGCGCATGCTTGACGTCAGCGTTGGTAGCAAAGCGCTCGGTGGCATAGGTAAACGCGGCGGTCCGGGCAGCCTTTTGCTTGTCAAAAGGCTCCCCCTTTTGCTTCGCGATATCCTCCTGGGCCCGCACCATCGTCTGCAGCGCCGGAGCATCCGGATTCACATCGCGGGCATCAATCACGCCCAGCATGAGGGAGTTGCGGCCATCGCCGAACCCTTGCGTAATCAGGTCCGCGGACTTGCGCTGCGTGCTGGCCAGCGACGAAGTCGAGTCATTCGGCAACGCCAATTCCAGACGCAATGCCGGCATCGTGAGCAAACCTAAGGTGAAGATGACGAAGGTCAAGACGAGCGCCGGGAACTTATGCACGAACGTAACCCAGGCGCGCCCCTTGGACCTGCGTTCGCGCGGCTGCCCCGAGGCTTCGTCGACATGCTTGCTGTGATTGCCGGCCAGCCCCGGAATCTTCAGCCCAAATGCGAACTTGCCCATCACGCCCAGCAGTGCAGGCACCAGCGTCAACGCCACCAACACCGCCACAAACACGGTAAACGCGGCCGAAAGCCCCATGTAGGTGAGGAATGGGATCCGCACCAAGCTCAGCGCAATGAGAGCAATGATCACCGTCAATCCCGCAAACACCACCGCCGAACCCGCCGTGCCGACGGCTATGCCCGCGGCATCATCGCGCGAAGCCTTCTTATACTCCGTGCGATACCTAGCCAAAATGAACAAGGCATAGTCAATCCCCACGGCCAAACCCAGCATCACGGCCAGCACCGGGGTGGTGTTATTCAGGGTGACAAAACGAGTGGCCAAAACAATCGTGACCGAACCAATACCAATGCCCAGCACCGCGGTGATCAGCGGCAACCCAGCGGCAATGACCGAACCAAAGGTGAAGATCAACACGATAAACGCCACCGCGAGCCCCACCATCTCCGAGGTCGTCTTAATCACCAGCGGATCACCGAAGGCAGCGCCGCCGCCTTCCACCTGCAACCCCTCCGCCTCGCCGATGGCCTTCGCGTCCCGAATCGCCTGGCGGTGCACTTCCTCCACGTCCGTAGGGCTCGGCACATTCAAGCTAAACGACGTAAAACCTACCCGGCCATCCTCGCTGAGCAAACTAAGATTCGCCGCGTCCTTCCGCGCCGTTTCCTCAGGCAGCCCAGACTCAACTTCCTTCTTAACAATTCCCTCTTGGAACTTCGGGTTATACGTCACCGGATTACCAAAGCGCGTCCGATCCCCAATATCCGGCAAGTTCTGCTCTAGGTGCGCGATGACGTCATCCATCGCCTTGACATACTTCGGTTCCGACAGCGTATGTCCCTCCGGAGCTGCAAAAACCAGATTTACGCCCGCTTGATCAAGCGGGTTCTTCTGGTCCGGGAAGTTCGCCATAAGCAGCTCCGCAGCCTCTTGGCTCGGCGTGCCCGGGATAGCGAACTTATCATTAAAGCCCTTTTGCAAGAAGGTCGCCGAACCGCCGAGGCATGCAAAAATCACCAGCCACGCTGCAATAACCACCCAGCGGTGCCGAAAAGACCAGCGGCCTATCTTAAAGAGCATCTGTGCCATAGTGCGTGCGCCACTCCTCGACGTTGTCGGACTTTCAACCAACCATGTTCCCAGATTTGGGCCGTTGCTATCAAAGTGCCGGTGGGTTGGTGAGGGGCTTCGTCGGATTTCCTAAAGGTTTTGCAAGATAGTGGGTCACTTTCCTTGCACAACCCCCAGCAAATTCCCATCAGCTAGCCACCCAGCCGTTCCCAATCCCCCGCAATGCAGAATTCGCATAGAGTTTTGCAAGAAAACACTACCGAAACCTTGCAAAACCCCCAGCAAATTCCCGATACAAAAACGAGGCAAGCACCCTCGTTAGGAGAACACTTGCCTCGCTGAAAAACACTGGCGGTGGCGGCGGGATTTGAACCCGCGGTTGGGGATTACCCAACACTCGCTTTCGAGGCGAGCACCTTCGGCCGCTCGGACACGCCACCGCGAACAAGATTAGCGCTCGCGGTAGCCAGCGACCAAATCGCCTAAGGCTTACTTGTCTTCCTGCGCGGAACCAAGCACCTTGTTGGCCGCGTCCTTAACGCCCTGAGCAGCATCTGAAACTGCGTCCTTGGCCTGCGCCTTGGTCTGGTCGGCGCGCCCTTCGTTAGCTAGTGATTCGTTATCAGTGGCGTTACCAGCAGCTTCCTTCGCCTTGCCACCGAGCTCTTCGAACTTGTTGGAGATGTCAGACATGTTTGAATCCTTTCATCGGGTTTGGGTGGCCCAGCCTACCGAAAGTCCTTAAAGAAATCACCAAGCAATTGCGCGCACTCGGTTTCGAGGACGCCGCCTTTCACCTGGAGCGAGTGAAGCTGGCCGGGGGCGCGGGGGACGTCGATAAGCGAGCCGCACGCCCCGGTTTTGGGTTCGTAGGCCCCGAACACCACACGATGCAGGCGGGCGCCGAGGATCGCGCCGGTGCACATGGTGCACGGTTCAAGGGTGACCGCGAGGGTGCAGCCGGTCAGTCGCCAGCCGTCGCCAAACTCGCGCACTGCCTGCCGGATTGCCAGTACTTCGGCGTGAGCGGTCGGGTCGCTGTCTGCTTCTCGACGATTCACGCCCCAACCCAACAACCGCCCATCCGGGGCAAAAACCACGGCCCCTACCGGCACATCACCGGGCGGAGTAAGTGCGGCGATTTCCAGGGCTCGCCGGATCCGGGCTTCGTCCTCGAGCTCTAGCAACGGGCGCGGAAGGACACCCATTAGAAGTCGAGGTCGAGCTTGTCTGCGAGCTGCTCCGCAAATCCGAGTTCCTCGCCGATGGCTAGCAGTTGCTCGGAGGCCCAGGCTTCTTCGTCGTCGCAGATGACCGACAGCACCTGCTCAGAAAGCCCCAGGTCCTCGAAAATATCGAAGTCCCCTTCGGCATAAGGGGCATCATCGTCGGAGGGGAATTCTGCGCCTAACTTATCGAGCACGGAGGCGGCGAAATCATCTTCCGTGGCAGCGGTGGCATCCGAAACCAGCAGCTTCACCCCGGTTGGGGTGGGGCGGGCAATGGCGAAGTAGTCGTCGTCAATGCAAAGCAAAGCGAACGCAACACCCTCGGCGCGCAAGTTGCGCACGGTGGCGATGGAAGTGGCGATATCCATTAATTCGTCATCGAACTCAGCTACGTGCCAACGCCCCTGATCGGCGGTCACCGTGACGGCGAAGCTCTGGTCCTCATGCGTGCTCATACCCTGTAACCGTAGTCTTTCACGGCCAGCTTGTGCCACACTTAAAGTCGTGACTATTCGGAAAATTTCTCGCCCCGTCTGCATCCTCGGCCTCGGCCTCATCGGCGGCTCCCTGCTGCGCGACCTCGACGCCGCCGGGCACACCGTATACGGCTACAACCGCTCCCCCTCCGGTGTGCGTGCCGCCCTCGAGGAAAACTTCGATGTTTCGGGGGACCTTCCCGCCACCCTGCAGCGCGCATCCTCCGACGACGCCCTCATCGTGCTGGCCACCCCAATGCCGGCACTGCCTGCCCTCCTCGACGCCATCGCGGAACACGCCCCAACCTGCGGTTTCACCGACGTGGTATCCGTGAAAGGCGCCGTATATTCCCTGGTCCGCGAGCGCGGCATGGAAGACCGTTACGTGGGCGGACACCCAATGGCCGGCACCGCCGACTCCGGCTGGTCCGCCTCTCAGCTTGGCTTGTTCCAACGCGCAGCCTGGGTGATCACCTTCGACCACGCCTACGAAACCTACTCTGAGCAATGGCTTTCCATCTGGCTCGATACGGTCAACATGGCGCTTTCCGTAGGCGCCGAAGTCATACCGTCCCGGGTGGCTACCCACGATGAGGCCGTCGCTCGAATCTCGCACCTGCCACACGTCCTGGCCGAAGCCCTCGCCATCGCCGGCGACAATGGCGGTGCCCTCGCACTCTCCCTAGCCGCCGGATCCTTCCGCGACGGCACTCGCGTCGCAGGCTCGAATCCATCCTTGGTCCAAGCCATGTGCGAAACCAACCGCGACGCGCTACTCGTAGCCATCGACGACACCCTGCGCCTGCTCAGCGACGCCCGCGCCTCCCTAGCCAGCCCCGAACAATCCCTCACCGAGCTTATCGACGCCGGCTACCGGTCCCGCATTCGCTACGAAGCCCGCTCCGGCGTCTCTCCCCTGGGGATTTCCTCCCGACCAGTATTCCGCCTGCACCCAGGCGCAGCCGGTTGGCTCTCCACCCTCGAACAAGCCGAAAACCTCGGTGCCCGGATCGAGGTCTTCTAGGGGGGTTTGTTGCCGGGGTGCCGGGGCCGGGGCACAGGTGTATGCCGGGGCCGGGGAATTTGCTGCGGGTTTTGCAAGATTTCGAGGCAGATTTCTTGCAAAACTAGGGGCAAATTCCCCGGCCCTAGTTTCGCAAAACCCCATGTGGAATCCGCAGCGAGATATGCAAGATTTCAGGTACCTTTTCTTGCAAAAGTCGCAGCAAATCCCGCCGAAGCCCCGGAGCACCGCCCGCCCCGCCCCAGCGAATACTAAAAATCCCAGCCAACCTTGCGGTTGAGCTGGGATTTTCTTTGGTGCGCCCGGAGGGATTCGAACCCCCAACCTTCTGATCCGTAGTCAGATGCTCTATCCGTTGAGCTACGGGCGCAGGTTGCTGTGCAACGAGAAGTTACTCTACACACGTAGGTTAAGAATAAGCAAACTCGCTGCTCAGCACGCCAAAGCAATTAGAAACTAGGAAGCGTCATCCGCATGGAGCTGCCCTGCCTCAACCATACCCGCCTCCTTACGATGGCTAGCCCCCGTAAGCAGGCCAACCATGAATACTCCAATGAAGACTGCGCCGAGGCCGAAAAGAACATCGCCAGGGACGCGCATCCAGCGGACGAGAGTGAGCGTTGGGTTGTAGAGGAACGCATCGCTACGCGCGTACCACAGGCCATGTTCGATGGAAGCCCAGGCCTGCGCGAGGCCAAGTGGGAGTAGTGAGAGGAAGGACATCGCCAAAAGGCCACCGTTCATACCCCAGAATCCCCACTTGATCCAGCGCTCATTCCATTCGAAGCCTGGCATGAGGGAGCGAACACAGAACAGCATGAGACCGATGCCCAGCATGCCGTAGACGCCGAACAGCGCTGTGTGTCCATGCAATGGCGTGAGATTCAGGCCCTGCACGTAGAACAGGGAAATTGGTGGGTTGATCAAGAAGCCGAAAACGCCTGCACCAAGCATGTTCCAGAAGGATACTGCGACGAAGAAGTAAATCGCCCACTTGTAGCCGGCCACCCAGTCTCGAACCTTGAGTAGTCGGAGGTTTCGGAACGCCTCAAAACCAACCAGCGCCAGAGGCACCACCTCGAGAGCACTGAATACTGCGCCGAGAGCCATCACATGTGCCGGTGCACCGGAGAAGTAGAGGTGGTGCGCTGTACCGATGATGCCGCCTGCCAGGAAGATCGTGGTGGACGAGATGACGGAGGTGTTGGCCAGCGCTGGGCGGATCAGCCCGAGGCGAGCAAAGAGGAAGGCGATCACAGTGGTAGCAAATACTTCGAAGAAGCCTTCCACCCAGAGGTGGACGACCCACCAGCGCCAGTATTCGGCGATCGACAGGTGCGTTTCATGGTTTACACCGAAGGCTGCACCATAGAAGGAAGCGATCGCCAGGCAGCTCATCAGCAGCATTGCAGTGAGCGAGCGATGGGAACCAGCGGCCAGAGGTGCAGATTCTGTTGCCGAGAGATGATCGCCGGTGGATTTCGCGCGTCGCAAAGCAGGCGCCAGCGCACGCCACATCAGAATGAACCACAGTGCCAGTCCAATGAAGAGTCCGATTTGGAAGACACGACCAAGATCCACGTATTCGTAGCCCTGGGTACCAAGCCAGAAGTTTAACGGTGTGCCGTAGCCCATCTTGCCCATAATGGACATCCACTCGCCAACCATGGAACCAAGAACCACGAGGACCAGCGCGTAGAACAAAATGTTGACGCCGAGCTTTTGAAATTTCGGCTCTCGTCCACCAACAGCAGGCCCCACATAAAGGCCGGTAGCGAGCCAAGCGGTGGCGATCCAGAAGATGCCAAGCTGGGTGTGCCACGTGCGGACAACGGCATAAGGCAGCACATGATCAATCGGAATTCCAAAGAGCGCACCGCCTTCAACGCCATAGTGCGCGGCGATGATGCCACAAGCAATTTGCAGCATGAACAGGGCGCCGACGATGAAGAAGTATTTCAAGGTTGCACGTTGCGACGGCGTGGACTCGAAGCCGAGGAGCGGATCCTTTTCAGGAACTTCTTCTGGAACTTCCTCTTCCTCGTCGTGCGAGCTGTGGTACCAGACCATCCCGCCAATTCCGGCCAGCAGCAAGATGAAACTGATGATGCTCCATAGGATATTGTCGGTTGGCGGAACATTGTCGATAAGTGGCTCATGCGGCCAGTTTTGGGTGTAGGTTACGTGACTGTCCGGCGCGTTGGTCGAGGCTGACCAGCTCGTCCACCAGAAGAAGGCAGCCATATCCTTGGCCGCAGCGGCGTCGTCCAGCGCACCCTTGGGGATAGCGTAATTCTCATGGCCGTTGGCAAATAGGTCGGCGTAGTACTTCTTGTTGGCTTCGAATGCCTCTACTCGATTGTCGGACAGCGTAATGGTTCCGGTGGCTTCGTCGTAGGTGTTGGTGCGCATCTCCGCCTTCAAGCGTTCGCGCAGCGCAGCCTGTTGTTCTGCTGGAAGTTGATCATAGCTTTCGGAACCGTCGTTGCGAGCCCAGCCGTCGAGAAGCATCGTGGATTCCCGATGCAGCCAGTCGGCCGTCCAGTCCGGGGCAACGTAAGCGCCATGACCCCACACCGAGCCGATTTCCTGACCGCCGATTGACTGCCAAACCTGCTGGCCATTAACAATCTCATCGTGCGTGAACAGGACCTGCCCCTGGGAGGTCTGCACTTTCTCCGGAATTGGCGGCTTGTGCACGTTGATCTGCTGCCCCATCCACAACAACACCGCAAAAGACGCCAGCAGCACTGCCGCCAATGCTGTCCACCAGCGCTTATCTATCTTGGACATGCGATAACGCGATGCCCCACTATCCACTCTTGTTGACACTTGGGCTGTCATCAGCATCTACTTTCCCGTTGTGCACCGCTGACCGCGCTGCACGCTTATCGACGCCCACCTGGTTTCCCACGCATTCATCGCCGCAGCACTTACCATCGGCACAAATTATGTATCTTACATACATGTTTTAACACAAAGAGTAAGTTCACGAAAGCGTTTGCCACCATTTCCCAGAAGTCGGCCAGGACAATTCATAACCTGAAGCCCTTGATGCGCCCCATCGCGCGTGATAAAACAAAAAATCTGCCACCCCGTACCCGCACTGTCCAGCGCGTTGTACCAGGTGACAGACTGTTTTGATTTGGTGCGCCCGGAGGGATTCGAACCCCCAACCTTCTGATCCGTAGTCAGATGCTCTATCCGTTGAGCTACGGGCGCAAATTCCACCAGGCCCGGTGAAACCCTCCCAATCCGAAAAACGGGAGTGAGCGGAGATGACAGGATTTGAACCTGCGGTCCCTTACGAGACAACTCCTTAGCAGGGAGCCCCATTCGGCCACTCTGGCACATCTCCACCGGTTATCACTGAAGTGAAAACCTCAGCACATCTTACCTGCCTAAAAGCAAAGTTCCCAAATCACCTGCACAGCTAGTTCTAGGGCGTAATGTGATTCACATGATTCGCGAAGATCTTTCCCATTTGCCGTCTTATCAGCCCGGCAAAAAGCAGGTAGGAAAGTTAAAGCTTTCTAGCAACGAAATCTCCGAGGGGCCGCTGCCGGGTGTCGTTGACGCGATCCGGCAGACTGTTGCGGAGTGCAATCGTTATCCCGATATGGCCAGTATCGAATTGCGCGAGGCGCTTGCCGCCCACCTGGGCCTTAGCGCCGATCAGGTGGCCGTCGGCACGGGCTCGTCGGCGCTTTGTCAGCAGCTTGTTCAGATCACCTGCTCCCCCGGCGACGAGGTTATTTACGCGTGGCGCAGCTTCGAGGCCTACCCAATTTTCACCAAGATTGTCGGCGCTACTGCCGTCGAGATCCCGCTTAACCACGCCCACGCCCACGACCTCAACGCCATGGCCGAGGCTATTTCCGAGCGCACTCGCCTGATTTTCGTCTGCAATCCCAACAACCCGACTGGCACCACGATCACCGAGGCTGAGTTCCGGGATTTTATGGCGAAGGTGCCATCAAACGTGCTGGTGGCGCTGGATGAGGCGTATTTTGAGTACAACCGGCAGCCGGATGGCCCGAACGCTGCGGAGCTGATTCAGGAGTTCCCGAACCTCGTGGGCCTACGGACTTTCTCAAAGGCCTATGGATTGGCCGGCCTCCGCGTGGGCTACGCGTTTGGCGCTGCTCGGATCGCGGAGGCGCTCAATAAGGTGGCGATTCCGTTCGGCATCAATGTGACTGCGCAAGCAGGTGCGGTCGCTTCGCTGGCGATTAAGGACGAATTGTTGGCCCGCACCGAAGAGGTTGTTGCCGAGCGCGAACGCGTCGCAAAGCATATAGCTGGTGTGCCTTCGCAAGCGAACTTTGTGTGGTTGCCCACTGAGCATGCTGCGGCGCTTGGAGCTGCGCTTAACGATGCCGGCGCGATCACCCGCGTGTTCCCGGAGGGAGTTCGGGTGACCATCGGCACGCGCGCCGAGATGGACCGCTTCCTTGACATGTGGGATCGCGTGGCCGAGCCACCCCACTAAGTCGAGGCTCAGACCTAGGTCAACAAAATCACTAACCTGGACGGTATGAATTCTGCACTCACTGCTGCCCGCGCCATCCTTGCCGATCTTGATTCAACGAGGGAAAAGCGCGAGCAGCTGTATAAAGAATTCCACCAGATGCCTGAGCTGTCGATGCAGGAAACTCGCACGTCGGCACGCATCCGGGCCGAACTCGAAGCCGCCGGCATTGCAGTCCGCGCTGTGGGAAGCACCGGCCTGGTCGCTGTGATTGAAAACGGCGACGGGCCGGTTGTGGCGTTCCGCGCTGACATCGATGCCCTCCCGATGCACGAAACTTCCGGCAAAGACTACGCCGCCACTGGCTCCACCGCGCACACCTGTGGACACGATTTTCACCTCACTAGCCTGCTCACCGCATGCCAGTTCTTCCACACTCATCGCGAGGCCTGGCACGGGACATTCATTGGTGTGTTCCAGCCAGGAGAAGAGACTGCCGAAGGTGCCCGCGACATGGTCAAACAAGGGATATCGCAAGCAATGCCTCGGCCCGATGTCTATCTTGGCCAACACGTTCTCGGCGGTTTTCCGGCAGGACAAATCGGCACGCGGAAAGGTCCGGTATTTTCCTCCGCGTTCTCGGTGCGCGTAGAGATTTTCGGCAAAGGCTCGCACGGATCAATGCCCGAGCTCTCCGTCGATCCCGTGGTCATCGCGGCGTCCATCGTCACGCGCCTGCAAACCATTGTGTCGCGCGAAGTAGCAGCTAGCGAGACCGCAGTAGTGACCGTTGGTGCTATCCACGCCGGCACCAAATCCAACATCATTCCGGATTCCGCCGAGCTACTCATTAATACCCGCGCGTACAGCGCTGCGGTTGCCGAGCATCTGAAAGAGGCCATCGAGCGCATTGTGCAGGCCGAATGCGCAGCCGCCCGCGCGCCCCAGGAGCCAACGTTCACCTACTACGACACGTACCCGCTCACCGACAACGACGGTGACACCACCGATGCCGTCGCCAAGCTTTTCGACGCCTACTTCGCCACGGATCACGTCGAGTTGCCGCGGATCCCCGCTTCGGAAGACTTCTCCATCATCCCCACTGAGCTGGGTGTTCCTTACACTTACTGGGGCGTGGCTGGATTCCGCGATTGGCAGAACGCGCCCGGCAACCACAACCCAGCGTTTGCACCGGATATTCAGCCGACGCTTGACCGCAGCGTTGAGGCGATCGTGGTCGCTGCGTGTGGATGGTTGGGCGCTAAATAGATAGCCGGCACAAGGCAAAGCCCCTATCCACCAAGGCGAATAGGGGCTTCACATCTGCGGAAGTAGAGGGATTTGAACCCCCGAGGCTGTTACACCCGCTGGTTTTCAAGACCAGTGCATTCGGCCGCTCTGCCATACTTCCAAACCATTGCACTAAAAAGCGCAATGGGAAAATAATAGCCGATCGAGCCCCGAGTACGCCATTTTCCCTTAGCCTGGTGTCATGCGCACCACTATTCCTACCCACATGCACGCGATCCAACTTAAGGATCCAGAGGACAAAACTAGCCTTGAACTGCAGGAAGTACCTACCCCAACGCTGAAAGACGGAGAGGTCCTGGTCAAAGTACGGGCAGCCGGAGTTAACCGTGGCGATCTCCTCCAGGCTGCAGGCCACTACCCGCCACCGCCTGGGGCGAGTGAAATTATGGGGTTGGAATGTGCCGGCACGATCGTCGATCCGGGCAACACCGCACGCACCGCGGGTGCGGATGTCGCCTGTCTGTTAGCTGGCGGCGGCTACGCCGAATATGTAGCAGTCCCGGAAGGCCAGCTCATGCCGCTACCCAAGGGGTACAGCCATACTGAGGCCGCTGCCGTCGTTGAGGTTGCGTGCACTGTGCATTCAAACATGCAGCTCGCAGGTCTCAAATCCGGCGACACCTTGTTAATTCACGGCGGCGCCGGAGGCATCGGAACCTTCGCGATCCAATACGCAAAGGCCTTAGGCTGCACCGTCGCGGTGACCGCAGGTAGCGCTGAGAAACTACAAAAATGCCAGGAGCTAGGCGCGGATATCCTCATCAATTACAAAGAAGATGACTTCGCAGAAACGTTGAAGAACAAGTGCGATGTCATTCTCGACATCATGGGAGCGAAATATCTAGAAAAGAACATTCAGGCCCTGGCAAAAGACGGACACCTAGTGATTATCGGCATGCAAGGCGGCGTGAAGGGTGAGCTAAACATCGGAAAGCTGCTGGCTAAGCGCGGTAGCATTTCTGCCACTGCGTTGCGGGCGCGCGATGTGGAGGACAAAAAGCGCGTGGTCGTCGATACGCAGCGGGTAGTGTGGCCGCTCCTGGAATCGGGGCACATTAACCACGCGCTGCATACCGTGTTACCTCTCAGTGAAGCGGCGCAGGCGCACAAGTTGCTAAGCGAAGGGGCTGTCACCGGCAAAATTGTGCTCGAAATAGCTTAAACTACCTGGGTGCGCTCAATCTTCCACTTTCCGCTCGTTGTGCTCGCGTGGGCCGTGACCCGCTGGATTGTCATTCGGGACGCCTACGGACGCACATCTTGGATCTTCGGCGACGTCTCCTATTACTTCTCCGACCTCACGAAGGAGAAGACAGGGCAGATCGCGCTGCGCGAGTATCCCGAGGCAAACCTGTGGCTGTTGCGCCCCCTCGCCCGCCTTATCGACGCCACGCAGTGGCCACCCAACGCCGTCTATATTGGCTTCGTCCTGGTTCTTGACGCGATTTTCCTGGCGGCCCTGGTCTGGGGCAAGCACTGGCGCGGAACCTGGTTCTGGGTTGCATTCGGACTGGTGGCAGGACCGATTTTCGTCTCGCGTCTCGACATTGTGCCGGGAATGCTAGTCGGTTTGGTAGCGCTATTTTTGGCCTCTCACCCGAAGGTCGCTAGTGCGCTGCTGGCGCTCGCAACGATGATGAAGCTGTGGCCGGGTGTTTTGGCAACCGCTCTGGTAGGCCCGGCGCGCGCAACGGGAACGTGGCTGCGCACGGGCGTGTTCATGCTCTCTATTACACTGCTCGCTGGAGTGACCGTAGTGACGCAGGGCCTCGATCGCCTGCTGTCCCCGCTGGACTACCAGAATGTGCGCGGCCTGCAGATCGAATCCGTGGCTGCAACGCCTTTTATGGTGCTGGCTTCTGCTCGTCCAGGCACTTATCACATCCAGTACGCGGCGTCGAAAAGCTTCGAGATTGCTGGTCAAGGCGTATCGACGGGAGTGTCCATCGCCTCTTGGTCACTGTACGCAGTTGTGCTGCTCGCTGCCGCTGAGGTAGTCCGACGTTTGCTGGCGCCTGAATGGAATACGGACGAATCTGTCGCGCTGGCGGTCTTGCTGGTGATAGCAATCTTGGTGACCAACAAAGTGCTCTCCCCGCAATACCTGATGTGGTTGGGGCCGATTCTCGCGGTGGCGCTGAGCCGCTCCCGGGCCCTAGCGCTCAATGTGCTGGCGGTGCTGTCGATCCTGTGCGCCTACCTCACCTACCTGGTGTTCCCAAAACATTACGGCGACATCATCGGCGGCATGGTGAAATTCGATGGCATCATGCCGCTGCTGCTACGCAACGTAGTCTTAGTGATCATGCTGGTTATCGCTGCGCTTTGGTGGTGGCGCGAGCACCAAGAAGGACGGGCAACTTCCGGAAACGCAGTGCGCGAAAGCGAGTTCTCCGCCCCGAGCGCCGACTGCGCTTAAGCAGCTCAAGCTAAGGAAGCCAGCACTCGGGTGAGCTGGTCGATGTCTCCCAAGGTGTTAAACGGCGACAACGACACAGTGATAGCACCGCCATCTTCGAACGCTCCCATTGCTTCTAGCAGTGGGTTATGGGGGCTTAGCGTGGTAACTAACCCATTGGTCAGCAATCGACGATGCACCGTCGCAGCTGGAACGGCGGACACCATGAAGGAGATCCGAGGGATGCGCGCGAGTGTGGCCGCCCCGGCGCCCGCCGCTTCGCCAGAAATGCCCAGCAGGTGGACCTTTGGCAATCCTTGCAGGGAATTAATCAAATGCCGGGTAAGTTCCCGCCCGTAGCGCTCCAAGGAGGCATAGGACCTACGCAGGCGAGTAGCCCGAGTTCCGCCGAGACGTTCGTCGAGAATCGAGTAGTGCTCCACGATGGCGGTGACTCCACCGGATAGCCCCGCCGAATGCCGACCAAGTTCCAGTTTCTTCGCCGACCCTGCCTCCGCCTGCGGGTTGATCGCCGCGAGCAGCGGGAACATCGACGTATCCCGAAATACCAGGGCGGCCATCGATGGACCGCCCATCGCTGAAAACTCCAGCGCCACGATGTCCGCGCCCCAGGCATCCATGTCAATGCTGCGGTATGGCGCGTATGCCGTGGCATCTACCAGCAGCCAGGCGCGAGATTTCTCCCGCACGATCTCGGAGATCGCGGTCACATCAGTGACCGTGCCAATGTATGGGTGAGCTGCAGGAACCACGACTAGTCGAGTGGATCCATTGACCAACTCGGCATACTGCCAGGGTGGTAACTCTCCCGTTCCTAAGTCCGGTTCCGCCCATACCGTGGTGGAGTCTGCGGCGTCGAATGGCGCGGTGGCGTAGGCGTCGTCTACCCGGGTCAATACCGTTTGGGTCGTGCGTCGTAACCGCGGGCGCATCGCTTCCGCGAGTGAGCGCAACAACATTTCCTTGCTCGGCCCCAGCACGACGCGGTCCGGGGTCGCGTGGACCAAGTCGGCCACCGCGGCCCGGGCGGATTCCACATAGTGTTTGCCGACGGTCGCGCCCACGTCCAACTGGCGCGCGTGCGAACCAGTAATCGGAGCGTGGTCCATCAGCAACGCAGAAGATCTAAACGCCGAGGACACTGCCGCAGAGACCCGTTCTGGAATCTGTGCGCGGTCGTGAGCGTTGAGGTAGGTCCAGCCGTCGCTTAGCGAGACATACAAACCTCGCGCGTATGCGACATCAAAGACCATGAAAACTCCCGCTTAACTCGAACTCGTGACCAACAACGACAATATATTAGCCATCTTTAGCCACCGCCTACCACGCTAAGCATACCGCCCCCGCTAGGCTCATAGGAGTGTCAGAAAAAGCAACAGCTCACGGGGAATCAGTCGCGGAGAAGTGCGCGCGGATGACGCGCGTCGATGACGTTGACTCCCCTCCTTCACAGTCCCAAACCTTCGCCGCCGCCTGGGCAGACCTCGTGCGTGGCTTCAACCAGCGCGAGCTGTGGCTCCAACTGGGCTGGCAGGACATCAAACAGCGCTACAAGCGCTCCGTCCTTGGCCCTTTGTGGATCACTATCGCCACCGGCGTCATGGCACTCGCCCTGGGCCTGCTGTATTCGCTTTTGTTTAAGATTCCGCTGGCAGAGTTCCTGCCACACGTCACCGTCGGCCTGGTCATGTGGGGATTCATCTCCGGTGCAATCAAGGAAGGCGCGGACATCTTCATTGACAACGAAGGCCTGATTAAACAGCTGCCTTCCGCGCTATCCGTGCATGTCTACCGCCTAGTGTGGCGCCAAACGTTGTTCCTCGCCCACAACCTGGTGATCTGGGTGTTGCTCATGCTGATCTTCCCACGCCCTCTGGGGTGGGATCTCCTGCTGGCCATCCCTGCTTTAATTCTGCTCATTGCCAACGGCGTGTGGGTAGCTATGTTCTTCGGCATCATCGCCACCCGCTACCGTGACGTCGCCCCACTGCTAGAAGCACTGGTGCAGCTGCTGTTCTACGTCACCCCGATCGTTTGGACCACCCAGACGCTGCGGGATGCCGGACCAGAAATGCACACTCGCGCCCGAATCGTAGAGCTCAATCCGCTCTACCACTACATGGAAGTAGTCCGCGCGCCTCTTATCGGCGCCCCGCTACCTGCCTACCACTGGTATGTGGTGCTGGGCTGCACGTTCGTTGGCTTAGGCCTCGCATTGCTGGCCATGAAACAGTGGCGCTACCGCGTCAGCTACTGGGTTTAGGAGTCTTCTCATGGTTTCGATTGATACATACAACGCCTGCGTCGACTTCCCCATTTTCGACGCCAAGTCCCGCTCCATGAAGAAGGCCTTCCTCGGCGCCGCTGGCGGCGCGATCGGCCGTAATGCGAATAACACCGTGGTTGTCGAGGCGCTTCGCGACGTCAACCTGCACTTACGCGAAGGCGACCGCGTCGGCCTCGTCGGCCACAACGGTGCCGGCAAATCCACCCTGCTGCGCTTGCTCTCCGGCATCTACGAACCAACCCGCGGCTCCGCGCACATCCGCGGGCGCGTTGCCCCCGTCTTCGACCTCGGCGTGGGCATGGATCCAGAGATCTCCGGCTACGAAAACATCATCATCCGCGGCCTTTTCCTAGGCCAAACTCGCAAGCAGATGCGCGCCAAAATGGAGGAAATCGCGGACTTTTCCGAGCTCGGCGAATACCTCAACATGCCGCTGCGCACCTACTCCACCGGCATGCGCATCCGCCTCGCGCTCGGCGTGGTCACCTCCATCGAGCCCGAAATTTTGCTTCTCGACGAAGGCATCGGCGCCGTCGACGCGGCATTCATGGCCAAGGCCCGGGTTAAGCTGCAAGAACTCGTTCAGCGTTCCGGCATCCTCGTTTTCGCCTCCCACTCCAACGACTTCCTCGCCCAGCTCTGTGACACCGCCCTGTGGGTCGACCACGGCACCATCCGCCAAACCGGCTCCATCCCCGATATCGTGGAAGCATACGAAGGCAAGGGCGCGGGAGACCATGTCCGACGACTGCTGACCCGCCTAGAAAAGGGAGAGAGTTAGACATGCCTTTGGCCATTTCAGACCGCGTCGCCGCTGTCATCGTCACGCACAAGCGCGTGGATATGCTGCGTGAATCCCTGTCAGTTGTTGCTGCGCAATCTCGACCTGTTGACTGGATCATCGTCGTGGACAACGGCTGTGAGCCGGAGGTGGAGTCCCTGGTTTCCGAGGTTTGCGGTTCCCGTGGTGTCTACCTTCCTTCCCACACCAACCTCGGTGGCGCGGGCGGCTTCGCCTATGGCTTTTTGACAGCCCTCGCGCTGGGTGCTGACGCCATCTGGTGCGCCGACGACGACGGTCGGCCAGAGGATTCTAATGTTTTGGCCTCGTTGTACGACTGCGCGCTCGAGCACGGGCTGGACGAGGTCTCACCGGTGGTCGTCGATAAGGCTGCGCCTGCTGACTTGGCGTTTCCGCTGCGCCGCGGACTGACTTGGCGCCGGAAGCGTTCAGAGCTGGGCTCTGGTTTCCTGCCCGGCATCGCATCCCTGTTCAACGGAGCCTTAATTTCCGCTGCGGCGATGGAAAAGATCGGTGTCCCGGACTATCGCCTGTTCATCCGTGGCGACGAAGTCGAGTACCACCGCCGCCTCGTCCGATCCGGACTCGCCTTCGGCACCTGCCTGACCTGCGCCTACCTGCACCCAAACGGTTCCGACGAATTCAAGCCAATCCTCGGCGGGCGCATGCACACCCAATACCCATCCTCGGAATCCAAACGCTTCTTCACTTACCGCAATCGCGGCTACCTCATGAACCAGCCCGGCATGCGCAAGCTCCTGCCACAGGAATACGGGCGTTTTGCATGGTTCTTCCTGGTGCAAGAGCGGGATGTCGCCGGATTCAAGGAATGGCTGCGGCTGCACCGCATGGGGCGCAACGAGAGGTTTGAGCGGCCTTAATCCAGGCGCATACCGATGGAGTGCGGTGCCGTCTCGACAAACCCGAACTTCCGGTAAAGCGGAACCCCCGGCGCATCAGCCATCAACGTGACATAAGGATTTGCCGGGCTTTTCTGTTTGATCTCAGTAAGAAGAGATTCCATAACTGCCGAACCGATCCCTTTGCGCTGGTGCTCTGGATCGGTAGCAATGTCTGCAATCATAAAGTACCAGCCTCCGTCGCCAAGCACGCGCCCCATCCCGACGGCCTGGCGAGTTTCCTGATGACGTACCGTTACCCATGCCCAAGAATTCTCGAGAGCTGGGCCACCTTGCTCAGCAGTACGAGGTGACAATCCGGAGATCTCGCGAAGCTTGAGGTATTCCTCGAGTGTGGGCGGCTGCAGTTCAAGATGGTAAGCGGCGTTCAGCATGGGACCAATGCTAGTTCACATCGGTCTTAAAATATTCGGAATTCGAAAAAGGGCCATGCACGCTTAGGGCGCGATGAGAAAATTGAATAGCCTCAGCGGGGTAGGTGAGTTTTAGCACTTACACACCCAAACATCGTGAGGCCTTGAACGTGGTTACCGATCCCTGCCATCAAGCCAGAAAAAGATCCCGGTCGACAAGACCGCAACTACAGCCATGAATGCGAGTGCTGGCAGCTCATATTTTTCTGCCGGGCGTATAGATGCCAGCGCCGTAGCTAGAACAGTGGGGACGAGTATCGCCGCAAATTTTGCCAGATCACGCTTAAAGCTCACGAGCAGTAGGAGCGCCCAGTAGAGCACAGAAACCACGATAAAGTGCACGGCTGCGATCAGTCCTTCGGAATGTATTTTATGTAGAAATCGAGAATTGCGCCGAAGATCTCATTCTTTACCCGCTGTGGAATCCCTCGCCAAACAACGCCGCCGATGTCCCCCACTATGCAGGAAACGAGAGCCGACTTAGCATAGTCAGGAAAGCTGGACCATTCGCCATTTATTGCATCCAAAAGGACTTGGGACGACACTCCAGCCAACGCCCCCTTTGCACACCAAGCGATTGCGGCAACCGCAATCGCAGGCGCACCGTAAGGTTGAATCGAAACCGAGTCGGCCGAGTTTTCAAATCCGTTTGAATTCAAAGGGGTCACCAGGCCATGGTTCAGCACTCCCCCTCTAGCATCAGTCTGCCCAATCGAAGCAGCCGCTCGCACTGACGTCTCAACGGGTTCAGCTTCAATCGCGACTGCAGTCGTCTGAGACATACACAGTGCGATTGTCAGCCCAATCGCTCCTACGTTTTTTTCATTATCAACTCTCCGGTACCAATTTTTACGACCATAACTACTCTATATGAAGATAGAATTCACTGCAGAAAAGGGTCGTGCTATTTAAAAATGAACATCCGTTGCGCGAAGAAGTTTATCGCCGTAGCGATGCCTTGGACGATCACGAAGGCGATCATCGTCGCCAAAAGCTCCGGCATGTATGGCTCCAGCTTATGGAAGCCAATGCCATAGAAAGTCATATTGAACCAGCCGGTCAACGTGTACAACACCGCGACCTGTATCAATCGCTTCCAAGAATGATCGGATTCAAAGGTCCAGCGCCGGTTGATCATGTAGGCCGTGATCGTGCCGAAAATAAAGCCAACCAGGCGCGACCTCGCCGCTGGCAGCCCAAACTCGAGCTGCACCAGGGCAGTCACGCCCCAGTCGACGGCAGCCGAGATCACGCCGGAGACAATAAAGCGGAAACCTTGAGTTTTCATATCCACGCCTGTGTAGCCTACCGCGTGGGCGTCGAAAAGCTGGGCTTGGCTGGCGTGTAGCTAGCCGGCGAGCAGCTCTCGATAAATATCCAGCCGCTCAACGGGCGACTTCGCATGGCGCCCGTAACCACCAACCCGGGCCAACTGCTGAATCGACTCGGCACAGAGCGCGCGGATCGCTGGCGCGCGAAGGGGGCTACCGTCATCTTCGACCCAGCCGAGCGTAGCCATCGTGGTTTCAAGGAGGTCGTCGGCGACGTCCGGCTCAGTGAAGCAGGACAACACGAGGACTAGGGACCAGAAGGCATCTCTTCCTGCAGGATCCCGCTCCAGTGGCAGCGGGAGGTCCAAGTCATGCTGAGCCTGAGAGAGATCAATGGCCTGCAACAGCGGGACGAAGTCAAACAGCTCCGCGCGCTCGATCATGGCTCTGAGCTGGGGCTTCGTTAATGCGAGCACTTGATCAATAGTGGTGCGTCCGGTAAGCGCCTGATTCACGCCCGGGAGGTCAAAGTCATCCGTGCCCAAGGCTCCAGAACCGCCGATGCACAATGCGCGAGGCGTGCCTTTATCGCGCGGGTACGCGTCTATGACCTGCAGGTCTACTTCCCACAGGCCCCAGCGGTAGGAGCCGGAGTTCGGAATCGGATCAGATGGTTGATGGCCAGGAAAGGACCAGGGTCCGCCCTCGAAGCCAAAGCACACATCCAGGATCTCATGCAATTCACCCAGCGTGAGCTGCTCATCGACCCCAATGTGGCGATACACATCCGCGCCGCGGATCCCTGCCCAAATAATCAGGGAGCGCATGCCCCCAGTCTAGAGATTTTTGCGCCGCCGGGCCTTGCCGACGGCCACGACCTCGGAAATTGTGTGCTTGATCCGATCGCCCCTCCTGGGCAAACAGCGCGATCAACGCCGGGAGAAGCACACAATTATCCGGCGCGGAGAATCATCCGCAGGAATTCGCGGTGCGGCTTCGACAGCGGCCCCCCAAGGACCAAGGTGTCGCCTTCCACGACGCCCAGCAGGGTCAGAACCTTCATGGTGGAGGAAGTCAACGTGTCGACTTCAGCGAGCGTGGTGGGGTGCCCCGCCCATTGCATTCCTTCAAGAATGAAGGTCTCCGCGCCATAAGGCATGGAAGAAATCAACGCGATGATGCGCAGCCAGGCGGCGTCGTTTCCGCGAGTATCGCGCTCGAGCGGAAGACGATGAGCAATGTGGCGCCACTGGGAGATAGGGTCGGCAGGAACTCGGTGAAGTTCCAGCAGCCGGGACAGGTTGGTATCAGCGAGTACAGGGCGCACCATCACAGCCGCTTCTTCGGCGGTAACTTCCAAAGGCGCGTCGGTGTCGAGGTATGCGATTAGCTGCGCAGTTTCCCACATTCCGGTCCGGAAGATGAGGTCCCGCAGGCCCTCCTTCACCAAGGAGAGCTTGGAGAAAACCCAGCGTTCTGCGTCGAGTTCGCGGTTGATGGCCGCGAGCGAGAAGTCCAAGGTGCCAAGGTTCCCGGCACCATCGATGCACAGCGTCTCCACCGCTGGCAGCTGCTCAGTCGCGCCCACCAGCGTGATCGTAATTCCTGTTGGGTCACCGAAATTGGACACGAATTGCAGGTCGGCGACGGGCAGGATTTCGGAAAGCGTGACGGTTTCCGAGGGCGTTCCGGCGGCGTCGAAACGCACGAGAGTTTGCGCCGGCATTACCACGGGAGCATCTTCTACAGAGCCGTCTTGTTGAATGAAAGCGTGCTCGGCGGAGTTGATGTCAAACGCCAACTGGATGATCCGCGCGAATCGCTCCATCCCCACTGAGCTGGGCACACGCAGCCGGCGCCACACGTCGCCGCACGAGGCGTGCACCAGATACGAGCGCATCGGTGTCGGCTCGATGCGGCGCAGCGGTCGCTGCAATGCCGGATCGGTAAGGGGTTCAAAGCTCACGCTTTAGACCCTAAGGCCTTATCCCCTAACGCGCATTTCGACAGAGCTGGTACGTAGCTGCGCCCGCAGCAATCCCTTCAATGCAGCGGGCCACTGGTGAACTAAACAGGCGCTTTTCGACGCGCGCCACGCCCCAGCAAGCCAGCACCGCACCGCCGATCAGCGCCCAGGTTTGCGCAGGGGATCCCGGATCGCCTGCAGGGAAATCGGATTGCGGTCCGGCCGGATCGCCCAAGTCACCGATGCGTTGCTTAACGCGGTCAACAATAATTGCGGGATCGTTGTTGGGATCGTCGTCGGTGGAATTAATGTACGCGACTGCGCCGACTCCGGCGGCGAGCACCGCTAGACGATTAACTGGTTTGCGCAGGGCGGCGCTGGTGCCAACGGCGGTGGAAAGAATTAGGTCATCGAGGTATTCCATAAGCACTAGTATGCCGTACTAATATGGCATCATGTTTGGCTTTAAGAAGCGCAAAACCGCCACCGTGCACACGGCGGCGGAGCAGACCAACACCCCGTTGAGCAATGAGCTAACGATGATGATGGCTCAAGAGTTGCCCCTGCTTGATTCCAAGGATCGCGTACGGGTGTACGAAATCCTCAAGGAATATCAAGGGCCGACCATCACCCGGCAAGAAGATCTGCCGGATGAGATCAAGGCGCTGATGGATCTATAGCGCTCGCGTTACTTGGAGCTCAGCGCGGAGGAAGAATTCTCGAAGAGACCCTCGACGCCACCCAGGACGCTTTCGGTGGAGCCGGAGACGACGTCGAACAGGCCGCCTACGAAGTTGAAGATGCCGTCGAAAAGCTGTGCAATATCCATGATGGAAATCCTTTCGTATCTCGGTTGCTCTTGCGGTTTCCAGTGTTGCCACGGTGGCTAGCCCAAGAAAAGCAACCTCCAAAAGTGTTATTTCCAAAACCGGTGGTTCAATTTCGTTACAAATTGGTGGTCAGGCCCCCAGTTGAGGCCTTGACAACAAAAGACTGTGACCACCCCCACATGAGGGGTAAATCAGTGACGCGGAAAAACGAGTAGCCTTGAACGCGTGACTAAAAATCAAGTACTGACCGGTTGGGGTCGCACGGCCCCAACGACTGCGCAAGTACTCTCCACTCCTGACTTGGAGTCGATTGTTCGCGCAGTTAAAGAAGCTGCCGAGAAGAATGACCGTGGCGTAATCGCCCGTGGCATGGGCCGTTCCTACGGCGACCCTGCCCAAAACGCAGGTGGATTGGTTGTCGATATGCAGCCGCTCAACCAGATCCACTCCATTGACACCGAAACTGCCATCGTGGACGTTGACGGCGGTGTCACCCTCGACCAACTGATGAAGGCCGCGCTGCCTTACGGCCTATGGGTTCCGGTTCTGCCTGGTACCCGCCAGGTCACCATCGGTGGCGCCATTGGCCCTGACATTCATGGCAAGAACCACCACTCCGCCGGCTCCTTTGGTGATCACGTCGTGTCCATGGAACTGCTGGTTGCCGACGGGCGCATCTTGCACCTGGAGCCAAACGGCACCCCAGATGACCCAGAAGGCAAGATTTTCTGGGCCACCGTTGGCGGCATGGGCCTCACCGGCATCATCGTTCGCGCCCGGATCAAGATGACCCGCACCGAAACCGCGTACTTCATCGCAGACGGCGACCTCACCCAGAGCTTGGACGAGACCATCGAATTCCACTCCGATGGCTCCGAGCACAACTACACCTATTCCTCTGCATGGTTCGACGCCATCTCCCCAGAGCCAAAACTCGGCCGCGCCGCAATTTCTCGCGGTTCCCTGGCCACGCTTGCCCAGCTAGAAGAGCTCAATCCGAAGCTGGCCAAGGATCCGCTGAAGTTCAACGCTCCACAGCTGGTCACCGTGCCAGACATCTTCCCTTCCTTCACCATGAATAAGCTGTCCATGATCGCCATCGGCGAGCTGTGGTGGTTGAAGTCGGGCACCTACAAGAACCAGGTGCAGAACCTGACGCAGTTCTACCAGCCACTGGATCTGATCGGCGAGTGGAACCGTGGCTACGGTAAGAAGGGCTTCTTGCAGTACCAGTTCGTGGTGCCACGCGAAGCAGTGGAACCGTTCAAGGAGATCGTCAAGGACATCCAGAAGTCTGGCCACTACTCCGCTCTGAACGTGTTCAAGCTGTTCGGCGAAGGCAATAAGGCACCGCTGTCCTACCCAATGCCGGGCTGGAATGTCTGCGTGGACTTCCCAATCAAGCCGGGCCTCGGCGCGTTCCTGGATGACCTGGACAAGCGCGTGATGGAGTTCGGCGGCCGACTTTACTTGGCCAAGGAATCCCGCACGTCCGCGGAAAACTTCCACAAGATGTACCCAGGTATGCAGGATTGGCTGGATACTCGAAACGCTATCGACCCAACCGGTGTCTTCGCATCCGATATGTCTCGACGCCTCGAACTCGGAGGAAAGTAAATGCTGAACGCAGTAGGAAAGCCACAGCACATCGCGTTGTTCGGCGGTAACTCCGATATTGGCGTTGCCATCGTGGAGGAGTACCTGAAGAAGGGGCCGATCAAGGTCACTTTGTTGAACCGGACGGAGCCGACCCAGGCGATTCAGGCCGTCGAAAAGGCGGGCGGCACCGCAGAGTTCATCGAGTTCGACGCGACCGACTTCGACGCTCACCCAGCTGTCTTTGAGCAGATCAAGGGCGATATCGACGTCGCAATCGTCGCCTTCGGCATCCTCGGCGACAACGAGGAGCAGTGGCAGAATCAGGCGAAGGCTGTGCAGGCCGCCCAGATTAACTACACCGGCGCGGTCTCGGTGGGCGTGCTACTGGCAGAGCGCATGAAGGCGCAGCACCACGGCACGATCGTGGCGCTGTCTTCTGTAGCAGGCGTGAAGGTGCGTCGCTCGAACTTCGTCTACGGTTCCACGAAGGCCGGCTTCGACGGCTTCTTCACCCAGCTTGGTGAGGCCTTGCGCGAATTCGGCATCAACGTGTTGGTTGTCCGTCCGGGACAGGTCCGCACTAAGATGAGCGCAGGAGTAAAGGAAGCCCCACTGACGGTCGACCGCGAAGACGTGGCGAAGGCAGTGGTGGCAGCAGTTCACAACCGCAAGGAAGAGCTCTGGGTTCACCCAGCATTCCAGGCGGTCATGCTGGTGCTGCAGCACATTCCGAAGCCGATTTTCCGCAAGCTGCCGATCTAAAAAGAGAGTTTATGAACGTCGACGAGCACTACACTGCCGATGCAATTTCTGTCCGCACGACGGTGGTCGCGACGTTAGCCGCTAGCCTGGCTGGTGGCATCTTCACGCTGGCATGCTGGTTCGTTCTCAAATCGACCAGCCTGCCAGCGTTTGGCGGTTCTAACGTAAGCCGAGGCTTATCGACGGCCGGCTCCGTGCTCCTTTTGGTAAGCCTCGCCGTCCTGTTCTTCCTCTGGATCCAGGACCACCGCTTGGGCAAACACCGCCCGCGCTGGCGCAGCGCCGTGACTTACCTGATGGCCAATTTGGCCCCGGCAGCACTGATCGTAGCCACCCTGGCGATTCCGCTGGCGGCCACGAAGTTGTACATCGATGGCGTGACCGTCGATCAGGGCTTCCGTACCCAGTATCTGACGCGGATGACGTCGGACTGGCACCTGCACGACATGAACTACAAAGACCTCCCGGCCTACTACCCGGCATTGTGGTTCTGGTTCGGCGGCCGCTTCGCGAACCTGCTCGGCTTGGCCGGCTGGGAGGCATACCAGCCGTGGGCCTTGGTCTCGATGTCCATCATGACCTGCAGCCTCGTCCCACTTTGGCAGCGTTTAACCTCGTCATTGCCGGTAGCTACCGCTATCTCTTTGGTATGCACCGCAGTTTTCCTGGTTACCAGCGCAATTGAGCCGTATTCCGGGATTGTTGCCATCGGCGCGCCCATCGCTGCTGCCATGATGGCACGGGCATTCCGAGGCTCCAAAGCCGCCATGGTTTTCTTGACAGTATTTCTGGGGCTTTCCGCCGCAACGTACACGGTTTTCACCGCCGTGATCGCACTGAGTGTGGTGGCGGTGGCCGGAATGTTCGCAGTAGTTAATACCCGCAAGCTGGCTCCGCTGTGGCGCTTGCTGGTGATTGGCGTTGGCTCCATGATCGTGGCGCTCATTTCCTGGGGCCCATACGCGTGGGCGATCGTGCACGGCGCACCGCTAGGCAAAGCCACCGCAACGCACTATCTGCCACTAGAAGGTGCTCAGGTGCCGATGCCTATGTTTTCCCCTACCCTCATCGGCGCACTGTGCCTGCTTGGTCTTGGCTACCTCGTATTCCGCGCCAAAACCCCGGAGATCCGCTGCCTGGGCATCACCCTGGTGATGGCCTACGGGTGGATTATCGCATCGATGATCATGGCTTTGGCGGGGCAGACGCTGCTGGGATTCCGCCTCGAAGGCATGATCGCGCTGTTGCTTGGCACCGCAGGCGTTTTGGGGCTAGCGGAGTTCCGGCTCAACGGCATTTACAGTTTCCTCCCCAAGGACCTCACAGTTGAGCAAAAGCGCAACCTCGACGCCCGCGTCACGGCCATCATGCTCACGGTGCTGACCTTGGGTGGGGTTTCCTATGCCCAGTCCATTCCGACCAGGCTGCACACCGCAATTGATTTGGCCTACACCGATACCGATGGCAACGGTGAGCGGGCCGATCGCTTCCCAGCAGACTCCACGCAGTACTACCGAGAAATTGACGAATACATCACGGAGCATGGCTATGAACGCTCCAACACCGTAGTGCTAGCAGACAGCCACAACTTCTTAAGCTTCTACCCGTACTGGGGTTTCCAGGCACTGACCAGCCACTATGCTAACCCAATGGGCGAGTTTGAGGCTCGCAACGCCTTCTTGGAAAACCTCGCCGTCGATTCCAACACCAAGTTGCGCGACCCGCAGAAGTTCCAGGCGGCACTGGACGCTGCGCCGTGGTCTCCGCCACAAGTGTTCATTTTCCACGGCACGCTTGGGGATCCGAAGTCCAAATGGAAATTCGACCTAGCCGAGGACATTTACCCTAATAACCCCAATGTTCGATTCCGCGGAATCTACTTCAACCCTGAATCCTTCAAGGGTTGGGATGCGAAACAGATAGGTCCGTTCGTGGTAGTTGTTAAGCCTTTGACGTAGAGTAAGCTTTTGTGTCAATTGCTGCCAAACGTACCCCGAACTGGATCAAATCGCTGGCGATAGTTTCCGGACTCTTAGGATTCTTGTGCTTCCTATTGACTCCGTTCCTGCCAGTCAATCAGACCCAATCCTCCTTTGATTGGCCGCAGAAGGGCGTCAACAGCGTTAACGCGCCGCTGATGTCGTACGTGCCGGAGTCGGTAAGTGCCACTGTGCCTGTGTCTGTACTCGACTCCATGCCGGAAAAGGAATGGATGGTGCTGGGCACCCTGCCCGCCGATTCTAAAGACGCCACCACTCGTGGCTTATTCGTCCGCTACACCAAGACGGGCCTGGACGTCATTGTTCGCGACAAGGTGCCTCTTTCCATTCCAAAGTCCGACCTACCCAAAGACGCCCAGCTCAAAGTTTTCGCCAACGCGGAGCGCACCGAGCTGACCTTCGGCAACAAGACCCAGGTGTTGGAGGGTGACCACCGTCCGCAGCTGACCGGTATCTACACCGACTTGCCTCGCGACGCGCAACCGCAGGGCATTAACGCGCACGTCGAAATTAATTCCCGCTTCACTTCGAGCCCAAGCGTGATCAAGTACATCGTCATGTGGCTCGGCTTGATCTCTACGTTCGTTGCTCTGTGGGCGCTGCACCAGCTGGATAAGTTGGATGGCCGTAAGTCCCGGCGTTTCTTCCCTAAGGACTGGTGGAAGCTCCGCCCGCTCGATCTCGTTGTGGGTGGCACCCTGCTCTTGTGGCACTTTATCGGTGCCAATACTGCCGACGATGGCTACCTGCTCACCATGGCCCGGATCTCGCGCAGTTCCGATTACATGGCCAATTACTACCGTTGGTTCGGCGTGCCGGAATCCCCGTTCGGCGCTCCTTACTATGACTTGCTGGCGTTGATGACGTACGTCTCCACCAGCTCGATCTGGATGCGTCTCCCGGCACTGCTGGCCGGTTGGTGCGTATGGTTGCTGATCAGCCGCGAAGTCCTGCCTCGACTCGGCGCGAAGATTACCGGTCGACGGGTCGCGCACTGGACCGCAGCGATCACGTTCCTGGCGTTTTGGATTGTGTACAACAACGGCACCCGCCCAGAGCCAGTTATTGCGCTGGGCGCACTAATGACGTGGGTGTGTATGGAACGTGCGATTGCCACGTCCCGCCTGCTACCAGCGGCCGTAGGCGTGATCGTCGCAACGCTGGCGCTGGGTGCGGGCCCTACCGGCCTGATGGCTGTGGCGGCCTTGCTGGCAGCGCTGTCGAGCCTGATCCGCATTATTTATCGACGCATCAAGCTCATCGGCGGCCCAACCTGGCTGGCAATCCTTGCGATGGTCGCCCCATTCTTAGCATCGGGCACCGCGATTCTTCTGGGCGTGTTCGGCGACCAGACGCCAGCTTCCGTGATGGAAGCAATTCGCGTGCGCGCGGACAAGGGACCGGCGTTGCCGTGGTACATGGAATGGGTTCGCTACGAATCCCTGCTCGGCCAAACCGTGGATGGCTCCTTTGCCCGCCGCTTCGCGGTGTTCATGGTGCTGACTTCGGTCGCACTGGTATTGGCTTCGATGCTGCGCAACGGCCGAGTTCCAGGTTCAGCTGCTGGCCCAGCCATGCGTCTGCTGCTGGCCTTCCTGGGCACCCTGTTCTTCATGATGTTCACTCCCACGAAGTGGACGCACCACTTCGGCGTGTGGGCGGGCATCGGTGCAGCACTTGCGGGCCTAGCCGCTGTCGCGCTTTCCCACATGGCGCTCAAGTCGGCCCGGTCGCGGACCCTGCTGTTCGGCGGAATTCTGTTTGTCCTGGCGTTCTGTCTGTCGGGCACCAACGGCTGGTGGTACGTCTCCAGCTTCGGCGTGCCGTGGTATGACAAGACGGTGCAGTTCAAGGCGATTGAAGCCTCCACCGTGATGCTCTTTATCGCGCTGCTCGTGCTGGTCACCGGCACAATCCAGTCCTTCATTTCGGATGTGAAGACCGCGCGGGCGGAATCCCAGGGCAACCTTGCGGAACTCGAACGCGAAAACCGTCGCAAGCTGGCCCGCTTTGCTGGTCTGGCGGCCTCTCCGATTGCGGTAGTTTCCGCCGTCGTCGTGATGTTTTCCTTCCTAAGCCTCGGCAAGGGCTTCGTTTCCCAGTACCCGGCTTACTCCGTAGGCCTCGGCAACTTCCGCTCCGCCGTTGGGGACACCTGTGCCCTGGCCAACGACGCGATGCTGGAGACGAACTCCAATGACAGCTTCCTTTCCCCTGCGGACGGCACCGAGCTTGGCAAGTCCCTTGACGCCAACGCCCCCCGTGGTTTCGACGCCAACAACGTGCCAGAATCCATCGCGGTAGAAGGCCCAGCCAAGACCCACTCTCAAAGTTCCCAAGGCTCGATCAGTGGCGCTACCGCCAGTGAAGACACCACCGAGACCGGCGGCGGCCAGGCAACCGGTAACACCGGCGGTGTCCGTGCCGAAACGGGCGTCAACGGATCCAAGGCTTTCCTGCCGTTTGAACTGGACTACCGCAAGATCCCGGTACTCGGTTCTTACACCGAAGGCCCCCAGTTCCCGGCCGAAGTGACCACCACCTGGTACGGGCTGCCAGCTCGCTCCGAAGACACTCCAATCCTGGTGGTGTCCGCCGCCGGCAAGATTGCGCACCACGACATCAATGGCGTGAAGCAAGACGGTCAAGAGCTTGTCATCGAATACGGCACCCGGGCAGCTGACGGCAGCGTTACCAACACCGGCAAGCTGGAGCCACTGGACATCGGACCTGCCCCATCGTGGCGTAACCTGCGTGTGCCATTGGACCGGATCCCAGAGACGGCCAATGTGGTGCGCATCGTGGCCAAGGATCAGAATCTGGATCCGAACCAATGGCTGGCTTTTGTACCTCCGCGCGTGCCTAAGTTGGATTCGCTGAACAATGTGATCGGCTCCGATCAGGCTGGTCTGCTGGACTGGGCCGTCGCGCTGCAGTTCCCATGCCAGCGCACGTTTAACCACTACGCCGGCGTGGCGGAGATGGCACAATTCCGCATCTCTCCGGACCACCCAGGCAAGGTCACGCTTTCCCCAGTGATGGACTACGCCGGTGGTGGCGTGCTTGGTGTCACGGAAGCTGTGAACACCTCAGTGGAGATCCCGGGCTACCTCAAGAACGACTGGCAGCGCGACTGGGGTTCCATCTCCCGCTACTACCCTCGCACCAATTCCCGTGGTGAAGCTCCAGATGTGGCAGTCATTCACCATGAGCAGGTGCAGCGTTCGGGGCTGTGGAGCAACGGTCCAATGAAGACTGACGAATAAGCCGCACGAGCCCGAAATCCCACACCCAGGATGGTTCCTTTTCACCAACATTGACCATCTTGGGTGCATCTTTTTCTGCAAGGACTTCTTTTCGATGCACAAAAGCACTCCACAATACGCCGAATCAGCGATCCCCACTGGACTCACAGGCTCGTTCCGCTACGCCGTTAGCTCCGTGGCTCGCCTGCGCAAAGAGGTATTCGGCGGGCTGATCGTGGCCTTGGCGCTTATCCCGGAGTCAATTGCGTTCTCAGTGTTGGCAGGGGTGGACCCGGCGGTGGGCCTGTACTCCAGCGTGGTCATGGCTATCGCCATTTCCGTTACGGGCGGTCGCCCCGCGATGATTGCCGCAGCCACTGGCGCGGTTGCCGTCGTTATTGCGCCGGTTGCGGAAAATTACGGACTGGACTTCTTTTTAGCTACGGTCTTGCTGGCCGGTGTCTTCCAGGTAGTGCTGGGCGCGGTGGGCGTCGCAAAGCTGATGCGCTACATCCCGCGCAGTGTGATGGTCGGCTTCGTGAACGCGTTGGCTTTAGTGGTTCTGAGCGCACAACTACCGCACCTTATCGACGTCCCGTGGTTGGTGTATCCGCTGGTGGCCGCAGGGCTCGTCGTCTTGGTATTCTTCCCCCGCTTGACCTCGGCGGTCCCTGCCCCACTGGTAGTGGTGCTCCTCCTCACGGCTTTGACGGTGGGGTTCGACCTGAAAGTACCGACTGTCGGCGATCAAGGCCGCCTGCCCACGACTTTGCCGACACTCGGCCTACCTAACGTGCCGCTGACGTGGGATACTTTCCGCGTCATCGCCCCCTATGCGCTTGGCATGGCCCTCGTCGGGCTGATGGAGTCATTGCTCACCGCCAAGCTTGTCGACGATCTCACCGAATCACACAGCTCAAAAACGCGGGAGAGTATTGGCCAGGGCATCGCTAATGTCTGTGCGGGCGCTTTCGGCGGCATGGGCGGGTGCACCATGATCGGCCAAACGCTAATCAACGTCAAAGAAGCAGGTGCCCGCACCCGGCTATCCACCCTGCTCGCCGGCGTGTTTCTCCTCGGGCTACTGCTGACGCTGCGCGATGCGGTAGGAAAGATCCCCATGGCCGCGCTCGTGGCAGTCATGCTGATGGTGGTGGTGCATTCCTTTGACTGGCATTCGATTCACCCCCGCACCCTCCGAGTGCTGCCGCTTTCGGAAACACTAGTCATGCTGGTTACCGTGATCGCAACCTTAAGCACCCACAACCTCGCGATCGGCGTTGTCCTCGGCGTGCTTACCGCTATGGTGATGTTCGCTCGGCGCGTTGCGCACCTCGTTTCGGTGACAGAAACCCCGACCGGGTATCGGGTGTCCGGCCAGCTGTTTTGGGCAGCGAGCAATGACCTTATCTACCACTTCGATTACAACCGGCCACTAACCGAAGTAGAGATTGACTTCTCCGAAGCAACGATTTGGGATGCCTCGACAGTTGCGACGTTAGACGCGGTGATCCACAAGTACGAAGCCAAAGGTAAAGCTGTCCGATTTGTTGGGCTCACCGAGGATTCCGCGGCGCGAGTAGCGCGACTCTCCGGACAGCTCCAGTAGCAAAATTGGCGGTTAGCCCGCGCGGTGGCGCGCCGATTCCAGCAGGAGCAGCAGGTCACCCACGGTGTAGTTACCCTTGGCCAGCTTATCCAGTTCAGCTACAGGAAGTTTGCCGCCCAGTGCTGCCACCTGGCCGCCGAGTGCTCCGGCCACGAGAGCGTCAACACCTGCAGTGGTCGCTGCCCGATTAGCAATATCTCCAGCAACTTCTGGCGGCATAACTCCGATGGCGCCAGCCAGGCTAAGCAGCGCGAGGGCAATATCGCGAGCAGAGGCGCCTAGGCCGTGGTCGACGGCGACCTTCTCACCTGGAGCAAGCACACCACCGTAGCCGGAAAGCCCCGGAAGCTGGTCGCGGGTGCCGTTGAACAGGTTCATGTCCACTGAGGTATTAATGCCGGTGACGTGTCCTTCACCGGTGCGCTGCCAAAACGCCATCTGCTTCCAACCGCCCGGCAACTCGGTAGGCACCTGAGACTGGTAGGCAGCGAACCACAGCGGATAATGCGCAAACTCAGTGGTGTTGCCCATGTCTTGTTCCCAGAAGTAGCGGTAGGTGTACACCATTGGCTTCCGGCCAGTTTGGCGTTCTACTTCGGAAAGGAAGGTGCGGGTCCAGGACTGCATTCCTGCCACATCAACGCCATCGGTCTGTTCGATATCCAACACCGGAGGAAGGTCCTGCGGATGAGCCTTGTAGGCAGCGGCGTAATGGCGGGCCTGCGCAACGGCATCGGTGTTTGGCCGGGCGTAGTGATAAGACCCGACGGTCAGACCAGCCCCACGCGCTTGAGTGATGTCATGGGAGTACTGGGGATTGGTGTAGTCCAATCCTTCAGTTGCTTTGACAAAGGCGAATTGTTGTTCCGCGCTTGCAACTCCGCGCCAGTCGATGTTGCCTTGCCAGTTCGCCACATCAACGCCGGATGGCGCAGCCTGGTGGTTAGCGTTGGCGGCCGGGAGCAGGAGGGTGGCGGCGATGCTTAAGGTAGCGCACGCGGCCAACGTGCCGCGGCGCAGAGCAGATGGTCGGTGAGCAGAGTGCAGGCGCAGTTTTGACATAACCCCAAAACTACACAACTTTCACTCAAGTCACATCAGTAACACGTAAGATTTGTCAGATTTTTGCATTGTGAGTGCTTTCACATAGATATAGACAAAGCAGCTAAACAGCACCACCATCAAAATCACGAGCCGAATTACCTGCTCAACCTCGTTTCCACTCAAGATGTTCCAGCAGAAGTGGATGCCAATAGCCACCCCGATCCACCACAAAGCGCGTCGCTGCGCGACACAAAACAGTGCCAGCCCAATTCCCCAACCCGACATCGCAGCAAGCATCACATGCAAGCCAGGGCCGGCGATCGTGCGCACCAACCAAGTCAATACCGCGCCATGCAGATCCGAATTGGCATCGATCAAGGCACCAACTGCGCCGTACATCAAATTCTCGTTAATCTCGAACCCCAGGCCCACCAGGCCACCCGTGACAAAACCGTGCCACGGTCGATTGAGCTCTCGAAAGGAATACAGAATCAAAAGCACGCCAAAGGCTTTAGCCAATTCCTCCGGAATGCCACCCGCAAAGGAAGCCAACACTGGCTCCCACCCGAGTTTGCTCACTATCGACGTCCACGCCACGCCCGGAAGAATCACTAGAGCCAGGCATACGCACGAGCCCCACGCAAGGCAGCTCAGCACGTACCAGAGCCCGGCGCGGGGCCACAGCGGCCCAACCCGAAACAGCAACACCCCTGCGACCAGGTATAACGCCACAAAGATCCAGCCGATCCCCCAACCGACAGGCGAGGCGACACCGTTGAGCAACGAGACAGCTATCGCGCCGGGAAGCCCCACAATAACGAGCAGCTTCATCAATGCAGTGCGGTTCATGCGCTCTCCTGCGGATTCGCGATTTCTCCAAGACGCTCGGGCGCCACAAGCGCAGTCCACAGCACTAGGGACACTTCTCGTTTACGCTCCCCTGTCACTACGGCCACGAGGGTCTTTCCGTCGTGGTCATCGCGTCCCTCGACGGACATACCAATGGCATCATCCGTTTCAATCAGCCGACCGTCCCCTTTGTGGATATCCAGCTTGTCATCTGTCTTCACCATCGTCACCGACCGAATTGCCCGCCGGAGCGTTTCCTCTTCGTCTTTGGATCCTTCCAACACGGTGGTGGTGATCAACGTACCGTCGCAATCCCACGACGGGAAAAATACCGAATCGTCTGCCTCCGCGCAGATCATTTCCGTGCCGTCGGGCCAATTCATTGGAGTGGTCCAGTCATTTTCGGGCGCTCCGAGCACCACGCGCGAGGTGTTGGCATTGACCTGCGGCAGGAGGGCGTCGATAGGCACTGGCACCAGGAGCGCGGCAGCCACAATGAGGCTCAAGCGCCACAGGGGCAAGCGGGGCTTTAATCGGTACGCAGGCATAGTGCCTACTATAGGGATGCATGGACAACCTTTACCAACATGTCAACGGCGAATGGATCGCCAACCACACCATCCCGGCCGACCGCGGTGTCGACGGAGCTTTCCACAAACTTCGTGACGATTCAGAAGATCACGTGCGCGCGCTGCTCGAAGCCTCCGACGGCCTCCCGGGCCAGGCTTACCGCAGCTTTATGGACACCGACCGCCTCGAAAAGCTGGGCACGCAGCCGCTTGACGACGACCTCGCCCTGGCCAACCTCCCATTGGAAGAGGCCCTCGGCACGTTATCGCGTCTGGGGATCTCCTCGCCGGTAGAGGCATTCGTAGCGAAGGATTCCTCCTCCGAAGATGTCGTAGCCTATGTGGTCCAAGGCGGCTTGGGCCTGCCTGATGAGGCCTATTACCGCGAGCACCCCGACGTCCTAGCTGCCTACGAGCAGCACGTAGCCCGCATGCTGGGCTTCATCGGGCGCGAATCCGAGGCTCCGGCAGTCATCGAGCTGGAGAAGAAACTGGCCGCCGCGCACTGGGATGTGGTGGCTGCCCGAGACTCCTTGAAGACCTATAACCCTTGCGCTTTGTCTGAACTGCCGCCTCGAGTCGCATCCATCCTGCGAGCTGCCGGGGTTCCGGAAGGCCGCGTGGTTAACATGATGCCTTCGTTCCTCACCGCCTTGGACTCTTTGCTGGAATCCGAGGACTGGACCCCGTGGCTGCATTGGCACATCCTCAACTCCCGCGCCGCCTACCTCACCCCGGCAATCAGCCTGGCTAACTGGGAGTTTTACGGACGAACCCTCACCGGCGCCACGGAGCAGCGCGACCGCTGGAAGCGTGGCGTCATGCTCGCCGAATCCCTCGTTGGCGAGGTCATCGGCCAGGAATACGTGGCCAAGCACTTCCCGCCGGAATACAAAGCCGAAATGGAATCGCTGGTTGCAGCATTGCTGGCTGCCTACCGCTCGCGGATTTCCCAATTGGAGTGGATGACGCCAGCCACCCGCGAGCGTGCGCTGGAAAAGCTCGCCCTCTTCCGCGCCAAGATCGGCTACCCGGACCAGTGGCGTTCCTTCGACGGGCTCAGCTTCAGCGAAGACCTGCTGGCCAACATCCGCGCGGCCAGCGCCTTCAACCACGACTACGAACTAGCCAAGCTGGGCAAACCAGCAGACCGCGACGAGTGGGTGACCACCCCACAAACCGTTAACGCGTTCTACAACCCCGTGGTTAACGACATCACCTTCCCGGCTGCCATCCTCCGCCCACCGTTCTTCGACCCTGCTGCCTCCGATGCCGCCAACTTTGGTGCGATCGGCGCCGTCATAGGCCACGAAATCGGCCACGGCTTCGATGACCAGGGCTCGCTTTACGACGGCCACGGCAACCTCAACTCCTGGTGGACCGCCGAAGACCAATCGGCGTTCAAGGAGCTGACCTCTAAGCTGGTCACCCAATTCGATGGCCTCATTCCAGCTGTTCTTGCTGGCAAAGAGGGCATTCGCGGCGTGAATGGAGAATTCACGCTGGGAGAAAACATTGGCGACCTCGGCGGCCTCGGCATCGCTGTCACCGCCTTCCTGCAATCCGGTGGCTCCCGTGCGGATCTGCCAGAATTGTTCCTATCCTGGGCTCGTATCTGGCGCACCGCCATCCGTCCCGAGATGGCCGAGCAATACCTGGCTATCGACCCGCACTCTCCCGCGGAGTTCCGCTGCAACGTCATCGCCGCCAACGTCGACGAATTCTACGAGGCATTCTCCGTGGGCGCTATGGCGATCCCCGCTGAGGAACGCGTCCGGATTTGGTAACAAGTTGACGGAAAATGCCTTTGAGATGACTCAGTTTTGCTAGTTTTGGGTCATCTCAAAGGCATCCAGCGAAAACAATCATGGAGATGCCAACGACCCACGACAGTCCCTTGAGGTAGTACCCAATCAATTCGGGCGATGTGGAGATACCAAACCCGCTATCGGCAAACGTCAGGGTGGTAACACGCCGTGGGCGTCCGCGTCGATAAGCACCAAACCCTAGGGCAGTTGCGAGCGCGGCCAATGCCATCGGACTAATCCGACAAAGCCCCCAGATCAGCACCGCACCCAGCAGCGAATGGAGCACGATCGGGAACACCCATGCGTGGGAAGGGCTAATCCGACTGGTCTCCGCACATCGATAAACGGCCGCCCCCAGCACCGTCCACGCGATACTCAGCGGCACCATCACTGCGGACCCCAGCGGGTTGACCAGGGCAATTGCCGCGAGCGCCACCAGCACGGCCACGATGATGAGATAGTTGCGGCGCAAGAGGCGGCGCAGCACCAGCGGTCTTATCGACGGCGTACGCCAGGACACCCAACTCGCTGCAAGAGCATCGGCGACTAGTTCGGAATCCTGAACCGCGAGCGAACCAGTACCTACTAGTCGGGTACGTCCGGCTGCCAGGAGGTTTGGCAGCGTGGCGGGTTTCGCAAATGCGAAAATGAGCTGGGTGGCGATCCCAAGCAAGGCCAGTTCCGGATGTCCCACTGCGGCCCCCAGCAGAGCCCCTCCGGCGACCACCGCGATGAGCTCATAAACCGTCCACGAATCCACCGAACGCATGCGCCCGCGCGGACGCTCGTGGTAAACCCAGCGCAGTTGTGGCATAGCCCGTAAGGGCACCATTCGTTCCAGCAGCCAAGATGCACCGATAATCGCAGCGGCCGCACAACCGAAAGCAACTTCATGCGGAACCTGGGCAGTTGCAATTGCGGATTGCCGGTTTAACCAATCCAAACCAGCCCAACCGAACCCCACCACCATGCCGAGGATAACGACTGGGTAAATGGCCGCCGAGATGCGGTCCAGGAACTCCATCAAAGCTGAATCACCTGGTCACATGCGTCAAGGACCGCTTGGTTGTGCGTCGCGACGATGACTGCGGCCCGACTCGTCTTACCTCGTAGCTGCTCGATAAGGAAGTCGATCCAGTCTGAGTCCAGATGGCGCTCCGGCTCATCAATGAGTAATACATCCGCCTCAAGCCCCAGCTGGGAGGCCAAGAAGACGCGCTGCCGTTGACCGCTCGAAAGCCAAATCGGCGGATGGTCGAGAAGATCTTCGAGAACCCATTCTTCTTCGAGCTTCGAAGTATCCAGTTTTAGCAGCTCAAAGTGTTCCCGCACATTGAGGTCAGGATAAAACACCGGATCGCCGATCCGGATCACCTTGGCGCCTTCTGCACAGGTCACCTCCCCTTCGACAGGCTCCAATTCCCCAGCCAAAGTCAACAAGAGGGTCGACTTACCCGAGCCGTTGGGGCCGGAAAGCGCATACATGTGCCCGGGAAAGAACTGCTGGTCGATATCGCCAAGGGGCAGGTGGTGGCCGTAGGAACATCGAGCATGCATAAGTGAAATTTAACAAAGTTTTCAAAATGGGCGAAAATACTTCAACAACCAAATCCCTTTGAGTGCCACTTTCGCCGCACTAGATTTTGAATGCTCCGATTACAGATCCCGCCAAATAAGCTCGGCTACCAGCAGCTTTTCCTCGGAGTCTGGCAGCACTCCTTCAATGCGCCGTGCGGAAGGCACTCGAGATGCCACCAGCCCCTTGACTGGACGCAGCAACCTAGGCAGACGTAGCTCAAAGGAACGGGTCACGCCGTTTATTTTTCCGTTGGCTTGGACGCGTTCGTCGGTGGTGGATTCAATCTCGATATCGGTGACTTCCACGCTGTCGTTGTGGCCAGATCCTTGCAGGTGCAGGCCGGTTGGCTTGCCGTCGGAGCGCTCCGCATCGGTATCCCCTGCCAAAATCAGACGTACATACTCGGCAATTGCAACCGGATCTTCCAGAGCTTTAGAAACATACCGCGTGCCGAGGACAGAGTGCTCGAGGGTGGCAAACTCAGCACCGGTGGAGGACGCGCGATAGGTCACCGGGATTTGCACGATTCGATCATCGGCATCGCGAGCCAGTACCCCTTCAATGCCCACTTCATTATCGGTATCAACCAGGCGATAGGAGCCAGTCAGCGTCGCATCGGGCAACCACACGCGAACAACATCCTGCTTGGAAGGATCAAGGGTAGCTTCTAGAATTTCAGCGGTACGGGTCATACCTTTAAAGTGTAACCCTCGACACGCAATAACGCCCGCTTAAATGAAACACCACCCAAATAGTTGCCGAGTTCGCCACCGGCCCGCACCACCCGATGGCAAGGAATGAGGATGGGCAGCGGATTCGTTGCACAAGCCGTACCGACGGCCCGGGCCGCCCTCGGGTTACCAAGGTGCGCGGCGAGCTGGCCGTAAGTCCAGACTTCGCCACGCGGGATGTCCAACAGCGCGCGTTGGACTCGTGCCCGGAAGCTGTCTCCTGCCGGAAGCTGATACGGAACGCTAAACTCGCGCAGGTCACCCGCGAGATATGCCTCGATTTCTGCCGCGGCTTGCATCTCCACCGGGGAAGGTTCCGACAAAGGGGTTCCCGCGAAGCGAATGCTGGTTATGGCCGAAGCGGGGGCGTCGATAAGCAGCGGCCCGAGGGGTGTGCGGAGGGTAGCGGTCACCGCTTCAGTTTAGGACGAGACGGGTAGCATTGGTGATGCAACAGCAACCTAGATTAAGGACCCGCACATGGGCATCATGGATTCCATCAAAGATTTCGCAGAGAAGAACCCGGATAAGGTCGATATGGCGGTGGACAAGGCTGGCGATCTCATCGATGCTAAGACCGATGGCAAGTTCGCGGACAAGGTGGATAAGGCGCAGGAGATCGCTAAGGATAAGCTGCACGGCTAGCTGATTCTTCAGACGCGAATCACAATGGGGCTTGCCGGTGGCTCAACTAAACTCAGCGTCATGAATGACGAAGCAGATTTCGTGGTCGGCGGCCAGGACCGCAAGCTAACACCAGAGCAGCAACTCGAGCAGCTCACCTGGTACTTTCAGGAACACTACCCGGTAGATAACCTCGAAGACTGGCTCGCACGATTGCCCGACCGGTTGGTCCACGCCGCGATGATGCAGCTCGGCAGTGCGGTAGGCCACGAATGGCCCGGCACCGAATTTACAACCGATGTCACCGTCGCGGAACACCCCCTTGGAACACTTCTGTGCCCGGCCGGAAGTGCAGGCGATCCCCAGGTCATTGCGTCCTTCGGTCGCCCTCCCGGCCCCGCGACTGATAATTTCTTCCTCCCGCTGGTTGCGGCGGCTGCTGCCCTTTCCGGCAAACGCATCTTGGCGACGTCCAACGTGCCCGCAGCTCGTCCCCTCGCAGACGCAGGATGGGGCTTCGGCGCTGGGTGCGCCCATGTTGAAGATGCTGGTTTTGACACGATCGTCCTCACTCGGCCCAACGAAGACTATGTAGCGACACCAGCGGCCTACCGAGAAGAAATTCAGGCGGTGGCCAAACTGCTCCGCACTAGCTAACGCTCCTTGGCGCAAGGAGCCACGTTGCCCACCTCGCCACGCACAGCACCCAGTGGATCAGTAGCCAAAACAGCAGCACGTGGGCAACCATCCCCATCCAGTGCACCCCGCCGACTGCGTCCAGGTAATAGGCGCCTAGGCAGCACGTTCCCACCGGGAAGGTCGAACCCCACCATCCGGGCGAGTAGCCAGCCCACGTCAGGACAGTATGCCCAAAGCGAAGGCAGGCATACGCGGCGAGGAGAACGCCAACGCTGAGGATGGTAAATCCATAGATCCGGGCAACATTCGTAGGAAATAGCAGGTGCGCCGCGGCCGTCGACTGCCCTACTAGGCCTAACGGGATCCAAGCAGTGCCCCCTAGCGCCGGTGGGATGACCATCCGACGGCCCAAGACATCAAGATAGCAGCGGAAGAACACGGGCAAAGCGGCCAGCCACGCCGCACCAAAGCACACGATGCCCACGGCTTTTAGCAGCGGATACTCATGCGCTAGTTGTCCACTGCTGGTAGCGGCAACCATGGGGGCCACCAATGCTAGGCCCCACTGAAAGTTGGGCGACCCCTCTGGAAATTTCTGCAGCTGACGTGCCAAAACCACAAAAGACAATGGTGTGCCAATCAGCCAGGATATCTCCTGGAATGCCAGCTGGCCGGTGACCTTTGTCCAGGCAGATCCCAATGCCAAAATGCCCATAGCCAGCATGCCCCAAGGCGCCATTGTCACTGGTGAAAAAGGTGGTGTGCGGTGTTTGCACCAGCCGGCAGCAATGACCACACAAATGGCTGTGGCGACGAGCAGGAGGAAGCAGGCCAGCACGGGCAGACCGAAGATGTGAGATTCCGTCGCGGCAATCGACGTGCCCATGAGGGAGCCTGCCCACGCGGGACCCGCCGGTGGGGTGATGTGTTCTTTGGTTTTAACGCTCATGAGATTCCTCAAGACGGCGAAGATCTACTCGTCCGTCGCGCACCGGCAAGCCGTCGGCCAACCAGTGCGGCAATGCTTTATCTGCGACGGCCGAGGTGCCGTCAGCGCGGATGACCCGCCACCAGTGGGTTTCGCTGCCACATTCTCGCAGGATCCGGCCTACTTGACGCGGGCCGCAACCCGCCACGTCACCGACTTCGCCGTAGGTCATGACGCAGCCACGCGGAATGCCTGCCACGATGGCAAGCACCCGCGACGCTAGTCCCGATGAATTCACTGGAATTGGGAAAGGTCGATCCCCTCGAGCGGATCTTCCTCGCGGCCTTCTGCCACCGGTTCTGGCGCTTCACACAGCGTGATGGTTGCGCCGGTGGAGTCCGCGATAATCATCATGCGCCCAAATTCAGAGTCCCAAGGCTCGCGCATGATGTCACCACCCAACTCCTTGACCTTTCCCACCAAGGCATCTACTGAGGCCACGCCGAGGTAGGTCTGCCAGAAGCTCGGGATGTGCGGCGGGAACTGGCCCTGGGCATCCCAAATTCCAGCGAACGCCGCGCCGTCGACAAGCGCGGTGGTGTAGTTGAAATTCTGGTCGCTCATCGCGCTCGTGGCCCAACCAAACAGCTGCTCGTAGAATTCGACGGCTTCGCCGTAGTGGCCGGTGGCGGTTAGTTCATGCCAGACCGCTGTACCTGGTTCGCCGCCGGCCAGGAAGGTTTCATCGGTTTCCATCAGGCCAAACAGGGCACCCGCCGTATCGACGCATAACGCCACGCGCCCGCGAGTAACTTCCGTGGGCTCGGCGAGCACGCGACCGCCGAGTTCAGAAACGCGCAGGGCGGATTCGTCGAGGTTTTCCGTGTAAAAGTAGGTAACCCAGGCATCGGGCATCGTGGAGTCCACCTGGCCCACGAACCCGCCAACAGGTAGGCCTTGCGAACGGGCGATGCGGTATTGGTCGCCGTCATCAAGGTGCCAGCCGAGGATTTCGCTGTAAAAGTGGCTGGATTTGCGTAGGTCCGAGGTGGAGAGTTCGATCCAGATCGGCATTCCGTGATTGGCCATGAATGCGGGCATTACATGTTCCTCCACTTTTCCGGATCGAAATCATCATCGGCCGTGGCTTCGTCGAAGTAGTCGTCTTCGTCGTTGGCAACCACCCGGGCGCAGGTCTGCCCCAGGCAGACAACGTCTCCATCGCGGAGTGTTTTCCCGCGGCGGGTATCCACCTCGCCGTTGACGGTGAATGCGCCAGCGGCGATGAGTTCTTTGGCTTGGCCACCGGTTTCTACCAAGCTGGCCAGTTTTACAAACTGGCCAAGCTTGATCGAGTCGTCTTTGATTCCGACCTCAATAATTGACATGCCACTTAGTGTACTTGCGGGGCTTTTGGCGGGGCGCTAGAGCTGATCTCGTGGCTTAATCGTCATGTTTTCGATGTTCATGTGCGCAGGCAAGGACGCGACCCAACGGATGGATTCCGCGATATCTTCTGCGGTCAGATTTAGTTTGTCTGCGTAGACGGCATCGGCTTTGGCAGCGTCTCCCTTGAAGCGCACCATCGAAAAATCTGTCTTCACCCGGCCGGGATCAATTTCGGTGACCCGAATCGGCTGCCCATTGAGCTCCTGGCGCAGTACTGAAGTCATGGCGCGCACACCGAATTTGGCAGCGTTGTAGCCCGCCCCGCCTGGGTACGGGGTAAAAGAGGCGATGGAACCAACATTGATGATCGTGCCTTCGGCAGCGAGCAGTTTATCCAGGAAAGCTCGGGTGACATGGAGGGTGCCTAACACGTTGGTTTCGTACATCCACCGCCAATCATCCACGTTGGCATCGGCAACAGAGTCCAGGCCTTTGGCTCCACCGGCGTTGTTAACGAGCAGATCAAGGTGGGGAATCCGCTCAGCTAGAGACTGCACAGATTTCTGATCCGTGACGTCGAGTTCGGCCCAATCTCCACCGATTTCTTCGGCGATCTGACGCACGTTTTCTACCCGCCGGGCGGCTACGTAAACATGCCAACCATCATGCGCAAGGGCTCGGGCAGTAGCTGCGCCAATACCGCTAGAGCCTCCAGTTACCAGGGCTACCTTTTTGCTCATGCTCCTCATCCTAGTTCCATTTCTGCTGGCAGGGGAAGCAATTCAGCAGCTCCGACTATCCGGTTATTGATCATTCCGGTGGCTTCCATGAGGGCAAAACAGGTGGTCGGCCCCACGAATTTAAAGCCTCGTTGCCGAAGTGCTGTGGCCATCGCTTCCGATTCAGGACTGGTAGTGGCAACGTCTTTTAAGGTTTTGGGCCGCTCCCACGTGGGCGGAATGAATCGTTGCAGGAACGTAATAATTTCTACGTCAGCACGCATTTCTTGGATGCATTGCGCGTTGTTGATGGCCGCCAAAATCTTGTTTCGGTTGCGAATGATGTCTGGATTATCTAAAAGCGTTTCCACGTCTTCATGGCTAAAAGCTGCGACGCGGTCGACGTCGAAAAGGCAAAAGGCTTCCCGGAATGCTTCCCGCTTGCGCAACACTGTTTCCCACGAAAGTCCAGCTTGGAAGCCTTCTAGCGCGATCCGCTCGAACATTTCCGATTCGGTCGTGACGGGTCTGCCCCACTCATAGTCGTAATAATCGCGAAGTAAGTCAGAAGTAGTAGCCCACGGTGGGCGCAGGCGGTTATCGGAACCGGCAACAAGTCCGGAGTGAAGTAATTCAGTGTTAGTCATGCCCGCGAGCATAGTGCGGGGGAGTCGACAACAAAACGATAAACTTCGAACACAGGTTCGACTTACGGTTGGAATATGCACGTACACTGGTCCGCGCCCCCTGAAAGCTACTGAAGAAAAGGACATCAAAATGGGAATTTTTGACAAAGCTAAGGACCTCGCCGCAGACCACCCAGACAAGGTTCACACCGGCGTAGAAAAGGCAGGCGACGCTCTCGATGCCAAGACCGGCGGCCAGCACAGCGAGCACATCGACCGCGCCGAGGATCTGGCTAAGGATCACCTCACCGGCAATTCCGCTACCCCAGGCGAAGCCCCAGCTGATGCTCCGGTAGGCGAAGAGCCACAGCCTTAAGCACCGCTTTTTATAGCGTCACCTGGCGAATCGTCACGTTGATTCGCCCCTCCGCTAAGCCGCAACCCGCCGGACAGGTGCCAGGATATAGCCGTGGCACCCCGTGATAAGCCATCCGATGAGCACCGCCAAAAACCAACAGGTCTCCGGAAAGCAGCTGAATATCCCGCCACGGCCGGTTGCGGTTTTCAGTGTTCCCTAAGCGGAACAACGCTGACTCCCCCACCGAATATGACACGATTGGTGCCGCCGACTCTTCGCCAGCATCCTGATGCAATCCCATGCGCGCACCCGGGGGATAGTAATTAACCAACACCATTTCTGGCCGAAATCCCGCCACCCAAACCTGCAACTCATCAGCTAGTGCCGCAGCCTGCTCCAGTCCACGCTTCCCCAGCTGGATCGCCCACTCGGGCATTTCGACCGGCGCCAATTCGTACGTATTGAGATCGCCTACCCAGCGGTAGCCTGCTGCAGCCATGTATACGCTCATCGTTCCGGATAAGAGTTCAGGACGTCGCATTCGCGCTTGCCTGGCGAGTTCGCGGCCGGCGTCGACAAGCTCGCGCTGCGCAGCAAGATCCAGAGCATGCGGCACATGCGCCACCCCCTCCGCCACCCGCGCACTGTCGCGCGGAATCTCGCCGAAAAGCATGCTCCTCCCCCTTCGCATCAGCTGGGACACCCAATCGCGGGGCACCGAATAGACTGTACCTATCATGTCTCTTGCCATTGTGCTGGACAAGAAAAGGAGATTTCGGTGGAAAAACGGCAAGCTCTTTTTGAGGCCGCCAAGCGCCTCGCCGCCGAGAATAACGACAGCATTGGCGACATCTTTATCGAAACTATCGCCCGCGAGGCCGGGATGAGCCGCTCCACCGCTTTGCGACGCCTAGGTGGCACCCGAAAACCCATTGACGACGCACTCGCCCAGCTCGGAATCGACACCACTGGGCAACCCAGCGTCCGAGTCCGAGCGATCGACGCTGCGGGCCAGCTCATCGCAGAAAAAGGACTATCGACCACCATGGCGGAAATCGCCGCCAAGGCAGGCTGTTCCACCGAAAGCCTGTACCTAACTTTTGGCACCCGCACCGAGCTGCTAGAACAGACCTTCATCAAGTTCAGCCCGCTTGAAGACCTGCGAGAGTTCTTTCAAAAATCTCACGGCACCTTCACCGAGACTGTTCACGCGTTTTACCAGATGTACGCCCAAGCGCTGACCCGTCAGCCCCAGGTCATGCCTGCCCTCGTTGGCCAGGCCATCAGCCATCCTTGCCGAGAGCCCAACCAGCACACCACGCTTGGAATCCCGGATGTCATCGACATCATTGGCCCTTGGCTCAGGAAAGAAGTCGCCGCCGGCAACCTGAAGCCATACCCGATTTCCACCTTGTTGCACCAGCTTGTTGGGCCGCCGGTGCTAGAGATGCTCTCCCGGCCAGTCTTCAATTCCTTTGCGCCAGAACTTCTGTCCCCCGTCGAAGAGACGGCAACCGAGTTTGCTGAACTTTTCCTCTGCGCCGCAGCTACAGATCCTGGGGCCGTCCAGTAGTATCTTTGTAGATACATCAACAACATATGGGAGATCACATGAAGATCGGCATTATCCTTGGCTCCGTCCGCACCAACCGCGTTGGAGACCAAATCGCAGCATGGGCCCTTGAGCAGGTCGCCAGCTCCACCGAGCACACCTTCGAGATCGTGGACCTGAAGTCCTTCAACCTGCCGCTTTACACCTCACCGATGGCGCCGATGATGCTCGGCGGCAAGTACGAACTGCCTGAGCAGCAGGCGTGGGCCGACAAGATCGCCGAGTTCGACGGGTACCTCATCGTCACTGCCGAATACAACCACGGCATCCCGGGCGCGCTCAAGAACGCCATCGACTCCCTCGGACCTGAGCTGACCGCCAAGCGCGTCGGCTTCATCGGTTACTCCTACGATGGCGCCATCCGCGCAGTCGAGCAACTGCGCGGCGTCCTGGCGAACTTCTCCATGCACGACGTTCGCGCCCAGGTGTCCATCAATCTGAACACCGAGTTTGTCGACGGCACCTTCACCCCAGGTGCCCACCAGGCCGGCGCTCTAGCGACAGTCGTCAGCCAGCTGACCGCCTAGCCACTTCTAACCGCAGGAGATCCCGGTGGAGTGCACCGGGCAATACCCGCCCGGGTTCTTCACCAGGTACTGCTGGTGATACTCCTCCGCCAAGTAGTAATCCAAAGGCCCGACAACCTCCGTGGTGATAGGCGGGTACCCATGCGCAGCTAGCCGATCCCCGTAGGCGTCGACAAGCGCGCGGATAGGCGCAGGATCCGCGCAACTGATCAGCGAACGATATTGCGTACCGACGTCCGCGCCTTGGCGGAAACCCTGAGTAGGATCATGCGCCTCAAGGGCAGTTTTGACAAGGTCGGCGAGACGCTCTGGGGAGTCGAAAACGACGCGGACGACCTCGGCATGCCCCGTACGACCTGAGCACACTTCTTCATAAGTGGGGTTAGGGGTGAACCCGCCGGCATAGCCCACGGATGTGGTCACCACGCCCGGCTGCTGCCAGAGCAGCTTCTCAGCGCCCCAGAAGCAGCCGATACCCAGCAGTACCTCGTGGCCGGAAACCTGCAGGTCAGACCCCAACACCGCGTGCGGAGCAGGTGTCGGATTGATCGGATCTGACCGCCCCGGCAATGCCTCGTCGGAGGTGATCATTTCTGGCTGTGGCGCGAAGATGAATCCCATATACGACACTTTAGCGTTGCGTATTTCGTTGCGAAATCCACAAACACGCCTATCATGGGGAGCACACGAACACCGACGAAAGGAATCAAGACATGGCTAAGTACGAACTGCCACAGCTCGACTACGCATACGACGCTCTGGAGCCACACATCTCCGCCGAAATCATGGAGATTCACCACACTAAGCACCACCAGAACTACGTCAACGGTGCAAACTCCGCACTGGAAAAGCTCGAGGACGCTCGCAAGCAGGGCTACATCGGCGTTGCCGTTACCGCTCTGTCCAAGGACCTCGCGTTCAACCTCGGTGGCCACACCAACCACTCCCTGTTCTGGAAGAACCTCGCTCCTAACGCTGGCGGCAAGCCAGAAGGCGAACTGCTCGCTGCTATCGAGCGTGACTTCGGCTCCTTCGAAGACTTCCAGGCACACTTCGAGGCAGCAGCCCTCGGCCTGCAGGGCTCCGGCTGGGCCGTACTTGGCTGGGACACCATCGGTGAGCGTCTCGTCATCGAGCAGATGACCGACCAGCAGGGCAACCTCTCCATCGACCTGAAGCCACTGCTTCTGCTCGACATGTGGGAGCACGCTTTCTACCTCCAGTACAAGAACGTCAAGGCAGACTACGTCAAGGCTGTCTGGAACGTCTTCAACTGGGACGAGGTTGCTAAGCGCTTCGCAGCCGCTGGCGCTAAGTAAGTCTTAGCACGCACCGAGCCACCCTTCGGGGTGGCTTTTGCATTGTCAAGGGCTTTGGCACCTCAAGCGTCAGGATTTCTAGCGTCTCCGGTTCTGTCATTTTTGGACGAAATCTGGCAGAAACAAAGACACCAGAATCCCCTGCGCACGAGATGCTATGACCAGCCGGCACCAAGCAATAACACTCCGAAGAAAAGCCGAATCTACTGTCTCTGGTTCTGCCACTTTCTTGCCGAAAACAGCAGAAACAAAGACACCAAAACCGCACAACCCCGCGCTAGCTAGCCAAGACGAAGTCTCGAAACATTTCCACCGCCGGCGCCCCCTTAGTAGCACGCCACACCAACCCGATCTCGCGATCGACCCGTGGCGCCAATGGCACTAAGACCACGCCAGCAGGAGCCAAGTAAGGATCGCCCATCGGGAGCAAGGCAACTCCGAGACCTGCGGAAACAAGCCCAGCCACGGTGGTCATCTCCATTGTCCTGAAGGCAATTCGCGGCGTAAAGCCCGCCGCGGCGCTCAGTTGCTCGAGCAGGATCTGAATTCCATAGCCTGGCTCCATTCCGATAAAAGCCTCGTTCGCTGCTTGGTGCAGCTGCACCGCATCCCAGGCCGCCAGCGAATGATCCTCGGGCACTGCTAGCGCGAGGCGTTGCTTGTGCAGCACTTGCCAGCCAATTCCGTCGATTTCTGGGGCCGGGGCGACGAAGGCCAGGTCGAGGTCGTCGTTAAGCACTTGCTCGCTGAGGCTGCGCGCATCGCCTTGTCGCAGCTCAAACTGGACGCCCGGGTGAAAAGCGCGGTAGCGACGCAGCAGTGAGGGCACGAGCCAGGTGCCGAGCGAGTGCATGAAGCCCAAGCGCACGGTGCCATATTCGGGGTCCATGAGGCGGTGGACTTCGGTGCTGGCGGCGTCGGTCTCCGCGATGATGCGCCGTGCGTAGGTGAGGAATGCGGCGCCGCGCTGGTTGAGGGTGAGGGTGCGGCCGATGCGGTCGAAAAGTTGAGTGCCTACCGCCGCTTCCAGCCGAGCAATGCGCCTGCTCAGGGTGGGTTGTGGCACGCCGAGCTGGGCCGCAGTGTCGGTGAGGTGGCCGTCCTCGGCGACGGCGATAAAGCTGCGGACGTCTTCAGTTGCCAGATTCATGCTGATTCCGAATCGTTTTTGGGTCAAAATTTACATTTGATTAATTATATAGCCCAGGAAGAATAGAAGCATGTCAGGAATCCGCCGCACCGATCCCGCTTATCGACGCGCTACCCTCGCCATGCTCGCCGTGGGGCTCGCAACTTTCAACGGGCTGTACTGCACCCAAGCGCTCTTGCCCACATTCACCACGATCTTCGGGATTTCTGCGACCACTTCGGCCCTCACAATCTCGGCGACCACGGGCACGATGGCGCTGATGATTGTTCCGGCCTCTATCCTTTCAGAAAAGTTCGGACGCGGACGGGTTCTTGTCATTTCCTTGATCCTGGCAACGCTCACCGGCTTGGCGATTCCCCTACTCAACGATGCCGCGTGGCTTATCGCGCTGCGCGCCATCCAGGGCGCTTGCTTTGCCGGCACCCCGGCTGTGGCAATGGCCTGGCTCTCCGAGGAAATGCACCCGGCGGATCTTCCCGGCGCGATGGGACTATACATCGCCGGAAACGCTTTGGGAGGCCTTTTCGGCCGCCTCATTCCAGCAGGAATGATGGAAGTGGCCAACTGGCGGTGGGCTATGGGCATCAATGCGTTGTTTGCGTTCGCAATGGCCGTGGCGGTGGGAGTCTTATTGCCCAAGCAGCGGAACTTTCAGCCACGGTCATTGCGCTTGGTCGCTGAGCTGCACATCATGGCTAAGCACTGGAAGGAACCTCGCCTAGCAGCGTTGTTTGTCATCGCTGCCCTCGCGCTGGGAAGCAGCGTATCGATCTACAACTACATTGGCTTTCGGATGATCGAGCTATTCAACTTATCCGAAGGCCTGGTTGGACTGTTGTTCGTCATGTATTTGGCTGGTACCTGGAGTTCCGCTCGGGCCGGCACGTTCACCAGGCGGTGGGGGCAAAAGCCTGTATTGCTGGGCTGCGCGGTACTCATGCTGGCACCGGTACCGCTGTTTTATGTTCGGTCCTTACCTATGATTTTGCTGGCGCTGTTTCTATTTACCGCGGCGTTCTTCGCTCTGCATTCGGTCGCCTCCGGATGGGTTGGCGTCATTGCTCGGGAGCATCGTGCGGAAGCCTCCAGCATGTATCTTTTTTGTTATTACGTGGGCAGTTCGATTTTCGGGTGGCTCTCCGGTTACTTCTTCCACGTTTCCTGGGGCATGTTTCTGGGGTGGCTCGCTGGTCTCGTCGGGATTATTGTGGCGCTCACGCTGGCACTTTACCGGCTGTCCCCACGACATTAAATGATGTATTCTACATACATGTTTTCTCGCGCGCAGCAATCCCCCAAGCGCCCCCGCACCTGGCACTCCCGAACGAGCCGACTGATTACCTGGTGGATGATCGCACTGGTCATCGCGGGAATGAGTCATATTGCGATCCCGAGCTATCGGTGGACCCTCATTCACATGTTCACCCTCGGAGTGATCACCAACTCGATCCTGCTGTGGAGCCAGCATTTCACCGAGAAGTGGATGCGCAGCCAACCCAGCGAGCGGTCCCGGAAGTTGTTCGTGGGAAAGATTTATATTCTCAACGCCGCCATTCTCGTCACTCTCGCCGGGAAAATCTTGGCACTACCAGCGGTGTTGGCCGTGGGCGCGGCGTCGATAAGCGCGGTGCTGGTGTGGCATGCGATGCGCATCGGCACGCAGGTAAAGCTCAGGCGGCGGTTTACGCACAGTGCGGTGGCGTATGTGCTGTCCGCGATCTCGCTGGGTGTTGGTGCAATCCTGGGGCTACTGATGGGTCTGGGGCACACGGAGCTACTACGCGCGCACCTGCTGGCGAACTTCGGTGGGTTCGTGGGCCTGGCCGCGATGGGGTCGCTAGCGGTGCTGTTCCCGGCGATGTGGCGCACGCAAATTAAGTGGGATTTCACCAAGTACGCAGTGTGGATCGCCATGCTCGGGCTGGTTGTTGCAGCGCGCTTCTACCAGGTGGGCGTAGTGATTTACCTGGGCGCATGGGTACTCGCGGCGGTCGGTTTTGCCAGCTGCCTGGTGGCGGTCTGCAAGGATCCACGGGATCGCGTGAGCTTCTCGGCGGTGTCGGCCACGGCCGCAATTGTCTGGTTGATTGGCTCGCTGGCGTGGCTCGCTACCGGTCACATCCCAACGCTTGGGCTGCTTCTCGGATTCGCAGCGCAGCTGCTCATTGGCACCATGTCTCATCTCCTGCCGGTCACCATCGGCGGTGGACCCGCGGCCACCCGCGCAGGCCTTCGTGAGCTCAACCGCGGCGCACTTTTCCGGAGCACCCTCATCAACGGCGGCCTGTTGATCTGGATCTTCTCCGAGAACTCTTGGCTCAAGGTCGCCGCGTCCGCGCTCGTCTGCCTATCGCTGGCATATCTTTTGGTCGCCACCCCGCGGGCAGTCAAAGCGCAGCGCGCCGCGATGGCTACCAAGGGTCGCGCGGTGCCGATCTTAGGCGCATCCACGGAAGAAAAGCCGCGCTGGAATCAAGTGACCGCAGGCGTAGCGGTGCTCTGTGCGCTGGCCCTCGCGCTGGGTGGGGGCGCTGGGACGGCGCCGACGCCGTCGATAAGTGCGCAGGGTGTAACGCGCGCCGAAGTCACGATGCACGACATGCACTTCATGCCGTCCGAACTCCGCGTGCCCGCGGGCCACCGCCTCGTGCTGACCGTGCGCAACGCCGACTCGCAACCGCACGACCTCGTCTTCCCGTCCGGCGCGACCACCGGCCGCCTCGTCCCCGGCACGACCACCGAGCTCGACGCAGGCGTAATCACCGCCAACAGCGAGGCATGGTGCTCGATCGCGGGCCACAAAATGCAAGGCATGACACTACGCGTGCTTGTCGACGACCACGCCCCCGTCTCCGCCTCACCTGGCACGCCCGCTGGCGCGCGCGAAACGCCACGCTCACCGGAATCTATCCAGGCTGCGGCTGATCCGAAGCTGGCGCCCGCCCCTGCGGAACGCGTGCACGAGGTGACTATCAACGTGACCGAAGAAGTCATCGACGGACGCGGGCGCTGGACCTTTAACGGCGGCCTCCAGGGGCCGGTTCTGCGCGGCCGCGTGGGCGACGAATTCCGCGTGCGCTTTGTCAACAACGGCTCGATGAAACACTCCATCGACTTCCACGCGGGCCTCGTTTCCCCCGATCAGGTCATGCGTTCCATCGCGCCCGGGGAATCCTTGGACTACGTGTTCCGCGCCAACCACTCCGGGATCTGGCTTTACCACTGCGGCACCATGCCGATGTCCATGCACGTAGCCGCGGGCATGTTCGGTGCCGTGATCATCGATCCGCCTTCACTGGAACCGGTCGATGCGGAATACTTGCTGGTGCAGTCGGAAGTCTACGGCCTCAACGGCACCGCAGCGGAACCCGTCGATGCCGAAAAGCTCGCCGCGGGCACCCCGGACGCGGTGGTATTCAACGGCCTGGAGAACCAGTACGTTTCGCATCCGCTGCGTCTGCAGGCAGGGCAAACCGCCCGGTTCTGGGTGCTTAATGCCGGCCCCAACCTGGGCACCTCTTTCCACATCGTGGGCTCCCAGTTCCACACCATGTACAAAGAAGGCGCCTACACGCTGCGCGACGCCCGCGATCCCTTCGGCATCTCCACAGGCGGCGGACAAGCCCTGGATCTAGCCACCGCCCAAGGCGGATTTGTCGAAGCCCGCTTCCCCGAAGCCGGCACCTACACCTTCGTCAATCACCAATTCATCGACGCGGAACGTGGGGCGCGAGGGAAGATTGTGGTGGAGTAGGTAGCAAGTCAAGGAAATTGTGTGCTCGATTCAGTTGAATTGAAGGGAAAACCCCAGGAACTCTCGCTGGGAGAAGCACACAATTTTCCAACGCGGCGCCAGCCCAACCAAAACCTACCCCACCTGCAACAGCTGCTGCAGCTCCCCAAACGGCTCGGGTACCACCTCGTGCAGGATATTCCGCCCGACCCGTACCTTTCGCAGCAGCCCTGCTTCGGTAAGCAGCTTCAGGTGGTGGGAGACGGTCGGCTGCGACAACGTCGTGCGAGCGACCAGGTCATTGACAGTCAGAGGGCCACAGCCGGCTGCCTGGATCTCGGAGAGCAGCTGGAGCCGCACCGGGTCGGATAACACTTTAAAGAGGGTGGCGAACCGGGAGGCGTCGGCGTCGTCAAGCGGGCCCGAGCAGAGTGAACAGCATTGCATACCCCGATTATATATTGATAGACTTCAATATATGTCATTCCTCGACCGCTTCTTGCCGCTGTGGATCATCCTCGCGATGGCGCTCGGCCTGCTTCTCGGCAACACTGTCCCGGGCCTGCCCGAGGCGCTGAATTCTTACCAACTTGGCAGCGTGTCCATTCCGATCGCGATCGGCCTGCTCGTGATGATGTACCCGCCGCTGGCGAAGGTCCGCTACGACAAAACGCGCGAAATCGCCACCGACCGCCGTCTCATGACGGTTTCCTGTTCCTCAACTGGATCTTAGGCCCTGCATTCATGTTCGCGCTCGCGTGGATTTTCCTCGCTGACCAGCCCGAACTGCGAACGGGTCTGATCATCGTTGGCCTCGCGCGCTGCATCGCGATGGTACTCGTCTGGTCGGACCTCGCGTGCGGCGACAGCGAAGCCACCGCCGTGCTGGTCGCGGTGAACTCGGTGTTCCAGGTGCTGATGTTCGGCGTGCTCGGCTGGTTCTACCTGCAGGTGCTCCCCCGCTGGCTGGGCCTATCGACGACCTCGGCTGAATTCTCCTTTTTCGCCATCGTCACCTCGGTCCTCGTCTTCTTAGGTATCCCGCTCCTGCTGGGCCTGCTCTCGCGGGTCTTGGGCGAAAAGCTCAAGGGTCGCGATTGGTACCAGACCCGCTTCATCCCAATGATTTCCCCGCTGGCACTGCTCGGCCTGCTGTACACCATCGTTTTGCTCTTCGCCCTGCAGGGCGAGCACATCGCCGAAAATCCCTGGTCCGTGGCGCGGGTCGCGCTCCCATTGCTGGCCTACTTCGTGGGTATGTTCTTCCTCGCTACGCTGGTGGCCTGGAAGTCGGGCATGGGCTATGCCCAGTCTGCGTCGGTGGCTTTTACTGCTACGGGCAACAACTTCGAGTTGGCGATTGCCGTGGCCATCGGCACGTTCGGCGCGGCTTCCGGACAGGCGCTGGCTGGAACAATTGGACCCCTGATCGAGGTGCCAGTACTGGTGGCCTTGGTTTACGTTATGAAGTGGTTGCGGCCACGGCTATTCCCCCAGGAGGCTTAAATGAAGAAGGTACTGTTCATCTGCGTTGGCAACGGTGGCAAATCCCAGATGGCGGCAGCGCTTGCGGAAAAGCATGCAGGTGATCGCCTAGAGATCCACTCTGCCGGAACGAAGCCGGGTACGTCCTTGAATCAGGAATCCATCGAGGCCATCGCCGAGGTCGGTGCTGACATGTCCGGCGGCACCCCGAAAGCCATTGACCCTGCCGTGCGTGCATCCGCTGATCGCGTGATCGTCCTCGGGGAAGACGCCCAGCTTGATGGCGACTTCGAGCGCTGGGTAACCGTTGAACCATCCCACGACGGCATCACCGGCATGGAGCGGATGCGACTGGTTCGAGACGATATCGATGCCCGCGTGCGTCAGCTCATCGCGGAGCTGGACGCGGAGTAGGTTGAACAGACCTGTGCTGAGCTAGGGCCGCTGAGCCCGTACAGCCGGAATTTCAGAATTTCGTTGAACCCATTCGGCGCAGTCGAGTGAGATCCATGTCGTTACGCACTGTACGGCTAAGCAGGCTCCATCCAACAACTTGTTTTCATCGTTTCGATGTCGCTTAATTAACGGTTCATGATGGGCAGCGCGGTTTCTCATGTCATAGCAAACCTTTACTTGCGCTTGAAATTCATCTCGGGCGGGCCTGCCATTAAGTAGCGGAAGAAGTTTAGGCCAGACTGTCGTTTGGTAACTACGCGAAAGCAAGAAATACCAAAAGTCGAACGTGAGCTCCGCAATTACTTTTCCGGTGGGAAGACCACTCTCCCAGCGAGCACGCCGAATTGCAGTCCGGATAGACTTCTTCGAAGGCTCGCTGAAAGGGATTGGCGATGGCGTTGGTACCGCTCGATAGTCAAACCACTCTGCTGAATAAGCGCACGTAAGGGCCTTATCAATCACGTTGCGTAATGCCACTTCCACATGCTGAATATCTTGCAGGAAGGTCTTCGAAAGCCGGGTATTCCACAGATACAGCGCCTCCGGCGAACCTGCTTCAGAATAAGATTCCAGACGCGCAGACGAGAACCACCGGCTGAGATCCTCCAATGAAGCGTACTGTTTCGCATCCCCCATGTGTGCTATCCTTTTCGCGAAAGCCTCGGAGCGATCCCTTTGCCACGGCCAGAGCCTTAGCAAACATCACCGAGGTTTAAGTTTTCCCCTCCCGCACATTAGCACCTCACTCAAAATAGATCCCCGCATGAGCCACGCAGCCCGGGTTGAAAGCAGCGCCGCAGCGGGCGCAGGAGCCTAGAGAATACGTAGGGTAGTTCATCGTCAAGCCGCAAACCCCGCACATCACCGCTAGTGATTCCCGAGGGGCAGGACCAAAAGAATGCCCGAGATCAGCCTCTTCGTGGCATTGATGGCAAGCCCAGTAGTCGCCGCAGGTCGAGCAGAGGTTCGCTACGACATCGAGCACGGAAGAATAGTGCTCGCACCTACCGCAAGAGTCCAACAGCAGTCCGCGAATCATGGGAACACCACGGATTCTCGCGACAGCGCAGCCAGGTCAAAGCGATCGACCAGGTCAATAGCCGGTAGAACAGGCAGGCCGAGGGAAGAACAGAGCCACGCCCAAGCCTCATCTACCGAAATATCCCGCAGGGTCACCGCCCCATCGCGCTTGGCCAGGCGCGCACCAGTGGAAGACAGCACCAGCGGAACGTGGACATACGTAACGGGCGGCAGCCCCAGCAGCGAGGCCAGATACGCTTGGCGGGGCGCGGAGGAAAGCAGGTCGTCGCCGCGAACCACCTGGTCAATCCCCTGGAATGCGTCGTCAACCACGACGGCAAGGTTGTACGCCCAGTCTCCTGCCTGGCCGACGTTGCCGCCACGGCGCAGGATCATGTCATCGACATCCCCCTCAAAAGAGCCCGCCAAAAGATCATCAACAGTCCACCGGGAAACCGAGGCAGCCAGGCGCAGGTGTGGGACCCGGCCGAGTTCGGCCAGCTCGTGGCGTCGAGAAGCGCGCTGCGATAGTGACAGATTACGGCAGGTCCCGGGGTAGGAGCCTGGAATTGCGTGGGGCGCGCGGGCGGCGTCGAGGATGTCGCGGCGGGAGCAGTAGCACTCATAAGTGGGCAAAGAGGCGAGAGCGACCTCGTAGGCGTCCGTGCGCTGGGATTGCCAAACAACCTCGCCATCCCAGTCCAGGCCGAGCGCCGCCAGGTCACGCATCTGTTGCTCAGCGGCGGTGCAGGAGGACCGCGCCGTGTCCACGTCCTCCACGCGCAGCACAAACCGGCGCCCCGAGCTGCGCGCAGTGAGCCACGCGATCAGGGCGGTGCGGAGGTTGCCCAGGTGCAGATCGCCGCTTGGCGACGGCGCGTATCGGCCAGCAGAACGTGTCATGGATAATATGCTATCTGTGAATACTTCCGAGTCTGGGGAGGGCGTAGTTTCGGCTGCGCCCGCTAGTACTCCCCGCTACATCAATGTCCCTCGTTCCTACTACCCCATCCTGCTCGCGCTGTTCGTGACCATCTTCGTGGTCTCCAACATCACTGCGCAAAAAGGCGTTGCGCTCGGCCCGATCATTACCGACGGTGCCTTCTTCCTCTTCCCTGCTGCTTACGTCATCGGCGACGTCCTTACTGAGGTCTACGGCTTCCGCGCTATGCGACGCGCCATCTGGACCGGATTCGCCGCCATGCTGCTGGCGGTACTTTCTTTCTACGCTGCCATTGCCCTTCCAGGCGCATCCTTTTACGAAGGTCAAGAATCCTTCGCCGCTACCCTTGGCCTGGTTCCCCAGATCGTGGCCGGTTCCCTGGTGGGGTACCTCGTGGGCCAAACTCTGAATTCTTACGTGCTGGTGGCGCTGAAGCGCCGCACTGGCGAGAAGTCCCTGTGGGCCCGCTTGTTAGGCTCCACCGTGGTCGGAGAATTTGCTGATACCCTGCTGTTTTGCGCGATTGTCGCCACCGCGATTGGTATCTCGACCTGGGCTGACTTCGTGAACTACGTGGTGGTCGGCTTCGTATGGAAAACGCTGGTTGAGGTGCTGTGTATGCCGATTACCTATGCGGTGATTGGCTGGGTGAAGCGGAGCGAGGGGTACTAGGTCAGTCTCATTTTCCCCACAACTGTGCGAGAAACTCCGCAGATTGCGACGCGCCCGCCTTCACCAACATCGCTGGCAATTCACTTGGCTTTATTGGCGGGCGTCGGGTCGCGGAAATCAAATCTGCCAATCGCCGCAGAGTCGATATTGTTTCTTCGGTGAGAAGCATGAGCAGAAATTCGTCAAAGCCCATCACGCTAATCCCGTATGACTGCACTATCGAGACTGGAAAATCTTTGACGTTTTGAGTGAGCAATAGATCCGCCCGGCAATGTATTGCTGCAGCGAGTACGTGACGATCGTCAGCGTCGGGGAGATTTACCAAAGGTATCAGGTGCTCGTAGTTGGTGACACCCGCGTCAGGTAGCACCTGGTTCATAAGTTGTTTCGTTCGGTGAAGTCGAGCTGGGTCGAGATCCGATCGATGCTTAAGCAGATTCCCAAATGCTTCTTCGAGAATGCGGTCAGTCCATCGGACACGCACCAAAGGAGTGCGCCCCAACGCGCAGCGAATGACAATGTCACGCAAAAGTGCTGAATACAACACATTCGCGTCCACCAGCACCACCGGATGGATCACTAATACAAGCCCATCTCCTGAGAAAGCCCCACCAACTCATTCGCAGCGTCGCGCTGCGCTTTGATCTGACTTTCCCGATATTTTTCCACATCACCTAACCGAAGCCGGCGATGCGAACCCACTTTCCTGCCGGGCAATTCTCCCGTATCAAGCAACTTCACGATGTGTGGTCGTGAAACACCTAGTAACTCTGCCGCTTGCGAGGTAGTTAGTTCCACATCGCGGGCAAGTATGCTTACTTCGCGTTTATTGGCTGCATGACAGAGCACGTCACGAACTTGCTCAAGTACGGCCTTAGAAAGCTTTAGATCAATTCCCGCAAGCTCAACCGCAATCGCCTGCTCCACTGGGCTTTCTGCAATGATGCTATCCAACCTCGCTACGGCACGGCAGAGCTCAATGTCTGGGTGGTGGTGTGGACTGGAAATTGTAGCCATAGCACCACAATAAACGAAATAAACAAAACGTGCAGCAAGGGCGCTTAGAACCTGAAGCTCGCCCTCACCTACTTTGTTGCGCCGAAGGAACAACTCGATGCCGCAACTGCCCGTTATCACGATCGAATCGCGCAGGTCAACGAGCACCACGCGGTGTTGTGGGTGTCCGCCACGCCCACCTATCTCTACAGTGGTGGGCCTGGGATGCACGAGACACTAATGAATGATGCCAGGCACGACATGGCGACAATCGGTAAGACAGATTTCGATGAGAGTGCTTGGAACTGCTATTACTTCGGCGCAATCGTCGAAGCTACCGACGTACTGGCCTACCCCGGAGAATCGTTGATGTCGAAACACGAACGCGACTTCCAGCTGTGCAGCGAAGATGAAATCCCAAGGTCTTTTACCAGCACCGTCCGACTCATTGACCTAGAGCAGTTCCGCCCCTAGCCAGCCACTCCCGCACCGCACGGTTGGCTCGGCAATCGTCCTCGTTGTAGGCCAGCAGCTCGGCCCGAGCTGAAGCGGATCCGGCGCGCGCGGTGAGGTAAATCTGCACGGATTTTTCACCGTCCACGTCGCCGGAATAGGAGTAGCCAGCCTCGGGTGCAACTACCTTCAGCCCCAAACCAAACGGCCCAATGAGCTGCGCACGAACCAAGGCGAACACGTCGATCCAATCCTCGGAAGCAATAAAATCCTGCACCTCCTCTTCCGTTGGCACCCCGGAGAACCCAGCAAAACGCCTGGCAGACTGCAACATCCAGTGGTTTTCGCCGTGGTTGGAGTAGCAGTAGGCTCCAAAGGACAGCCCCGCCGCCCGAGCGGCAGTGCGGTGCCCCATCAACGCAGCCCAAAACGCGGCGAAGTTCGCGGCCTCATCAGCCAAGGTCCAGGCAGCAAACGCTTCGTACCCATCCGCAGACAGCAGCCCCCAGAGGTAGGCGCCCTGGTCGAGGTAGGCCTCCATGTCGATGTCCACCTCAACGTCGCGGCGTGGCGCAGACAATTCGCCCCGGGGCACCAAGACTGTGCCAGAGCGATATGCTGTGGCTAAGACGGAGGGTTCGCCCAGGTTGGCGTCGATAAGCTGCTGGATGGTGTTAATGCCACGCTCGCGGTAGGGGGTGCTGCGCTCGCCGGGGAGGAGGAGGGAGAGGTCGTCGGCGGCAGTCAGCGTGGCCGAGCAGTCGAACCAGAAGCGGCAGGAATCGCACTCTTTGAGTCGGCGCGGGCCTTCCGGCACGGGCACCGCCAGAGCATCGGAAAGCGCCTGGTTAAACACCGCAACCGGTTCGATGAAGCAGCGGCTACGATCCTGGCCGATCACGCCACCCAGGCCGGTGTCCTGCCCTACCGTTGCGAGCGCGCGGGTGGCCAGCGCCAGCGCGTAGGAGTCCGCAGAGTGGTGTCGCATGCGGTACGAGACCTCGACGAAAGTGCCGAGGCCGAGGCGGGACGTCGCCACCGCAAGGGCGGATGAGCCAGAAGCAGGCCGCGCCACCCGGTGATTGGAGATAATCACCGGCACGTACCCGCCGTCAATCCGGACCAGGATATCGACGAATACTTCGAAGTCGCCCCATTCCAGATGCGCGTCCAGAATCAAGGTGGCTTCGGCTGCCATCGCCTCCAGCGTGGCAAAGAAAGAACCCGCAATTACCCGGGAAAATGGGCCACGATCGCCCACCGCCCGCTTCGTCGGTAGCAGGGCGTGTACGGCCGAGCGCGCGGCGTCGTAACGCTCAAGGCGGGCGAGGCCAGACGGGGTGGGAGGTACGTCGGGGAACCGCTCGCGCTGCACCACGCGGTAGCGGCATCCCACCAAGTCTCTCGCCTTCACAACCTTCAACTCTGCCATGACACAGGTAGTGTGGGGTAAAAAGCACCGAGTTTAGGAGAACAAAATGGGAATTTTGAAGAACCTGAAGAAGAATCGCGCCCGAGCGAAAGCCGAGCTTAAGGCCGCAAAGACCCGTGCGAAGGCGGAGATCAAGCATGCTGCTAAAGACCGCGCGCGCCAGCAAAAACTGCTGGCAAAGCAGGAACAAAACCTGCTTAAGGCCGAAAAAAAGGGCCTGAAGGCCAAGCGGAAGCACGAGCTGAAGCTGGCTAAGACCGAGCTGGCGAAGCGCGAGGCGGGTCGCATTAACAAGGCCAACGTTTCCCGCTACATCGGTGTCGCGCGCATGGTCGCCCCGATCCTGCTCCCGCTGATCTACCGCGGCGCTACCCAGGCCCAGCAGGTGGTCAACCAGCGTCGCGCACAGCGCTTAGGCGTATCGACGGACCAACTTTCCGCATTCGCCGGGCACGGTGCATCGCTGAAGGCACGCATCGCTGGCGTGCGCAATTCGCTCAAGGAATCCGACCTGCCACGTGGCTTCGTCCTCGACTGCGAAGAGCGCTTGAACGAGCTGGACAAGGCAGTAGATAATTCCGAGTTCATGACCCCGGAGCAGCGTCGTCGCGCGCACCGCTCCATCAAGAACGACCTGGACATGGTCACGGGTCAGGTTCAGGAACGCCTGGTTCGTCCATAAATGTTTGACCTTGTTTGACCTCAATCGAATCGGAGCCGGCCTATCCCTCACCAGAGATATAGGCCGGCTTCCGGCGTTGCTTGCCGCTGCGCAGAGCGTAGTGGTGCAAGCCCCGCCCGGCACGGGTAAGACCACGCTCGTTCCCCCTGCCGTGTGCAATGAGTGCGGCGGGCGCGTGATCGTGGTCGCTCCCCGGCGCGTAGCCGTGCGCGCTGCCTGGGCCCGATTACGCAGCCTCGCCCCCGAACGAGCCGCTCAGGTGGGTTTCGCGGTCCGGGGTGCGAGCGAGCGCGGTGAATTGGTGGAGTTCGTTACCCCAGGTGTGCTTCGGCAACGCCTCCTGCGCGACCCCGCGTTAGACGGCGTTTCCGCCGTGCTTATCGACGAAGTCCACGAACGCAGCCTGGACACCGACCTACTGTTGGCGATGCTCCGCGAGCTCTGCATTCTGCGCGATGACCTGCGCTTAATCGCCATGTCCGCCACGCTCGACGCCACCCGCTTTTGCGACTACCTCTCGGCCCCCTTGCTTGCCACGGAATCCGTTCTCCATCCCGTGGACACAACTTACGAGCCTGTCGCAGGGCGGCTTCAGGGAAGCCGCGACTTCTACGCCGCGGTGGGGCGCCGAGCTGTCCAGGCACTCGCCGAATCTCCTGACGTTTTGGTATTTGTTCCTGGCGTCCGAGAAATTGAGCTGGTGCTAGAGCATTGCCGTGGCGCTGTCGGGGCTGGATCTGGGTTTTCTTCCAGCACACCTGCGGTCTTTCCACTACACGGGCGGCTCTCCCTCGCCGAGCAAGACCAGGCGTTATACACCCCAGGACCGCGGATTGTGGTGTCCACACCGGTAGCAGAATCCTCCGTCACGGTGCCTGGCGTGCGCTGCGTCATCGATACTGGACTCGCTCGGGTACCTCGACGAGACCGCGCACGCGGCATGACCGGCCTGGTCACCGAATCCATTTCCCAATCTTCGGCCGAGCAACGCGCCGGGCGCGCCGGGCGCGAAGGCCCCGGACGAGTTATTCGGCTCTACTCGCAGCAGGAATACGCGGCTTTTCGCCCCGCCGTGCTGCCGGAGATCTTTTCCGCTGATCTCACCGCCGCCTTGCTCGCGATGCAAGCCTGGGGTTCTACAGACCTCGAACTACTCGACCCAGCCCCACCCCAAGCATTGGCGGAGGCACAGGCAACTCTCGACGAACTCGGCAATCCGGCCCCAGAGATTGCGCTCATCCCTCTGCCACCACGACTCGCAGTGGCGTTGCAACGCGCAGGCAGCGGCGCCGCTGCGACGCTGGCGTTACTAAGCGATCAAGCCACCGGGGATCTATCCCGCGAACAAGCCTCTTCACGAGAAGTCCGGCGGCTGGCCGCGCTAGCGCCGTTTTCATCAGCACCTCTTACCCCGGGCGTGGTGGTGGCGATGGCCTACCCACAGTGGATCGCTCGCCGCGTTCCCGACTCGCCCGATTCTTACCTACTCGCCGCCGGAACCCGAGCTACCTTGGGGTTTTCCCTGCCAGAAGCCCCCGAATGGATCGCATGCGCAGACGTACAACGCACCCAACGCGGTGCTATTATCCGCGCAGCCGCGCCACTCACCGAAACCGAAGCGCTCGAAGGCCTATCGGTCACCGAAAATGTGGAAGCACAACTTGATGGCACCAAAGTCCGCGGTCGCCTGGTTAAACGAGCCGGCGCCATCGTTTTGAGCACCACCGCAGTACGACTTTCCCCCGAAGACACCCGGGCCGCCTTGATCAACGCTGTGCGTTCCGGCACCGAGCTACCGTTTAGCGACGAAGCCGCCGAACTCCGCGCCCGCCTCGCTTTCCTCCACGACGTACTTGGCGCGCCCTGGCCCGATGTATCCTGGCCAGCCTTGCAAGCCCGCGTCGAGGAATGGCTCTCCGAGCCGCTTATTTCCGCAGCCGACCTCCGCGCAATACTGCCGTGGCCCGAGGCCGCCGCACTCGACGAGCTCGCCCCGGCGCGTCTCGACGTCCCCAGCGGCAATCGTCCTAAAGTTTCCTATGACACCTCTCGCCCTGTCGTGCGCGTCAAACTGCAGGAATGCTTCGGCCTCGCAGACTCCCCGACCTGTGCGGGAGTAAAAGTTCAATTCCATCTGCTCTCCCCGGCCGGTCGCCCGTTGGCAGTAACGGACGACTTGAGCAGTTTCTGGTCCGGCCCCTACACGCAGGTGCGCGCCGAAATGCGCGGCCGCTACCCCAAACATCCGTGGCCGGAGAACCCCTGGGATGCCGAAGCTACCGCCCGCACGAAACCCCGCGCCTAGGCGCTCGTTTCTAGTGTTTTCCTCTCTGCCAGATTTCGCCCAAAAGTGACAGAAACAAAGACACCAGATGCAGCTACTTCTTTGGCGTACGCAAATGCTTAACTACATGCACCGCTTGACCCACATCCAACCGCGGCACATAACACTTGGAAACCGCCATGCCGATCGCAGGCAGGGAGAGCTCATCGCGGTAGGCGAGCAACCATTCCTGCTGTTCAGGCTGGAATTTGTGCTTGAATGCCGCCAAAGAGCGGAAGCCATAAAGTGGCTCCAGCGCGCTGCCGACCTTTTCCAGCACGGATCCCAGCACGCCGGTGCCGGTGATGGCTAGCGGGGCGCCGGAGAGCGAGATCCATTTCAGGCCGTCGACGTGAGCGCGAAGGAGCGTTTCGGCGATGAGGAATTCCACGACGGGTCGGAACCCTTCAGTGTCGCGACGCATGAAGTCCAAGACAACGCCCTCGACCTGGCCGTTTACGTAACAGGGCAGCCAGGAAGTGACGCCGTGGACGCGGTCTTCGGTATCGAGGGCGACCATGAGCTGGACGTTGTCGTCGGCAAGCTCGGCGATGGATCCGAGGGTAAAGCCCATCTCGGGTAGGGATTTGTCGGCGACCCACTCTTCGGAAAGGGCGACGATTTGGTCGCGGATAGCCACGCCGGCGAGGTCCCAGGTGGTCCAGACGGCGCGGATCCCTTCCTTCCCGGCGCGGTTGCGGGCGGTGCGGACGTCCTGGAATTTCTTGCCTTTGAATTCCACGGGGTCTGCAGCGCGCAGGACGGATTCCTGGGCGACGGGCACTGATCGCCACCCGGTGCGTGCCCGGGCGGCGGCGAAGTCAGCGCGCACGGAATACCAGGCCACTTGCCCGCCTTGGGCATATATGTGCTGTTCAAAGGCGTCTGCGAGCCGGTCGCAATCGGCGCCGGAGGTGCACACGGGCTCGCCTACTGTCACCGCGATGGAGTTGTGGAGGCGGTAGGCGACGTAGCCGCCGTCGCCGAACCAGTAGGAATTTCCTGGCCACAGGGTCATCCAGGACAGGTGATCGCCGCTGCCGGCCATGAGCAGTTGGCGGGCTTGATCGCGCTGCTGCAGGGAGCAGGGGTTGGGGTCTGCGGAGAGAGCTCGATAAAAGAGCACGAGGAATCCGACCCAGAAGATGATGCCTATCCATTCGGAAAGCACCCAGCCGGTCGGTGTGGTTGGCAGGACGTCAAAGGCGTAGAAGCGGCCAACGGCCGGCGGGAGGAAGCGGATCGGCAGGCTAGTCAGGAGGTCCAACACAGTGGTGTGGTCGCGGCCGATCAGCCGGAATTGGTCGCGCAGCGTCCACGCGCCCACGAGCCAGGTCGCGCTGCACAGGATCAGCCAGGCGAGGCTTTGGAGGAAGAAGCGGGTTCTACTGGTGCGGGCCAGTCGGACGCGGAACATCGGGCGCTTGAGTACTAGGAGGATTGCGGAGAGGAGCCACGGTAGCGTGAGCCAGAGGAAGACGAGGGCGGATAGGGCGTAGTCGTCGTCGATCAGCTCGAGGCGGTGCAGTTCTTGAAACAGCACCATGGCGGTGGCGGCGTGCACGGCGAGCGCGGCGCTCCAGGCGAGGCGGCGGCCGCGCGCGAGGCCATAGACCACCACGGCTACCAGCAGCAATGGCATGAAATTGGCGATGGCCGGCCCGATGCCCGCGCTACGCAACGTCTGCAAAGCATGCATGCATGCGGGAGAGCCCGCCTCCATGTCGCACAGCGCCGCCACGTGCTCGGAGCTCAGCTGTGGCGCGATGAGGAAGGATACGTCGCTCAGCGGTCCGGCGGCGTCTGGATTCAGCGCGGAGAGCACTGGGCCGACGAATACCGCGCCCACCACGGTGGCCACCAAGATGCGGGACTCGCGTATCGACGGCCGAACGCGCTCGTGCACCAACCCCGAGCGCCGCGCCAACACGTAGGCGGCCAGCAGCCCCAACAAGACCGCGGAAATCAACGCGAAGTCAAGCAGGATTCCGGCGTAGAGCAGCAGGGTGAGGGTGAGCGTCAGCAGGAAGCTTCGGACGCGTCGCTGCCACAGTCGGTTCATGTAAGCGGTCGCGAGGGCAGAGACACCGAAGAGCCACACGCCCGGCGCGAGCACGCGCTCGCCGTGAATTTCGCTGCCCCAGTAGTAGCCGGTTCGGTAAAGGACCAGCCCGATTGCCGAGCCGATTGTGACCGCAAGGACGTGCAGGATAAGGGCGTAGAGCAGGTAGCGGCGCGAGCCGAGGATCTTTTCGCTGGCGACGCCCAGGGTAAGCAGCGCCAGGGTGGCAAGCAGCGCTCCGCCCAGGGTGCTGCTGGTCAGCCCCGAGGTGAGAATGGTCCATAGCGGGGCGTCTTCGCCCAGGCTAAAGCCGAGGGCTCGGCGCAGCTGGACTGGGTTGTGGAACCAGATGGCGTGTAGCAGCCACACCAGCACGACTGCGCAGATGCTGACCGGGGCCCACCCGAGGGTGCTTTTGACGTGCTGTTTGCTGATTCGCAGGCCGGTCACTTGAGCCCTCCTCGCTGTGCTACGTAGCCAATCGTTTCGCGCAGGGCTACCCGCCACACTTGGAAGGAGTGCCCGCCGGGGACTTCCTCGTAGGCGGCGTTGATGCCAGCGTCTACCGCGGCTTTGTGCATGATCTGCATGTCTTCCTTGAAGTGCTTATCCTCCGCTCCGACGATGAATTTGCCGTGGAGGTGCCGGTACTTCGGCGTGCCTTTGGCTTGTTCCAGCAAGGTGAGTGGGTTGACGGCTTGGAAGGCGGCTTCGTCTCCGCCGAAGAATCGGTCAACGGTTTCCTGGTGTTGCCCCAGGGTGGGTTCGCGCTGGCCGGAGTAGTCAAGGAAGGTGCCATAGGAATCGGGGTAGTTTGTGACCACCTGCAGCGCGCAGGTGCCGCCGTAGGAAAGACCTCCGATGGTCCATTTCTGCTGGTCCGGTACTACGCGGAAGCGTTCCTTGATGGCTTGGGGGACGTCTTTGGCCAGGTAGGTTTGTACCTTGTTGTCTTTGCTGTCTACGCAGATGGGGTTGTTGGTGAACCCGCCGGTGCCGTCCACGCTGATGAGGATCGGGCTGCGGCCGCGATGTGCGCGCTGGTAGTTGTCCATGGTGTTTTCGGCGTCCCCGGCGTCGTACCACTGCTGTGGCGAGCCTGGGTTGCCCGCCATAATCACGTACACCGGTAATTCGAGTTTTGGTTCGGTGAAATATGCTGGCGGGACGTATGCCACCGCCGGGCGATGCTCGAATTGGGTGGCGGGCAGGTCCACGGTGACGATCGCCCCGGCGGGTTCCCCGTCAATCTCTGGCGGGCGCCTATCCGCCGCGGCGCGCTGAAACTCTTCGTAGTTCATCTGCACGGCCACCGGCTGCGGGTTGAGCGAGCGCACCGTGGGGTATTCCTGAAATTCCAGGTTGAATACCCCGAAGGACATCGCGAAGGCCAGCGGGGTAAGCAGCCCCAGCACTATGCGACGCCCACGTTGCAGCACCGCCCCCAACAGCACAAACACTGCCAGAGACCCGCACACATAGATGTAGGCTGGCACGCGATCAGGGAAAGGCTTCCAGGTCTTTTCCATCACTACCCACGCGGCAGCGGTCAGCACCACCGCGCCGATAAACGCCCCGAGGGTACGCCAGCGCAGCGCCTTGCGGAAGATACCGAGACCGGCGAGGAATGCTGTCGCGCCCAACAGCGTGAGGATGACGTACTTGGCGCGGGCATCGGCCAGTTCGATGTTTGCTACCGCGTTCCAAGCGTCGCTAAGCAGGGTGTTGAGCTGCATTCATCACATCCGTCTTTACTGGGAATAAAACCGGATCCAGCATAGACCGATCAGCTGGGATGCGCCCGAGGATCAATGCTGCGGGCCCCACTGCATCCAGCTGAGATAGCAGCTCATGACGATGACCATCGTCAGCAGCGCGAAGCGAATTAATTTCGTGCCGCCACCGAGCACGGTGCGGGCGCCGAGCTGCGCGCCCACGATGTTGGCCACCGCGAGAATGAGGCCGAGCTGCCACCAGATTTGGCCATGCAGCCAAAAGACGGCAAGTGCCCCTAAGTTGGTGGCGGTGTTGACAACCTTTGTGAGCGCCGCGGAGGTGAGAAAATTCTGGCTGAGCACGCCGGTGAACACCATGATGAGGAACATGCCGGTGCCGGGGCCAAAGATGCCGTCATAAAACGCGATGGCGCCCACGGCCAGGAAAGTAAGAATTAGGCGGATTCGCGGCGGCGCTTCCAGGCTTTCACCTTCGCCGAAGTTGGGTTTCAGCGCCACGAAAATGCCGGCGAACAGCATCAACACGATGACGATCGGCCGCATCACATCCTTGGCAATCAACGATGCCGCCAACGCGCCCAAACCGGAGCACACCGCTGCCAGCGGTACACACAGCAGGATCCAACGCCGATCGATCTTGACTTTGCGAGTCAGCGTCACCGCTGCGGAACCGGTGCCCGATACCGCTGCCAGCTTATTGGTGGCCAAGGCCACGGCAGGGGCTAGCTCCGGCATGATCGCCATGATGAGCGGGATGAGGATCAGCCCGCCACCGCCAATCACCGCGTCAACCCATCCGGCAACCGCGGCGCCAACGATCAGCACTGACCAACTACCCAGACCAATTCCCACCGGCGTATGCTCCTAAGCTGACGTGAGCTGACAAAACAAGAGTTATGCTACTCGGCAAATGTGAGGAAGGAGCCCGAAACCGGTGAGATCCGCCCAGGCCATGCGCTGGTGTCTCGTAGTTCCAGCAACGATGGCGTTGGGGGCGCTATTTGCCTATCTCAAGGTGCCGGCCGGGTGGATTGTGGCCGCAATCGTGGCGTCGGCAAGCTGCGCGCTGATTACTCAGGAAGAGTTGCGGGTGCACCGCGGGGTGAGCCGGGTGGGTCGCTCGATGATCGCGATTTTGGCTTCGGCGCCGATCATCGCCTCGGACCCGTGGGAGCTGGTGCATTTTGTGCTGCCGGGCCTGGTGGTGTCCGTGATTACCATCGGCATTGGTTTCGCGGGCGGGCTGCTGTTGGCCCGGGCTTCGGAATCAACCAGCCAGGAAACTGGCATTTTGTCCATGCTGGCTGGTGGGGCCTCGGTGATGCCGGTGCTGGCGCAGGAGGTGGGCGCGGACTTCCGGTACGTGACGCTGACGCAATACCTGCGTCTACTCTGCGTGACGTTGTCGCTGCCACTGCTGGTGCCGATGATGGACGTGCCGCATGGTGGGGTAGTGCACCCGCACATCGCTCACTCGGTGCGGGGATTTATCTGCATCGCGCTGATCGTGGCGCTGGGTGAACCGCTGGGCAAACTCATCCGGCTGCCTGCTCCGACGATTCTGGGCCCGATGGCACTGACCATCACTGTGGCGCAGTTCTTCCCCGATCCCACGGTGCTCGCGCTCCCCAGCTCGCTAAAGGTGGTGGCCTTCGTATCTATCGGCTGGTCCGCGGGCGGCGCGTTGTCCATGCAGGCGCTCAAAGACTTCGCTCGCCAGCTTCCCGCAACATTCACGTTCATCGGCGTGCTACTGGGCACCTGCGCGCTGGTTGCCTGGCCGCTGCGCCATTGGCTGCACACATCCTATTTCGAGGCGTACCTAGCCACCAGCCCCGGCGGTCTGGAAACCGTGCTCGCGCTTGCCGACGAATTCGGTGCCGGGCCATCCGTCGCCGCGATCCAGGTCCTGCGGTTGATCGCGATTCTGCTGATCGCAGGCTACCTGCCGCGCATCGTGCGCCTGATTACTCGGATTTCCGGTACACCCTCGCAATGAGGGCTTGTGCCAGTAACGGCACAAAAGCCAGGGCCACTGCCCCGACGAAAATCTCGTTGACGTGCTCGCGGACGAATTCGACGCCGCCGAGCCAGTGCCCCACCGCGGGCACGATCGTCGCCCACAGGGCGGCACCTGCGACATTGTAGCTGCTAAACACCTTGAGCGGCATTTCGCTGACCCCAGCGAGCACCGGTACCAGCGTGCGCACAAAGGGCACGAACCGGCCCAGCATCACGGCTTTTGCACCATGCTTGTCAAAGAAGTCTTCGGCTTTCTGCACCTTCTCTGGCCCCATGCGCTGCACGGATTTACTGCGCATTATCATCGGGCCGCTCTTTTTACCGATGTACCAGCCCAGCTGGTTGCCAAGGACAGCCGCGAGGAATACCACCAGCATCACCGCCCACAGCGGGGCGAACGGTTGCTCCATGGCGGAATACATCCCGGCGGTAAACAGTAGGGAGTCCCCGGGGAGGAAGAAGCCGATCAGCAGGCCAGTTTCGGCAAACACAATACCGCCGAGCCCTAGGAGGCCGAAGTTGGTGATGATGCCTTGGACGTCTACAAGTTGCTGCAGAAAGTCCATGTCCGCTCCGGTCTAGGTGTCAAGGCAATCGATGTATCGATTCAGCTTACTCCTACGCCAGAGGGCCTTAAAACAACGGTAGCCGTGCTTAAGGCTGCAGCACTTCTTCGCGCAAAATACCCATCGGGATAGAGCCCAAAGCCAGAGCACGCGCATGGAAATCAGCCAGGGTGTGGCCGGAAGCTAGGGCGTCATCCCGCAAGCCTTGCCAGAGGCGCTGGCCGAGGGCGTAGGATGGGGCCTGGCCCGGCCAGCCGAGGTAGCGGGCCAATTCGAACTCAAGGGACGCATCGGACATCGCGGTATTCTCCCGCAGGAAATTGCGCGCGTAGGTGGCATCCCAGGTAGAAATACCGTCTGGGATCTTCTTGCCCAAGTGCACGCCGATGTCCAAGACCACGCGAGCCGCGCGTAGGCGCTGCGCGTCGAGGTATCCCATACGGAAACCCGGGTCCTCGAGGTAGCCCAGGTCCTTCATCAAGGATTCGGCATATAGCGCCCAGCCTTCGCCGTGGCCGGAGTTCCAGCAGGCTACCCGACGCCACAGGTTCAGCGGCGACTGCATAGCCAAACCGATCTGCAGGTGATGGCCGGGGACGCCCTCGTGGTAGACGGTGGTGAGCTCCTGCCAGGTGTGGAACTCGGTTTCCCCGGCGGGAACGGACCACCACATCCGGCCCGGCCGGGAGAAGTCATCAGACGGCGGCGTGTAGAAAACGCCACCCGTGCCCGACGGATCAATGCAGCATTCGATCGTACGAACCTGCTCCGGAATAACGAAGGCGCTCTCCCCCAGCTGGCTAATAGCCTCATCCGCGCGGCCTTGCATCCATTTCTGCAGGTTTTCTACCCCGGACACGCGGTAATCCGGCGAGGCGTTCAGTCGTGCCAGCGCTTCACCAACCGTCACTCCGGTGCCGTACAAGGTGGCGGCCAAGCTCGCCTGCTCCGCCTTGATTTCTTCCAGGCGCTCCAGGCCCCAGCAGTAGGCTTCGTCGAGGTCCACGTGGGCGCCAACGAATTCGTGGGAGAACCGCTCGTAGCGCTCCCGGCCCACGGCATCCGCCACGGGCGCGTGTGGCGCGAGGTGCTCCGAAAGCCAGTTGGCGAGTTCCGAAAATGCCCGGCGCGCAGGGGTGATGTCATCGGCAGCTACGCCGAGCCCATCCAGCATGGATCCGGAGGCCGCCAGGTTGTTGCATTCGGTGATGAGGAGTTCTACCTGGCGCAGTGCGGCTACCCGGCCCAGCCCAGCAGCTAGCGACAGGGATTCCTGGTAGCCAGCTAGCGCGCGTGGCACGAGCGCCAGTCGCGCCCGAACAGCGTCGGTGCCTGGTTCCATTTGCGCGAGGGTGTCTCGGATGGTTTGTACTGGGGAGGCGATGTTGTTTAGCAGCCCGTAGTATTCGCTGGTGTGGTGCAGATCCAGCTGCAGGCCTAACCGGTCGCGTAGGACGCGGGCGGTGACGGTGTCTACGGCGTCGAAGTCGTCTTCGTCATCGCTGCAGTCGGTGCAGTCGTCGAAGGCGTCTACGTCGGCAAGCATTTCCCGGTGCCGGTCGGCGATCGCGTCCCAGTACGCCGGGGAATAATCTTCCAGTTCGTGGTCGTGGCCCTCGATTCCCCATGCGGTGGCGTCGGTGGGGGTAAGGGCTGCGAGATCGTGGACGAAGGCGTCGCAGGTAGCGTCGAGCAGGGAAGCCTTACGATCCTCAAGGCGCTGGACAGTCATGGTGGAACAGTCTATCCATCTCACCTGCGTTTTTCGCATCCGCGCCCGCCGAGGCCCCCGCCGTTGCCGCAAACCCGCAGGACAACCCCAGTCCAACAATTCGATAACATCGCCCCAGCCAGTCCGCTTAGCGCGCAATAATGGCCGTATGAAGGCCCTCAAGTTGACCCTCGGCATCCTCCTAACCGGGCTGTGCGTCGGGTGCTCCACCACCCATGCGCTTATCGACGCCCCCGCAACGCCCGAGCCCCAAGCACCCGGCGTCTACGATCTCCCCCTCGCCGAAGGCCAAAGTTTGCGCTGCGCGCTCGCGGTAGAACCCGAGACGCCGGTGCGCTGCCAAGCGAATTTCCCCACCACCTGGAAGTTCACCGACGGGGACCACCGGCAGGCCGCGCAGGTGTTGTTGCAGGGCGAACCGCCGGAAGTTCGGGCCCATGACCAACTGACACTGCCAGAAGATGCGTCGACAATTGCGGGCGGACAAGTTACCTCGGTAGGACCTACCCGCGTTGACCTCACCAAGCCTGGCGAGGCAGTGATTTCGGTTGGCGACGTCGGCGTACGGATCACCCCGGATTCCTACGAGCGCGTTGGCCCGGCGGCCATCTAGCTTAAGGGAATTCACATCGATTTTTGAGAATTTTCGCCGTTGCCCTCCGTTTTGCCAGCTCCCTGGGGTTTCTGCCCCCAATTTTGCGGTGCCTCGCATCATTTCCGCATGTAAACCAGACGCTAAGCAGTAATATTGATACTTATGCAAGTCGCGTTTCACCAGATCTTTGAGAAGCCCACTACCCCGGCCGCTCAGGTGCTTTACCATGTGCGCGCCACCCCGCGGGTTAGCCGAGGCGAACTGGTGAAAGCCACCGGACTTTCCCAACCGACCATCACCCGCGCCGTCATCGCGCTTTCCAACGCGGGCCTGGTGCAGGAACGCCGAGACCTCATCAACACCGCCCGACCGGGCCGCCCCGTGGTCCCGCTCGAGCTCACCGCCTGGCCCGGCCTGCTCATCGGCATCGCCGTCGACGTCCACGATTGCCTCATCGGCTGCTACGACTTCCGCGGCCGCTTGCTGCGCGAAGTCCGCGTCAAAGAAACCGCCCCACCACACTCGGTTCCCGACGTCCTCGAGTACATCATCGCCGCGATTCACCGCATCAAAAACGAATTCCCCATTCCGCTGCGCGCCATCTCCCTCGGCTGCGCCAGCCCCGAGTGGACCGAGCTGAGCTGGATCAAAAGCCGCCTCGAGTTCGAATTCAACGTGCCCGCGATGGCCTGCTCCGCCGCCGCCTCGATCGCCCTGGCGGAAATCCAGCAAAACCGCGCTCAGGAAAACGTCTTCGTGTTGTTTTCGGAAAACTCGGTCTCCGCAGCGTGGATCACCGAAAATGGCGTCACGTCCACGGCCCAGCAGTTCAGTGAGGCCGACTGGCTGGACTACATCATTAGCGGCCCGAAGCCCTCGAGCATCATTTTCTCCGGCGCCAACTTCTTCGACCCGCAGCGCCGCGCGCCGATCCGCACCCGCCTACAGACCGAACTTGGCACCGAAGTCCCTCTGCGCGTTACCCGCCCTGAGCTGGAAACTCTCCGCACGATTTCGGCCGCCCTGGCGCTTAGCCCCATGCAGTCGGACCCGCTCGCGCTCGCCCGCTAGTACTCCTTCGACAGCGCCACGTAGCGCGCCGCGTGCGTTACAAACTCGCGGTCATTCGCGCGCTTCACCTTGGCGGGCACTCCCGCCACCAAGCTTTGCGACGCCACCTCCTGGCCCTCCAGCACAACGGCACCAGCAGCCACCAGGCACCCTTCCCCGATCACGCTGCGGCTCAGCAGCGCCGATTTCATCCCCACCAGAGTGCCGTTTCCTACCGTGGTGCCATGAACCAACGCCATGTGCCCAACCGTCACATCGTCGCCCACGATGCACGGCGCATCCGCGTCCACATGCAGCACGGCCCCGTCCTGCACATTGGTCCGGGCGCCGATCCGAATCTTGTTCACATCCGCGCGAATCACCACGTTAAACCAGATATTGGCATCCTCGCCGATCTCCACGTCACCGATAATCGTGGCGTTCGGCGCCACAAATGCGCTCGGATGAATCCGCGGCTTCTTGCCCCTAAACTCCAAGATCACTGCACTACCGCCTTTAAGTCATCAATGTTGCGGAACAAGTGCGCTTGTAGCCCGGCACGCTGTGCCGCCACGACATTTGCCTGGTTATCGTCAAAAAAGTGAGTGTCTTCGGCCTTCGTGCCCAGCATGTCCAGGGCGATCTCATACGCTGCTGCGCTTGGTTTCTCCGCGCCGATCTCGCAGCTCATCGCCACCGAATCGAACTTATCCAGCCACGTGTGTTGCGCCCTTACCTCCGCTGCAAGCCCCTTCGGAATATTCGACAGCAACCCCACCCGATGCCCGTCCTGCTTCAGCCCTAAAACAAACTGAATCATTTCCTCATCGGGAGCCAACCAGCCATCGAAGTCCGCTCGTCTGGCTTCTTCATAGTCAAAAGGCGCTAGCCCCAATTCCCGCTGCATGCTGGCCCAATACTCTTCGTCGCTTACCCGGCCGGCATCATAGTCCGGGCGCAGCCGCCAATAAGCGGCCCACATCTCCGGGCCTGCCCCAATCGTCGATTCCAACCTGCTCAAGGCTTCCGCCGTCTGCGTCTTCAGCAAAACGCCGTAAAGGTCAAAAAGGAGGTTCATGACACCCAGGTTATCGCTTCCTTCTCGACGTTTCCGGGGAATTCTTCCCCGCAGCGCTGCGCTGCCGTGCTCTGGTGTCTTCAACTCTGCCGATTTTGTGCGAAAAGTGACAGAACCACAGACACTCGAATACCCCGTGCCTACCTACCCAGCGCGAAAAGAGACAAAGGCTACCGGAACGGCACCTCGCCAATTGCGCGACGCAGCTTGCGCGTCCGCAGACGTGCGGGATCGGACGCCAAAGCTTCGACTGCGGAAACGGCGCACATCACGTGCGCTTCTTTCGATGACGAATAGAAGGCCTGCGCCGCGGCGGGCAGCTTCGGCACGGCGTGAAGCGGCAGGTCAGAGACGGAAAGGAGCGTGCCGTATGGGACGCGGTATCGATACCCGTTGGCTGCAAGTGCGGAGGATTCCATATCCACGGCGATCGCGGTAGATCCGCGCAGGGAGGCCCAAAGTTCGCGGGGCGTATGCCATTCCCAGTTGCGGTCGGCGGTGGATAGGACTGTTCCGGTGCGCATGAGGGACATGTCTCCGCCGTAGACGGAGGACACCGCGGCGGTGAGCGCAATTTGAACTTCGGGTACGGCCGGGATGGGAACGTCTAGGCCAACGCGGGAATCCAGCAGCGAGTCGCGGCGCTGGTAGGCGTTGCCGAGGATGAGGTCGCCGATGCGCATGCGGCCGTCGAGGCCCGCGCAGTGGCCGATCATGACCCAGCATTCTGGTCGCAAGACGGCGAGGGAGTCGGTGATCGTTTTGGCGTTGGAGGGGCCGACGCCAATGTTGATCATGGTGATGCCGTCGCCGGCTGCGGTGGCGAGATCGATGCGCGGCATCTGCACGCCGGCCGGCGAGGAGGACACGGAGACGTAGCGTCCACCCGCTGCCTCAGCAAAGCGAAGGAATTCTGCCATGTGCATGTCGTAGTTCGTGAAGAGGATGAACTTTTGCACGCCTTCGACTTCGAGCCCGGTGTAGTGCTCGATGCGCTTGCAGGCGATGTCGAAGCGCTGGGCGGTGAAATGAAAAAGTGGCAGTTCGTCGCCGTGGAATGCATCCCATTCGCCGTCGATAATTGCGTCGTCTACGGCATCGAGCGAGGGCTGCGGGAAGGCGGTGTCGCGGCCGAGGGTAGGGGCGTCGTCGATGTAGGCGGGCGGGATTTGTTCGGTGGAGGGGCCGACCCAGATTGTGCACGGGTAGTTCGCGGTGAGGCGCGCGATCATTTCGACGAGGTAGGTGCGCATCAGACGCGGGCGCGAGAGGGTCGCGGCGTAGCGCCCTGCCTTATCGACGTACGCGAACGGCTCCGTACGATCAATCGGCCGCCACTGCTCGACATCAATCACGAGGCGCGGGTAGACCACTTCCTCGTAGCCCTCGGGCGTGCCCTGTTCGAGCAGGTCGAGCGCTTTGGCGATGGCTTCGTCATACAACCGGATGAGTTCGTCGACGGCTTTGTCGGCAGATTCGCAGTGCACGAGGTTGAGCTCCATGGCAGCCAGCCTAGCCAGAGTCGGGTACGCGCGCCGAGGTTATGCAACGCTTCAGTCACGATCCCCTGTCAGTTCCCGGATTTCGTGGCGCACCACCCAAAGATGTGCCATATTGGGCGACATGACTTCTAAGCGTTTCCACCGTGCCTTTGCTACTGTCGCCCTCACCTCCGGCCTCGTCGCTGCCCCTGCGGTCGCGAATGCGGACCAGGTCGATCAGGTTCTCGCGGCCCTGCCAGCTGGCCCTATTTCCTGCGAGCAGGCCACCAAGTACTGGACTAACGAAGCCGACTACAACGATAAGGTCGCGAAGGCCAACCTCCTCGCGATGGTCGATTCGCGCGGCCCGCAGATCCGCGACGCCCTCGCGCGTGTCGACGAAGCCGCGAATCGCTGTGGCCTCAAGGGTGGCGGTGGCGCTGCGCCAGCTCCGGCTCCTGCCCCAGCTGGTGGCGGCCAGGCCGATGCCGGTGCAGCTCCGGCCCCTGCCCCGGAAGCCCCTGCGGGCCCAGCTCCGATTGTGTCTTCTGCCCCTGGCTTGCCGACCGTCACGTTCGCGCTGCCTAGCGGCCAGTCCATTGTGCTGCCGAACGTGCAGCAGATCATCAAGGATTTCCTGGCCCAGTACGGCATCCGCATCTAAGCACTAGAGCACACCTACCACCTGCCGATCCCCGCTGAGCTGGTATTGTTGCTGTGACAGAATTTCTTGGCCCGCGGGAGGATCAGCGTGCACGTTAGCAGATACCCCCGTCGCTGGGTCCTTAGTTTTGTCACAGTTGTGTGCTTGGCCTTTGCCCTGTGCGCCTGCAGCGGCCCCACCGGCAAGAAGCTGCTGAGAATCTCCACCTCCTTGGGTCCTTATTCGGTAATGTTCCAGGAGGCCGTGGCCCCGGAGCTGCGACGAATGGGCTACGACATCAAGTACGTGCATAAGCCCGAGCTTGTCGACGCCGCACTCGCGCTGGCCAACAAAGAAGTCGACTTAAACGTCGAGCAAAATTCGCGATTCACCACCTCTTTTAATGAGCAGCACGGCACGAAGCTGATTAATATCCAGCCGATCCCGTCCATCGAGGTGGGCCTGTATTCCAGCATCCATTCTCACCTTGATCAGGTGCAGCCAGGGCAAAGCGTCGCAGTTCCGGACTTCCCAGGTAACCGCGCCCGAACACTGAAGCTGCTCGAGCAAGCCGGCTGGATCAAATTCAACCCGGTTGTGTCCGCCGAGGACGTCACCGCCGCAGACGTGGTGTACAACCCCTACGACCTCAAGATCAAAACGATTCCGCCTACCGCGCTCATTAACAGCGTGAAGGATTACGACTGGGTGGTTTTGCCTGGCTCCCTCGCGTTCCCCGCTGGCATGAGCCCAGATCAGCGCCTGCTAGGCGAGACCCTAGCCCCAGAGTTTCTCATCCAAGTCACGGTGCGCGAGGGGGATCGAAACACCGGGTGGGCTACTGCCGTCACACGCACGTACCAATCTAGGAGTTTTGAACGTTATCTCCAGGCCCGAAACACTGACGAACGCTGGGTCTCCCCCAAATCCGTGCTACTTGACGAACCAGCCGAGGCACCGTAATCCACTGTCTCCAATTCAGCCACTTTTAGCCGAAAAGTGACAGAACCAAAGACACCAAACTGCATCCCGGCCAGGCAGCACCAAGCAGCGCCTAGCAAGTCGAACCCAGCTAGCCATTCACCCCGTCCGCAACCCAGCAAGCAGGAAAACCGCACCTTGCTGGGTGACACCTAAAATTTTGTTGGTCGATTAACTTGCGCAGGCAAAAATAAATAATATGCTTTAGTGCATGCGCCTAAAACACTCCAGTCACTCGTTTAACACGAGTCACATCCGCAACATGCTGTTGGCCCTGCTCGTGGCCGTCGCAACGCTTTTCGCTGCTGCCCCTGCTGCCCACGCCGACGGTCGAGACTGGCTACGGCCCGGCTGCACCTGGGCACCACAAGGCCACTGGATCCAGGCATGTGAGGTCTGGTCCCCGGCGCACAACCGGAACATGCTCGTGTTCATCCAGGCCGCAACCAATGGCGGCAATGGCGGCCTCTACCTGCTGGACGGCGCACAGGTCGGCGAACGCGACTCCAACTGGGCGTCCGTGTCCACTGCCCCGGCCACGTTTGAAAACGACAACATCACCCTCGTCATGCCCGCCGGAGGCGCAGGCGAGTTCTACGCAGACTGGGGTGGCGTTGCCAATGACTTCATGTCTTCCGGCCAGGAACGCCCTATGTGGGAAACCTTCCTCGCCTACGAGCTCCCGGGCTACCTACAGCAGCACTTCGGAGTGGATCCGCACCGCAACGCCATCGCCGGCGTATCGATGGGCGCAATCCCAGCCCTCACCCTCTCTGCGCATCACCCAGACCAGTTCCGCCAGGCCCACGCCCTTTCTGGCTTCATCGACCCCGCGATGGCCACCCACGTGGGCATGATCGCTGGCTTCTCCATCGCCTCCCTGCTGCACTCCGGCAAGTTCCTGTGGGAGTGGTTCACCATTAACCCTCTCGAGTTCCCCGGCCGCATCCTGCACGCTGACCCAGTGGCCAACGTGCACAAGCTTCGCGACGGCGGCGTGGACGTCCACGTCTGGTCCGGAAACAGCCACCCCGGCGCCGGCGAATCCTACCCAGGCTGGCTGGGCGCTGACGCGATCTCCATCCACGGCGAAACCTTGATCACCTTGTCCACCAACTCCTTCACGGACAAGGCCCGCCACCAGGGCCTCAACGTCCACCGCCACTACGGCGCTGGCCTGCACACTTGGCAGCCGTGGGGCCGCTACATGGCCGACCACAAGGGCGACGTCCTTTGGGCGATCGGTTAGTTTCTACCTCTCTGCTCCCGGAAACCTGGGGAGGTTTCCGGGATTTTCTTTTGCTTCCCCACCCCACACCAGGAAATTGTGTGCCTCTCCCGATCAAGCATCCCAGGGGTTTTACGTTCAAACCAGGCGGCAGAAGCACACAATTTCGGGCGCATCTTGTCCACCTCCGGCCACCTGAATCTCGTGGGCCGAAGTGCTAAGCAAGGAAAAGCGTTGGCACCAAAATGTCAATCCAATTCCAGGAGCCCTATCAAGTCTGATGGTGTCAAGATCTTCGAAGAACGAAATTCCACTTTTGCAGCCAGGTGCTTGGGAGACGTTTGATATTGCAGTTCAGCCACCAACATCTGGTCTATTGCTGCCACCAGAACTGGGATCAACTTTTCAGCTAGAGAATCTATACCCCGGTCCGCAATATAACCTGCGTGGACGATCAGATTGCGCTTTCGATAAAGTCTTGAAAATTCATGCGTTAGAATTTCGACAGTTCGCGCAAAAGCTCGTCCGGGATCCGCAAAGGCCTTAGCCATTTTTCGAATTGCTAAGAGATCTTTTTCGGCCATTTTCTCCGTCGGCAACTTCTTCAAAATGATTTGGAGCATCACCTTTGCGCGCTCGAAACTACTCTGCGCTTGCCTGATCTCTCGAGCTTCGTCAGACTCGCCACTATAAGCCTTTTCGTAATTCACCGCAAGCCAAGTCATTTCAGTCCGGAAGTAACACGCTGCGGCAATGTAAGCGATGCGTTCAGCCCCTATTCTGTCGTCCTCATTTGCATCTACCAGCATTGACTCAATTGCTACCCAGCCATGAACAACAGCTACATGATGCTCCAAAGTATTAAGAGGCTGAATTATCGCCAACATATCTTTCAACTGTGGCGTTAATTCAAGTCTCGATATCGCTCCCGACCGTTCGAATGCTTTAAACCTAACTGTACGATGTGCTCGGCGGGTGGGATAGGCGGTTCCTTTCTCCTGAGACCACATTGATTCAAGAAAAGAGAAGTGATTTTGGGAGCCTGTGGCGAATTGAAAACCAAGAACTTCTAATTGATTCTGCACCTCAACAACAGCACCATTAATGTCAAGACCCTCGACCGTTAGCTTAAAACCACGTGATGCCGAGGAGTTGGTGCCACCTTCGCGTATTTATTTTTCCATTCTTTGACCTGTGCGGCGGTCAGCCACCCCTTAGGTAAGTCCTTATTGAACAGGAAAGAAGGCGCCTTATCGAGCGGCACCACGAATGTGAATTCACGCTTCGCGGAATGCAATTTTCGTTGAAGAACTTGCAGCTTTTCTAGGAACGCTTCTCCTGGTCCGGAATCCAGTTCACTTGCCCGGAGGGTGGCATAAATCGATTCTTCTGACAGCCTTCCATAAGTTAAATGGGCAATGATCTTCTTTGCTGCCCCTTCAATGTCTTCATCATCTTGGAAGCTCGACGGGTTACGCAGGTATTCAATCCAGTTGTCTAGATAGCTTTCCTGCATATCTTGCAAGTACTGCCGGGCAAGACAGACGCGATTACTTGCATCGCTGCTCGTTGGATCGATTTTTCCTACTACACCAAGAATCGCAAGTTGATCCTGACGGATTCCTGGATCACCCTTTAACGCGGTGGCGAGATATTCTCGCAGTTCTCTAAGAGCTCTTTCTTTTGTTCCTGCGATCTGAGACTCTTCAATCACATCAGAAACAAGTTCCAAAGTACTGGCCCGCCAGTTCTTCCGATGCCACGTAGTGTTTCGTGAAACAAGTTCTAGCATACGAGTAACCAAACCATGCCAATGTTGCTTGTTGACAGCTGCTATATCTTTGGTATCGTTAGAACTGCAAATGGGAATCACGCTTTAAGCCTGTACTCCCATTTTCCGCCTCGAGAGGCGCTCCCCGCTTAGGGTTGAGCGCCTCTCAGCTTATTTCACCTCTCGATAAGTCGCACCACTTTCAGCGTGGCTGCCTACCCCGCGATCCCGAATCCGCGACAGAAGAGTCGCACCCCAATCAGCAACTACACAACCCCACCCCACACCAGGAAATTGTGTGCTTCTCCCGATCAAGCATCCTGGGGTTTTAAGACCAATCCCGCCATTACAAGCGCACAATTTCCGCACGCACCGCGTGCCCCAAGCAGCACCGCCCACCCCAGGCAGCGCTGCGAAAAATCTACCCCGCGGCCTCCACGAGGAACCGGCCGTATCCGGACTTCATCAGCGGCGAAGCCAGCTCCAGCAAAGAAGCACGCGAGATGAATCCCTCCCGGTACGCGGCTATCTCTGGCGAGCCGATGGCGATGCCGGTGCGTTTTTGCATCACTTCTACGTAGGCGGCAGCTTCGGACATGGAGTCGATGGTGCCGGTGTCCAGCCAGACATCGCCACGCTGCAGGCGTTCCACCCGGAGGTCGCCACGCTGCAGATAGGCCTCGTTGACTGCGGTGATTTCGAGTTCGCCCCGCGCAGACGGCTTGATCCCTCGAGCAATGGAGACGACGTCGTTGGAGTAGAAGTACAGGCCCACCACCGCGTAGTTCGAACGAGGCCGCACGGGCTTTTCCTCGATCGATTCGGCCCGCCCGTCAGCGCCAAAGGAAACGATTCCGTATCGGGAGGGGTCGGAGACTTGGTAGGCGAATACTGTCCCGCCTTCGCCGTGCGTGCAGGAGCGTAGTGAGGCGCCCAGCGCGTGGCCGTCGAAGATGTTGTCTCCCAAAACCAAAGCAACGGGAGAATCCCCGATAAACTCTTGGCCGATCAGGAACGCCTGCGCGAGACCTTCCGGGCGAGGTTGTTCCGCGTAAGACAGAGATAGGCCCCATTGCGAGCCGTCGCCAAGCAACCGCTTGAATGCGAACGAGTCCTCGGGCGTGGTGATCACCAGGATCTCGCGGATGCCCGCTTGGATGAGGGTGGTGAGCGGGTAGTAGATCATGGGTTTGTCGTAGATCGGCATCAGCTGTTTGGAGATGCCTTTCGTGATCGGGTACAGGCGCGTGCCCGAGCCGCCCGCCAAGATGATGCCTTTCATCATGCCTCCCGCTGCTTATCGACGTATTCGCTCAAGGCTACCCTCCAGTCGCGCGGGGTAATGCCCGCGGCGCGAATCTTTCGCAGGTCAAAGGCGGAATTTCGCGGCCGGGCGGCTATGCCGGACCGCCCGGCGTAGTACTCGGCGGTGCTTACGCGCGTGATGGGCAACAGCTCGTTGGCGATGTCGGCCCAGCTCACTACGTCGCCAGAGTTGGAGAAGTGGTAGATGCCGGGTTCTGCGTGGCGATCCACCAATGCCACCAGTGCGGCGGCGAGGTCATCGGCAAAGGTAAGGCGACCGAATTGGTCGTCCACCACCGACGGCGTAATTCCGCGCGAGCGCAACCCCAGCATGGTGCGCACGAAGTTGGCGCCGTCGCCTACCACCCAGCTGGTGCGCACTACGTACGCGTTGGGGCAGGCGGCGAGCACGGCCAGTTCACCGGCGGCTTTGGAGGCTCCGTACACGTTCAGCGGCGCCACCGGCTCGTCCTCCGCGTGCTCCTCGACTAGGCCGGAGAAGACGTAGTCGGTGGAAATATGCACCAGCGGCACGCCATGCGCAGCGCATGCGCGTGCGAGCAAGGCGGGACCAGTGGCGTTGACGGCCCACGCCTGCTCCACCTCGGCCTCTGCGCGATCCACTGCGGTGTAGGCGGCGCAGTTGATCACTGCGGAGAGCGAGGACCAGGGCAGGGCTGCCACTGCGTCGGGAGATGTAATGTCCAGCTCGTGACGCCCCAGCCCTAAGGCCCGCGTGCCGAGCAGGGTCATGAGCGCCCGGCCGAGCTGTCCGTTCGCTCCGGTAATAAGCACGCGGCCGGTCATTGTCCGCGCTCCGCGTATTTTGCTTCCACTGCGTCTTTGAGAGGGCGCCACCAGGCTTCATTGTCGCGGTACCATTCGATCGTTTCCGCGAGTCCGCGCCGCATTCCATCGTCGGCGGAGGTGAATCGGGGTTCCCAGCCGAGTTCCTGGCGGAGTTTGGTGGAGTTCATGGCGTAGCGCATGTCGTGCCCGGGCCGGTCGGCGACGTGTTCAAAGGCGTTTTCGTCCAGGCCCATCAGCGTGCAGATGAGGCGGATGACCTGGAGGTTGTTTACGTGGTCGTTGTCGGCGCCAATAATATAGGTCTCCCCCAGTCGGCCTCGTTCCAGGATGAGGTTGATGGCGTCGTTGTGGTCGTCCACGTGGATCCAGTCTCGAACTTGCAGCCCGGTGCCATAGAGCTTAGGTGTCCGCCCGTCCAAAATGTTGGTGATTTGCCGGGGAATGAACTTCTCGATGTGCTGGTAGGGGCCGTAGTTGTTGGAGCAGTTGGAGATCGTGGCGCGCAGCCCGAAGGAGCGCACCCAGGCGCGCACCAGGTGATCGGCGGCGGCTTTGGTCGCTGAGTAGGGCGAGGATGGGTTGTATGGCGTGGTTTCGGTGAAGCGACTCGGGTCATCGAGAGCGAGGTCGCCGAAGACCTCGTCCGTAGACACATGGTGGAAGCGCTTCCCCGCCCGCCGCACGGCCTCAAGCAGGGTGAAGGTGCCCATCACGTTGGTGTCCACGAAGGGGCGCGGGTTGTCTAAGGAGTTATCGTTGTGCGACTCTGCGGCGAAGTGCACCACTGCATCCGCCTTATCGACGAGCCCCTGCACTAGGCCCGCATCGCAGATGTCCCCCACCACCAGCTCGGCGTCCACTCCTGCGAGGTTTGTGGCATTTCCGGCGTATGTGAGCTTATCGAGCACCGTAATTTCAGTACCCGGCTGCGTCTCAAGCGTGCGACGCACATAGTTCGCCCCAATAAATCCGGCACCGCCAGTCACCAACAACTTCATGCCATTAGATTCTAGCGGCACCCCAAACCTTCCCGCCCGCCCCACCTGGCACATCTGCTACCTTCTTCACCACCCCCACTTGAGGGAAAAGTTACATCAACGTGGTTTTTATTAGGTTCTATTAAGTTTCCAAAAGTCGATTTCTGCAGGTGTAACAACCAAATCCAAAGCCAACTGGTAAAACTCAATAAATCGGCCGGTTTTATTCATGTTTTGAGGAACTTAGAAATGTACTGATTAGTCCGCCGTGGAGTACACTGGGAGATTCCCGTGGGAGTTTTTAGCTGGTTCACTACGACGAATCAACAAAGTTCCCATAGAATGCTCCTTTGAAGGTTGTCGAACACGGCAGCCGAAGGTGCAAAAGCACATAACCCAAACCTCAAGTGAAGGATTTCTTCATGCGTAAGTTCCGTAATGCCGCTCTTGCTGGCGCTACCGCCGTTGCACTTACCTTCGGCGCTACCTCCGTTGCAAACGCTACCCTGTCTTCCGAGATCGGTGCAGCCTGGAATGCAGACCAGCCTGTTAACGGTCGCGACGTATTCGGCTCCACCACCCTCGAAGTTGGCGAGCAGGGCACCCTCGAAGATGGCACCGAGTACACCTTCCCAGAGTGGGCTGGCAACATGCGTGCCATCACCTACGCTGGCATCGCCATTGCATCCCTGGCAGCTATCGCAGCTCCTGTGTACAACTTCATCGCGTACAACAACATCCTCCCACTCCCTAAGTTCTAAGAGAACCTCTCACTCATACGGCCCTTAGGGGTTGAAAGGATTTACAATGCGTAACTTCAAGAACATCGCTGTTGCTTCCGCAACCGCTATCGCACTGACCATCTCTGGCTCCGCTGTTGCTCACGCTGGCGACGTCAACGTTCCTGAGAAGGTTGCTACCTCCTCCGGTTCTTCCGTATTCGGCGACTGGCTGAACGCTGACAAGGACAGCACCGGCGAAGTCATCTTCGGCGAGAACAAGGACAAGGTTGAAGCTCCTGCATGGGGCGAAGCATGGGTCGGTGGCCTCTGGGCTCTCGGTGCCATCACCGTTGCCGGCATCATCAACGCTGCTTTCAACTGGGCAAAGCACGAGGGCTTCATCATCTAATTGATGATATTCTTACGGTGATCGTTTCGATAGTCGAGTATCGGCGATTCCACACTAAGGTGGGCAACTCAAAACCGAGTTGCCCACCTTTTCTGTGCACTATAGCACTTGACCTGCGAATATCACAAGATCGGCATATAATTATTTAATCCCCTTATATCTACACCCCAAGGATTTCGATGTCTACGCCTAAGGTAATGACCGTATACGGCACCCGCCCAGAAGCAGTTAAAGTCGCCCCAGTCATCAAGGCGCTAGAGGCCGACGACCGCTTCATCTCCATTGCAGTAACCACAGGCCAGCACCGTGAAATGTTGGACCAGGTGAACACTCAATTCGACATCAACCCGAAGCACAACCTTTCCATCATGCGCCCCGGCCAGAGCCTAAACGGCATCGTTGCGCGCGCAATTGAGGGCCTAGACAAGATCATCGAGCAAGAGCAGCCTGACGTAGTGATTTCCCAGGGCGATACTTCCACCGCGATGGCCGCGGCGATCGCGGGCTTCAACCGAGGTGTGAAAATCGTGCACCTCGAAGCAGGCCTGCGCACCGGCAACATCCTTTCCCCATTCCCAGAAGAAGCTAATCGACGCCTTATCGGCCAAGTCGCAGCACTGCACCTGGCTCCAACCGAAGAATCGAAGCGCAACCTGCAGCGTGAGGATTTCCGCTCCGCTGACATCGTAGTCTCGGGCAACACGGTTATCGACGCCCTGCTGGTCGCATCCAGCTGGGATACGACCTTCAGCGATCAACGGCTGCAGTCGGCAGCAGACTCCGATTCGAAGGTCGTCCTGTTTACGACTCACCGTCGCGAGAACCTGCATGCCATGGCTAATATCGGCCGCGCAATGGCTCGTTTGGCCGACGCTTACTCGGATATCATTTTCGTGCTCCCAGCCCATTTGAACCCAAAGGTTCGCGATGCCGTGTTCCCAGAGATCGAAGGGCATGACAACATCATTGTCACCGATCCGCTGCCATACAACGAGTTCACCAAGTTGATGTCTCGTGCGCACTTGGTACTTACCGACTCCGGCGGAGTTCAAGAGGAAGCCCCGGCCCTTGGCAAGCCAGTTCTAGTCATGCGCGAGAACACGGAACGCCCAGAAGCTGTCACCGCCGGCACTGTACGCCTAATTGGCACCGACGAGGACCGCATCGTCTCCGAGGCAACCGTGCTCCTGGATCAGCCGGCTGTCTATGAAGCGATGGCGAACGCCGTTAACCCATACGGCGACGGCAAAGCGTCTGCGCGAGCAGTGGCCGCCATTGCGGAATTGCTGGGTGTTGGCGAGCGGATTGAGGATTTTGTGCCGGTCAAGGGCGCATAGACAATAACTCGCGGCCGGCCACGTTCCACCGAAGACAAAACCAGCATCAATTATGCATTTGATATTTGGTGAAGCTCTAGTTTTGCAAACGATTGATAGCAAAACTCTTGGCAAGCATGTAATTGGCCTTTTCCCATCCGCCAAGCTGTATCAAAATATGCAGTTGAACAGTTAGTGCCTGGAGAATCCTAAATCAGCTAATGTAGATTATGTCAAGATCAATCTTCAAAAGACAAACGTCAGCAACCTAAGCACAAATGGTTTCAATGGTTTTTAGCTCAAGGCTGGAATCTAAAATGCGAACCTTTGAAAGCAAATGTCATAATAATTTAGACTGCGGCCAATTTAAGAAAAGGATTTGAGACAATCACTATGACCGTAATTGTGGGACACACTCGTTTTAGCCTTTATGCGCCTGGATCAACCGCATGGAAAGCCTCCAACAACACCAAGTATGCTAGCGAAGCCGACTACCTTTCCTATCTTTTTGGCGAACAACGACTAAAGCCGCGCACCGATATTTTCTTGAACTTGACATTGCCAATTCTGAAAAATGCAGCCAGGGACGTCGACTACACCCATATAGTGTCATTTTCCGAAATTCTTCCTGATCCTTTCAAACAACGACTAAAAGAATTTGCTTCCAAGAATCCATTTGTCTTACTTGACGAACACGACGCCAACGACAACGGAATAAATCCACTCGTTTTCGCAGCCAGGAAGATTCAACCGGGACAATCATTTGGCTTATTCCGTATCGATGATGATGACTTACTTTCGGTTGACTATTTTGACCAGATTTCCCGATACGTTAAGCCTGAATTCATTGGCATGCAAGTATCTCTCGGTTCAGGATTCGCGGGGCTTTGGAAAAATGGACAGGTGTCTAATATTGGTCATTATTACCAACCAATGAACTCCATGGGCCTACTCAGTATTTTCGGCAAAGACAAAGCAGGCAGTATTGTTGGCCCCCAATTGGTTTCTCATCCACTTTCAGATCGAACCAATCCGGTAATTCTCAAATCTGACAAGCCTTCATTTCTCCAGGCACGCCACCTTGAACAGGACTCCGAATTTTCAATCTCCCAGAATACTGAGCAAAAGTCCGCGAGACTTCTATTGGACCTCGCTAAGTTGCAAAAGCTTTCTGATATGAGCGTGCTCGAATCAAAGTTCCCGGGGATCGGGAACTACATTCCAAAATGGAAGAAAATTAATGAATATGTTGTGCCGTTCACACTTACGGAGCCAGCGCAATTCAAAATCAGCCGTCCATTGAGCACCATAAAGCTTGCCTTCGAAATGACATGCAAGGAGCCAGTCAAACACAACGCGCTTTGGTCTTTTGAATTAGTCGCTGATAACGGTACACCGATCCCAGCTGAGCGTGAAATCCCGGGCCTAGCGTTTTCAAATTCTAACGAGATTCGCCACTTTCGCTATGTAGCTACAAATGAGGGGCAAAGTAAGCAGGAATTTTCATTGGAAATGCCCGAAGGATGCTACATCAAATCAGTCAAGCTGGTTAAATGGGCGCGAACGGAAACTACGATAAAAGTCCATAATGTGCATCTTTACACCAATGACTTGATTTCCTAACCTATCCGGCATGATTAAAAACTCCCACCGAGGTCTTCATTGAACGATTATCAAGCACCTCCGTTCTTACGGAAGTCGGACAATTTTATTCGCGATTGGCCTATTCACTACACCGTTACAGAGCCAACAAATCCAGACAGCATGCTGGTTTTGATGCCTGCGGCATTGGTTCAGAATCGAAAGAACCGAGGCACTCCTCATTTCACGCGATGGTCTTGGGGCAATCACTGGCCTTAATCCAAAGTCTTGACGTTCGCAGATCCCGCAATGCAAGCGTCTCCAGAACTTGATGGAGCATGGTATATCCACCCCGAATATGACTTCATTCAGCATATCGCCCGCGTGGTAGTAACCGAAGCCGAACGACTAGAGATTGATCCAGCGCGAATTCTCTTCTATGGCTCATCCCTCGGAGCTTTTGGTGCGATTGCATGTGCCGCGCATATACCAGGCGCCCGAGCTATTGCAGACGTTCCGCAGATCGATGTGGAAAACTGGGAAGATCGCCATGTCGCGTTGATCGAAGAATATATTCTTGGCGAGAAGTTTTCGGCCTTCCGCCAGAAATATCCTGAACGCTTAAACCTGCATTCACGGCTCGAGTTCGCAGGCAGAATTCCACAAATCCGTTTGACCACTAACCCACTTGATTCTTCTTATCAAGATCAACTCGACTTCTTCCAATTTGCTCAAGAAAGCAACCTTCCATCGGGAGGAGTTGATCTCTTGATTACAACTCGCCTAAAGGGCCATACGTTTTTCGATCAGGACGAACTTATTCCGTCAATTGTCCCGTAGACTCGCCCAACAGCCACGTGCACATTGTCTGAAGATGTTGCTCCAGACAATGTGCACTTCTTATTTCCGATAGACACCATTTGCGATGAGATTCAATTGAATTTATCGCCAACTATAGAAGCATGTCTCAGCCTGGACAATTTAAGTTTGATATGACGTTTTCTCAATTAGTTAAAGTCTGAATACTGAGACTGCTAGTTGCTGCTGATAATTCAAACAGTATTTGAGAACCTCGAGGCTCGACTTAGCTTTCGACGACTACCTATCTACAACTTTTGCCCCCACAAACCTAATCACTTTAGATTCGTAGGCCCAGGTCTGCACCCCGATTGAAGTGATTGTCACTCCCGCTGGCAAATCTTTGACAGTTCGATATTCAAAATCTCCCTTTTTTGCCGGGATATAGTGAAAAAACTTAATCGTCGAAATTCGCGAAAGAGCTAGTGGCATTTTGTCATAATCCGACTGTCGCAACCCTTCTACTCCATATGCCAAAATTAGCGCTTGCGGTCCATCATATTCCGCATTTTCAAATTTGAAAGTCATGTCGATTTTAGAAACAGGACGTTCAAGTTGAAACCAAGCCATATTTTCATCGATCTCATGCGGATGTTCAATAGCCAGATCATTAATATGGGCCATTTCGGCAAAATCGGGCTGTGCGCCACGTAAAATCAAACTAGAAGATCTTGCACTCTTACGACCCATGTCATATTTTGGCTCTTGATTACAGATCTTAAGGATTTTCTCGACCGTTACATCCATAGGCAAAGGATTATGGCCTACAGGTTCAGGATTTACTTGAATATCGATTGCTCCAATGCTACTAAATTCGTCGCCATGACTTATACAATTTTGCACCAATTCGAAAGCCGGGTCGCATCCCACATCGGATCGGTCAGTCGTAATTGTGAATTGTGGAATTTGATCGGCGGACTTAAATCTTTGCCAGACACTATTTCGCTCAGGATACTTTTGGAGAAATTCATCTGGATTTTCCCCCATGGCCTGTTCCATAATCTCACGAGCTCCAAAATGCCCATTAACAACGTCCAAAACTGGAACATGTGCATAGGCTTTCGACAATGGAAATTGTGAAGCTACTTGAAGAGCGATAAATCCACCTTGCGAGTAGCCATAGAAGGTAATTCCCTCCTCCGAGTGCCCCAAAGCCGGAACTAGAAGTTTCAAGCACTCGGTAATTGATTGAATTCCGTCAAATGTGTTGTGCAGTGCGTAAGTCAATCGTCGATCGCCGGGAGTCTTGAGAGCTGGATCAGAAATATAAATCACATCCATGCCCCTGAAGCGAGCATGATGCTTCCAATAGTCATAGTTGGTAGCACGCGGTTCTCTATCGGCTGGCCGTCCTGAAGTGAACATCACTAACAGGCCATCGGGTTCTTCAGCCCGTGACACAAGTGCGTGTACCGTTGGCGACCCAGGAACTCCCGTTTCAACCTCAAGTTCAATTAGCTGTCGAACGGGAATTGTCTCTCTGTTAATTCGATCAGGATCAAATTGAAAAGTATTCCAAGGTGCGGACATAATTGGTTCCTTTTGGTCGGCGTTTGTCAATGTCGTTGTCTTTAAGTCTTGGTTTGCTAGAGGCTTTGCCCTCGAACTCGCATTAGCTCGGTGATGTAGCGCTCGATGGCAGGGCCGTACTTCGGGTGGTCGAGGCCGAATTCCACGCAGGCTTTGATGTAGCCGCCCGGGTTGCCGAGGTCATGGCGCTTGCCGTCGTGGACGACGATGTGGACCGGGTGGCCTTCCTCAATCAGTAGGTCGATCGCATCGGTGAGCTGGAGCTCACCGCCCTTGCCAGGGGTGATGCGGCGTAGAGCATCAAAGATCGCGCGGTCCAGCAGGTAGCGGCCAGTAGCGGCAAACAGCGA
>JAUDUO010000008.1:0-87028 GCA_032468405.1 Staphylococcus chromogenes
CTAATTCCGTCGCAGCACTACGAACACTACAGCCACCGTGGACTAAGAAACACAGCTGCTCCACCGACTCGGGCGAAGGATCCCAACGACTCGACACCACAAACACCACCAGTCAAGGCCAGGTGTTTCGACGATCCCTAGAATCCGCCGCTGCCGATCCCTTGTAGGTCGAAGATACTCCGAATTCCAATTCGGATCGCGTCCCGGCGACGGTTCGAGATTATTGTCATGTGTCATCGCCCCTACTTTCTTCGTCCGCGATTTTGTTCTGGAACAGAAACACTACCCGATAAATTTGAGAATACGCGAATGTTTCTATTTTTTGTTGGTGAGGTGCCCCGCAACCTCAGGGAGGTGGGGTGTGTGCGGTGCACCGCACGGAGCAGAGCTCAACAGGCAAGGTTATAGTAACCCTAAAAGGTAACAAGCACACGATAAGCACACACAGGCCGTTACACACATATGAAAATAACCGCGACACCACCCCATTCTTGCAGGTAGTGCCACGGTTTAAGTTTGGAGGGAATGACGGGAATCGAACCCGCGTCACCAGCTTGGAAGGCTGGGGTAATAGCCACTATACGACATTCCCATGTACGAAATCGCTGTAGCAACTATAGCGCATGGTTCACTTCATTCAAAAACGACCGCAGCCTACCGATCCTATAAATTGGCTTACAGGTGACTTATGTGGCTAAATGCAGCCGGAATGTTATCCAACTGTGTCGATTTTGATGCGCCAAAACCTATCAATCACGATAAAATCGACCACCATGCAGCCTAAAATTATTGACGTGGATTCCGGACATGAGCTGTGGACAGCAGCGGAGTGCGCAGAGTTTTCCCAAACCGCGCGAGGGACTTTCACCAGTTACGCAGGTCGCGGTCGCGCCCCAAAGCCCGTCGCCAAGCTGCATGGCTTAACGTTATGGGACTGCGAGGACGTAAAAGAGTGGAGCAAAACCCGCAAGTCTGTCCGTAAACAGGAAAACTAGACATTATCGGCAACGGGAGGAACTTTTCCTCCCGTTTTTTCGTTGGTTTAGCTGAACCATTTTCCAAACCAAGGAGCTTGTTTATCCAATGATTGGCCTCGTAATCATCGCTCTCGTAATTGGAGGAGCAGTATTTGCTACCAGCAAACTCACTTCAGGCAGCAACAAAAAGCGCGAGGCCGAGCGATTCGCCGACGCTGTTGCCGACGCTAGACGATGGATCGAACGCCTCGGCTCCCAAGTACTTACTCTGACCGGTTCTGACTCCGCCTCTACCCAGGCAATGGCCGACGCTTCCGAACGCTACAATGCAGCATCCGCACAAATTGGCGCGGCCACAACCACCAAGCAGGCTCAGCTTGCTCGGGAATCAGCACTTGAAGGTCTGCATTACATCAACGCAGCCCGAGAACTTATGGGCATGCCAGCCGGCCCAGAACTGCCTCCACTAGAAGGCCAGCGCAACGCCGGCAAGGTAACCGAGGAACGCACCATCGAGTTCGAGGGCAAGCAAATCACTGCTTCCCCTCACGCAAATGCGCACGCAAACCACTACTATCCAGGTGGCATGGTTGCTGGCCGCCCTGTGCCTGCCGGCTGGTACTCGGAGCCATGGTGGGCCTCTGCCCTTCGCTCGGGCGTATGGACTGCTTCTAGTGTGATGATGTTCTCAATGATGTTCAACGGCATGTCCGGAATCGGCTACGGAGCCCACGAATTCGAAAGTGGCTATGGGGAAGGCTACCAAGATGGCCTCGAAGCTGCCGGTGGCGAAGATCTTGGGGACATCGGAGGCGATGCTGGTGGCGATTCGGGCGGCTTCGATTTTGGAGGAGATTTCGGAGGCGGAGACTTCGGAGGATTCGACTTCTAATCCCCTTTTGCACAAAGCACAACGGCTCCAAGGATTCTTGGAGCCGTTTCCGCTACATAAGGTGCTCTAGTCCGCAGGCAGAGCTGGCGCGATGCCCGTCTTTTCATAATCAGCCAGGATGTCAATGCGACGCTGGTGGCGTTCGGCATTCGACCAATCCTGATCCAAGAAGGCATCCACAATCGCGAGCGCTTCTTCCTTGGAGTGCATGCGCCCACCCAGCCCAATGAGCTGGGCGTTGTTGTGCTCGCGGGCCAGTCGAGCCGTTTCGACGGACCACGCTAACGCGCAGCGAGCGCCCTTGACTTTGTTTGCAGCGATTTGCTCGCCATTGCCGGAACCTCCCAAAACAATGCCCAAAGAACCCGGATCATTGACCGTACGAGACGCGGCCTCAATGCAAAATGCTGGGTAGTCATCCTCAGCATCATAGGTGTGGGCGCCACAGTCAATTACTTCGTGGCCAGCGGACGTCAGGTGCTCCGCAATAACGTTTTTCATTTCGAACCCAGCGTGGTCCGCTCCAAGGTATACGCGCATGGTTCCAGTGTAGCCCACGCATGAAACTAGGGATTTGTCACAAAATCAAACTTTAGTTGGACTCGCCACCCGTCCGGCGGTTAACGTGAGGTGAACCGATATCCAAGGGAGTAGTTAACCGTGTCACATTCACCTGTGGTCCGTACCGTCCGGCATGACATCAACACCAAGCCGTTCATTGTGATTTGGGAGGTGACCAGGGCGTGTGCGTTAGTATGCAAGCACTGCCGAGCGGATGCCCAGCACGAGCCATTCCCTGGCCAGCTCACGACGTCGCAAGGCAAAGCTCTGCTGGAAAACTTGGCTGCATACGAACATCCCAAACCGCTGGTTGTACTCACTGGCGGCGACCCGTTTGAACGCGATGACCTGGAAGAACTCACCCGGTTTGGCACTGAACTTGGGTTAAACATTTCCCTTTCGCCGTCTGTCACGCCTCGGCTTACCCCAGAGCGTATTCGCGCATTGCGAGAGGCAGGCGGAAAGGCCATGTCGATGTCACTGGACGGAGCTACTGCCGAAACTCACGATCGGTTCCGGGGATTTGCTGGAACATTCGATCAGACCGTAGCAACAGCACCCGTGATCAACGATGCTGGCTATCGCCTACAGATCAACTCCACACTGACCAAGAGCAATATCCACGAAGCTCCTGCGCTGCTCAAGAAAGTCATCGAGATGGGCGCGAAGATGTGGTACGTATTCTTCCTTGTTCCCACCGGTCGCGGCGCAGCGCTCAATGCACTCGACCCGCAGGAACGCGAAGACGTGTTGCATTGGCTTGCCGATATCTCCAATCGCATCGCCATCAAGACCACCGAAGCGCCACAGTACCGCCGAGTAGTTCTTCAGAACGAAGCCGGGGTGAAATATGAAGGCGGTGAGCTATACCGCGAACTCACTGCGGAAACGACACGTCTACTGGGCGCTGTTCCGGAGAAGCCACGCAGGCCGCGCGCACCTATGGCGGTGAACTCCGGGTCAGGCTTCGCATTCATTGACCACGTCGGCGACGTCTACCCCAACGGGTTCTTGCCGCTACACTGCGGAAACGTCAAGGACCAGGATTTCCACGACATCTACACCAATTCGCCGGTATTCAAAAAGTTGCGGGATCCAGATCACTGGCACGGCAAGTGCTCGGTGTGCGAATTCCACGATGTCTGCGGCGGCTCCCGATCCACTGCATACGCCCTGACTGGCGACATCAGCGCCTCGGACCCTACCTGCGTGTATGTGCCGCCAGCTTGGAACGGCAAGAACCCACCCCCTTCAGAAGAAAAAGAACTACCAGTTACCGCCATCCGCGTTGCCGAGGCTGCCGCAACTTCCCACTAATGTGTAAACGTATGAAACCCGCACTTGGGTGGGCGATTACGTTAATCACGTGCGTTTTTCTTATCGCCTACCTCCTGGTGGCTGCGAAGAGTTGGCTGTTGTCACCGCAATCAAACCCGCTGCCAATTCAGTCAACTCCGCAACCCTCAGGGATGTCGGAGAGCAACGTCCTTTTGGAGTCGCTCGAAGTAAAAGGGCGCGCACCCAAAACCGGATACTCGCGAGACCAATTCGGCCAGATGTGGAGTGACGATACCAACGCAGAATTCGGCCACAACGGCTGCGACACCCGCAACGACATCCTGCGACGTGACCTTGTGGAAACCACCCTGAAACCCAACACTCGCGGTTGTGTCGTACTCACCGGCCTGCTCCATGACCCCTACACAGCCACGGACATCCAGTTCACCCGCGGCCGGGCCGTGCAAATCGATCACGTAGTCGCACTCGGCAACGCATGGGTCACCGGAGCCCAAAAGCTTGACGACGAAAAAAGGCGCGAATTCGTCAACGACCCCCTCAATCTGTTGGCGGTTTCCGGTCCCGTCAACGTGCAGAAATCCGACAGCGACGCCGCGACCTGGCTGCCACCAAACAAAGCTTTTCGTTGCGAGTATGTTTCGAAACAATTGCAGGTCAAGGCAAAGTATGGGCTATGGCTCACCCCACCGGAAAAAGATGCGATCCAGCGGGTACTGCACGATTGTTAACCCCGGATTTGGGGGAATTTAAGTCACGCCAAACGGTTATGATTCGCAACCGTTAGATTCTTCCCAAGAACCTGCGTATCACCTGAAAGGTGCTTGAAATGAAGCGCTTTGCCGTCATCACCATCTCCGCCGCATTGCTCCTCACAGCCTGTGGCGGCTCCGGCGAAAACAAGGACACAGCGCCATCAGGTGCTGCCGTTACGGCCGTACCAGCCACACCGACCAGCACTTCGACGCCAACCCCAAAGCCGACGCTTACAAGCACTCCTTCCCCTACTACACTCACGACTACATCGAGCACAGTTGTTGAAAGGGCCGTACCGTCCAAGGCAGCGCAAGACCACATAGCCGAACAAGCCCCAGCCGACCAACCCCACGGCTTTGTCGCCCCTGCACAAAAGCCAGCCGAGGAATATGTAGAGCCACCGGCACCAGCGCCTGCTGCCGTACAGCAAGCGCCAGCCCCCGTCGAGCAAAAAGCTCCAGCCCCAGCCGGAAACGTTGTTCATCCTGGAGCATTTTGTTCTGGCGGGACTGGAGTAAGCAGCACTGGAAAACCAATGGTATGCGCACCAGCTAAAGACGGTAGGAATCGCTGGAAATCCGCGTAACCCCACAGCAAACCTATAACCAGCTTCCTACCTGACGCTTTAGACTTTAAGCCCGTTGCAGAGCAAAGGGGGCTGACCTGTAAGTGAGGCTCCCGCCTACTCAAACACTGGCGACTCATTTCGAGACCGCTTGATCTCGTAGAAGTGCGGGTAGGAGGCCAAGGCGAAGGCTCCGTCGAAAATTTTGCCCGCTTCCTCCCCCTTTGGGATGCGAGTGAGTACCGGACCGAAGAAAGCAGTATCGCCGAGCTTGACCACCGGGGTTCCTACGTCGTTGCCGACTTCGCGCATCGCCTTGGCGTGGAACGCGCGCAGGGCGTCATCCCATTCATCGGTGTCGGCGACAGCAGCCAAATCGGCCGGCAACCCAACTTTCTCCAATGCCACCGGGATGAGATCGTTGTACCCGCCGAAGCCCTGTCGGCCCCCGTTGCCGTCGTTGTGCACCATCGTGCCGAGCACGGTGTACAGCTCGTCGACTTTGTCTGGGTGATCAGTCTTCACGGCCGCACATACACGTGCTGGGCCCCAGTTCGCTTCCATCTTCTTCCGGTAGTCCTCTGGCAACTCGTCGCGTCCTTCATTAAGCACGGACAGAGACATTGGGATCCACTCGACTTCGATGTTGCGGACCTTCTCCACTTCCTTGATCCAACGCGAGGTCACCCAGCAATACGGGCAGGAGACATCGAAAAAGAACGAGACCTTATCTGACATGTGTTTTTCCTTTCGTATTTTTACTTACATGGCCCAGCTTAACGACACCCTCCCGTAAGCCCCACCCGATTCACAAATTTATCGCCCAGTGCCCCACGCCACATGTGTGCAGAGTAGATTTGCTGATAGCAATCCAGTTATTCAAGTTTTGCACTCCTTAAGGAGCACACTTTGACTTCGATCAATCTGACTCGGGCGGAAGCGCAAGAGCGCTCAGCAATGCTGCACACCAAGCATTACGAAATCTACCTCGACCTCACTCAGGGCGAAGATACTTTTCAATCGCGGACCGTAGCCCACTTTGATGTCACAAACGCTGGTGACACTTTCATCGACCTCCGGGCGAAATCCGTGACCGCCGTGCGCCTCAACGGGCAGTCTCTCCAGATCAACTATGATCCAGCCGAAGGCATTGCCCTCCACCAGCTGACGCCTGGCGAATACACCTTGGAAGTGGACGCGACTATCGAGTATTCGCACACCGGACAAGGGTTGCACCGCTTCACTGATCCAGCGGATGGCAAGCCATACCTGTACACCCAGTTTGAAACCGCAGATGCCAAGCGCATGTTTGCGTGTTTTGACCAGCCGGATCTCAAAGCCACCTACGCTATCGAAGCCGTAACGCCAGCAGACTGGAAGTTCATCACCAACGCTGAAACCACGGTGGCTAACCACGGCGATACATGCACGCACAAGGCGCACGTTGACTACCAACTGTCCACGTACCTCGTAGCAGTCTGCGCTGGCCCCTACCACGAGGTGCGCGACGTCTGGAAGGGAACACTCACCCATCATTCAGAAACTCCAGCTAACCAACCTGACGAGCTGGAGATTCCAATGTCAATCTACTGCCGCGAATCAATCGCACATGCGCTGGATGCCGAGCGTCTGTTTACCGAAACCAAGCAGGGCTTCGACTGGTACCACCGCAACTTCGGCTACGCGTACCCGTTTAGCAAATACGACCAGATCTTCGTGCCAGAGTTCAACATGGGCGCGATGGAAAACGCTGGATGTGTGACGTTCCGCGATGAGTACGTCTTTACCTCTAAGGTGACCCGTTATCGTTATGAACGCCGGTGCGACACTGTCCTGCATGAGATGGCTCACATGTGGTTCGGCGATCTGGTGACCATGCAGTGGTGGGACGATCTGTGGCTTAACGAATCCTTTGCCACCTGGGCCGCTGCCATTTCCCAGGCCGAGGAGACGGAGTTTGATACGGCGTGGGTGACGTTTGCCAACGTCGAAAAATCTTGGGCGTATCAGCAAGATATGCTGCCGTCCACGCACCCAATTTCCGCCGATGCCACCGACATTGAAACGGTTGAGCAGAACTTCGATGGCATCACCTACGCAAAGGGTTCTTCCGTGCTCAAGCAGCTGCAGGCGTACGTGGGGCGTGACGCATTCCTTGCGGGCGTCCGCAAGCATTTTGCCGCGCATGCCTTCAGCAATGCCACCTTCGACGATCTGCTTTCTGCTTTCGAGGAAGCCTCGGGCCGCGACCTCTCCGGCTGGGCCGACATGTGGCTGAAAACCACCGGCGTAAATAAGCTCTCGCCCACATTCACCATTGCAGATGGCAAATACACTTCCTTTACCGTTGAGCAGTCAGGGGCGCAGCCTGGTGCCGGGGAGTTGCGCACCCACCGCGTGGCCATCGGCCTCTACTCGCTTATCGACGGCCGCGTGCGGCGCACCGATCGCGTAGAGCTGGACATTTCCGGTGCTTCGACTTCCGTGGACGCGCTCGTCGATAAGCAAGCGGCAGATCTTGTGCTAGTTAATGACGACGACCTCACGTACTGCATCCTTGGCTTGGACGCAGCATCCCTGCAGTTTGTGGTGGAAAATATCTCGCGGATCGAGGACCCTATGGCCCGCACGTTGTGCTGGTCAGCGGCATGGGAGATGACCCGAGCAGGTGAGATGAAAGCTCGGGACTTCCTCGCCTTGGTGCAGGCAGGGGCGGCTACCGAGGATCAGATCGCGGTGCTAGAGCGGGTGCTGATGCAAGCAACCACGGCGGTTACTTCTTACGCTGATCCAGCATGGGTTGAAGAAACTGGCCGGGAAGCGCTCGCGAGCCTCTTGCTGGACGGTGTTCGCACCGCAGAACCTGGCTCGGATTTCCAACTTGCCTTTGCCCAGGCTCTCGCTAAGGTTCGGCCACATGCAGACGCAATCGACTACTTCCGCGGAATCCTCGATGGCACAGCCCCAGCTGGCCTCGTCATTGATGCAGATCTGCGCTGGTGGGCGCTCACCGCACTAATTGCTGCTGGCGAAATCGATGATCCAGCAAAGGCAATTGCTGCTGAGTTGGCACGCGATAAGTCCGCAGCAGGCCAAAATTCCGCTTGGCGAGCAGAAGCTGCGGTCAATACCGCGGCAAACAAGGAGCAGGTTTTCGCCGAACTCACGGATGTCTCGCAAGGGCTGTCTAACCTTGCTACCCGGCACAAGACGGAAGGTCTCACGTTTGCCGGGTCGGCTGCCAACCTGCAGCAATTTAATGACCGCTACTTTGACATCGCCGATAAGTTCTGGGCAGATGCTTCCTCCGAAGTAGCATTGGCAACGCTCAACGCGATTTACCCGAGCTGGGATATTTCCGAAGAAGGCCTCGCCCGCGCGGACCGTTTCCTGGCTGGGGAGCACGTGACAGGTCTGACTCGAGTTGTGTCCGAAAACCGCGACCGGGTGGCCCGTGCGCTACGCAACCGGCAGGTGGATGCCCGCTAGATATGTGAGTGCAACCGCGTCAGGGCGCTTTTAAAAGACAGCGCCCTGACGGGTATTGTGTACTCTCTGTCTGCGGTTTCGCCCTGAGCGCAGTGCCGGCAGCGGAGCTGGACGAACTTGTGGGGATGTGGTGCGGTTTCACCCTGAGCGCAGTGCCGGCAATTGCCCTTGTGGCGCGAAACGGATTAGTTTTATTAGGTAAGCCCATCCAGCTATCTCCAAGGAAGTAAGTATGATTCGTCGAATTAGCTCAGCGGCCGCGCTCCTGGCAATCGGCACTCTTCTTGCATCCTGTGGTTCGGATTCCTCTGATCCCAGCACCAGCGCGGCAGAGACCACCACTCCGGTCGTTCCAACAATCTCGGTGGACACCAAGAACACCACCGGTTACGCCATGCTGAATGGGTACGTAATTTTGCCAGCGAACTCCCCGGCGATCTGCACCAAGCAAGAGGATAAGCTGACTGTGATCCTGGGCGATGTTGGCTCTCAAACCGCTGCAAGTGCAATCATTAATGCTGGCCAAGTCACCGATGTGACGATCAACGATCCCGAGGACACCCTGACGCTTACTGGCGGCAACGGTCATGCAACCTTAACGAAGGAAGGCCCGGTGTTTACGTTAAGTGGCGAGGCCCCCGGGGTCCGCCGGGCATCACTTACCTCGGGAGAAATCCCAATGACCTTTGAAATGTCCTTTGAGTGCCCCTAGGTTCCGGCAAATCAACTAGGTTAGACACCGATGTCTAACTCAAACCTGATTGATACGAATGTCGCGAATGTAAGTTCTTGGTGGGATAACCCCACCACTCACCTGTGGCTAGTAGAACGGCCGATCCACATAGTTCTCACGCTGGTCGTTGCCCTGGCTTTGCACTGGGGGCTGCGCAAAGCCGTGGATCGGTTTGCGCAGCACGCGATTGATACCCCGCCGAGGTTGCCTAATTTCGGGCCCGCGCGGGCTGGGGAAAAGCCCCCGCGTGCCCTCGTCGATCTGCGCAGGGATGCCCGAATTCGTACCCTGTCCAGTGTGTTCAAATCCGCGATCTCAATCGTGATTTGGCTGTGGGTCATCATTGACGTGCTGTCTACCATCGGCATCAATGTTGCTCCTCTCATTGCGTCTGCTGGTGTAGTGGGCGTCGCTCTCGGCTTTGGTGCTCAATCCTTGGTCAAGGACTTTCTCTCTGGTGTGTTCATGCTGTTGGAGGACCAGTACGGGGTGGGCGACACCATTGACTGCGGTGAGGTCGTAGGCACCGTGGAAGACGTGAGCCTGCGGCTAACCACGCTCCGTGACATCGACGGCACGGTGTGGTTTGTCCGCAATGGTGAAATTCTGCGCATCGGCAACTTCTCCCAAGGCTTCGCGGTGGCTCGAATCGATATTCCAGTGGGGTTGGATAATGACGTGGATGCCGCCAAGGCTGCCATCCTCCAAGCAGCCCAACATGCGGTAGACGATCCGGAGATTGCCAAGCACCTGCAGGAAGAGCCCGTCCTCGATGGCGTAGCCAAGATGGCCGTCGATCACATGATCATCCGCGTGCGGATCAAGACGGATCCGGGCCAGCAGTGGTTTGTACAGCGCGAAGTGTTTGCCAAGATCGCAACCGATCTACGCGCAGCGGGCATCAAGCCGGCCTACACTCTCCGCACGCAAGCCTACGAGCAGCCCGGAGCCGAAGAAGAATAAGCTGGATGCCATGACCTTTTATGACGAAGTCGGTGGCCAGGAGACCTTCGAGAAGATCGTCGATGCTTTCTATGCCCAGGTGCCTGACGACGATATCCTCGGCCCGATGTACCCGGAACAAGACATGGCCGGGGCGCGCGACCGACTCTTGTGGTTCCTGGCGCAGTACTGGGGCGGCCCGCAAACGTTTTCCGAAACGCGCGGGCACCCGCGCCTGCGGATGCGCCACGCGCACTTCCCCATTGACCGAAATGCCGCGATCCGGTGGCTCGAGCTAATGAAAAATGCGTTGGACACTGTCCCGGAAACCACACTCGACGCTGCCCACCGCGCTGCCATGTGGGAGCACATGGAACGGGTGGCAGCAATGCTCATCAACCGTGCGGAGCAGCTCCACCGCACATCAGAGCAGCAGATTTAGTCCTGCTGATTCATAGACTGTGCCAAATGGGGCGTCCAGCCGCACCCAACGGCCGCACGTGGATACCCTTACCGCATGCGGCACATCTGGCCGGTCTGCAAACCCTGGCAGCAATCCCAACGACACACACGCGAAAATTCCGCGCATTGATACGCTCGCGGTGCCCGCAGGTCCCGTCACGTCCAACACTTTTTGGTCCAACAATGACCGGGGCGGACCGGCCGGTCCAGAGAATTGACGAGCTAAGTCTTGGCCTTTTCCTGCCAAATCGTGCACAACCTGCGCTGGCAAGGTGTCTAGCAGCACGAACCCCTGCGATGGCGGCAGCGCACCAGGCCAAGACGAGGCCAGACGTGGGGCGTCGACAAGCACGCCCTCATCAGCTGCGGTGATCGCCTTATCGACGCCCACGACCAGCCCATCTTCGCGCAGCTCTCCCCGGATTCGGCGGGAAACAAACACAGTGAAGGGGGTGGTCACGAAAGCATCGATGGTGCCATCACCGCGCTCTTGAAAGCGCACGAGGGCCTCGGCGGATAGTTGTTTGGCCCGGACTGCCAAGGCTTTTAGTCCTGGCCCGCCGGCATCGATGGTGAGTTGAGCAATAAGGTCAGTCACCTTAATCAGGCTACTCCGCGGTGGTATCGGGGTTATCCGTAGCAGACTCGAGCGCTACGTTTGCGGATGCTACAGCTGTGAGGATCTTCCGCTCGTCTTCGCGAATGGGTCGCGGCGCGGCGGTGACCAGGTCCATCGCTACCTGCACGCATTCGACGATGCAGGCTACATTGCCGTGGCGGTCTTTTACCTGTTGCACGGTGGTAAACGACGTCCGCCCGAGATGGCTGACCTGGGTTTCCACAATAACCTCGGTGGTGTCCGGCAGGACCGGGCTTAAGTAGTCAACCGTGAGGGTGCGGACGAATACCGCGGGCATTTCTAGGCCTCGATTGACGAACTCTTCTTGGGCGAACAGTTGCCGAGCTTCCTGAGCCAGTTCGACAAACGAAGCATTGTTGATGTGGCCAAACCGATCGAAGTCTCCCCATCGCACCGGCACCTTGGTCAAGTGCATCGGCCCCTCGATCTTGCGATTGTGCTCTTTACTAGCCACGTGGATTCCTTTGCTCGGTCGATTGTGATGACAACAAAGCTAGTGTAGTTGTCCCCGTGGGGCATCGCTGGCTAATGAGTGATCCGGGGTTTGTTCAGGAAAACCTTCTGCTGTGCAAAAACGCCACTAGCAGCCCCAATTCGGGGAGCTAATGGCGTTGAGTAACCACTAAACGGGGGTTAGCGAGTCAGCTTACGGTGGGTGACGCGAGAAGGTCGTGCGGCTTCCACACCGAGACGCTCCACCTTGTTCTTTTCGTAGTCTTCGAAGTTGCCTTCGAACCAGAACCACTGGCCTTCTTCGATGTTGCCTTCCCACGCGAGGATGTGGGTACAGGTGCGGTCGAGGAACCAACGGTCGTGGGAAATGACCACGGCGCAGCCTGGGAAGTTCTGCAGTGCGTTTTCCAGCGAGGACAGGGTTTCCACGTCGAGGTCGTTGGTTGGCTCGTCGAGAAGGATCAGGTTGCCGCCCTGCTTCAGGGTCAGTGCGAGGTTCAGACGGTTGCGCTCACCACCGGAAAGCACCTTGGAAGGCTTCTGCTGATCCGGGCCCTTGAAACCAAACGCAGACAGGTAGGCACGAGATGGCATTTCATTCTGGCCGACCACGATGTAGTCCAGGCCATCGGAAACTACTTCCCACACGGTCTTTTCGGGGTCGATGTTCTCACGCCCCTGGTCTACGTAAGACAGCTTGACGGTCTGGCCCACCTTGACCTCACCGTCATCCGGCTGCTCCAGGCCAACGATGGTCTTGAACAGCGTCGACTTACCCACACCGTTCGGGCCGATCACGCCGACAATGCCGTTACGAGGCAGAGTGAAAGACAGGTCCTTGATCAAGATGCGTCCGTCAAAGCCCTTGTCCAGGTTCTTGACCTCAACCACCTGGTTGCCCAGACGTGGCGGGGTTGGGATCTGGATTTCTTCAAAGTCGAGCTTCTTGTACTTTTCTGCCTCGGCCGCCATTTCTTCGTAGCGATCCAGACGAGCCTTGTTCTTTGCCTGACGTGCCTTGGCGCCAGAGCGAACCCAAGCGAGCTCTTCCTTCAGGCGCTTTTGCAGCTTGGCGTCCTTCTTGCCAGCGACTTCGAGACGCTCTGCCTTCTTCTCCAGGTAGGTGGAGTAGTTACCTTCGTATGGGTACAGCTTGCCGCGGTCAACTTCACAGATCCAGCCGGCAACGTGGTCGAGGAAGTAGCGGTCGTGGGTGACGGCCAGGACGGCGCCCTTGTAGTTGGCCAAGTGCTGTTCCAGCCACAAAACGGATTCCGCATCGAGGTGGTTGGTAGGCTCGTCGAGCAGCAACAGGTCAGGCTCGGACAGCAACAGCTTTGCCAGCGCCACGCGGCGACGCTCACCACCGGAAAGGTTGGTGACTGGGGCATCGGATGGCGGGCAGCGGAGTGCGTCCATGGCCTGCTCGATTTTGGAGTCGATCTCCCACGCATCAGCGTGATCGAGTTCTTCCTGGAGCTTGCCCATTTCTTCCATGAGCTCATCGGTGTAATTGGTGGCCATTTCTTCGGCGATCTGCTCGAAGCGTTGCTTCTTCTCAAAGATCTCGCCGAGGCCTTCTTCGACGTTTTCGCGAACGGTCTTTTCTTCGTTCAGCGGTGGCTCCTGCAGTAGGATTCCCACGGTTGCGCCTGGATCCAGGAATGCTTCGCCGTTCGATGGCTGATCGATGCCGGCCATGATCTTCAGGATCGAGGATTTACCAGCACCGTTCGGGCCAACGACACCAATTTTCGCGCCTGGGTAAAAGGCCATCGTGACGTTATCGAGAATAACCTTTTCGCCGTGCGCCTTACGCACGTTCTTCATCGTGTAGATGAACTCGCCCACAGTTTTCCCCTTATATAGAGAGTCCAAAACTAAATTCTCTTTAAAAGCGTACATGACGCCCTAGACGCGTGGGCGTCGAGCCAAGCGCGTGGCTTCTCGACGCCCACCTCCAGGCGAAACTCAGCTAGAACGGTGGCTCCGAATCAACAAGATCCGTTCGCTCCTCCTTAAGCTGAGCAGCCTCCTGATCAAGGTTTTCCGTTTCGCTTTCTACGTGTGCAGCATCCTGGTTGACGTTTTCCTCATCGACAGCTGGATTGGTCTGATTTCCCTCGACTGCTTCAGACGTTTTCCCGACAGGTATTGGCACATTCATTGCGTCTAGGTGCGCGCGGTACTCCTGCACCCCAAACGGTGTGGCTACGACCTTGTAACGGTTCAAATCCAGGCCTACTGCGTTGGCTCGGACCATGATCCGCGAAAACGGACCGCTTCCATCCTTAGCGGTCCATTCCTGAGTCAACAAGGTGCCCGATACGATGACGCTCGCGCCGCGTTTCAGGGTGCCGAGGCAGTTGAAGCCGAGGAGATCCCAAGCATCGACATCGATAAACAACTGGTCAAAGTTCTTCCAGGTTCCTTCCTGCTCGCCCTCCCCTGCTTCAAAGCGTCCTCGGGAACAAGCAATGCGGAACTTACAAACATGGTGCTCTTTAGTGATTTGTTTCCAAGATGGGTCACTGACGACATTTCCGGACAAAGTGATTGGTAGCTGTGGCATGGTTTTCCTTCTTCCTCTTCGGGTGTTCACGGCTCCTCTACTAGTTGAGGATCGCCAGGAACCATGCCACGTGCGCAAAGCAAAACGCCCACCATATCTAGGGATACTGTGGATAAATGTTGTTATCCACAGCTTTCCTGTGCCGAGGAGAATGCGGCCTGGTGGGCGTCGAAAAGCTCTGCTTTAATCGAATGTTTTGCCGTAGTAATCGTCGTGCGGATTCTTACCGGCCTGGAACGCAGCGAGCTGAGCGTTGTAGGCATCGAGGTCTTCTTCGCCAGTTTCTGCAGCGTGGCGGTCATAAGCCTTGGCCGCGCGGTAATCATCGACGTACCAGTTCCAGATCAGCACCGCCCACACGATGAGCAGCGGGAATTGCCCGGAACCCCAGCCAATGCCACCGCCAATTTGCTGGTCGCGGAGTAGATCATCAGTCCACGGCAGTCCGAGGTTTAAGTAGAAATCGTAGCCCAGCACTTCCCGCATCATCATCAGGTAAACCCCGAAGAAGAGGTGGAACGGCATGGAGAAGCTCAGCCAGCCCACCTTGGCCATCGGCGAAGATGGCTCCGGCACCGGATCCACGCCGATCAGCTCCCAGTAGTAGAGCGTGCCCGACCACAGGAACACCACGTTCATAATCAGGTGCCCAGCGTGCTCGGAGATCATCAGCTCGTAGAGCGGCGTGAGATACAAAATGTAGAAGAACACCACGAACTGGATTGTGTTCACCGCAGGCTTGGTGAGGAAGCGCACCGCCGGATTATCCACGGCCACCTCCAGCCACTCCCGAGGCCCAGGATTATCCGGCGACGGTCGCAACGCCTGCAAGAACAACGTGACCGGCCCGCCGAGCACCCAACCGATCGGTGCGCCCATTGACAAAATCATGTGGCCTACCATGTGCATCGAGAACGTAGCCGGCATATTCATGCCGATGCCCGAACTCACCGTGACAAACAGCGTGACGCAGCCTGCCAGGAACCACAGTGTGCGCACCACTGGCCATTTCCCGCCTTGTCGACGCACCCGGGTCACCGCCCACAAGTAGCCTGCCGCCATGATGATCGCTGCGACGCCAAAAAGGATGTCAAGACGCCACATCGTCCACACATTCCAAAAGGTAGGGCGCTCAAAGAGCTCGTAACCAAGCTGAATGTCCATCTGGTTCAAGTCCACGTTCCGTGGCGGAGGTGGCGGAGTGCGCCCCAACGAAATAGCAACACCGGTAATGGCCCCCATGACCAGCACCTCCACCGCAGCAACTCGGCGAAACAGCCGGGGGTTTTCGGCCAACTGCGGGATGGTCAACTGACGGTGCACAAAACCAAACAGCCCCAACACCAGCACGCCAATGGTTTTCGCCGTGATGAGCCAGCCGTACCCCGGAGTCAGCATGTCGCTCAAGTTCATTCGGATTCCGGCATTGATGACACCCGAGACTGCCATCACAATGACGGACACCAGCGCGACCGTCGAATAGCGACGCACCGCGACATCCATGTGCGTGCCTTTTCGACGCCCATGAGCGATCAACGCCATAAGTCCGCCCACCCACAGCGCCATAAACACCAGGTGCCACAGGTAAGAGTTGGTGCCGTAGTCATGGTCGCCGCCGGTAGCCGAGTGCCCCTCCATGCCGAGCGGCACCAGGGTGAGCAACGCACCGACGAACCACACCGGCTGCCAAATCCATTTGTGCGTCATCAAGGCCGCGAGCCCCGTAACCAGTGCGAAAGCTGCTGACACCTGCCACGCTAAACTAGTAGAAACCAGCTGAATCGCACCCGGCCAGCGCGCTGGGTTAAGGGTATTGACCAGCGGTTCACCCGATACGTCCGAAAGATACATCGGCACCATGAGCTGACCGATTAGCGCAAAACACAGCATCGAGACCGCCCCGGTGCGAGCGGCAATGGTGCCGTCCGCGCTGAGACTCGTGGACTGCAGGTTAGCCTGCCTTGGCTTAATAAAGAAAGCAGCTGACATAAACGATCCCACAGCCAGCGCAGCCAGCATCATCGCGGCCGAGCGAAAGAAAGGCAAACCCGCTGTGGTCAACGGGCCCGGGTCTGGAATGCCCAGGGCCGCTAGGGATTCCCCCAGGTAAATCCAGGAAATCCACGCCCCCACCAGACCTGCCACACCCGCGAATAGGGCATACAGTGCGGCTGAGCCCCGGGCACGCTGGGCTGTATTGACGACATCGCTATCAACCATGCCTATTACCCTAACGTTTGCCTCGTGAAATACCGAAGCGGGTCATTTTATGCGCACGGGTTGCTGTGCGGTATTATCTTCATGCTTGCTTCTCGACGATTCCCGCTACGAAGCAAGCAGCCCTCCTTAGCTCAGTGGATTAGAGCAAACGGCTTCTACCCGTTCGGTCGCTGGTTCGAATCCAGCAGGGGGGACTTTATTTTTGCTCGTCTACACCGGCGACCGCCTCGCGCACCGCGTTTTCTGCGATCTCCTTAGTGCAGTTAAGATGGCTGCCAATCGAGGTGACACGCCCGTGTTCGTCCTTGTGAACTTCAATGACGTGGTACCGCTCGTGATTTTCCACGTACGTAACGCACAACAGGTTGCGCGTTGGAAACTCCTCCACGGTAGTAGTTACACCTTCATAAAACGCAGCTAGACGTTCCAAGCTAAAACGCGGATCATCGACACTCGTAGACAAAACTCTTGGCGCCGAAACTAAAAGCTCAGTGAGCGTCGGCATAGGGAATTGCACAGGTCCGTGCTCATTGCGGAGGTTAGTCAACGCCCAAATAACCTGGGAGCCCGCTTCATTAATGGGGTAATGATAAAACAGCGCCTGCGGACCAAAAATCTGGAAGCCCGCAGACTCCACATCATCAACAACTTGCCCTAATGCCTCGAGCTGATCTCCCTGGAATTGGTACGGCACCTCCAAAGAACTAAAACCACTAAGGCCATGCTTTTCACCAAAGGCTTTGTACCCGATGGCAACGTCACCTCGGAAATATTCTTCCTCGCCGGGCAGTGGCTGCCAACGCCACAGCAAGGTCGCCGGTTCTACGGCTACCGAAGCCACCGCGTAGACGTCGCAAAGCACATAGCCTCGGTCGGAGTAGAACTTAACGCTGCTCCCCTCCATGATGAGTTTGATACCGGAGCCAAGAGTGTCAAACATAAACTCATCAAATTTGGCTCGTTTAGCAAAATAAAAGAAGATGTTTGCTTGTCCAACGTGGTGAATATCTGGGATCATGCCCCGGAGAATAGCAGCGCTTAGGCCATCGCGCAGTGCTTCAAGCCCTCGACAATATGCTCATTTCCGTTCGGATCGCGCAGGATGTGCTGGGTTGCGTTTAGCTCCGCCAGGTGCCAGCCTGGCTCGGATTCCACAAGCCCCTCAAGAGATGCCAAGGGGTCAAACGAAGCATCCAGTACGTCTGCCAAGCTGTTGGAGATATCTACCGAGGTTGGAGTAGGTACCAGCGTGTCCTCGAAGTCAAGGACGAAAACAGCCCAAGAGCCCTGCCTGTCCAATTCGACTTCAAAAATGACATACTCCCGCCCCAACAAGCTGCTCGCGGCAAAGGCAACCTCAGTGGAAACTCGCTTGAGATCAAACCCGGCCGGGATGTGCACATTCTCGGTGGAGAAGACCGAAAGGCCTCGTTGCACGCCAGCAGCTTGAAGGGCGTGCGCGTAGGTGGCCTCGTCTGGCCCCAGTTGTGCTCCTTCAGCCCAGCACCAGGTGAGGCTGCGGCGCTCGGCGTCGATAATTGCGAGCTCGTGGGCTCGGACCTTGCGTTTGCCCGCGGTGCCTTTGAGCACCGCCTGGCCACGGCGGGCTTTGAATTTCAGGGAGATGTCTTGGCCGAGATCTTGGCTCAACCAGGCGAAAATCATGTTGCGACGCACACGGTTGTACAAACACGTCTCATGCGCCGTTGCAGTTATCTGGGATAACAGGGGGTCTGGGTCAGGCATGGCCTTCTTTTCGCTTCCTTTACTTTTCCCAAGATCATAGCAAGACCTAGGCGAAATTCGGTAGGCCCTCGCTTTCCCAGGGCCATACGCGAGCGTCGATAAGGCGCACTAAGGTGGAACACAACCTCAAGACTCCTAACGAAGGACCCAATATGGCACTCCCCCTCCCCTCTGCTGAAGCGCGTGCGCTGATCACCGGCGCGAGCCAAGGAATCGGACGCGCAATGGCCCGCGACCTCGCCAGCATGGGGCACAATCTGATTATTGTGGCTCGTCGTGAGGACGTCCTCAACGAACTAGCCGCCTCCCTGCATGAGGAATTCGGCGTCACAGTAGAGGTGCGCGCCGTGGATCTGGCCGAGCACAATGCTCGCCGCGCGCTTATCGACGAAATCACCGGGCGCGAAATCAACATTTTGATCAGCTCCGCCGGGATTGCCTCCTTCGGCGCGTTTAAGGACGCCGACTGGGACTACGAGCTCAACCAATTCCACCTCAACGCCACTGCTTGCTTCGAATTAACGCACGCAGTGTTGCCTGGCATGCTCGCCCGACGCTCCGGAGCGATCTGCAATGTCGGCTCGCTGGCCGGCGACATGGTCATCCCGAACAACGCCACGTATATCTTCACCAAATCCGGTCTGAACAAGTTCACGGAAGCCTTGCACTACGAACTCCGCGGAACCGGCGTGAGCTGCACCTTGCTCGCCCCAGGGCCAGTGCGCGAAGCCGTAATCCCCGAGTCTGAAAAGACGGTAGTTGACCGGGTAGTGCCGGATGCCGTGTGGACGACCTATGAATCCTGCTCCCGCGAAACCCTCGAAGCGATGGCCGCTGGACGACGCCGCGTAGTACCGGGTCCGCTGGCAAAGATCATGGAGGTAGTGACAAACGTGGCTCCAACTAGGGTTATTGCGCCGATTATCGGTGGCTTCTACAAGAAGATGGGGGCTTAAGTGTCCGACGAACTCGCTTTGAAAAACGATCGCCTGGTTTGGATTGACCTGGAAATGACCGGGCTGGATCCCGCCCGACATGTAATTGTAGAAGTTGCTGCGATCGTCACTGATGCCAATCTAAACATCCTTGGAAGTGGCCTTGACCTGGTGGTCCATGCCTCAGAGGCCGAGCTTGCCGAAATGGATGACTTCGTCCGCAACATGCACACCACCAACGGCCTGCTCCCGGAAATCGAAGCCTCCACGATTTCTCTGAAAGAAGCCGAAGACGCTGTTCTCGAGCTCATTGCCGAACACTGCTCCCCTGACCACCCAGCGCCACTGGCGGGCAATTCTATTGCCACCGATCGCTCATTCATCCACGCCCACATGCCGCGACTCGATGCTGCGTTGCATTACCGCATGGTGGATGTTTCCTCCATCAAAGAACTTGCCCGTCGCTGGTACCCAAGGGTCTATTTCGCACAGCCGCAAAAGGGGCTATCGCATCGTGCACTCGCAGATATCGTCGAGTCCATCCGCGAGCTCGACTACTATCGTCGATCCCTTTTCGTCCCGCAGCCCGGGCCATCCTCTGATGAAGCTACCGCATTCGGGCAGCAATCTACCGATGCCTACCAGCGGTTTTTGTAATTTTGCCGCGTTGGGTTAATATGAATTCCGCTGCTTAACCGCAGCGATGGTGGCTGTAGTTCAGCTGGTAGAGCACCAGGTTGTGATCCTGGGTGTCGCGGGTTCGAGTCCCGTCAGCCACCCCAAACGAAACGCCTTCCCTTTTATTCGGTAAAGGGAGGGCGTTTTTGCATCTCTGCCCCTCAACGGCGCAAAATTGTGTGCTTCTGCTGCTTCGACTTCCTGGGGTTTAGCAAGAAAGTGACTCGATGAAGCACACAATTTCCCGAGATGGATCGAGAACGGTCCTCGCACTGCCATTGCCACAGAAAAATGTTCAACGAATGGGCACTCGTCACCTAATTATTGTGACAAAGACGCAAGAAATACTCACCAAAGTTTCTCGTGCTGAACAGGTGTTTTAATAATCGACGCCCTAGGTCAAGTTGTGGCGGGGGCGATCAATAAAAGATAATTAGCGACATGTCACAACATTCTTCTGCTCAAGCAGCAGACCACTCACCAGTGGGGTCGGCCGGAACGCCTGCCCAAACAACCGAGCGGCAGTTCTTCGGCCACCCGTGGGGTCTAGCCAATCTGTTCGGCGTCGAGATGTGGGAGCGTTTCAGCTTCTACGGGCTCCAAAGTCTGTTGCTGTTCTACATGTACTACCAGACCACCGAGGGTGGCTTGGGAATGGACAAGAAGCTCGCTTCAGCAATCGTGGGTGCCTACGGTGGCATGGTTTATCTTTCGGCGATCGTAGGCGGCTGGGTCGCAGACCGTCTGCTGGGCGCGGAAAAAACAGTGTTTTACTCCGGCATTTTGATCATGTTCGGCCACCTATCCTTGGCGATCATTCCGGGTTACCCGGGCATGGTCATTGGTTTGATCAGTATTGCATTAGGCGCAGGTTGCTTGAAGACTGCCGCTGGCACGGTCCTGGGCAACCTATATGCCAAGGAAGACTCACGTCGCGATGCCGGCTTCTCGGTGTTCTACATGGGCATCAATATCGGCGCGTTGGTTGGCCCGCTGGTCACCGGCGCATTGTGGAAGTCTCAGGGGTTCCACTGGGGCTTCGGCGCAGCCGCAGTCGGCATGGGCCTTGGCTTGATCCAGTACGCAGCGATGCGCAAGCACACAGTTACGCCTGCAACTCACGCGCCGGTCAATCCACTTGATAAGAGCAAGTACCCAGCTTTGATCGCCGGCACGTTGCTAGCAATCGCTGTGATTGTTTCCTTGTTCTACTTCAAGATTTTGCACGCGAAGCAGCTGTCCAACATTGTCGTCGTGGTGGCTGTCCTCACCTCGATTTTCCTGTTCGTGCAGATGTTCACCTCAAAGCTGACCAAACCGGAAGAAAAGCGTCGCCTGCTGGGCTACATCCCAATGTTCATTGGTTCCGTGACGTTCTTCAGTATCTTCAAGCAACAGTTCACCGTGCTCGCGGTGTACACCGACAAGCGACTGAACCATTCCTTCGGTGGTTTCGAGATTCCACCGTCCTGGATCCACTCCATCAACCCGATCTTCATCATTATTTTCGCCGCGGTGTTTGCTGCGCTGTGGTCTCGGATGGGTGACAAGCAGCCATCTGCGCCAATGAAGTACGCACTGGGCACGCTGATTATCGGTGTGGCACCGCTGATCTTCCTACCGTTTGCAGGCGGTGGCGAGAAGTCAACACCGTTCTGGGTGATTGTGGTCGTGCTGTTCATCTTCACGATGGCCGAACTTCATATCTCCCCAGTCGGCCTGTCCATGGCTACCAAGGTTGCGCCCGAAGCCTTCAAGGCTCGTGCAATGTCGCTGAACCTGTTGTCCCTGTCCATCGGTTCCGCGCTGTCCGGCACGCTCGCCGGCTACTACGATCCAACGTCGGCAACGGCTGAGCGCACTTACTTCATTGCGCTGGGCGGCAGTGCTTTGATCATTGGCATGGTATTGCTGTTCCTGGTCAAGCCGGTGCTGAAGGCGTTCGGCGGCGTCCGCTAGCTTTTCGACGCCCACGCTAACGCACAAAAGGCGCAGTTCCGAAACCGGAGCTGCGCCTTTTGGGTTTTCGCAAAGCTAGGCGTTGCCCTTGCTCCATTCAGACCAAGGAATCTGCCAATCACCGAGGCCGTCGTAGCCAGAGAGCTGACCTCCGATGGTGTTTTGAATCTCCACAACATCACCACGCTTGAAGTTCTCTTGGAACCAGGAAGCGTTGGCCGGGGAGACGTTAATGCACCCGTGAGAAGTGTTTTGGCTTCCTTGCGCCCACACCGACCACGGAGCGGAGTGCACGAAGATTCCCGAGTAGCTGAGCTGGGTGGCATATTGCACCTTGGTGCGGTAGCCGCCCTTATCGTGTGCCAACCCGAAGGACTCGGAATCCATGACCATCTCAGAGTGCTCGTCCCCCACGAGGTAGGTGCCGTTCGGGGTTGGCCAACGATTTGATCCCATGGAGATCGGCATCGTTTTCACCACGTTGTTACCGTCGTAGATCGTCATCGTTTTAGTCGCGTCATCAGCAACGGCACGATACCCGCCTTGGACCGTGAAATTCGTGGCGTTATCTTCCCCGCCAAACACTCCTCCACCCAGGTCCGCGCCATAGATGTCCGCTTTAACGCTGACTTTCGTGCCCGGCTGCCAGTATTCCTTTGGGCGCCAACGCAATTCGTAGTCGTTGAGCCAGTAGAATGCGCCCTCTTGTTTTGGCTCCGTGGTGACGGTAATCGCGTCCTGGGCCGCCTTACGGTCCGTGATTGGCACGCCGAACCGCATGCTGATCGTCTGCCCAACGCCAACTGTGGAGTCGGCCAGCGGACCGAGCCCTACGGCAGTAGTTCCGGCAGGCGTAGCCGTCGAAAAGCTATGTTCGGTAACCTTGCCGTTGGACCCCTCGGCCCTGACAGTGTACGTGCGGTAAAAGCCTAGGACCTCGGCGGTGTGCCACGACTTGCCGTCTGCGCTCATCTCACCTTTGACCACTTTGCCATTCTCATTGGTCATTGTGACCTTAGTGAGAGTGTCTTCCAGCGCCTTGACCGAAACCTTCGATGCCGGGTTAAGCCCCTTGGCGCCGTCCTCTACAGAAATAACCGGGGCAAGCTTTTCCGCTGGCTTCGATTCCACCTGCGGCTGAAGTTGTGTTTGTTGGGGGTCTTGACGGTCAATAGTGCAGCTAGCCAACATTGCCGAAGCGCTCAACACGCTAACGAGCGCCACAATCGACCTATTCATTTACCCTCCGGCGACAGCAGTATTCCATTAATCATTGAACATATACCGGTCACGCGGTTTTTTGTTACCGAAACCCCGCCCAAAATCATAACGAAATAGCAACGTTTCCCCCACGCATAACCACACTCCGCAAAATCGCAGTTTTGCACCCTGACCAGCTGATTTTACATTCCTTCCGCAATCCTGTTATATTTTTCTTCGTTGCCAGCGAGGCCCGCAGGGTTTTCAGGCACACGGTATGCGCCATTAGCTCAATTGGCAGAGCAACTGACTCTTAATCAGTGGGTTCGGGGTTCAAGTCCCTGATGGCGCACAATAAGGCCAGGCTAGAAAGTAATTATACTTTCTAGCCTGGCCAGCTTTTGTCTTAGTTGCCCCGACTTAAGCCCTTAAATACTGAGCGCTACGCGAACCAAGCGGTCACAAAGAAAAGTGGCCCTTTCCCCAGCGACGCGCAGCCTAAGACGCGGTTCGGATCTCTTCATCGGATTCCACCCACCTAGATAAGAAATCAGCCACCTTAAGGCAATAGGAGGGCCCTGAACAACACAAGTCAGACATCCGTTGCTGTTTCTAGCTCTAGATCTTTCGCCAGTGCGCCCCTTAATTTTTGATATGGCAACTAAGAATCTTTCAATATCCAACCGGACTGAACTGAGAATACGATAGTAATTCGTCTAACTTATGATTAGATCGTGAATCTACCATTCAAAGTTCCTGGTAAAGTCGCTATAGTGAACCGGGTGAGTGAGAAGTGCGCGTTAGTGATCGTCGATACCCAGAATGATTTTTGCCCTGGGGGAGCTTTGCCTGCTCCGAATGCTAACGAAGCCGCTATGAAAATCGCCAACCTAGTTCGCTCAAACCACAGTTACGACTATGTAGTGGCTACTAAAGACTGGCATATCGACCCCGGAAAGCATTTTTCCGAAACCCCAGATTTTGAAAAAAGCTGGCCAGTACACTGCAAGGCTTTTACGCTCGGCGCGGAGTTCCACCCGGTTCTCGAGCTCGCTTTATTCGACCACCCTCTGGATGCCGAGTTCCCCAAAGGTCAGTACACCCCGGTGTACTCGGGCTTCGAAGGAGCGTACCAGGGTGAGCTTCTCGAATCCTGGTTGAAATCCCGCGGGGTGGGCACCATCGATGTTGTCGGCATCGCTACTGATTATGTCGTACGCGAAACTGTGCTGGACGGATTGAAGCTTGGCTTTAAGGTCAATGTGCTCACCGAGATGATTGCGGCAATTCACGCCGATCGGGGCGAGCGCGCTTTGGCTGAGATGGCTGCGGCTGGCGCCACCCTGGTGCAGTAATCCAGGGGCAAAGGCCGTCGAAAAGCGGGCGCGCCCGCTAAAGTGGTCGAGTATGACAAATAAGCGGGCACTGATCATCGTTGACGTTCAGAACGACTTTTGTGCAGCAGGGGCTTTGGCAACGCCTCAGGGCAGCGCGGTGGCTAAGCGCATCGTGGCCTTCTTGCAGGATGTCAAGCCTGCTTACGATTTGGTGCTGACTACTCAAGATTGGCATATCGATCCCGGCGAGCACTTCTCGTCCCAGCCGGATTTCCAGGATTCTTGGCCCACGCACTGCATAGCCGGTTCGGACGGCGCACAACTGCACCCGTTTTTTCGCCGTATCTCCCCGGATGCCCACTTCCGAAAAGGGCAGTTCGCAGCTGCATACTCAGGTTTTGAGGCGACCCACGAGAAAACCGAGCAGCCATTGCTTGAGTATCTCCTCGATCACGACATTCAAGCCCTGGATGTGGTGGGGATCGCTACTGACTACTGCGTGCGGCATACCGTGCTCGACGCACTAGCTAACGGTTTTACAGTACGGGTCCTCACGCAATTTTGTGCGGCGGTGGCTGAGAAGTCCGGCAACGCTGCTCTCGTGGAGATGGAGCAAGCGGGCGCTGTCATCGTCCATGATGCCGACGATCACGACCCATTCCGCTAAAACCGTGCAGCAAAAAGGGCCACTCCCTGTCGCGGGATATGGCCCTAAAAGACGCGACGCTTAGCGACGCTCAGCGAGCATGCGCTGAATTTCCTTCAGGTCATTGCTCTTCTTACGGGAGCGAACCACGGAAAGAGCTACCAGGCCTACCACGGCTGCGGCGATTCCACCGAGGACAGCCTGGACCTTTGGCTCCTGAATCTTAAGGCTAGCTTCGCGCTTAGCGTCGCCAACGAGTGCCTGCGGGCGGCTGCGATCAGCGAGCTGGTCAAGGGTGCTAGCCAGCTGACGGCGGGTGCGCTCGATCTCGCGCTGAATGTCATCAATGTTGCGTGCCACGTTGGTACTCCACTTCGTTGCTGTTTTCGCTTAACCACATCAACGGTAGTCGACTCTGCGCGATCCTGCACGGACCACCCCGCCCTCCCGGCGCTCCGCACACTGCAGTGGCGTTCCCCGAACTTATCGGCAACTACCCCGCAATAGCAGGTATTGTGAGTGCTATGTCTGAGCAGAACCGGCTGACCATAGGCGACGAAGCCCCAACTTTTGAACTTCCAAACGATGAAGGTGGCACCACCTCGCTGGCGGACTTCCGTGGCGAGCGCGTAGTCCTCTTCTTCTACCCTCGCGCCAACACGCCTGGCTGCACCAAAGAAGCCTGCGATTTCCGGGACTACCTCGAACCACTAAACAACGTTGGCATCAAGGTAGTAGGCATCTCCCCAGACCCCGTAGCCAAGCTGCAGAAGTTCCGTGCCGATCACAGCCTGAACTTCCCGCTGCTTTCCGACGAAGAACGTAGCGTCCTCAAGGCTTATGGTGCCTTCGGGGAAAAGAAGAATTATGGCAAGGTCGTTGAAGGCGTTATCCGTTCCACTTTCCTCATCGAAGCGGACGGCACCATCGGACTAGCCCTTTACAACGTACGCGCGACTGGCCATGCTGCTCGCGTCCTTCGCGAACTGGGCGTATCTGCCTAAACCCGCATGTCCGAGATCCTCGTCCCCCGGCGCCGCCCCGCACAGCAACGCAGTCGCGAGAAGTACAACCGTATTATCACGGTTGCTCGAGCAGTGCTTGTCGACGTCGGATTCGAATCCTTCACGTTCGACGAGGTCGCCCGGCGGGCCGGCGTGCCCATCGGGACGTTGTACCAATACTTTGCCAACAAGTACGTACTGATCTGCGAACTAGACCGCGAAGACAGCATCGCAATTGTCGCCGAGCTTCGCGCGTTCTCAACTCATGTTCCGGCACTGCAGTGGCCAGACTTTCTCGATGAATTCATTGACCACCTAGCCAGCCTGTGGCGCAAAGATCCTTCCAGGCGCGCGGTATGGCACGCGGTCCAATCTACCCCAGCCACCCGTGCGACCGCCGCGGCCACTGAACAAGAACTGTTGCAGATCATCGCAGAGGTAATGTCTCCGCTGGCCCCAACTGCACCGCTAAAAACCCGACTAAGTCTGGCTGGCATTCTCGTGCACACCGTCACGTCCCTGCTCAACTTCGCGGTTCGTGATCCCCATGTTGCCGACGCTTCGTTTAACGCCACCGTTGCCGAAATCAAGCGAATGCTGGTCGCCTACCTATTCGCTGTAGCTACGAGTTAGCAGGCAAGAAACAGATCGCTGTGGCGTAATCGCCATCGTGCGAAATCGAGATTTCCGGACGCAAATCGCTCGGAAAATCCCCATGCAACACCAACTTGACTCTCCCCCATTGATCCGGACGCACTTCAAGGTCAGCCCACACCACAGCGTCAGGCTGCATCAACGGTGGCCTGCCGTACCGAGATTGCGACCATGCCTTGATAAAGGCTTCCTTGGCGGCCCAAAGTCCAGCCAGGTGATCGTCGCGACGCAGCTTGTCCTGGGCGCGACGCAGCTCAGCGGGATGGAATACATGCTCGAAACGACTCCCCGGCGTGACCAACTGTGCCGCGAAAGTGGGGATATGGACGAGGTCAATACCTACGAACAAATGTGGCTCCTCATTTCGCGTTTTGGGCGAAAACCAACATCTCTTACTGCTCTTGTGATCGGGTAAATTTTCAACACTAACTAGCCAGATTATTTTACTGGTTGAGCTAGCTGGACGGATATCCCACGTACTGGTGAACATTTGCTATCTCGACAACGAAATTCTCCTGCCTGTCAGCTTGTCGTACATCACAGCCATTTTTGTCCACAGTTCCTCGCGATGGGTTTTTCTGCTATTGGCATTATTGTTCCTGACTTATTTCGCCCGGTAGAACTGAATTTGGGGCAACGGGTGGCTCGGTTTCTCATCGAAGACGGCCCATTCACCACCATGCTCTGCGCGGTGGGTTTTATGATCGCGGCTTATCATCGGCGAGCCCAAGAGAATCAGCATCACTCCGGTCCTTTGCTGCCCGCGCCCCTTTCTGCTTCTGTTCGACGAATGTGCACCGCTTTCGCTGGCGTAACTTTTGGGGCTTACCTACTCCTGCAGATAGTGGCGCACCTGCAATTTACTTTGCTCCCGCTCATGGCAGCCGCGCTACTGTTGATACCGTTCGTGGCCAGTATGTCCAACGAAGTTGCCGGGGGAACCGGCGTCCTGAACGTGCTACTTTCGGGCTCCGTGCTCGGATTGTCGGTACTTCCGTCCCCGTGGGGACCACCGTATCCGATGCTTGCTGGGCTAAGTTTTGCCGTTTTGGGCGTGCTCATTGAGCGAATGGTGCATGATTCACAGCTACTGACGTGAGTACTGGTTATCAGCGGCCTGCTCATTGAAGTGCTCGGCTTTATGATGGTGAGTTTTAGCGGAGCGGACGGACGCGATTTTTCCCTCGAAGAGCTCCCGCCACTCATGAGATTTGCTTCTGCAGCAGCGCATTCCGGCGGCGTCCTCAACGTGTTGGGCAATTGGGGTCTATGCATTTTGGTGCTTCCCGGCTGCCATTTGCTTGCGCAGTGGGCACCGCTCCGAAAGCTGGTGTATCCCGCGAATGCGGTGGGGCGGTGTTTTATCTCCGCCTATCTGCTCCACCTCATTGCGGTATTCGTCAAGTTCTCCCCTTCGATTTCTCCCCACGCTGCTCAGGAGTTCGCCGATTACCTTCCAGTAGGAACTCACTTAGAGTTTATCGGCGTGGAGTTGCTAGGCATTTTTGTATTTTGCGCACTGTGGGGACGGATGTTGCCACTGGGGCCAGTGGAATTGTTAAGCTGCTGGATCGTGGCGAAGTGGGTGCCTAAGAGCGCCTAGGTGCTACCGCGTTGCGTCGCAAAGCATCTTGCTAGCGCTTGTGCTCGGTGTAGTCCTTGACGTCGTAGCTGTCGGCGTCGAAATCAGCAGCGTCGAAATTGACAGCTTCGTCGTTGTGGAGATCATCGGCGACTTCTCCCAGGGCTTCATCGAACAGGACTTCATCGTCCATATTGGAGCCAGAGATTTCTCGGCCAATGATCGCATCCTTGGCTTCGTCGTACTCATAGTCCGGGCGCAGCTTCAAGCTCAGCAGGGCTTTAATGCGCTCGCGACGGCGGGATTCATCCTTGATGTCGTTCAGGGACTTCACCCAAGCGACCACCAAAACGACGACCATGAACATGCCGATGTATCCGATCACCGGGTATACGTAAGCCATCAATGTCTTGAAACCAAAGAAGGAAACGGCATAACCAGCGAGGCAACCACCGATAAAGATCGGCAGGTAACGATCTTCACGCCCGGCCGACAGGCGCTTGCCCAGCGCGTAAAACATGCCAATGGCGGTATTGAAGATCATCAGGAAAATGATGATGGACATGATGAAGCCCAAAGCCGGGTGGATGCTATCCAGCAAGTACAGCATTGGAATATCGGATTTGCCTACTTTGTCTGCGTTCATCAGCAACGCAAAGAAGGCCACTCCCATCAACACGGTGTAGATGATGCCGCCCCACAGACCACCCCAACCAGCTTCCCGCGGATCCAGGTGGTCACCGCCGATGACAAGGCTCATGGACACCGCGAGGATCAGGGCCAAACCGTTGTAGTTCAGCGCGGACACCAGCCAGTGAGACACCGGGGAATCAATATGCGCAGAAAGCTCCAGCATTCCGGCTGGATCAGCTGGCATATGCATCGCGGTGTAGACGCCCACAAATGCGACCGCAATAATAATCGTAGGCGTCACTGCACCAATGACCGCCGAGACCTTATCGACGTCCAAAAAGCCGCACGCCAGCACCAAAACCAGCATCAAAGTGGAGCCTGCCCACGTCGGCCAACCAAATTGCTGCTGCATATTTGACCCGGCACCGGCGAGCATCACGAAACCAATGGAAAACAACGTGATGATCACGGAGACGTCCAGCAGCTTAGAAATAATTGGGTGCGTTACCTGACGAAACACCGTGTTGTGCTCAGACGCGTGAAAGTAGCTACCAAGCTGCAAAAATACCGTTCCAGCAAGCGTCATGATCGCTCCAGCCACGATGATTCCCCAGATCCCGTCGAATCCGAAGGACGTGAAGTATTGGACCACCTCCTGCCCGGTTGCAAAACCCGCACCGACGAGAAGTCCAACAAAGGACATGGCAATACCAATAGATCGAGATTTGATCACGCGGAAAACCTTCCTAGATCACGCGCCACAAAAATTTTTAACGCTCGGACTTTCCAATCTAGTTCGTCTCACACACTACGTCGAAACGAGTCACAGCAGGTCAGGACCACAAAACCGTAAAACTGTTACATAAAAGTTATCTACATCGCCGCCCTACGTCGCTCCCTGAAGCGACAGCTTTTCGACGCCCCACGCTACGGATCCCCAGTGCTATGCGCTTTTTGCCTGCCACTCGCAGCACCACTTTGAGCGCTTCGTGTTGCTGATTCTCGCAAAGGCCAGCACTGTTGAAAGTTGCCCCCATCACAACTTTGCCCAGGTTTTCTTAACCCTTTTGTTACCGAGCCAAAACCTCCCCAACTCGGAAAGAACTTGCCAAACTGGAAAGTACTTGGAAGAATGTGAAACATGACCAATTCAGCAGACGCTCAAGCCCAGCTCAATCGCGCCGCCCACCTCACCAAACACGCTGCCGGATTCACACCGCACTGGATCACCTACGTTGGACTGTGCGGAGTAGGATCCACCTATGCCATCGCCACTAGTTATGCGGGCTCCGATAGTCAACCGATATTTGCGTTTTCGATGATCTCTGTCATCATCCTTGTCAGCTCGATCGGAGTATGGAACCACTTCCACCCCACCGCACGACGCGGCTTTGGCAAACGCTGGGGTGTGATGATGGCGCTGTGGACCATCGCTTGGGCTGCAGCCGTATTCATCAAAGACAATCAAGGAGCCTCGTTTGCCACTGCCTACGTTTTCCTCGGTCTAGCGGTGATTGGCTGCACGTGGGAAGCTGCAGCTGGAAAGACTCGGCGATGAAGGAACACCCCCGTCTCGATCTCAATCCCGCGTTCACCAACCCGCTGCGTTTTTCCATCATGGCGGCACTGGCGGGCGCAGAACACATGATTTTTGCTGAGCTGCGAGACTACCTGGCGACGAGTGATTCGAATCTGTCTAAACACGCAACAGCCTTGGAAGATCTGGGCTACGTGCAGATCAAGAAAACATTCGTAGGCAAGAAGCCCCAAACCCGATTTAGCTTAAGCAAGTCCGGACTAACTGCTTGGCAAGAGCACTTAGCGGCGCTGAAGGCAATCGCTGGATAAGCACAAAATGCCTTTCAAATGGACCAGAATTTCCAAAACCAGTCCAGTTGAAAGGCAAAATCCGTGGACTACGGCTCACTAAGCCTGCATCACACCGTCAATCAGGCGAGCAGACTCGGAAAGCAGCATCGCAGCCTCGCGCTCCTTCGCCTCCGCGCCAGCGCCACCGAGGTTGCGGTCAACCGGCTTTTGGTACAGCGAAGCACCACCGTGCATCGCATCGACAATACGGCGCAGACCAGTAGTTTCGCGCTGGCTGGCAGCCGCCTGCCACGTTGCCAGACGCGAACCTAACGCAGCTTCAAACGCTCCAGGATGCACAACCGCAATCAGCGCAGACACATGCCCGAAGCCGAGAGAAGTGACCAACCCTGCCTTCGGCACGCGCTCCCGCAGGTCAAGAGCAGCGCGCAGCCAGACCAAGTGCTCGTTTCCTGCCAGAACCGGGTCCACGCAATCCAGCGAACGGTTTGGCGGCACGACGCCAGAGCGCAGCACCTGAGTGAGCCCGATCAACTGGAACGCCGCAGCGCCACCCTTAGCATGGCCAGTCAGCGTCTTCTGAGAGATGACATACAGCGGGTTGCCCGGAGTACGGCCGATCGCACGTGCAATACGCATATGCAGGTCAGACTCGTTCGGGTCATTGGCTGTGGTGGAAGTGTCGTGCTTGGACACAATCGCAATGTCATCCGGTGTAACTCCAAGAGAAGCTAGGGAAGAGACAAGACGGGACGAAGCACCTCCGCGCGCAGCGCCCAAAGCGCCCAACCCCGGTGCCGGAATCGAGGTATGCGCGCCATCGGCAAAGGACTCCGCGAAGCCCACCACGCCGAGAACCGGCAAGCCCAAATCAGCAGCCACCGAACCACGCGCTAACAAAATCGTGCCACCACCAGCGGATTCCACGAAGCCACCGCGGCGTCGGTCGTTAGCGCGAGAGAAGTAGCGATCGTCGATGCCCTTGTCACGCATCTCGCCGGAATCCGCAGTAGCAGCCATGTCGCCGAAGCCAGTAATGCCCTCGATGGAGAGGTCATCCAGGCCACCCGCGACCACGAAATCTGCTTTGCCCAGACGAATCTTGTCCATGCCTTCTTCCACCGACACTGCGGCAGTCGCACACGCTGCAACTGGGTGAATCATCTGACCATAGCCACCGACGTAGGACTGCATGACGTGCGCTGCCATGACATTTGGCAAAGCTTCTTGCAGGATATCGTTCTGACGTGGCTCGGCAAGGAGACCGTCGATAAAGAGCGAGCGCAGGGACGCCATGCCGCCCATACCGGTGCCCTGGGTGGAGGACACACGTGCTGGGTGCAGAGATCGCATGATTTCCGCCGGGGTGAAACCGCTGGACAGGAAGGCATCCACGGTGCACACCAGGTTCCACACCGCAACACGGTCGAGGTTGTCAATCATATCGGCCGGGATGCCATACACAGCTGGGTCGAACCCTTCTGGGATTTGGCCGCCGACGAAACGAGACATTGCCATGCGACGTGGCACGCGAACCGCCGACCCGGCGCGGCGGGTCACGATCCACTCCCCTGTTTCCTCGTCAAAGTGCGCAGAGGTGGAATCTGGCTCAGATGTCACAAACGTTCGCGCTGCAGCTTCATCAGCAACAGTAAAGGTCAGATCCCGATCCAGATACACCTCAGTGAGTTCTGGCGCCAGATTGTTCACCATGCCAAAGTCGTCGTGGAATTGGCGCACGCCCACCCGGGCGAGGACCTCGTCATGGAAGCGATCAAAGATGTCTTCTTCCACTATCTCTTCGCCCTCTGGCGTGACCCAGCCGTTGTCCCAACTGATGAGCCCCATCGTCCACGCCAGTTCCATAACACCGGCTGCGGACAGGGAGCCGGTGAGTTCCACATCGAAACGCGTGCGTGCGGAGCCATAAGGCCCGAGCTCGCCAGCGCCGACGATGACCACCATGTCTTCTAGGCGTTGCGTCACCTCGAAGGTTGGGGCCGTAGGCGTGAAACGTCGATAAGGCGTGGGCAGGGCGCGGAGGGTGCGCGGCTCCTCGCTACCGCTTGCCGACGCCGGGCCTCTATTCGCCTGGCGCGCAAGCTCGGCGAGGTTCAGATCAGCCTCGCCTAGCCCGCCGGTGAAATCACGGGTGACCGGCGCCTTCGCTGCCTGCACGCGGATCTCGGGCGATACCTGAGCGACTAGCTCAGTAGCGATTTCAGCAGTGGAGTAGGTTCGAACCCCAGCGGCTTCAACCGCTTCGACCAGCGGATCATTGCCACCCATGAGCCCAGTACCTCGGACCCAGCCAATGAGGGCGTGTACCAGCGAGGTGCGTGCACCCCAAACTGGTTCGGCATGCCAGCGAGTGACCAGAGCGTCAAGGGCGGCCTTGGATTCGCCGTAGGCTCCATCGCCGCCAAAGCGCCCGCGGTTCGGAGAACCTGGGATGACGACATGCAGGCGCTTGCCCACATGGGTATCCATCCCGATGGCAGACAGCCCGGCGATCAGGCGTTCCACCGACCACAACAGCAGGCGCATCTGATTTTCTGCTTGCGGTCCGGCATCAGCCAGGGAGCCGGAGACGCGCGGCGCAGCAAATGGGAAGAGCAGGGTTGGTACCAAAGCTGGCTTCAGCACCTTCTTTGCGCCATTAACCGTGGCGGTTTGTTCGGCGCCAATCCATTGGATGACAGCATCCAAGTCCTGGTAGGAGCTTAAGTTTGCTGGAGCGATCCACAGCGCGGCCTTCCCCCGGGCAGCGCCACGGTAAAGCTTCTTGTAGAACTCCAACCGATCGTGGTTCAGGCTCGAAGTTGTCACCACCACGGTTGCGCCGCCGGCGAGCAGCTGTTCCACCACGGCGGCAGCAATAGAATTCGGCGAAGCTCCCGTGACCACCGCGACGTCAGATGCATACGGCAGCCCCTCAGATGAGCGGGCCTGAGCTGCGAGCTCGTTCAAACCGAAGTACTCGGCCTGCTGAGCTGCGGCTTCACCGGCACCCGTGATATCCAAGGTGTCTAGCTGTCCCAGGGCAAATCGGGTGATGTCCTCGCGGGCGGAGGCCCAGCGGTCATCCAGCAGGACAGTACGTTCTGGCGTGAAAGAAGGAGCAACCTGTCGTGGCCAGTCTGAGCCCAGTTCGCGCGAAACAAGCTCAAAGAGCTCGGCGTGCTCGTCCTTGGCGTCCAGGTTGGCAGCTGGAATTTCTGCCAAGCCAAGGGAAGTCAGAATGGTGCGGGCAGTTTCAGCCAATACGCCTTCACGTCCGGTGACGGCGGCGGCAAACTCGCCAAGAGCTGCGGAGTCCACTACCCCACCACCGGCTCCGCCAGCAGTTGGCAGCGAGACCGCAACGCCACGGCGCGTAGCTACGGCCTGCACGGCGGCGTCGATAAGTTGATCGAGCTCGGCAGCGGAAGTTGGCGCAGCAGGCGCAAGGGTAGCCAGCTCACCACCGCGCAGGGAGGCACCTTCGCGGGCACCGATCACAACTTCCGCGGTAACGTGATCCGCCCAGCCCTGGCCCAGCTGCCACGTGCCGGTCACTCGCTCTGCGATATAAGCAGGACGCTTGCCGGTAGGTCCGGTGATTCGCCGCAGTGAGTCAGCGGCCGAGTCGGTGAGAACTGGGCCGAACGCGGAATACCCCTTGGCCATGCGGGAAACAGTCGCTTTGAGCTCATCCAGCTCTGCATCCGCGGCGCCATCAATCGCACCGAGGCCGAATTCCACGCCCAGGTCAAGCAGGAGCTGGTTACGACGGGAGGACACGCCTTCTACCAGCGTCTCGATGGAATCCGTCGGTGCCATTTGATCCGGGCGCACCTTGGTCCAGATAGCGATCAACATGTCGGTGGCATCGGCTGGAGTAAATGCGATGTCCTCTGGGCGGGGCCCGCCGCCCGCAGGAACTGAGGCGGCAACCGGGGTCTCGGTCGCCTGCGTTGCGACGTTCTCGCTCGCGGCCGGAACCTCTTCCACCTCCGGTTCCGCCACGTCGCGGGTTACGGCATCGGTGGCAAACACCGTTGCTGCGTCCCGTTCGACGTTGAGTACCTCAATCTTGGCACCGGAATACTGCGACAAACGCAGGGTCTGACCGAGCATATTCGCGATCGTCGGGGCGGACCCCACGCCTACCTCCACGAATCGATCCACCCCGAGGCTCGTCAGCGCTAGGTGCTGGGTTTCAATCCAGCGCACTGGCGACGCAAACTGCCAGGCCAATAGCTCGATGAGCAGCACTCGGGCGAGCTTTTGCTCATCGCGTCGGGCAGCCTCATAGTCAGCCAGAATGCCAGCGACCAGCGGGCTGTCTACGACCTCGGACATCGCCACCACAAAGTCACGATCCAGCGAGAATGGGCGGGCAACCAGGTTAGGGATATAGCGGCCCACGAGAACTTCCAGGTCAATCTCATGCGGGATCAGGGAATCCAGATGATCGCGGAATGCGTCGACACCGTCGCGCAGGTGCGAGGAGTGGAACGGCACATCGATGCCTGGGATCTGAATGAACGCCCGCTGGCCTGGGGCACGATCTTCAGCAGCGGCGGCCAGAGCGGCCAGCCCGGCGCGGGTGCCAGCTACTGCGTACTGCACACCGGCGATGTTGTAGTTGACGATTTCCAGGAACTCCCCAGACTGCTCGGCAATCTGCGCCACGAACGGGAACACATCTTCGGCGGAGATTCCCATCTTGTTCGGACGCAGCGCCGCCAGGCCGTAGTTGGAGACGCCGTGCTCATCTCGGTCCACGAGACGGTGCATCGTAAGTCCCCGGGCGTAGACAATTTCCACCACTGATTCAAGGGAAAGTACTCCCGCGTACGCTGCCAGCGCGTTGTACTCACCGACCGAGTGACCGGCAAAGATTGCCCGCTGATTCAGTGCCGATGCCTCCCGCATCTCGGCGATCTGGGCGCAGCCGAGCGTCGCCATGCCAACCTGAGTGAACTGGGTAAGATACAGCACGCCGTCCGGGTGCTGGAATTTCTCCCCGTTCACCACAACTTCCTGCGGGTTCTTCCGGACGATCTCCAGAATAGAAAAGCCCAGCTTAGCACGGGTGTGCGCGTCAGCGCGATCCCAGACATCACGGGCAGCAGCAGAACGCGCGTACGCCTCCATGCCCATTCCGGGTGACTGAATCCCCTGGCCGGGGAACGCGTAGAAAGTCCGAGGTGCAGCCATCACAGCCGTCGCCGTGAGAACCAGTTCCCCGTCTACCTTCGCGGTCACTTCGCGGACTTCACCGCAGCCAGGGCGCGTATCGACGCCCGCGCGCTCGACCACAAACTCAATCTCGGCTCCTGGCAGCACCGGCGCCAACATTGTCGCGGTGTACTCCATGACCTTGACGGGTTCCGCCCCGTCGAAACCCGAGGACGCGACCAGTTCGGCGATTGCGGACGTCCACATCCCATGGACGATGACACCATCAGGAAGTCCGGCAAGTGCGGCAGCAGTATCAGAAACGTGAATTGGGTTACGATCCCCCGAAACCACAGCAAATGGCTTCATGGACTCCGGGGCCGTGACCTTGGCATAAGCCCGGAAGGAGCGTGGTGTATCCACCACAGACGGCAACACCGAGGTGTTTGTGCGCGCGGTTGTTTTGCCATTTCGCCCGCGGATTGCAAAGCGCTCAGAAAGAGTAGCCACCTGGCGTTCTCCTTCCGGGAACCGCCCGAATACTCGAGCGCGCACCACCACTACTCGGCCCATGTCCGTGTCCGATACTTCGTCCGCGGTAGCTTCCACGCGCAGCGTGGCTGGATCGCTCGGCAAGGCATCGGGCTGCAGTTCCATGAGCTTAATGTGGTGCTCCAGATGCACGAGGGAGAGCATTCCTTCGACCACCGACGCAGCCTCGGTGCCTGGAATTATTGCGGCACGAACCGCCGCAAAGATTGCTGGCCAGGCAAGCCCAACCAGTACATCGGGTGCTGTACCGGCCGGAGTCAGCGTTGCGGGAAGATGGCCTGCGGTAACGTTGTTGTAGTCGGCGATGTGGGCATAGGTGAGTTCAGTTTCCCACACCGCAACGCCATCGCGAAGTTCTGCGAGAGTGCCGCCAGCCGCAATGCGAGTGAGCTCATTCATCGCGGCTTCAGCGTCTGCTTGTGTTACCGCTGGCACACCTGCACCGGTGGGAAGGGTAAAGCGAATGCGGAGATCCGCGGCGGTGCCGAACGCCGTTGATCCGGCCAACGGCACAGTGAGCAGGGCGTGGGTATCCCCCTCGGCCTGCAACGTGGCACCGGTCGCGGTGTGCGTCGCGGACAATCGATCCTCGGTGATGTGCCACGTCTCTGGGGCTCCTAACCGAGCAATGACGGAGGTAGTGTTGCGCCCCGCCCAGTAGGTTCCCGATGCAGCCAGCACGCGCTGGACCGGTGTCGCTGCAGGTACGGATACCGATTCGAGCGCCACAATCGCCGCCTGGTTGAATCGAGCAAGCAGCTCCGCAACCGGCTCATCTTTCCTTGTGATCCCGGCGACCGCAGCAGGGCCCGGGATGATGCAGACCTGGTCGGCGTCGTAACGCGAATCGTGCGCCTGCCACAGCGAATCGGAGCGCCACCAGCGGCGCACGTCCTGATCGATGACCGGCACAAAGTTCACCGGCTTGCCCGGCGTGCGGCACAGCTTCACAAACCACGCAACATCAGCCGGGTGCAGCAGGTCATCCGTCGAGTACAACTCCCGCAGCTTATCGACGGCCACGCGTGGGTCCTCCCCCACCTCGACCTCCGGCTCGAACGCGCCGTGATCCTGGGCGATCAAACGAGCCTCGGTGCGCTCAACCATCTGCACAAAGCGATTCTTCCAAGAAATGTCCGTCCACTGTCCTTGGTGCGGGCCGGAAAGCTCGAGATAGCGGTTTAACCACTGCTCGTAGGTCATCTCGCTCAAGTCGCCGAAGTAGACCTTGCAGGTCTTCGCCATTGCAGCGATGATCTCGTCGCGCCGGGCTGCTACGGCCTCAGCATCGCCCGCGACTTCATCGAGGAGGCGGCCACACTTGGCAAAGGAGTTGTCGATTTCATGGATATCCGCGCCCAGCTGCGAACGCCCTGATGCCATTCCAAACGCGCCTTGACCAGCGCCAACCCATTCGTCTTGCCCCTTGGTATCTACCAGGAGCTGCTTTACTTGATCAGAGGTCTTGGCCTCCTTGGTGGCCATGGCAGCGGTGCCAATGAGAATGCCATCGACTGGCATCTTCGGCAATCCGTACTGCTCAGACCAAGTGCCCAGCAAGTATTCCGCGGCGCGTTCCGGAGTGCCGATGCCACCGCCTACGCAGAGAACTGCGTTCGGGGTCTCTCGGATCAAGCGGTAAGTAGCCATCAGCAGGTCATCGAGGTCTTCCCAAGAGTGGTGTCCACCGGCTTTGCCGCCTTCCACATGCAGGATGATCGGCACGTCCGGCACATCCTTGGCCACGGCAAGCACTTTTTGCACCTGCTTGACCGCGCCTGGCTTGAACGCGATCCACGGGAAGCCGTTGCCACGGAGTTCATAGATAAGCTCCACGGCCTCGTCGTGATCGGGCATGCCCGCGGTAATGACGATGCCGTCAATCGGAGCGCCATTAAGTCGTGCCTTCTGCACCAGCCGCTTGCCACCGATCTGCATTTTCCACAGGTACGGATCCAAGAACATGGAGTTGAACTGGGCGTTGACACCTGGGGCGAGGAGCTCGTCAAGCTGAGCCAGGTGCTTTTCCAGGATCTCTGGGGTCACCTGGCCACCACCGGCAAGTTCTGCCCAGTGACCGGCGTTCGCCGCAGCAGCCACGATCTCTGGATCTACCGTGGTGGGGGTCATGCCTGCCAGCAGCATCGGCGACCGCCCGGTGAGCTGAGTGAATTTGGTAACGAGTTTGCCGTTTTCCACCCGTGGGGCAAATTGGGCATAGTCGAGTCCTAGTTCCGGGGCGTTTCCGGCGTCGAAAAGCTGGGCTTGGCCGTCGTAGTCACTGACGCTCACTACACCTACCCCCAGGCCTTCAGTGGCGCGCTGGGTCAGTGCGACTACTCCTGAGCCGGGACCAACATCGAGGAACCATCGTGCACCGCGCCCGACTGCTTGTCGTACCTGCTCAGGCCAATCTTCTGTTTCCACGATCATGGCGCGGGCCAAGGTGCCTGCTTGTTCAACATCCAAGCCTGCTTGTTCGGCCCACTTCTGCACCTGGGCAACAGCGGGGGCTAGCGCCGAGTGATGGAACGCGGTAGTCACGCCGAGCTCGACAAACTGTGGAGTGAAAGGCTTGCCACCGCGATGCTTGGCCTCGATTTCCTTTGCATCCTTTGCTGCGAGTGCGTTCAACTCAGTACGAAGTTGTTGTAGCTCCTGTGGGGTGCCAACGACTACGAACGCGTCCTGGCCATTGCGCAGACCAATCTCAATATTCGTATTCTTGATCGCTGCACGCAGCTGATCTTCAGCAATTCCAGCGATAGACAACATAGGCGATTGCTCACCGACTTTGATCAACCCGACCAGTCGCGCCTGTTTAGCCACCGCAACACCGATGAGCTGCGCAATTGCCAAGATGTCACCAGCATTGGACAGATCCGCCAAAGCTGCGGTTGCCAATACGCCTTGTGAATGCCCGAGCGCCTCGGAGGCATCCTCCAATGCCAACCCCTGTGCCTCCAGGTTCATCAAGGTAGCCAACTGTGCAGTCAGAATTCCAGGCACAGACACGGCCGCTTGCGACACATCGAGTAGAGGTGGTTGCTCCGCATTCGCCCACTGCACTGGCCGGAATCCCCACGGCTGCGCGGTGGCGAGTTCATCGGCGATCGGCTCCAGGGCCTTGTCTGCGTGAACAAGCAACTCCACCACGTGTGGCTGCGCGCCTCCGGCAAGCGCCTGGCGCAGCGTGGCCAGCCAGTCATAGCCTTGGCCTGCGAAAACCAAAGCGAATCTCTCTTGATTTTCTGCCGATCCTAGCTTTTCGACGAGTCTTGGCGAGATGCGAAATTGCTGCTCAGTCACGTGCTTGTGCTCTTTTCCAATCAAGTTGTGGCGTAACCGTTGGTGCGGTGCAGCCACAACGTTTGCAAAGTTAACGTGCTCAATATGCCACAATCATGAGGAAACCGTCATGTTTTAGTTTTGCATGTCAAAGTGTTTAGTTTTGCCCACAAACAAAAATGCTGGATGCGCCCTTTTCAGACCTAACTACCCCACCCCCTATTTAGGGTTACTCTCCAGCGCCGCCTGAACCAGTGCGCGCTTCGCCGCTAGTTCATCTTCCGGCCGATAAACATCTTTCGGAAACACCTGACAGTCACTTTCCGGAACCACCTCTGCCTTTTCCTCGATCCCCTGCCGGTCTAGATATTCCTCAATGTGTCGCGAAATGCTCATAGCTCCCAGGTTAATAGCCCCTTAGATTAATAGTCCCCAAGGACGGCAAGCTTTCGCCGGCGTGAACACACGAAAAAAGCACCCACGGCATAAGCGTGGGTGCTAAAAACTGGTGGGCCTGGAGAGACTTGAACTCTCACGTCATAAGACACTGGAACCTAAATCCAGCGCGTCTGCCAATTCCGCCACAGGCCCGCGAAACTTTGTTTATCTTACAATCCCGTTGCCCAATATAGCCAATCGCCAACCTAGCAGGACAAACGAGTACAATGTCCTATCGTGACCGACCAGCAACCGCAACCTCAGCACCCAAAGAAGAAGGTTCGTTTCAGCCACGTCATCTTCATTGCCTTGGCGGTTGCCGCAACCCTCGGGCTCGCCTACTGGCAATGGACGCGTTTCCAATCCGGCACCGGCACCTTCCAGAACTTGGGCTACGCCATCCAATGGCCAGCCTTCGGCGCCTTCATCGTCTGGGCCTATCGACGCTACATCCAACTGGAAAATGAATACGCCGAAACCGGCATCGCTCCAGTTGAAATGGAAAAGCAACGAACCGGCGAAGTTACCGAGATCTCCGAAGACTTCCTTCCCACCCGGATGAACACGGACGTGGAAGAATACAATCGACTAAATCAACCTCGACGCAGGAGAAGTGAGAAATGACCGCACCTCAGGTACATCCAGAACGCCAAGCCCGTGTCCGCAACGCGCTAAAGCTATTCTCCGTCACTGCGTGGATCACCGGCGTGTGGCTACTCATCCTCACCGCACGCATGGTGCTTGAGTACTTAGTAGGCATCGAGATGCCATCGTGGACCCGAATCATCGGCCAATTGCACGGCCTGTTCTACATGCTGTACCTAGTCTCCACGGTTAACCTCGGCATCAACGCCCGCTGGCAACCGATCAAGTGGATCATCACTGCCCTGGCTGGCACGATTCCATTTTTATCTTTTGTCGCTGAAGCTAAGCGACGCAAGGAAGTTACTGAAGCTTTCCAGCTGTAGTCCCCATCAAAGCCCAAAGAAACCTTTAGCCCACACTGCTCAATGTGGGCTAAAGGATTTTTTGTTTAAGTAAACCCAGCAATCACTGGCACCAGCTGTGCAAGTGCTTTACCGCGATGAGAGCGCGCATCCTTTTCAACAGGCGTTAGCTCAGCTGATGCGCGGCCGTCGGCATCATCCGGCAGGAACAGAGGGTCATACCCAAACCCGCCGTCGCCACGGCGCTCACGCAGCAAGACGCCGCGCCACTCGCCGCGTGCTACATGTTCTTCGCCGGACGGCAGCACGAGTGCACAGACAGACACAAAGCCACAACCTCGCCGCTCATCTGGCACGTGCGCCATTTGTCCTAGCAGCAGGTCGTTGTTGGCTTCATCGTCGCCGTGCCCGCCCGACCAGCGGGCGGACAGCACGCCCGGCATGCCGTTCAGTTCGTCTACGGCCAAGCCGGAATCATCCGCTAAGCACGCCAGGCCGGTGGCAGCCACACCAGCGCGCGCTTTAATGAGCGCATTGTCTTCGAAAGTGCGACCGTCTTCGACGGGTTCGTCGTAGGCGGGGACATCGGAAAGCAGCAACACGCGCACGCCGGAAATCCCAGCGGCATCCAACACCCGTTGCAGCTCCCCAGCCTTCTTCTTGTTATTCGAGGCAAGCAGCAGATCCATTAGAGCGGTAACTCCAGTGCAGCTTTTTGCGCGGCGATCAGGGAGAACAGGCCCTTCTCGGCGGTATCCAGGAATGCGTTCATCTGCTCGCGGGTAAAGGTGCCGTGCTCGGCGGTGCCTTGGATTTCGACGAACTGGCCGGATTCGGTCATGACCACGTTCATGTCGACTTCCGCGCGGGAATCTTCTTCATAGGGAAGATCGAGGCAGACGTGGCCGTCGATAAGGCCCACGGAGACGGCGGCGACTGGTGGCAGGAGGGGATTACCTGGGACAACGCCTTGTCGGGACAGGACGGCGATGGCGTCAGCGAGGGCGACGTACGCGCCGGTGATAGACGCGGTGCGGGTGCCGCCGTCGGCCTGGAGGACGTCACAGTCGATGTTGATGGTGTTCTCGCCTAGCTCGCGGAGGTCAATGGCGGCGCGCAAGGAGCGACCAATCAGGCGGGAAATTTCGTGAGTGCGGCCCTTGACCTTGCCTTTCATCGACTCGCGCGGCATGCGCTCGTGGGTGGCGGACGGCAGCATGGCGTATTCGGCGGTGAGCCAGCCTTCGCCGGAATCCTTCTTAAAGCGAGGTACGCCGAGTTCAACGGAGGCGGTACACATCACCCGGGTGTTGCCGAATTCAACAAGAACGGAACCGGCAGGGTTCGAGGTGAATCCGCGAGTGATTTTCACTGGGCGCATTTCGTCGAGGGCGCGACCATCGGCGCGCTGGAAGTTAGCAGTCATGGGTTCCAGCGTACAGGGACCAAAATTGTGTGCTCCTGCCGAACGGAGTTCCTGGGCCTTTGGGCCTGCAGCCAACATTTGAAGCACACAATTTTCCGAGCACAGCTGCGGGCGAGCTAAACCTCGATCTCCATGCCGGTTGCACCGATGATAACTTCACCGTCGAAGTTTTCGCGGGCCGAACGAGCAGCGGCTTCAGCATCAGCCCACGGCGGAATATGCACCAAGACCAGCTTCTTCGCCCCGGCTCGAGAGGCGATCAACCCTGCTTCCCCACCACACATGTGCATGTCCGGCGCCTTGCCGACGGAAGTATCGCACCACGTAGCCTCACAAAGGAACAAGTCAGCGTTGCGAGCACAGTCGACCAGGTCCTCGGTATATGCAGAGTCCCCGGAATAAGCAATGATCTTGCCAGAGGACGATTCCTGGACACGCAGCCCATAAGACTCAATGGGGTGAATCGTAGGATAAGGGGTGATGGACACGCCATCGACAATCTCAGCCTGGCGGGCGGTCCACTGAGTGAAGGCGAAGATATCATCCATTGGATCAACGCTGCCTTCGGCATCAGAAGTTAGTCGACCCAACTTCTCCACTGTTGCGGCCGGCCCCAGCAGCATTCCGCGGCCCTTCGCCGCCAACTGCGGGTGATAGCGACGCCACACCGTCAACGACGGCAGATCCAAGCAGTGATCAGCATGCAAATGCGTAAAGGCAACGTGAACCTCAGAAGGGTTCGTAACCTGCTGCAGACCAGCAAGTACGCCAGGGCCGATGTCCATGAGCACGCCCGGGGCGTGGTCAGGCTGCACGAGGTATCCGGAGGCCGGACCAGCTGGGGCTCCAACGCTTCCAGTACAGCCGATGATGGTTAGCTTCATAACTACACTTTCTCACGAATCCCGCAACGATAAGTAGCGTTGCTAGCACAATTACACCCGAGGATGAGACGCTACCTGCGTCACATGCGGGCCTAAGAATCGAGTGGAGAGCTGCGCAAACAACTCCGGGTCACCAGTCGACTCGAATGTCCGTGTCGGCGGTCCGTGCAACTCGGGATCCGCCAACATATCGGTTTCAGATAACACCCGGAGCACGTCCTTGGCAGTCTCCTCGGCGGAGGACACCAGCGTCACATCAGGCCCCATAGCCAGCTGGATTACACCAGAAAGCAATGGGTAATGCGTACATCCAAGTACTAGAGTGTCCACTCCAGCCGCCTGCAGCGGAGCAAGATACGCCTCCGCCACGCCAAGGATTTGCCGCCCAGACGTAATACCTCGTTCCACGAAGTCAACGAATCGAGGACAGGGCTCGGCAAAGCATTCCACCGAGGGAGATGCCGCAAAGAGATCCTGGTAGGCGCCAGAGTTGATCGTGCCGATGGTGCCGATAACGCCAATCTTGCCGTTTCGGGTCGCAGCCACCGCGCGCCGCACTGCTGGCAGGATCACCTGGACCACGGGGACGTCGTAACGCTCGCGGGCATCCCGCAGAAAGGCTGCGGTAGCAGTGTTGCACGCGATGACGATCATCTTGCAGCCACGCGCCACCAGTTCGTCAGCGATGCGGGTGGATAGTTCACGGACCTGCCCGATCGGCTTCGGTCCGTAGGGACTATTCGCGGTGTCACCGATGTAAATCATCGACTCATGTGGCAGCTGGTCCACGATCGCGCGCGCCACCGTCAGCCCGCCTACTCCGGAATCAAACACGCCAATCGGCGCAGAAGGATCTAACTGCATAATGAGTTCCAGCTTAGCGCCGGATCTGCCGCTGCCGTCGCTTTTCGACGAGCGCGGGCGGGTCATCCGACGTGATGACAGCACCAGCGACCAGACCGCCAATCCCACCAAACAAGTGGCCCTGCCAACTCACCCCGGCTTCATTCGGCAGCACGCCGTAGATGAGGCCACCGTAAGCGAATGCGAGCACGATTCCCAACGCAAATTGACTAAAGCTGCGATTGAAAACTCCGCGGACGATCAGGTAAGCCAGCCAGCCGTAAATCAACCCAGAAGCGCCGACGTGGCTGGTCCCCACGCCACCGAAGAACCAGGTGCCGATTCCCCCAATAAGTCCGGCGATGAGGGTGACCTCCCAAAACGCCTTCCTACCCGAAAGCGCCACCAGGAACACAAAGATCGCGCCGGGGACCGAATTGGACATGATGTGGGAGATGCTGCCGTGGATCAGTGGTGAGGTGAAAATGTGCCAAATACTCGATAAGTCTAATGGCTGCACGCCAAAAGCCACGAGCGCACCTCTAAGCAGCATGTTGACGATGTGTACTGCCCAAATGATGACCAGGAACCCAATGGAGTATCGCAAAGCTGTAGCCGAGCGCGCCTTCGAAGAAGGTCCACTCGGCTGCTGAGCCGGCAGCGATGCCTGAGGCGGGAAACCTGGCTGCTGCCAATTGGGCTGGAATTGAGATCCGTAGTTCGTCACCTGGCCCATGGTAGTGGGCCAGACCGCAGCTAGCCCTGACTAATGAGAAATCTCTTGGTAACTACTCAATCCGTACCCGCTTACCGCATTCACCACCGCTTCAACAATCGCAGCGCATACAGCATCTGCAGCGGCAGTGGATAACGCCAGCATCTCGGGGATTTCTACCCCACTTCCATTGCCTGTGGACAGCGCAAAAAGGGTATCGCCATCGAGCGGTGAATGCGCGGGCCGTACGGCGCGAGCCAAACCATCATGACCAGTCATTGCGAGTCGTTTGGCCTGCGCCTTAGTCACCGGCGCGTCCGTAGCAATTACACCAATGGTGGTATTCAGCTTGGATTCCAAAGCTGGCAGTGCAGCGAATTTGGCCAGGTCCACCGCTGGTCGAGATGGGTCTGCCCACAACCGTCCGGTAGCTGGATCGATTACGGATCCCACTGGATTTGCCACCACACCAGCGGCTACGGTCCATTGCCCGACTTTCACCTCGGCTTGGCCGAAGCCACCGCGCAGCTTGCCTGCAGTGGCTCCGCACCCAGCGCCGGTGGAACCAGATCCGAAGAGTTCGGCGCCCCCAAATGCGGCGGCTACGGCAGCACGTCCGTGCTCGGGACGGGGCCGATTGTTGGCATCGCCTACTAAAAGATCAAAGATGACGGCCCCTGGCACGATCGGGACTCGGGGCCCGGGCTTTCCTTCGCCCAATACGGGGAAGCCTATTCCGCGTTCTTCCAGGGCGCTCATCACACCATCGGCGGCGGCCAACCCGAATGCAGAACCACCGCTTAAGACAACGGCATGCACTCGTTCGACGGTATTGTGTGGCTCCAGCAGGTCGGTCTCCCGAGTGCCTGGACCGCCGCCTCGCACGTCGACAGACGCAATCGCCCCGTCCGGAGCAACCACGACGGTGACTCCGGTGTCCCCCATCGAATGGTGGCCGAGCAGCACGCCCGGGATGTTCTCAAGCATCAAGCTCGCCCATCATGGCACTGAGCAGGGTGTCTTGGTTGTATGCCAGCCATTGGACGATTTCATCGCGATTCTGTTCGGCTTCCTCACTACGCATTTCTCCCGAGGCGAGGTACAGACGGATGTCATTGAGCGCTGCGATCCAGGAGTGTGCTTCTTCTTCCGTGGCCACAACCGCGACGTTGCCGTTAGGCCCTAGGGCTTCAGTAACTACCTGCAAATTTGCTAGTTTGGCGCGGCAAATATCGTTCTCATGTAGGGAACGCAACAGGGAATTATCTCCATCGAATTCCTCGTCACCCTCCATTTCAAAGTCCGGCAACAAACGCGCGAGAGCGGGATCCGTAGGTGCTTCTTTGTGCCCAGAGGCCATGCCGGTGAGTTCGGCCAGCTCATCTTTCGGCGCGCTTTGACACCGGTTGATGAGTGTTTCCGCCAAGTTGGCCGCGAGATCCCCAAGAACTTCGCGCTCCATCGGTTCAAAGATAGCAGTGTACTTGGCTCCGCGCATGAGCGATTTTTTCTTCTTCCACGCCTGCATATTCTTCGCCTACCCTGCCTGCTGCATGGTGGCCCACAGCCCCGCGGTGTGCAGCTTTTTGACGTCAATTTCTACTTTGTCGCGCTCCCCCGAACTGACCACGGCCTTGCCTTCAGTGTGCACCTGCATCATCAGCTCGGTAGCACGCTTGCGGCTCATACCCAGCACCGTTTGGAACACGTAGGTGACATAGGACATCAGATTCACCGGATCATCCCACACGATGCACATCCAGGGCAGATTCTCGCTGGTCGCAACATCAACCTGTACGTCTTCTTCTAGTTCAGGGGATGCCATCGGTGCAGAAGGCATGCTCATGGACAAGGAACCATCGCTCATGGTTCACCAGCTTAGTAGTCTTGTGGTCCACGTGACGGTTTGCTGCCACGTTGGGCGTCGAAAAGCGCCTTTGCTCGGGGTGCTGCACTAAGGTGGGCGTTGTGACCACTTCAACAGAACGAACCCCTTCTGTCCCCAAGGACCGCTCAACGTCGCTGCTAACCGACAAATATGAGCTGACCATGCTGGAAGCAGCGCTAGCCGACGGCACCGCGCACCGGCAATGCACCTTCGAGGTCTTTGCCCGACGCTTGCAAAACGAGCGTCGATACGGCGTGGTGGGTGGGACCGCCCGTGTGCTGCGCGCGATCGACGACTATGTCTTTACGGATACCCAGCTGAAATCCCTGGACTTTCTTAACGAGCAAACGCTCGACTACCTGCGTAACTTCCGTTTCTCGGGGGATATTGACGGCTACCGCGAAGGTGAGCTGTACTTCCCTAATTCCCCGATCTTGACTGTGCGCGGCACGTTTGCCGAATGCGTCATCCTGGAGACCGTCATCCTCTCGATCATGAACGCGGATTCCGCCATTGCTTCTGCCGCCGCCCGCATGGTGACCGCGGCTGACGGCCGCCCCATCATCGAGATGGGTTCTCGCCGCACTCACGAATACGCTGCGGTAACAGCCTCCCGCGCGGCCTATTTGGCCGGTTTTACCGCCACCTCCAACCTCGAAGCAGCCCACCGCTATGGAATCCCGGCTTCCGGTACCGCAGCACACTCCTGGACCCTCGTCCATGTCAACGACGACGGCACCCCGAACGAAGAAGCCGCATTTCGCTCCCAAATCGAAACGCTCGGCGTGGACACCACCTTGTTGGTTGACACCTTTGACATCGAAAAGGGCGTAGAAACCGCGATCCGCGTAGCGGGCCCTAACCTCGGCGGAGTACGCATTGACTCCGGCGACCTCGGCATTCTCACCCGCCGGGTGCGCAAGCAACTCGATGACCTTGGCGCGCACAACACCAAAATCGTAGTGTCTTCAGACCTCGATGAATTTGCCATCGCCGGTCTGCGGGGCGACCCGGTGGATATTTACGGCGTTGGCACCTCGGTGGTCACTGGTTCCGGTGCTCCTACCGCGGCCCTGGTGTACAAAGTGGTGGAAGTAGATGGACACCCGGTGGCAAAGCGCTCGTCATCCAAGCAATCAGTTGGCGGTGGAAAGCGCGGTTGGCGCGCTATTCGCGCGTCGGGCACTGCAGTCGAGGAGATTGTGACGCCGTTTGGTGCCGAAAAGCCAGTTGTCGGCAGCCTCGACGTCCGTGAACTCACCGTCCCGCTGATGCGCGGTGGCAAGACCGTAGACGGACTTCCTACCCTCGATCAGTCCCGAGACTACTTGGCAGCCCAACTGGTCTCCCTGCCTTGGGAAGGCCTGGCGCTTTCCCGCAATGAGCCTGCCCTAAGCACTCGATTCGTCGGATTCTAACCCCCTTAACAGACACTGCGCGTTCTTCTTAGCCCGCGCGCCGGGAACTTTTCCGGCTGCGGGCGCATCTAAGAGTTAAGCCACCGCGACTCTGCTTAGCGTGTTCGCTTTGGCCGCTGACGTTGGAACGTCGACAAGCTTGCCCACCGTATGCGCGTTAAGGCGCGTAGTGTCTTAAGGAAATGGAGGTGAAAAATATGTCAACTGACATCGACCTTTCGGAAGATTTCGCGGACGACTTTCCCGGTGAAGAGTCGCCGGTTCTTCCTGCGTTGGATCGCGTGTACGGCGAAGACGCACTACCGGAAGATTTGGACTTCGATGCGATGCTGGATATCGCAACGAGCCCAGACACCCCGGCGCCCGAAGGTGACCTGATTCCAGAGCCTGATGCTTACCAGCAACAGCCAGAGGATGCTTTCGATCCGACGCTGGAGCCAGACTATGCCCCTGATCTAGGACACGACGCGGACGCAGCATCGGATCCCACCGATGACTACGGTTCCTACGACGATGTCGCCGGTCATTCCCCTGATGACCTGGACACTTCCGACTCGGACTACCCGGCAGCAGGTGATTTCTAATGTCTGAGCAGCTGTTTGCCGACAACACCTTCGACCAGGCAGAAGTGCTCGCTCAAGCCCAAGCTGGCGATGAGCGAGCTTTTGCTGTGCTCGCTCGCTCCGCGCAGTCGCGCATGTGGGCCGTCTGCCTGTCTATCACGGGCAACCGCGCGGATGCCGAGGACGCCCTGCAAAACGCCCTCACCGCAGCCTGGCAAAACCTGCACCGTTTCGATGGCACCGCCAAGTTCTCCACTTGGGCCTACCGCATCGCCTCCAACGCGGCGCTCCAGATCGTGCGCAAACGTCGCGAGCTGCCTGATGAGGACGCCGGCATCGAAGAAGTTTCTACCGACTCCCCCGTCGATTCCAAAGTCACCGCAGGCATAGTGGTCCGCGAAGCGCTGGCGCAGCTTCCCGATGAGTTCCGCGAAGTGATCGTTTTGCGCGAATATGCGGGTCTGTCTTACCAAGAAATTGCCGACCAACAAGGCATTCCGATCCAAACCGTAAAGAGCCGGATCAACCGAGCCCGTACCAAGCTTCTCGACGCACTACGCGAAGCCGGCATCGATTAGTTCGCGATAAACCAACAAAAGGGGCACCGCCGACTGGCGGTGCCCCTCTTTACTGCCCTCTACCGGCTCGGGACAGCTAACTCGAACACGTTACTGCGGCAGCCTATTCCGCGATAAAACCAAAGTATTTTGCCCATTCTTCCAGCTCACCAGGCGTCATGGAACCATAGGCCGTGGTGGTGATCATGGTCTTCTTCTTTTCGTAGTAGACCTGCACGTAGGTGTCCTTATCATGCACTACCGAGTAGACAGCCGGCTGATTCTTTCCCTTGGCTTTCTGCACGACCACCTTGGAGGTTTCCGGCATTTCATCAAACTTCTTCTGCAGGTTTTTCGCCTCATCATCCTGGATGATGTTCATGCGGGCGCTGTAGAAAGAAGTGTCCTTTGGCTTATCCTTGAGGGTGACCAAGCTGCACGAACGCCCCTTGATGCCGGTCGCGAATTCATATTCGTAGGACCTGAACGGTTCAACGTCCTTGTTGCACTCACGGATCTTCTCTAGGAACTTCGCCGGCATGTATTCGATGACGCTTTCATCAAGGCGAGCGAGGTGTTCGTCGTCTAGCTGCGGCGAGAGCTGGAATTGGTCCTTGTTTCCGCCGCCCATCAAGTTTGGCAAGGTCATTGCGCCCACGCCCAGTACTAGCACGGCTGCACCGGCCGCCAGAATCATCTTCATCTTTCCGCCACTTTGTGTGAGCTGCGGTTTAGCAAAGTTGAGGGCGGAAGCCGCACCAGTAGCACCGCCAGGGTTATTGCCTACCCCAGAGTTACTCTGACCGGCGGACGCCGCTGCGAACGGAGAGTTTCCAGCCGCGTTGTGTGCCGGACCGGCACCGTATGGATTGGTCTGGCCAGCCTGACCAAATTGCTGGGTCGACGCACTCGGGGCGCCGAAGCTAGCGGCGGTTGTGGCTCGCGGACCAGCACCTTCGACTGAAGACGTTTGCACCGGACCGCGGCTGCCCTCGGTAAACCCGTGCAGCGTAGCCCGCAAAGCGCCGCGGGAGACTACGGTCTTTGGATCGTCGAGAGTCTGCACGGAGCCCAGTTCGCCCAGGCGATTTTGCACGTGTGGGATACGGGAAGATCCGCCCGTGAGGTAAAGCGGGGTGTCCGCGGTGCTTACCGAGGCCTGTTCGAGGGCGGCGCGGGTAAGTTCGACCGCACGATCCACCGAAGGATCGATCAGCTGGTTGAATTCGTCGCGGGTGATCAACACATCTCGTTCACCTTGTGGGGTGGAAATGGAGATGGTGGCCGAAGAAGCATCGGAGAGAATTTCCTTGGCCTCCCGAATGTTTTCTTCCAACGAGTGCATGACCGAGATAGGTGCGTTGCGGATGTAATCTGCGAAATCCGGATCTTCCATCTCAATCTGGGAAATCAGCCAACGAAACAGCAGGTTATCCACCGTGCGTCCGCCGAGGGAGTTGTCGCCCTTGGCAGCAACCACTCGGAAGTTGCCATCCGGCTGTGCCTGCAATACGGCGATATCCAACGTGCCACCGCCGAAGTCAAAGACGGCAACGTGATGTCCGGGTTCCACAGCCTGTTGTGCCGCATAGTGCACTGCGGCAGCACGTGGCTCGGAAATGGTACGGATCTTCTCCGCTGCTACACCTGCTTTCTTCGCGGCTTCCGAAAGCTGGCCCACGGAATGTACCGACCACGCCTCTGGGTGGGTCAATGTGACGGTATCCGGCTCGGTACCCGCGTGCTGATTCTTCGCACGATCCAGTGCGGTACGGATCACGCTCGCTACTAGGTCCAGCAGTGGCACGTCGCCACCGCCCAGCTGCACGATGTCATGGTCAATGTAGCGTTTCGGAGAAAGCAGCAGATGGGAAGGGGAACGGCGACCGCTCAGCAGTGCGGTATCGCCTGCCATGATTTGCCCGTCTTCGATGTACACCGCCGATGGCATCAAGTTCGAACGATGCGTTAGGGAAACGGTCTCTACGGCACCCGTCATAGGCGCTGTGTGCGCTGCCGAAGTGTTGCTGGTACCGAAGTCAATCGCAAAATGCCACGCGTCGTTCATGTCGTTTTACCTTTCCATTGCGGCCAAGCCGGCCATTAAGTTTTCAAGTGAGAGTTAAAGAGTCTTGCCAGTGAAGTTCCCGGTGTGGGGCACTTTGCTTGTCGACGCCCCTTCGCGCGGCTTACCTGGCTGAGGAGTTGAGGTGGCCGCTGGCGGATTTATCGGCGCTGCGGGCTCCGGTTCCTTACGTTCAAGGAGGCCGAAGTACCACACCACAGCTGCTGCGATAGCCGTAATGCACAGCACCAACGCCACGACTAGCCACAATCGTGACTTCTTCTTAGCTGGTGCTGCAGCTGAACTAGGAACCTGCCCAAGTATTTGGGCAGCACTAGCGGATTGTCTGAACTGTTCTGTGGGCTGGTGACCGTACGTCATGGTAGTTCCTTTGCGAAGCTTGAAGATGAATGAATCAGCGCACAGGCTGTCTGAAGTTTGGATGCTTCAGGCACGCGTTTTGTTCCCGCACATGCAATATTCATCTCCTCAGCCCTTCCCCTACCGCTACCTTCACATTTTCGCCATGCCCACCGATGTTAAAACAAATCAATTACTTTGGCAGGGCAACTTAAGCCAGAGATCGGAGCGCTGCTTGATAAGCAACTACTAGGCGTTCCCGCGCTTCATCCTCGGCTGCCGAAAGCAACCCCATAGCCATTTGTTGCATTTCATCGAGCCGTTGCTCTAGGGCCTGCCGGATCTGTTCCCGAGGCGCATCGTTAGGCAAGCCGACCACACCGGCTGCCGTAGTTGCCTCAATTGCCGCCCGCAGCTTACCCAGCAACCGAGAATCTGGGGTGGCAGCATAGGTGTTGCGGTAAGAACGATAAAGCATCACAAAATGCATGCCTGGCTGCGATAACGTCACCGATTGCACCCAGCGAACATGGTCTCGATTGACGTTGCTGCCCGCTAATTCATCCAATGCGTCCAGCATCCGCACCGCACGTTGGAGTACTGCAAAGTAACTCATTTCGCCAGTCAGGATCTGAGTCAATCGGCTAATCCCCGAACGCTGAATCATCCAGTTGACCAGCCCCACAGCCCCTTCCCGGGACGCGACATCTCGTCCGGCAACCAAGCCATACTCACCGACGGTATCGAGCAACTCATTACGCATGTCCGCGGTAAATCCTGGAAGCACCGTGGCTGGATCGGCCAACTCGAGGACGTCGAGAAGCTGCTCGCGGTCCAGTGGTGCCAGCTGACCGAGCACCCGCGCAGTATGGCCGGTCACACGCCCGACCAGGGCGGATTCCGCCAAGAAGCCCGAAAGCGGAAGCACTTCCATAACGGAATTGCCCAGTTGCTTGGCGATTTCCTCCGCGTGTTCTTGGGCGTAGTCCAGCGGATCCCGATGCCCAAACGCACCGGCCCCAAACGAGTCAGCTCGAGACAACAGACCGATTGAAGTTAGCGGTGTCATCCCCAATTGGGACATAAATAGCTTTTCGTCTTCGCGCGGCGCTGAATCAGACAAGAACACCAAAGAATCTGCCCACGAACTGGCCTTTTTAGTGTCCTTTTGGCCGTCGACGAGCACCCGGCGCGTGCGCGCCTCATTTTCGACGGTCAACGTGGCGGTTCCGGGAGTGTCAATAAGGGACAGCCGTCGGAGCTGCGCATTCGGTAAAAACTGTTCCACGTGATCGACCTGGTCCAGGGGAAATCCAAGGTCCTGGAGCGGGCCGTCGCCAAGTGGGATGCGCTTAATCTCGCCGGTGATGTTGTGGACCTCTGCACGCGCCGGTTGTCCGTCGAAATACATGGACACCGCCATTGTGCACTCAAGGGAGCCAGTAGCAGCGATCACATGTTGTGTAAGGGCGTTGACCAATGTGGATTTGCCGGATTTTAGCCTGCCGACAATTGCCACACGCGGCGGACGAGACACCATTTTACGCAGTTCAGCGGCATGCTCAGCTAGCTCAGGACCACCCTGAGCTAGCGCATCTGTGGCTTGAATGAGCAGGGTTGTCAGCGCCCGAATACTTTCATCACGTGACGTGTCAACATTGTGAGCTTGGGTTTCTGGGGCAATCATTTAGCTCGCCTTCACATTCTTCAACAACGACTGCTTCTGGATCTCGAGTTCTTCAATAGTTGCCGACACGATATCCCGGTTCTTCCGCAACCGGGTCACCCGATTCTTGCGTTCAGCTTCAGACTCTTGGGCGATCAGGCGCGCTTCCTCAATTTTCTCCTGAATTCGCTTCTGTTCTTTACGCAGCTTCGCGCGATGCTCCAACATGATCTCAGTACGAGCGGTGGTAATAATCTGGTCGATCATCCGCATGGAGGTGTTTCGCGCATTAGCTTGCATTTCCCGAAGCCACGAGATCAAGTGCTGCTTGCCGTTGCGCATAGCTTTGTAGCTCAGATTGACGCCAATCCAAAGGCCTGCAGCTAGCGGAGCTAGACCGAATGTCATTGGAGCCAACATGCCCGCTCCCATCACGCCCATGGTGAGGAGAGCTGGGTCTACGAGATCTTTGGTCTTCTTGTCTACTTCTCGTGTGAGTACATCAGCAGGAAGGAGCGAACTTACTACATTTGTCATAACTTCCCGGGTAGATTCGTCGTCTCTGAGCAGGTCACGGGCATTGGATTCGACCTCGCGAAGGATCGCTTGCACGGAGTCTTCCACGATTTTTCGGATTTCGATCTCAATCTGACTAGTGAATACCTGCGGTTTCGCGCGCAGTACACGCATTCCATCTGAGTTGATACGTGCGGTCCAATCGATGCGCAGTTGCTCAAGAGCGCGGTCAAGATCACCCGAGATGCTATTGCGGGATAGGGAAATATCGCGTTGGAACATCTGCTCCCAGTCGCTAGTCTGCTCCCGGAAATGCTCGAGTTTTGCCCGTTCTGCCTCTAACTTTGCCACTGCATCGGACGCTCCCGCATGCAGCTCAAGATCTTCATCAATCCCTTTGAGGATGGTGGACATCGTCACCTTCATCGTGTCCAATGCGGTGCGCATGCCGAGACCAGACGAGGCAGAAAGCTCCCAACGGATCTGTTTGCGCAGCGACGCCATGCCGCTACGTTCTTCGATGGCCGCTCGGCGCTGCTCATCCGCTATATCGAGTGCATCCAAAGCACGCAGGCTTGACACTCCGATGACGGGAATATCCAGTCCTAGGTGTTGGTTGATCAACCGTTTATTGTCTTCGACGATTGATCGCCACCGGCGGATGTTCTTATCCGACTTGGTTACCGCGACGATAACTGACCCCACCGTTTCGCGGGCAGTACGCAAGATCTCCATTTCAGGTGCAGTAATGGGGGTAGATGCGTCACACACCATGAGCAGCACTCCCGCGTGTCGTGCCTCCGTAAGCGCGGCAGTGATCGCATGCTCGTCCAGACCGCCTACCCCAGGGGTATCAATTACGGTCAGCGCCCCTAAGCCCTGGAAGCCAACTGTGATCTCAGCTGCGCTCGGCAATTGCAGCGCTGCGTTTTCATCGAGCGCCTGCTTATCAATTTCCTGAATCGCCTGATGCGTTACCCACTTGGGCAGCTCTGCTAAATCGATGAAGTCTCGACGATCTCCCCGGATCAAACGCACTTCAGGAGCACCAACGTGTTCTGGGTCGGTGAGGACCCGGATAGGGGCCGAGGTACACATCAATACGTCGACCGGCAGCAAGTCTCGGTGACCAACCAGCGCATTAACGAGCGACGACTTACCTCGCTTGATCTCGCCGACCACCACAACAGTGCCCGTACGAAAGTTGGCGTCCATTACTGCTTGGGCATGCTCGGCAGCACCAACGTGACCGTATTTTCGGGCAATTTCGCAGGCACGGACCACGGAAGCCCTGGGGTCTCTTCGGGTGGCCTGGCTCGGGTTAGTCAAGATAACTCACTTTCAGCACGTCAACTTTGCTTCTTTTCCCAAACGGACTACCCCCGTTTGGTAGTTCCCACCATTGTTGCTGAAAACCTGCCCTACCGCATATTTTCTCCCCAAAATGACCCAAAAATATAGGAGTTTCCTACCCCCGCGGAACATTCTTGGCCCCCGGATCATCATAGGTACGACAGGACAACAGCGAAGTCCTGACGGATACTAACCCCAACCAAGTGATGGCCGAAGCCATCTGCACAGAAAGGTTTCTTCCCATGTCTGACTACAACAAGAACGCAGCAGAGAACTCCGAGAACACCACTGCCCCAGGCACCTTCACCGTCACCGACGGCCAGGGCAACTCCACCACTGGCAAAGTCATCGGCGGTTCTGACTCCGACCTCGACGGCAAGCTGGATACCTACCAGGTAGACCTGGATGGCGACGGCAAGTCCGACGGCACGATTTTCGACGACAACGAAGACGGCAAGGTCGAGCGCGCTGACCTGGACCTGGACAAGGACTCCATCACCGACACGCAGCTCACCGACACCAACCGCGACGGCCGGTTCGACCGCGAATCCCTCGATACCAACCACGACGGTCTCCTGGAAACCCACATCTCAGACACGGATAACAACTCTCGTGTGAACAAGGTGGAGATTGATTCTGACGGCGACGGCAAGGTCGACGCCCGTTACTCCGACAGCAACGAAGACGGCAAGGTCGACGGTGCTTCTTACGACACCGACGGCGACGGCAAGATGGACGTGCACCACTACGACCACAACAATGACGGCCGCGTCGATTCCACCTCGGGCGACGGCAAGCTGTCTGCCGCACAAGAATCCCTGGAAAAGGGCGCATTCTCCGAAGGACTCGGCGCAAACGCTGCAGCCGCTGGTGCAGGGGCGGGGGCCGGCGCAGCCGCTGGTGCCGGTGCTGCCAAGGCCGCTGAGCAGCCAGCCCAGGAAGCACCAGCCGAGCAGGCACCTGCAGCAGAAGCTCCAAAGGAAGCTGCACCTGAAGCAGCTGCTCAGGACGCTGCAGCTGCTAGCGGCGAACGTGAAGCATTCGACAACGACAAGGACGGCGTAAACGAGGGAGTTCGTATCGATACCGATGGCGACGGCTACAACGACGTCCGCGCTTACGACCGCGACGGCGACGGCGACATCGATGCAGTCCACTACTCCTCCCACGAGCAGGGCTCCGGCACCTCCTACATGGAGTTGGATAGCTCCAACGATGGGATCGCTGACAACACCGCTGGCAAGGGCGCAAAGACCGAAGCGCAGGAGGCTCTCGGCAACCTGCTCGGCAAGAATGTCAACGAAGTAGCCGGTGGCGCTGCCCCAGCCGCTGCAGCTGCTCCAGCACCTGAATCTGCTCCTGCCGCAGAGTCCGCACCTGCTGCAGAGTCCGCACCTGCTGCAGAATCCGCGCCAGCTCCAGCCACCCCGCAGAATGACCCAGCCTCCCAGCAAGCTGCACCGCAGGGCAAGGGCACCGAGGTAGACCTGGATGGCGACGGCTACGCAGACGGCTTTGTCCAGGACACCAACCACGACGGCAAGGCAGACATCCTGGAATACGACTCCGACAACGACAACCGCACCGACACGATCGTCGTCGACGGCAACTACGACGGTCGCATCGACGAGGAGCACACTGACACCGACGGTGACGGCACCACCGACCGCGCACTCTTCGATACCGACTTCGATGGCTACGCAGACAAGGAAGGCTTCAACAACGACAACGATCTGGAGTACGACTCCTACCGCGACGTCAACTCCGACCTCGCGCCAACCATCGACATCGACATGGACAACCCAGCCTCCGCTGACCACACCGACCTGGCGTAACAAGCCCGAATCTACTAACGGCTGCTCCCCTCTTCGACTTCCACGAGGCGGGGAGCAGCCGTCGTATTATCTACCTTCACAATGCCCATGCCCGCGTACCGCGATAAGTGGGCACGCACTAGACTCAAGACGGTTAGGCCCCACCTCCCAAGGAAAGCAGCGATGACGAAACCCGATCTTCCTTCCACCGCCGAGCTGTTGGAGGCCGCGGTAGCGGGCCTGGGCGGCGCGCGTCGAGAAGGCCAGTCTCGCATGGCAGAGGCCGTCACCAAGGCGATGGACTCCGAGCGGCACCTCGCAGTTCAAGCTGGAACCGGTACCGGAAAGTCGCTGGCATACCTGGTGCCAGCGATTCGACACGCGCAAGCCACCGGGACAACGGTAATCGTGTCCACGGCGACGATCGCACTGCAGCGACAGCTCGTGGAGCGCGACCTTCCGCGATTGGCCCAGTCATTAGCGCCCCTGCTGGAAAAGGAGCCAAGTTTTGCGATCATGAAAGGTCGTCAAAACTACCTGTGCCTCAACAAGATTGCGGCGTCGGACGTGGCCGAACCCGAAGCGCTTCTCGACGAACAAGAGCTCTCCTGGCTGGGGAAACACGTGGCCCGCGTGAATGAGTGGGCGCAGGATACCGAGACCGGCGATCGGGATCACCTTGAGCCCGGCGTGCCAGATCTGGCGTGGCGGCAGGTATCGGTGAGTTCGCGAGAATGCCTCGGCGCCAATCGGTGTCCGCATGGCGAAGAGTGTTTTGCTGAGTTAGCACGGAAGAAAACGCAGGATGTGGATGTGATCGTCACTAATCACGCCTTGCTTGCTATTGATGCGCTCGCTGATGTCAACATTTTGCCGGAGCATGATGTGGTGATCATCGATGAAGCTCACGAATTGGATGGACGCATCACTGCGGTTGCAACGAGTGAAATTTCGGTAACCTCGCTGAACCTGGCAGCCAAGCGCGCCGGGAAGTTAGGCGCAGAGGGGCGGGACGAAAAACTCAGCGACATCGCCAAGGACCTCGAAGACGCCTTCCTCACCGCCGACGAGGGGCGGTGGAAGTCTATGCCGTTACCAGCACAAAATGCCCTGCTCGCTATCAAGGACGCATTGTGGTCGTTGAAAGAAACGATCTCTAGGTCGCCGGAAGGCGAAGCCGCCAATGACCCAGAGCGCAATGCTGAGCGACAAAACCTCACCAATCACCTGCAGGACTTACATGACGCAATTATCCGCATCATGGAAGTGTTCGCGCAGTCGGACCCGGCTAAGCACCAGGACGTGGTGTGGTTGACGCGTGATGAGCGTCGCGGTACCACCACACTCCGAGTTGCACCGCTTTCGGTAGCGGGGCTGCTACATTCACGTCTTTTTTCGGAACAAACCGTTATTTTGGCCTCCGCTACGCTCACGATCGGCGGTAACTTCGATGCCATGGCCGCTGGATGGGGACTGCCCAAGGGCACGTGGGACAGCTTGGATGCCGGAACTCCGTTTGACCCGGCAAAATCGGGAATTTTGTACACAGCGGCCCACCTTCCTGATCCTGGGCGCGATGGGTTGCCGCCGGAGACTCTAGACGAACTCTATGAACTCATCATGTCCGCTGGTGGGCGCACTCTCGGGTTGTTTTCTTCCAAGCGAGCGGCAGAGCAGGCTACTGAAGCCATGCGGGCTAGGTTGCCGTTTGATGTTCTGTGTCAGGGCGAGGATGCCACGGGCGTGCTCGTCGATAAGTTTGCCAAGGATGATAACTCCTGCTTATTTGGCACGCTGACGCTTTGGCAAGGTGTAGACGTGCCAGGTAAAGCGTGTTCGTTGGTGGTTATTGACCGGATCCCGTTTCCCCGCCCCGATGATCCGCTACTCCAGGCTCGAAAAGAGGCGGCGGATGCGGAAGGCCGAAACGGTTTCATGGAAGTCGCCGCCACGCATGCTGCGCTACTCATGGCGCAAGGGGCGGGTCGATTGCTGCGCCATGTATCCGACCGCGGTGTCGTTGCCGTGTTGGATAACCGGCTGGTGAAGAAGCGCTATGGGTCCTTCCTACGCAGGTCGATGCCACCATTTTGGGCAACAACAAATTCTGACACCGTCAAGGCTGCATTGAAAAGGTTGGTATCGCAATGACACAGGGCAACTGGGGACAGCGCAGTCTCTACGACACAGTCTTTGGCGATCAGCTTCCAGAGCAGACCGCGCTTGTCAACGCCGATGAGGAGCTGACTTACCCGCAGTTAGCGGAGCAAATCGAGGATGTGTCCACCAGGTTATACGCCCGTGGCGTGCGGGAGCACCAGGTGGTGGGCATGCAGCTGGCCAACGGAGCAGATTTTGCGATTGCTTTCCATGCGATCGCCAAGTTGGGTGCTGTGGTCACGCCGATCGGTGTCCATGTCACCGCTGCCGATAGAGATGCGCAGTTAGCTGCCGCCGATGCCAAGCTATTGCTCACCCAGGCCGACATGTCCGAATTGCGGGCATCGCGAGGCGCGCTGACCAGGCCAGAAGTCAGGATCGATCCGGAACAGCTGGCCTGCTTGCCGTTCAGTTCCGGCACCACGGGAACGCCCAAGGCCGTTATGCTGCCACATCGTGCTCTCGCTGCCAATATCGAGCAATTTGCACAGGTACTGCCGTTACAAGCCGGGCATACCTGCTTATCGGTCTTGCCATACTCGCATATCTACGGACTGACTGCGCTGCTCAACGTGCCACTCGCGTTGCGGGCTCGAGTCGTTGCCCAACCGTACGAACGTCACTCTTTTCTCCACGCCCATGAGCGCTATCAAGTGGGACTCACTTTCATCGCTCCCCCGCTCGCCACTTTGTTAGCTCAGGATCCACTAGTCAGCGAAGTGGATTTCAGTTCGCTACACACCGTGGTGTCTGGTGCCGCCCCACTTAACATCGCTATCGCTCAGGCGGCGGAAAAGCGTATTCAAGCGCGGATCATTCAAGGCTTTGGGCTTACTGAGGCTGCGCCGGTCACGCATTTGGCCTGGCAAGAGGGCACCGCGCCCGAATCGATTGGACACCCACTACCTGGGACGTCGATAAGCGTGCGCGATGCGCACGGGGAGCCGGCCAACATCGGCGAGATGTGGGTGCGCGGGCCGCAGGTCATGCGTGGATACCTCGGTGATCCTCTGGCCACCGAGCAAGCGCTTGTCGACGGTTGGCTGCGTACCGGGGACCTCGTGCGTCAGCTTGACGACGGCTCGGTGGTAGTCATCGACCGTCTCAAAGACGTGATCAAATCACATGGTTTCCAGGTGTCCCCGGTGAAGTTGGAACGCCTACTCGCAGCCCACCCGGCCGTGGCAGACGTCGCAGTAGCCAGAGGATTCGGAGCCGATGGCGAAGAACGGCCCGAAGCCTTCGTGGTGGCTTCCTCGCCTATTACGGACTCCGAACTCATAGCTTGGCTCTCGGGGCGTGTGGCTGGCTATGAGCGCGTGCGCGCCGTGCATTTTGTGCAAGAGATCCCGCGATCAGCTGCCGGGAAAATATTGCGGCGTGATCTGCAGGTTTGATGGCCGCTGCTTCTGGTCAAACATGAGGTAAGCAACGGTCTGGTACATGGCGACCAACGGGGTAGTAATAATGCCAACCAGACCGAAACTAAAGTTTTCCAAGATCATGAAACCGATAATGATCAGTAGCAATACGACGGTTTCGGTCGCGTTGTTTTTAGCCAACGAGCAAGAGCGACTGAAGGCTGCCCCAACGCCGTGATGCATTGCGGCTGGCAAGAAATACATCAAGAAAAAGGCAGCGACCAAAGCTCCGATCAGCACCACCACCGCCCCGAGCATGTAGCACGCCAGCCACAGTAACCCGGCAACGAAGACGACACCCACCCGGTGGAAACGGAACATATCAGTAAAGTTCACTTTTTGACCGGTATGCCAGACCTGCTCAGTTACTCGCTGCAGGTTCGCTATGTACATACAATGCACAAACCCGGCCAGACCAAGCACGACGATCGCAGCGGTCATCCCTAGGGCATCCGAGAGTTCACCACCGGTTTCTGTGCTGGAAACCCCAGGCAAGAGCGATATCGGAAGAATAAGCGAGACCATCAAGAGAATCGCTGCCAACAAATACACAAATCCGGCACCGATGATGGCGCCGGCGTTATTCGTGAAAATGTTCCAGGCTACGCCATAAAAAGACTGCGTCGCACCGCTTGGTTGTGGCCCCTGCGGGAACGGCTGCTGATATGGCTGCTGAACCTGATATGGATTCTGCTGCGCTTGCCACGGGTTGCTTGGTTGACCTTCCGGTTGGTGCGGATACGGATCAAACGGGTTAGACATGCAGAAACCTTTCACTAGTTGCTAGAAATGCAGCCGACTCAAAACGGCTGAGGCTGCGCTGCTAACACGTTGATTATGCCCAAATTCCGATTAAGACGCAGCGCAGTAAAAGGAATTGTTAAAAAGAAGCGACCAAAAAAGCCGAGCCTAGGCGCTTGACGACGCCAGACCGGCTCGGCTTCCTATCTGTGCTCTTATTAAGAGCGTCGAACCACCGGCAGGCCCTGTGCCGTGCGATATGCGTGTGCGTAGCTGAGGTAGACGATTGGGTAGACAACCACGTAGCCAATCAGGATGGAACCGCCAATGGCACTGATCGCAATCAAAACCAAAAGCAGAATCAGGGTTTGCACGGCATTAGCCTTGACCACATTGACGGAATTCTTGATCGAGCTTCCCACGGTAGCGTCTTCCTCCACGGCGGCCACAGTGGCGAAAGTCAAGAAGAAACCGACTACCAACGAACCGATAACAAGTGCAATGAGACCAAGGAAAACAAGCACAGAGACCACAATCGATACGAGGAAGATCATTCCAAAACGCTTGTAAGTGAAGAAGTCCCGGAACTCTGGTCGCTTTCCGGCAACTGCGTACATAGCTTCCCGCAAACACACGATCTGGAACAGCATTATCGCGATGGTGGCAATCAAGATACCGATACCCGACAAAACCATAGACGTTGGGTTTACGTCCTTGACCTCACCAGTTACCGGATCTGTGGAGTTTATGATCGAAAAGATCATTGGCACGTACGAACCAAAAAAGACAACCGAAAAAATGACGATGTACACCAAAGACGAAAGAATCCATGCGCCAGGCTTTTCCATGAAAATTTTCCATGCCTGCCCCAGTGAATCGATTGCATCAAACTTTCCAGGCTGCAACGCAGTTTGTGGCTGGTTGTATTGCTGGTACCCCTGATTTTGCTCGTAGCCGTAGGCCCCTTGTCCATAAGGCTGGCTGGAACCGCCAAACGGGTTTTCTTCTGGGCCGTTCGGGTAGGTAGGAAATCCTTGCGCCCCATTCGCTTCGCCGTGCGGTTGCGCAGGCTGCTGGCCAAACGGATTGTTGTTTGCCCCTTCAGGTCCACCATTAGGAGTTGTCATTTCGAACTCATCATCCTTCTCGTTTCGGCCATCGTTCCAGCATTAGCTGGAAACCTTATCCAAATAAGGCATCTTAACTGGGAACCCAAGCGACTGCCATGTTCGTTTCTAAATCGTTAACTTTCAGGTTACCCCCATCACATTTACGGTAGCCCCACAACCGTGATCCAGGAAACGATCAAGGTGCACACCATCTCCAGCACACCAACCGTTTTCGGCGATAATGGAGTGGCTCGACGCATACTGAGATGTGGCACTACCACCGAGCGCAAAAACAGCAGGGAGAACACAGGAACCGCGCCCCAGTGCACCAGGTGTTGCGCTGCCAGCACCGCTACTCCTACCAGGGCTATTACATGGTAGAGATAGGACCACTTCCAAAACGATTGGTTTCTGCGCTCTCGGATAAGCGTCTTCACCACAAAAATTGTGCCGCAAAAATACGCCGCCAACACCGCTGTCCGCGCCCACACCACACCGGAGAGATCGCCGCCGCCTAACTGCCAGGCCACGGGAAACATTAGATTTGAGGCCAGTACAGTCGCCAGACCAGAGATTAGGGAACGCGGGCGGCGTCGATAAGCTTCCCACACAGCTACCGCGACCAGCGGTGCAAACGCTGCACCCCAGACCAACAATTCCGGCCGCAGGCAAACCACAGCCACAGTAGCTAGCGCAGACACCGAACCGTAGGCCATCATCGCTGGAAGGTACGCTGCACGCTTTCGACCTCGTACGCGTAACCACCAGCCAGCAGCAAAGAACGCGAAGTATCCAAAGAACCACGCCACGGCCAAAAGGGCATGTAACCAACCTGGCCGCGAAAGCCCGCTGCCCAGCAACAGCGGCACTGTGACCATCACCCATGCCCCGTGCTGATCAGGCACCCAGCCCTTAGTGGTAATCCGATCCTTCTTCACGCCTAGTCATGCTACTCCTGAGCAATCCGGTGCTTATACCTGCGCCGTCGGTAGTGCGGCAACCGTCACGGATCCCGGAGCTACCTCAGTGTAGCCCGCATCTTGCACCAACACTGCGCCTGGCTGGGCGCACACCTCGCGAAACTCGGACGTAGGCAACTCTCGAACTTGAAGGTCGAAGCCCGTAGCTGCCCACGCAGTCACCCAATCCAACGGCATATGTGCTGCCAATAGCATCGAACCATGTCCCACCTGAGCCGCTGCCTTGCCGACGCTCATCGCAAGTCCCGCATCCACCACGATCAGTGGCACGCCCAGTCTTAATTCCGCAGCCGCGGAAGCCGGCAGATCCGTGCCCCCGATTTGCAACTTAGCCAGCGCCGGATCGGTATCCTGCACGGGACTCGGCACGCAGGCGCGCGCTTCAGCTCCGCCATGTGCAATGGTGACGCCTGGGACGAGCTGCGCTCGTTGCCAAGGCGTATTTCGCGCGCGCCGAGCAATCTTGCGAATCCGAGCCCCATACCAGCTACCCAACGCTTCCGCGTACGCCGTTTCAGATCCCGCTCGATCATCAAGGCATGCAGCAACAACTGCTCTAGCGGCGGCTTCTAGCAGTGCCGTGCGGTCGGGCTGCGACGACTTAGGAATATTGAGCACGATCGGCATTGCCTGCACTGTTTCGGGGCGCGCTGGGTCTTCACCATCCCGATCCGGATCCAGCACCAACTGCAAGCGTCGATGCGCGATCTCTAGCAACCCTGGCGTAAACCGCTGATCAGCCATTGCACCGATCCTGCTCGGCCTCCGCGACTTCCTGTTGCGAAAGCCCCAGCATGTAAAGAACTTCGTCCAAATGTTGCGTAGTCACCGACGCATCTGCGACTGCACGCAAAGCCGGTTTGGCATTAAATGCAATCCCCAATCCAGCAGCGGAGATCATGTCAATGTCATTGGCCCCATCCCCCACTGCAACAGTCTGCGAAAGCTCCAGCCCACATTCCGTAGCGAATTCAGCGAGCGCTGCAGCCTTCGCTTGGCGGTCTACCACAGGCCCGACTACCCGCCCAGTAAGCTTGCCGTCGACAACTTCCAGCTTGTTGGCCCGGACAAAATCCAACTCCAGATCTTCCGCCAAGCCTTCCAATACCTGAATAAACCCGCCAGATACCACCGCAATCTTGTAGCCAAAACGCTTAAGCGTCCGGATCGTAGTCCGAGCCCCCGCTGACAACTGAAGTTGGGACGCCACCTGACCAATAACCCCTGCATCCAGCCCGGCGAGCGTAGCCACTCGTTCCCGCAGCGATTCTTCGAAGTCCAACTCACCTCGCATCGCCCGATCCGTAACCGCAGCAACCTCAACCTCTTTACCTGCATGTGCGGCCAGCATTTCAATGACCTCACCGGTAATCAGGGTGGAATCGCAATCGAAGCAAATAAGTCCCTTGCCCCGGCGCTGCAGGCCAGCCCGTTCAATCGCGATATCCAAGCCAATCTCCTGGGATAGCTGCGCCAGCGCCCGCCGTAGTGGCACTCCCCCGCCCGGTGCTGGGTTCGCTACCGTCAGATCAATCTCAATCGCGGTCACCGGCTGGTCAGTGAGTCGCCGGATCGCATCAATATTGGCGCCATAGTTTGCCAGGGTGAGTCCCACTGCGTGCACCTGAGCGGCACCAATCGACGTACCCAGCAGCACCATCACGTGCGTCGAAGCGGCCGACAGCCCCGGTACATGCTTATCGACGCGCACGACCTGGCCATACCCTTTAAGGGTCTCGTGCAACCCCTGGGCCATCATGTCCACTTTGTGCTCTGGAATATCGATCAGCGCGGCGAGGTTTAGTTGGCCCCGAAACGTTGTTTGTTCGACGTCGATAAGCTGCGCATCGTGGGCGGACAACACGCGGAAAAAGGCAGCGCTTACCCCGCTGCGGTCAGTGCCGTGGACGCTAATCAAATAATCCATGCCGTTAATTGTTTCAGAATCCCTCAATACAAAAAACGCGTTACCCCCACTCCCTCGTGAGGAGGAGCAGAGGTAACGCGTTATGTGCGAGTCTAGGAGACTTCAGCCTCTATCCCGCCGAGCCTAGTGGCGGCCGGTGTGTGCCTCAGCACGCATGGTTTCCACCATGTGTGGGTAGTGCAGCTCGAACGCTGGGCGCTCGGAGCGGATGCGTGGCAGGGAGGTGAAGTTGTGGCGAGGAGGAGGGCAGGAGGTTGCCCACTCCAGAGAGTTGCCGTAACCCCATGGATCGTCCACGGTGACGATCTCGCCGTAGCGCCAGGACTTGAAGACGTTCCATACGAATGGGATCACCGAAAGGCCAAGGATGAAGGCAAATACAGTGGAGACCTGGTTCATCCAAGTCCAGCCGTCGGAATCCAAGTAGTCGGCGTAACGACGTGGCATACCCATGTTGCCGATCCAGTGCTGGATCAGGAAGGTGCCATGGAAGCCAATGAAGGTGAGCCAGAAGTGCATCTTGCCGAGCTTCTCGTCCAACATGCGACCGGTCATCTTCGGGAACCAGAAGTACACGCCGGAGCACGATGCGAACACGATGGTGCCGAACAGGGTGTAGTGGAAGTGAGCAATCAAGAAGTAGGACTCAGAAACGTGGAAGTCCAGTGGAGGCGAAGCCAGCATAATACCGGTCAGACCACCGAAGAGGAAGGTAACCATGAAGCCCATAGCCCACACCATTGGGGTCTCCCAAGAGATGTGGCCCTTCCACATGGTGCCAACCCAGTTGAAGAACTTAACGCCGGTTGGCACGGAAATCAGGAACGTCATGAAGGAGAAGAATGGCAGCAGGATAGCGCCGGTGACGAACATGTGGTGTGCCCACACTGCCATAGACAGTGCACCGATGGACAGGGTTGCGAAGATCAGGCCGACGTAGCCGAACATTGGCTTACGGGAGAACACAGGCACGACTTCAGAAACGATGCCGAAGAATGGCAGTGCCAGAACGTAAACCTCTGGGTGACCGAAGAACCAGAACAGGTGCTGCCACATGATGGAACCGCCGTTGCCTGGATCATAAAGGTGTCCACCCAGCTTGCGGTCGTACAGCACGCCCAAAGCAGCTGCAGTCAGCACTGGGAAGATCAGCAGAGCAATCACGGAAACAACGAAGATGTTCCAGGTGAAGATTGGCAGACGGAACATGGTCATACCAGGGGCGCGGAGGCACAGGATGGTGGTGATCATGTTAATTGCGGAAGCAATGGTGCCAACGCCACCAGCGCCAACGCCAACGATCCACATGTCAGAGCCAATACCCGGGGAGTGGATTGCATCGGACAGTGGGGAGTACATGGTCCAACCGAAGTCAGCCGCACCGCCTGGGGTCAGGAAGCCGGAGAGCATGGCGACACCACCGATGGTGGTCAGCCAGAAACCCAAAGCGTTCAGACGAGGGAATGCCACGTCCGGCGCGCCAATCTGCAGCGGCAGCACAAAGTTTGCAAAGCCCCACACCACCGGGGTGCCATACAGCAGCAACATCACGGTGCCGTGCATGGTGAACAGCTGGTTGAACTGCTCATTGGACAAGAATTGCAAACCCGGGGTAAACAGCTCGGCACGAATAAGCAGAGCCATCAGGCCACCGAGGAAGAAGAAGCTGAAAGACATGATGATGTACATGATGCCCAGCTGCTTGTGGTCGGTGGTGGTCAACATCTTCCAGGCAAAAGATCCCTTGCGGGCAGTGCCGGACGGTGCAGGCCTTGCTGGCGCGACCGAGTGGTCGACCTTAGGCGCTACAGCGGTCATTAGTTCCTCCTGACTACGCGAAAATCCCCTGAAAATCGTGGGCTTTTCTGTATTATGCCCCACACTTCTCCATGAGGCACAAGTAAACATCCGGCCCATCAGAGTCGGTTACCTGCATTACTCTAGCGTTTCATCGCTGTTCACGGTAACCCTTCAAGGGGCTCGGGGGTGCGAAACCAAAAATGAGCATTAAGTTCCACGCTAAACTGTGACACTAAACACGATTTTTGGGGGAACTTTCCCCTCCCCCACCTTGCAAAACACCCGAATAAGGGGCCAGCCAGAAGGTTTACTTCTTAGCTAGCCCCAATGATCCGGCGCAGGTGGGCGTCGAAAAGCTTAGAAATCCCAGTCGTCATCGGTCGTGTTCTCGGCCTTGCCAATGACATAGGACGAGCCGGAGCCGGAGAAGAAATCGTGGTTTTCGTCAGCATTAGGCGACAGCGCGGACAAAATAGCCGGGGAAACCCGAGTGTCATCCGCAGGGAACAGGCCTTCGTAGCCGAGATTGTTCAGCGCCTTGTTCGCGTTGTAGCGCAAGAACTTCTTAACATCCTCGGTCCAGCCCAAAGTGTCGTAAAGATCCTCGGTGTACTGCGTCTCGTTGTCATACAGCTCGAAGACAAGCTCGAAGGTGTGCTCCTTCATCTCATCCCGGCGCGCCTGCGTCTCCTGCTCGAGCGCACGCTGATACTTGTAACCGATGTAGTACCCGTGGACTGCCTCGTCACGGATGATCAGGCGAATCATGTCCGCAGTGTTGGTGAGCTTGCCATGCGAAGACCAGTACATCGGGAGATAGAAGCCCGAGTAGAACAGGAAAGACTCCAGCAACGTGGAGGCAACCTTCCGCTTCAACGGATCCTTGCCATCGTAGAAGTCAAGAATAATCTTGGCCTTGTTCTGGAGGTTCTCGTTTTCCTCCGACCAGCGGAACGCATCATTGATCTCTGCGGTGGAAGCCAGAGTCATAAAAATATTGGAGTAACTCTTGGCATGCACCGACTCCATGAAGGCAATGTTGGTTAGCACAGCCTCTTCATGAGGAGTCTGCGCATCCGGGATCAAACTAACTGCGCCGACCGTGCCCTGAATCGTGTCCAGGAGAGTAAGGCCCGTGAACACGCGCATCGTGGTCAGACGCTCCTGCTCGTTGAACATCTCCCAGGTCTTGATGTCATTAGACACTGGGACTTTTTCTGGAAGCCAGAAATTGCCTGTCAGACGATCCCAAACTTCTTGGTCTTTCTCATCAGGAATATCGTTCCAGTTGATCGCAGAAATCGGGGCGATTTCCTTTTCCTTATCATTGTGACGATGCGACGGAGATGCCGCGTCCATAAAAGGCGCCATAGTGACCTCAATATTCCTTTCATTTCCCAAACTCTCCCCCGCACTACTAGCGTCCAGCAATCCGCGGGCCTCAGGCTGAGGGAGGTGATGCTCTCACCTTACTTGGCCATCGCAGACCTCGCCGATCTGCCCGGTAATCAACGTTTTTGTCCAGGGAATCGGCGGTTTCCCTGCATGCGGCACTGGTTTTTTGGTGTGGAGGCGCCCGCAGGACACACGAGTGTCTTTATCTCTGCCGGAAATGAGCCAAAAGCGACAAAGATAAAGACACCAAAAACACCCGCAACGCGCCAAGCAATCAAGTGTCTCCACCTCTGCCGAAAACACGCCAAAAACGGCAGAACCAAAGACACCAAAAGCTCAGGCGCACCCGGCGGAGAGCAAATGCGGAGAGCAAATGCCGAGAGCAAGTGCGGACTTAAGAGCACTAATAACCCCCATCGGCCGAGGTTTTCATTAGACTGGAGGTATGACCATGCATGAAAAGCTCAAAGAAGCCCTCAATGATCAAGTTACTGCCGAACTCGAAGCCGCACTAACCTACCTGCAACTGTCCTACATTGTGGATGACCTAGGACTAAACGGCATGCGGGATTGGCTGCGTGCACAGTCCGCTGAAGAACTCACCCATGCGCAGTTGTTCGCGGAGCACTTAGCTGCCCGTGATGTAACCCCAGCCATTCAAGCAATTCCAGCTCCGGCACGTCCGGAGGCTACTGCACTGGCAGTGTTCGAGGCTGCACTGACGCATGAGCATAAGATTTCTGACAAGGTTCGCAATCTGGCTGCGATCGTGGACGAAGTAAAGGATTACGATGCTCGCCCGCTCATCGACTCTTTCCTTGCAGAGCAGATTGAGGAAGTGGCAACGGTTCGCGAGATTCTGGATCGCATCCGCATCGTCGGTGAAGATGGCTCCGGTTTGCTGCGCATCGATTCCGAACTGGGCTCTCGAAACGCAACCGCGTAGCAAAACAGCAAATCATCATTTCGATTTCGACGGCCTCCGCACGGCGGGGGCCGTTGGCGTTCCAACCCCTTCCCTTCCGAAGCAGTTCTTAACCTGAGATTAACTTTAGTTTCATTCAAAATTGACCTACGGGTGATCCATTTCTCAAATTAAGAAAAATATCACACCGTCACAAGACAGCATCGCGCTTACACCAGCAAAATCACATCGAAACCTCACGCAACACCCAACTAACGACACAAGGTTTTAGCAGCGCATTGCAATTAATGCAGTTCACGGAATCTTTCGAAAGATTTCAATTAAAAGACGCAGCGAAATCGATTTACAGCTTCCACTTCGCTCCTATGTCTTTTTTCCTATCAACCGTGCTCATTGCCAGTTGACACACAGGAAATCATCTGGATTTTGGGCTGTTGATCAATTAGGTTTTCTTTCAATGGTTTAATTAAAAGCCTGCATAACTCCCCATGCAATTGGGGCCACCTTTTGGCACCGGAGGATGATCTTCCGACACAAGTCATGCAAGAAGCGCTTTTGATTAGCTAGGAAAGGGTTCAAAAGGCCTTTTCTATCAACCAAGTTCGGCACGCCAGCCTGAGCGGGTTGCTTGCGCCAGTGACGTGCCGTCGATAAGGCCCTGCTCGGGCTTGGTCGTTGTTGGTGGTCTGCTCGTGATCGGGGGGCAGAAAGTTAACTGGATACACCACAGTTGAAGAGCTAACTAGAAGTAGAAGGAATCACTCGAATGTCCATGCCTATGCGCCCACATGCGCCCCTACTGGAAACAGTGCTCGACCACATCGGTCTGGATATCGTGAGTGGCAAGATTCAGCCAGGTGAGAAATTCACCCTGCAAACTTTGTGCGAGTCTTTTTCTATCTCTCGCACGGTTGCGCGCGAAACCATGCGTGCGTTGGAGCACCTCGGCATGGTGGCATCGTCACGTCGCGTCGGTATCACTGTACTGCCTAAAGACCAGTGGTCGGTGTTCGCGGAACCAATCATTCGTTGGCGTCTGCAGATTCCGGCTGAGCGCGAGGAACAGCTGCGCTCGTTGACTGCTCTTCGTGAGGCTATCGAGCCGCAGGCAGCCCGGATCACGGCTATCGCGGCCAGCCAGAAGGACGCGCTGAAGATGCGCGAATTGGCTGAGCAGATGCGTGCCATGGGCGCCCAAGGCCGGGGCGCGAGCCGCGAGTACCTAGACCTCAACATTGAATACCATGCGATGATTCTGCGCTGCTCCGGCAACGAGATGTTCGCAGCGCTGGTCCCAGCGATTACTGCGGTAATCACCGGACATTACGACCTCGGACTATTCACCGAATCCCCGAAAGATCAGTTCATTGATCTGTTCGAGCAGCTAGCCGACGCGATCTACAACCGCGAAGAGGATAAGGCGGCAGAGCTGACCCGCCAACTGCTGAACGCCAAGTAAAACGGCACCGTGCAAATCGGGCGGGACGTGCCATACTTTAGGACATGAAAACCGCCCCCTCCCCCACTAATCCTGACGAGGTATTTTCCGAACTCTCGGACGCAAAACGCGCCGACGGAGAATACCTCGTTGACTTATTTCAGGAGGTCACCGGACTTCCACCGGTAGTGTGGGGCCGAAAAATCATCGGCTTTGGTTCCTACGACTACACCTACGCTTCCGGTCACTCCGGCACCGCCGCCCGCGTGGGTTTCGCGGTGGCAGAACGACAGATCTCCTTGTACCTCGCCTGCGACGCGGACGAATTCGAGCCGTTCTTTGAGCGCCTCGGGCCCGTCAAACGCGGCAAAGGGTGCATCTACATCACTCGGCTGGCCCGCGTGGACCTAGACGTACTGCGGGAGATGATCGAACATGCCTGGGCCCTCGCCCGGGAGCTGTAGGGACGACAAGAGGGGCGTCGAAAAGCGTAATGCTTCACCGACGCCCCTCGCCAAGGCCTAGAGCTGGCAGCTCACGCAACCTTGCACTTCGGTGCCTTCCAGTGCGGTCTGGCGCAACCGGATGTAGTAAATCGTCTTGATGCCCTTGCGCCACGCGTAGATTTGCGCGCGGTTAATGTCGCGAGTGGTGGCGGTGTCCTTGAAGAACAGCGTCAGCGACAGGCCCTGATCGACGTACTTGGTGGCGACAGCGTAAGTGTCGATGATCTTTTCAAAACCAATCTCGTAGGCGTCTTCGTAGTACTCGAGGTTGTCGTTCGTCATGAACGGCGCCGGGTAGTAGACGCGCCCAATCTTGCCTTCCTTGCGGATCTCGATGCGGGAAGCGATCGGGTGGATCGATGAGGTGGAGTGGTTGATGTAGGAAATCGAACCCGTAGGTGGCACCGCCTGCAGATTGCGGTTGAACAGGCCGTATTCCATGACGGAACGCTTGAGCGCTTCCCATTCCTCAGCGGTTGGGGTGTGCACCGTGGAGTTCGCGAACAGCTCCTTCACGCGCTCAGTCTTTGGCTGCATGTCTTCTACGTTGAAATCGTCGAAGTAGGAGCCGTCGGCGTACTTGGATTCTGCAAAGCCCTGGAATTTCTGGCCACGTTCCTTGGCAATCTTGTTGGATGCCTTCAGTGCTTCGTAGAGCACGGCAGCGAAGTAGGCGTTGGTGAAGTCCAAGCCTTCTTCTGAGCCGTAGTGGATGCGCTCGCGACCGAGGTAGCCGTGCAGGTTCATCTGGCCCAAGCCGATGGCATGAGCAGCATCGTTGCCCTTCTTAATGGAAGGCACGGAATCAATCGAGGTCTGCTCGGACACTGCGGTAAGGCCACGAATAGCCGTCTCGATGGTCTTTTCAAAGTCCGGTGAGTCCATGGCCATCGCGATGTTGAGCGAACCAAGGTTGCAGGAAATGTCCTCGCCAATTTCCTGGTAAGACAGGTCAGCATTGAAAGTGGACGGCGTGGATACCTGCAGAATCTCGGAGCACAGGTTCGAGTGGGTAATGCGCCCCTTGATTGGGTTTGCCGCATTAACCGTGTCCTCGAACATGATGTACGGGTAACCGGACTCGAATTGGATCTCGGCGAGCGTCTGGAAGAAGGTACGCGCGTTGATCTTGGTCTTGCGGATGCGGCCGTCCTCTACCATTTCGTCGTAGTGCTCGGAGATCGGCACGTCCGCGAATGGCTTGCCGTACACGCGCTCAACATCGTACGGGGAGAACAAGTACATGTCGTCGTTCTTCTTGGCCAGCTCGAACGTAATGTCCGGGATAACCACACCAAGAGAAAGGGTCTTAATACGGATCTTCTCGTCGGCGTTTTCGCGCTTGGTATCCAGGAACTTCATGATGTCCGGGTGGTGTGCGTGCAGGTACACTGCACCGGCACCTTGACGAGCCCCCAGCTGGTTGGCGTAAGAGAAAGAGTCTTCGAGCAGCTTCATCACGGGGATGACACCAGAGGACTGATTCTCGATCTTCTTGATCGGCGCGCCGGCCTCGCGCAGGTTAGACAGCAGCAGGGCCACGCCACCGCCGCGCTTGGACAGCTGCAGCGCGGAATTGATGGAGCGACCGATGGACTCCATATTGTCCTCGATGCGCAGCAGGAAGCAGGACACTGGCTCGCCGCGCTGGGCCTTACCGGAGTTCAGGAACGTTGGGGTGGCTGGCTGGAAACGCCCGGACATGATTTCGTCCACGAGGTGTTCGGCCAGTTGCTTGTCGCCGTCGGCAAGCGTGAGTGCAACCATGCAAACGCGGTCTTCGAAGCGCTCCAGGTAGCGCTTTCCATCGAAGGTCTTCAGTGTGTAAGAAGTGTAGTACTTGTAGGCGCCGAGGAAGGTGGTGAAGCGGAACTTCACGGCGTAGGCGCGCTTGAAGAGGGATTTGGTGAAGGCGAAGTCGTACTTCTCCAGCACCTCAGGCTCGTAGTACTGGTTTTCCAGCAGGTAGTTGAGCTTTTCTTCCAGGTTATGGAAGAACACTGTGTTCTGGTTGACGTGCTGGAGGAAGAACTGGCGAGCGGCCGCGCGGTCCTTGTCAAACTGGATCTGGCCGTTTTCGTCGTAAAGGTTCAGCAGCGCGTTGAGCGCATGGTAATCGAGCTGATCCGCGGCTGCCATTGGATCCTTGATGGATTCATTTACGAGGCTCACTAGTTTTCCTTCTTTTGTGGTGTGTTCTTGCTCGAAATCGAGATTAGCTGTTTTTCAAAGTTACGCAGTGCGACGGGGCTCTAACCCCAGCGCATGGGCATTGTCCAGCAAGCCCTTACGCAGGATCGCGACATCTTCTTCATTGCCCATCAACTCAAAACGGTAGACGTACGGGACGTTGCATTTCTTGGCAATCATGTCCCCGGCAACGCCGAAGTCTGTGCCGAAATTAGAGTTCCCGCCCGCGACCACCGCGCGGATAAAGCTCCGGTTGTGCGGGTCATTAAGAAACCTGATCACCTGCACGGGAACCGGCTTCGGCTCCTTGCCGCTAATCGACGCCCCTCCCCCATACGTCGGGCAAATCAACACATAGGGCTCATCCACCTTGAGCGGCTCGTCGCTTTTGTGCAGCGGAATGCGTTTCGACGGCAAACCGAGCTTTTCGACGAAGCGGTGGGTATTACCCGTGGCAGACGAAAAATAGACGATCAGCATATGCACGCTTTCGTTTGTGAGCGAAACTTTTGGGCTACATATACAAAGGCCGCCTCCGACGATATTTCCGAAAGAGGCGGACATTGTGATGCAAACCCCCAGGCTCGGTCATTGTGACTGAACGACCACGCGATGGCTAGCGGGTACGGATCTCTGGCACCGTGCCAGCACGCGCCAACGTCCAGCGAAAGCCTGGGGCGGATATTAAGTTGACAATTCTTATCGGGATTTAAGCGACTTCAGCAACGAGGCTGCGGATCCGCTCTGGGCGGAAGCCAGACCAGTGCTCGCCGTTTGCTTCAACAACTGGAGCCTGGAGGTAGCCAAGAGCCATGACGTAGTCACGAGCTTCGTCGTCCATGCTGATATCTACCAAGTTGTATTCGAGACCTGCTCGGTCGAGAGCCTTCTTCGTCGCGGTGCACTGTACGCATGCTGGCTTGCTGTAAACGGTGATTGCCATGGAGATCCCTCTTTTAACCCTTGTTATAAAGCTTCTACATCTAGTTGTGCACCCCGACGGTCTGAGGATTTCACTGCCTTTAAGCGAGCGCCTCGACAACGCGGCTAACGCTTTCTAACCAGCGCCCCGGTGACAAGAAACGACACTATACGTTGTGGTGAAAAAGTGCAACGGATACTACATATAGTAGTTACATGGAGGGAATTCGCAGGATGTCATTGCTTGCGAGCACTACATGTTGCGCTCATCGAGCCCATGAAATTACACCGATGTAGCCACCCAAACTCACATCGCTGGGATTTTGCCAGCAAGCAGCCTCGTAAAGTTATCGTTTTGTTATAAACATCACGTCGGCCAGGCTGAACTCCTCGCTACACGCGGGCCACAAGGAAGCGACTCGACATCCACCCACCCCAAGTAAGAGCTTGCACGCCACACCTCACTAAAGCACTCCCCTGGTCACGCAAGAGCCCGCACCGACATTCGCCGGCGCGGGCTCTTTTCAAGCGCTTACAGCTTCTTTAGTTAGAAGCGAGGCAGTTTCACGCCCCATTGGGCCAAGAGGGCTTGCAGCTGAGGTGCGAAGTGCGTGGCAGCTGCACCAAGCACACCAAGCACGGAGAAGAATGCCAGCAAGCCGCCCAGTACTGGGTGGGAAGAACCAGTGGAAGAACCGGTCGAGCCTGCAGGGTTCTCCGCAGCACTTGGGCGAGCGGTGAGCCATTCATTCGGCAGCAGTGGGCGGTTGACGAAGCGAGACTCGCCGATCTTGCCGAAGAAGCCCTTGCTCAGCAGGTCTGCGTAGGTAGAACCACCCATGATCCAGGTCTTGCCGTCTTGCGCAGCAAGACCGTGTGGACCGTAGGCGTTGCGCAGGACTGGTGCGCCGTTGACGTACATCGTCACGGAGCCGGTGCCGCCGTCTGCTGGAACGCCGGTGTCTACGACTGCCACGTGTAGCCATTCATCGGCTGGCACGTCGGAGCTCCACAGCGAGTGGCCCTGTGCCTGCGGATTAGTTTCCATGAATGCCCACTGCAGCTCGCGCAGGCTGGAAACTGCGCCCGCTGCTGGTGGTTCTTCCAAGTCGGAGTCGGTGCCCACGTTTGGCAGATCTTTGCGCTGGCCGAAGCGGGAGATGAATCCCATCCAATGGTTAGCTTCACCGAAGTCCTTGTCGATCTTAATAAACGTCTCGTAGGTGTAGCCCTTCGAGAAAGTTTCGTTGTTGATCGGCGCTTTTTCATCGGTTTCAAAGTAGGTGAACATGTGCTTTGCCGCTGGGTCAAAGTCAATGGAGTTCGGCAATGCGGAGTCTGCGGCGTGATCGTCAGAGAAGGTCGCGGTGCCACCGGTGCTCTTCTGGGTCATGTCGTTGCCGTTGCCGGTGACGTCCTTGAAGTAGATCTTGCCGTCCTTATCCTTGGTTGGACGCCAGTGTGCCAGCGTGCCCTCTACCTTTGGGTAGTCCTCTGCGTTGACTGGTGCTGGGCGCTTCACTTCGGAGGCTGGGGTGAAGGTGCTCTTGATGTGGTTCTGCAACGCTGCGGTTGCAGATTCTACGGTGCCGGTCGGCTGGTATTCTGCACCGATCGCGGAGAAGCGAGCGGCAAAGTCAAAGTCGTAGGTGTAAGTCGAACCAGGGTCGGTCATCAAAGCCTGGTCAAATTGAGTGAGCTGGGCTTGTGGCTTCTGCAGTACCCAAGGAGAGAAAGAGGTCTGCGAGATCTGGTTGTTGGTGAAGTCGAATTCAACGAGAGCCATCTCACCGTTACCGCCCTGGTAGGCCATCTGGTAGTCGATGAGCTGCTGGAAAACTGGCAGTCCGGCAGAGTTCTTCAGCACCCGGTTGGTTGCGCCGTGGTGGTGGCCGTTGTAGGTCAGGAAGACCTGTGGGTTCGGGTTGATTACCTTGTCCCACAGCTTCTCGCCGAACGGGGTGGACAGTGGGTCGCCGGCGCCGTCGATGTTGATGATTTGGTGCGAGGTAACAATCGTCGGTACGTGCGGGTTGGCCTTCAAGATGCCGTCGGCCCACTCCATTTCAGCGTCGTTAGCTTCCCAAGGAAGGTTTACGCTCATCATTGGCACGCCGGATACTTCGAACTTATGGAAGTTGGACAGGCCTGTAGGGCTAGCACCAGCGAAGGTGGATGACTTAGCCTGGCGAGACTTCGGGAAGTACTGCTGGTAGTGCCCGAACATCAGCGCCGGGTCCGTCTGCCATGGATCGCAGCCCATGCAGTCGTGGTTGCCTGGGATGATCGCGTAAGGGGCGCCCGCATCTTCCAACTTCTTCATCGCTCGGTCCGCTACGTCCCACTGCTCTGGGTCCGGGTACTGATCCACCACGTCACCCAGGTGCTGGGTCATGGAGATCCGGTACTCGTCCTGGTGCTTGACGATCCACTCGGTTTGCGCGTCGTAAGGATTAGGCAGCGTTGGGAACTGCAGGTGGTACTGGTCGTTGGACGCAGTACCGTAGCGAGAATAGAACTGAGTGTCTGGGAGGATAGCGATCGAGCCACGTGCGCCGGGCTTATCGACGCGCGTTCCTGGCTGAAGTTTCGTCTCGGTACCGGCGTGAACTGGCTGCGGTTCTGCCGCGTGCGCGATGCCCGCCGTTGGCATCATGACTGCACACAGTACTGCGGCTAAGCGATGTAGAGTTTTCACATCGCATAACGATATGGCTAATAAATAAATAGCAGGGTGATGCTGATTAATCAGCCTGTGAATTGTGGGCGAACAACAAGCGAACAGATGTTGTGCGGAGCAACATATTTAAGGCGAAAAGCCACCCACCCGGAATGCGGGTAAGTGGCTTTTCGAGGATTGTTAAGCAGAGAACGCTTTAGCCCTGACGAGCCTTGAAGCGTGGCTCCTTCTTGTTGATGACGTAGACCTTGCCACGACGACGCACAACCTGGGCGCCCGGCTTGTTCTTCAGCGACCGAAGGGATTTACGGACCTTCATTCGGGCGCTCCTTTCTTACATTGCGCGAGATTAATAAACTCAGCCACGGGATTGTGGCGAGTCCGCAAAGACTGGAGATAAAAGTCCCCCAGTCATGACACGATGAACTATGTTAACCTATCGAAGCTTAAACTCCAAAAGCTTCTGCTCTCCGTCGCATTTCTGCCGCGACGTCGTCAAGCGAACGCCCGGTTGTCTCCGGAACATTTCGCCGAACAAAGACCAACGCCAGACCGCCAAGGACCGCGAAGACGAGGAAGGATAGCGGGCCGCCAATCGCTTCGACCATGGGGAGGAATCCCTGGGCGACCAACCAGTTGGCCACCCAGAGGCCGAGCCCAGCGATGCCCATGCCGAGACCGCGCACCGCGGGTGGCACAAGTTCGGAAAGCAGCAGCCAGGTGGTTAGCGACACAGCGGCTTGCTGGAAGGCGATAAAAGCTGCCATCAACACCAGCACCAAAAGGGACGCCGCTTTGTTGGACTCGGCAAACTTGTACGCGACCGCCAAGAGCACCAGCGAACAGGATGTGCCCACCAGACCAATCGTGAGCAGGCGTCGACGACCGACGCGATCTACCAGCAGCATGCCCACCCAGCAGGCAATCACCGATACGGTGCCGATGATAATTGAGGTATAGACGGCGTTTTGGGTGGAAATCCCCACCAGGCTCATCATTTTCGGCGCGAAGTACACGATCGCATTCACGCCGGTGATCTGCTGAGTGACCCCTACCAAAATGGCGATTACGACCGTCCGGCGAATCCAGGGCGTCCGCAGCGCGTCCAGCTCAGCTGCCCGCACTTGCCGCGCGCTTGTCGACGCAGGGCTGGCATCCACTAGTTCCACGCCCAGCCGATCGGATACCCGCTCCGCATCCGTCCGTCGGCCCTGGCGTAGCAGCCAGATCGGCGAATCCGGAAGGAAGAACATGCCGATTGCGAGCATCGCCCCGGGAACAGCTGCGAGACCGAGCATGAGCCGCCAGTTGCCGGTGTGAGCCAGCGCGGAATTGGTCAGAAATGCCACGAGTTGGCCTACCACGATCATCAGCGTATTCAAGGAGACGAGCCCACCACGCACATGCGCTGGCACCATCTCGGAGATGTACATCGGCACCACAATGGACACCATGCCCACGGCATAGCCCAGCACTGTGCGGGACGCCCCCAGCGAAATCGCCGAGGTTGCCAAAGCACAGGCAACGGAACCGCCGACGAAAATGAGACCACCGACGATCAGGGTCCAGCGGCGGCCAATAGCATCAGCAATACGTCCGCCGGTCAGAGCGCCCAGCGCGGCGCCCACCAGCAGCATCGAGGTAACTGCACCTTCCGCGGCAGCGCTTAAGTGGAAGTCTCGCTCGATGAAGAGCAAGGCACCGGACATCACTCCGGTGTCGTAACCAAAAAGCAGGCCACCTAGGGCCGAAATCGCCGCCACGAGGCGGGCGTATCCGCTGCTCGGCGTAGTTGAGACTTGACTGTCAGTTTGATTTCCCACCCCGCTAACACTGCCACTTGGTTATGATCAATGTCATGTCATCTCACGGCGAAAATCAACGCGCGCAAATCGTATCTGCCCTGCATACCAAGCCCTTTATCGATCCAGAAAAGGAGATCGATTCCCGCGTTGCTTTCCTCTGCGAGTACCTAAAGTCCTGCGGGATGCACTCTTACGTGCTGGGGATCTCGGGCGGCCAGGATTCCACGTTGGCCGGGCGGCTGGCACAAATGGCCGTCGAAAAGCTGCGGGCGGAAAGCTACCACGCGTCCTTTTATGCGATTCGGTTGCCCCACGGCGTGCAAGCCGACGAACACGACGCGCAGGTCGCACTGGACTTCATTCGAGCGGACCACGAGTTGACCATCAATATTAAGGACGCCACGGCGGCCATGGACGATGCCGTAGCAGGCGCGCTCGGCGGAACCGACCTCACCGACTTCAACCGGGGCAATGTTAAAGCTCGAATGCGAATGATTGCGCAATACGCTGTGGCCGGCCAGACCCAAGGCTTAGTAATTGGTACGGACCACGCCTCCGAAAATGTCACCGGATTCTTCACTAAATTCGGCGACGGTGGCGCTGATGTCCTGCCGCTGTTTGGGCTCTCTAAACGCCAAGGGGCTGCCCTGCTCCAGCAGCTCGGTGCACCGGAATCCACGTGGAAAAAAGTACCCACCGCCGACCTGGAAGAAAACAAACCGCTGATTCCGGATGAGGTCGCCCTTGGTCTCACCTACCGCGACATCGACGACTATGTCGAAGGCACCGCCGACGTCCCCGCCAAGGTCGCAGAACGCCTCGAGCGCTTGTGGCGGGTGGGGCGGCACAAGCGTGCCCTTCCCGTCACCCCGCAAGACAACTGGTGGCGCAGCTAGCTTCTTTCGCTTTCCGCATTCACCGCTGCGCAAGCAGCTGCGTGAGTTCATCCTCCAAGGCTTGCGCGTGGGGTAAATTACCGTGATCGGTATCAGGCAACCAAGTGCGGTTGACGCGCTGAAATCCGATAGTTTGGTAGAAATCAGCTCCGGCTTGTGCCGCCTTGAGGGCATCGAAATCGTTGTCTTGCCCGCGATCATCAAGGCCCGTCACCCACGTTAGCGGCAGGTCCTGGAGTTGCTGTGGGGTCGGCAACTGTGTCATGGCTGCCGGGGCGCCTCCCCCGCCGAGCATCAGCGCGCCCATCGTTACCCAATCGGGGTGGCTAGCTAGCACACCAAAGGTGAGCATTTCCGAACCGCCCGAGTAGCCCATCCACTCCACCCGCTGAGGGTCAATGCCGTATTTCGGGATAATTTCTTGATGCACAAGTTCGCCCAACCAAGCCATGTTCGGCGGAATATCCTCCCACCAGGTCACGTCCTCGCCTGGGTCAGGAGTCCGGGGCACCACCATCACCATGTTGTGTGATGCGGCGACTTCCGCCAAGCACGCACTCATATCGTCGGGTTCATCAAAATCTGCCGCACCATCGCCATGCAGTCGAACCACGAGGCCGACAGGCTGGGAAAAGTCAATGCCACGGGTATAGACGTTGTAGGCCCCAGTGGTCTCCGCCGTCCGAAATTCCTGGTGTAGCTCAACGCCCGGCACCGGGGTGCCATCTTCGGCGAGAACGGTCTGCCGATTGGCCAACGGAGAAAGCTCCGGGATACCGAACATCGCGCAATCAACGTTTTCTGCTCCGTTGCCAGCAGGGTGTTCGCTGTTCGCGCCAGCAGGTGCCGAAGGTCCACTGTCTTGCCCTGCCCCATCCATCGCGCACGCAGTTAGCAATGCTATCGCAAGCAGCACGACGCACAGCACGTGGTGTGGCAGAGCTCGGACACACATAGCGCGGTCCTTTCCGTAGCGTCGGATTGATTCTCGGCGAAAAATCTCAATAGTTCGATGAGCAGTGTAAGCGCGCAACTTTTCTTCTGCCGTTGATGAAGCATCTTAAATTCAAATGAAAAAACTCCCGGATCCGAAAAGATCAGGGAGTGATTAAGAAAGTGGAGCTAACGGGACTCGAACCCGTGACCCCCACACTGCCAGTGTGGTGCGCTACCAGCTGCGCCATAGCCCCTTTGAAGCTGTACTGAGATTACACCGGACAGCGAAAAATCTACAAATTCGCTGGTCACAGCAGCCCTTGGGTAACAAAGAACCTCCGCGCGAGCGTCGAAAAGCTGCACGGAGGTTCAGAGGCTACCGAAATTACTTCTGGCTAGCTACGGCGACCCAGTTCTTCAGGTCGTCGATGTCCTTGCCATTCTTAATGATGCGTGGGGAGGAAACCTTGCCGGTCTCATCCTTCAGCTTCTTCTCATTGGCGGAGGAACTCTCGATGAAAGCAGCGTGATCGCCAGCGGCAGAGATTTTTTTGGCGGTCTCTTCCGATGCGCCGACCTGCTTAGCTGCCTTAGCGAAGTCATCCATGGACCACTTGGCGTAGATGTCCTTCTGCTTTTCCATCAACAGCTTGCGGAAGTTCCAGTAAGTTTTTGGTTCCTCGTTCTGAGCCACCAAAACCACAGCAGTTCCGGCGCGGTGGGAGTGTCCATCCTTATTTTCACCGTCCAGGAAGCTCAAGGTCCGAATGTCAACGATCAGCTTGCCCTCTTCCACAGCTTTCAGCATTGCGCCATCCGTTGCCTCGGCTAGCTCACTGCAGTGCGGGCAGGAGTAGTCTTCGTAGAGCTCCACGCGTGGCGTGTCCGCAGGCGCGTTTGCTGCCTTCAGTTCCACGGCATTATTAGCAAAGGTGGCGCCTGCCGAGTAGTTCTGTGATTCAAACCCCTCAACAATTTTGTCTGCCTTGGCATTTTTGCCGCTAAATGCGATGTAGCCAATTACTACCGCTGCGATCAGCAGAACTGCCAGCAGAGCCCAAAGGAAGCCATTGCCCTTCTCATTGGGATTCTTGATTTTGTTGCTCATCGTCTACCTAACTGTTGCTTAATTCAAAATTGGGTTAAGGGTGAAGCGCCCAGCGTGTGAATGGACGCTTCCACACCCACCAGGCCATGATCAAGAATAGAAGATCCCGGATCAATGCTGTTACGTGGGTCGTGGAGTCGGCTGCGTGGTCCGTCGAAAAGCAACCACAGTCAATCTCCAACCCGCGGGCCCAGGCCGAGGAAATGCCCGCCATGAAACCCAGCATAATCACCCCAGTGACCAACGCAGTGGGCCGCAAGAATAATCCCAGCAAGAGGAGCAGCCCAAGAGCAAACTCGGTTGGTGGCAGGACCTGCGCAATGAACCCTTCAATGGCTGGAGGGAAAAGCTCATAGGCCTGCACCGACTGCCGAAACCCCAACGGGTCCAACATCTTAATAAAACCGCTGTAGAGCCAAATCCCCGCGAGACCGTAGCGACACAAGGCGCCGAGCACTGACCACAGGCCGCTTCTCGACGCCGCGCTGGTATCCACTTTCACCATACGGCTAACCATAAGGCACACGGCACGCAGTTAGGGGCTTCACCATGGTTTTGTTGCCCTTGCCACACCGAGCCCCACAATTACTGACGCGAACGCCCCAGCCCCTTAGGAGCCAAGTACCTCCGACACCAGCGCCTGAGCTTCCTTTTGCACTTCAGCGAGGTGCTCGCTCCCGCGGAAGGATTCCGCGTAGATCTTGTACTTGTCCTCCGTGCCAGACGGCCGGGCCGCAAACCACGCGTTCTCCGTGGTCACTTTGAGGCCGCCGATGGCCGCACCGTTCCCCGGGGCCTCCGTCAGCTTCGCAGAGATTTCTTCCCCGGCCAGCACGGTTGCTGTAACCTGCTGTGGCGATAGCTTCTTCAGCACCGCCTTTTGCTCGCGATTCGCTTCAGCATCCGTGCGGGCATAAGCCGGAGCGCCATACTCGGCCGCTAGCTCCGCGTAACGCTGGGATGGGGTCTTGCCCGTCACGGCGAGGATTTCCGCTGCCAGCAGGTCCAAGATGAGGCCATCCTTGTCTGTGGACCACACCGTGCCATCGTGGCGCAGGAAGGATGCACCCGCCGATTCCTCGCCACCAAAGCCGATATCACCAGAAATCAGCCCCGGTACGAACCATTTGAAACCGACCGGGACCTCTACGAGCTCACGTCCCAGTGCGCTCACTACTCGATCGATCATCGAGGACGACACCAACGTCTTGCCCACGGCAGTGGTGGCAGGCCATCCTGGGCGGTTCGCGAATAGGTAGTCGATTGCCACTGCTAGGTAGTGGTTAGGATTCATCAGCCCCGCGTCCGGGGTGACAATGCCGTGACGGTCCGCGTCGGCATCATTGCCGGTGGAGATGTCGAATTTATCGCGGTTGTGGATCAGCGAAGCCATCGCATGTGCGGAAGAACAGTCCATACGAATCTTGCCGTCAGTGTCAAGGGTCATGAACCGCCAGGTTGCATCAACGTGCGGGTTTACCACCGTAATGTCCAAGCCGTGCTTGTGGGCAATGGCCCCCCAGTAATCCACAGAGGCGCCACCCATTGGGTCCGCACCGATGCGAATCCCGGCTTTCTTGATCGCCTCAATGTCAATGACGTTGGGAAGGTCATCGACATAAGAATCCAGGAAGTTGTACCGGCCAGCGCGCTCATCAAGAACGCCAGTCACTGGTACGCGCTTGACGCCCTCGAGGCCTGCCAGCAACAGCTCGTTAGCACGGCGCGCGATCCAGTCGGTGGCATCGGTATCCGCGGGACCGCCGTGCGGCGGGTTGTACTTAAAACCGCCGTCGCGCGGCGGATTGTGGGATGGAGTGATCACGATGCCATCAGCACGTGCGGAATCCGTGCCCAGCACGCCGCCGTTGAGCTTGGCGTTGTGGCTCAAAATAGCATGGGAGACTGCTGGGGTTGGGGTGTAGCGCCCACGGTCATCGACGAGCACTTCCACCTCGTTGGCCAGCAGCACCTCAAGCGCGGAGAGCATGGCGGGCTCGGAAAGCGCGTGCGTGTCTCGGCCAATGAAGATCGGGCCCTGGATGCCTTGTTCAGCTCGGTATTCCACAATCGCCTGCGTGATCGCGAGGATATGGTTCTCATTGAACGCGGTGTCCAACGCGGATCCGCGGTGACCGGAGGTACCGAAGGCGACCTGCTGGTCCGGGTTAGACGCATCCGGTTCCCGGGTGTAATACGCCGCCACAAGAGCAGCGATATCGATCAAATCTTCCGGCTGCGCCAGCTGTCCAGCACGAGGGTGTGCCATGGTCACTCCTTGAAAATACGTCTTGCTAAGGTCACCACCCATCTTTCCAACCCGCACGGAACTCCGCATGGCTTCCCGGCAAAGCGGGGCTAATTGGCTAGGCCAGCACACCCCCACCCTGCAGCTTTTAGACGCCCACCCCGCCGGCAACATCTACCCCATTTTTTGGCGTTGCGCTGGGCATATTTACCTCCACTCGCCCAAGCACCTGCCGAAGTTTTCATAGACTTATGTAAAAAATTCATGAAAAAGTTCCCAAAACACCACTTAGCAGTGCAGAATGTAATCCAACTCACCCTGGTTTATGCAGTTATGCAAATTTCCTTCGCTCAGTTCGCGTCGCTCGTGGGGCGTGGACGTGTGCGTCGATACGCATAGCCCGCGGTGATGGGGTGTGGCAGAAACGCAAGAGAAGGATTGACATGGAAAAGTTCTCCGAGACACTAGCAGCGGTGGATACCTTCGTCTGGGGGCCGCTGTTCCTGATCCCCCTGTTGTTAGGCACCGGCCTGATTTTGACTATTAGGTTGCGTGGACTGCAGTTTCGCACCCTCGGGGTCGCGCTGCGACACGGGCTCATTGACCGCAATGATCAAAGCGGTGAGGGCGACATCACCAACTATCAGGCGCTCACGACGGCACTGGCCGCCACAGTCGGCGTTGGCAACATCGTAGGTGTTGCAACCGCGATTGCGGTCGGCGGGCCAGGCTCACTGTTCTGGATGTGGATGACAGGCCTCGTCGGCATGGCCTCGAAGTACTCGGAAGCCTACCTCGGCGTCCGCTTCCGCACCACCGACGCAGCCGGCGAGCAGTCCGGCGGCCCCCAGTACTACTTGGAACGAGGCATCAAGGGCCCCCTTGGCAAAATCCTCGGTCTTTCCTTTACGGTTTTTGCCATTATCGCGTCTTTCGGCATCGGCAACCTCACCCAAGCCAACGCGGTGGCCACCGGCATGCATGATGCTTTCGGCGTTTCCCCGTGGATTTCTGGCGTAGTGATGTTCCTGTGCCTGGGTGCCGTCCTGCTCGGCGGTGTGCAGGCAATTGGTAGAGTGACCTCGGCTTTCGTGCCCCTGATGATCCTGATCTACATTGTTGGCGCGCTGGTCGTCTTAGCAATCAACGTTGAAAAAATCCCTGGAGCATTTGCACTCATCTTCTCGGATGCCTTTACCGGATCCGCAGCTACCGGCGGATTCCTAGGCTCCGGCATTATCCTGGCCCTGCAGATGGGTGTTGCCCGAGGTATTTTCTCCAACGAATCCGGCATGGGTTCTGCGTCTATCGCCGCTGCAGCTGCTAAGACGTCCCACCCGGTACGTCAGGGATTAGTGTCCATGACCCAGACCTTCATCGATACGCTCATCGTGGTGACCTTCACCGGCCTCGTCATCATTTCTACGGATACCTGGAATCAAGGCAAAGCTCATGCCGGAACCATGACCGCAGACGCCTTTGCCACGGCGCTTCCTGGGCAGTGGGGCGGCACCATCGTCTCGGTGTCCCTGGTATTCTTCGCCTTCTCGACGATCATCGGCTGGTCCTATTACGGCGAGCGCTGCGTCGAACGCCTGGTAGGCCGACACGGTGCTCTCCCCTACCGACTGATCTTCACCGTTGTGGTGTTCTTTGGGGCCACCACCGAACTCGATACCGTCTGGACGCTCGCTGACCTCGCTAACGGCCTCATGGCTCTGCCAAACCTTATTGGCCTGATCCTGTTGTCCGGATTGATCGCACGCGAAACGCTCGCCTACCTTAAGTTCGATCCGAAGCTGCGCGCGAGCCACGAGGAAGTCGCAGCCTACGTGGCGCAAGAGAACAACGGCTGGAAGTAGCCAGACAGCGCGACCAGGGGCCTGCGGGCCCCTTTTTGCTTGCTATCCTAAAGCGTTATGAAACACACGCTACTGGCAGGCGTTGGGGCCGCGTTAGGCGCTTTGGCGCGATACGGCTTAGGACTGCTGTTCCCGGCGGGCCCGGGCTTGCTCCTAGCTATCAACGCCGCCGGTTGCCTTGCGATTGCTCGCCTCAAGCCTTCCCCGTTTGTTACCACGGGTATGTTGGGCGGTTTCACCAGCTACAGCGCGTTTCAGGCGTCCTTTTCCTTTGAATACGCAGCGATCACCTTCGCCACTTGCCTAGGCTGCTATTTCCTCGGCCGTCGCATCCCCGGGGCACCGGCATGAACGGCGTACTAGCCGTTGCCGCGGGTGCTTTCGTAGGCGGCTGTCTGCGGTTCCAGCTGTCCCGCTTATCGACGGATAACTGCCCCGCCGGTACTCTCATCGCCAATACCCTCGCATGTTTGATCCTCGGTGCGGTGAGCGACATAGGGTACTTGTTCCTAGCAGTGGGGCTTGCCGGGGCATTATCGACGATGTCCACGTTTATTAAAGAACTAGCTTCGATGCGCCTCGCCCCGGCTCTTGCTTACGCTTTTTTGACGATGGCATGCGGCGTGGTTGCGTTCCACATCCCGGCGTTGTTTTAGTTGTTGTTGTTGCTTTGGGGATGGCACGCCAAAAAAGGAGGAGCAGCCCGGGTGTGGGCTGCTCCTCCTTCTTTGTATCTTTTTAAGTTTTTGGTCGGCGGTG
>JAUDUO010000009.1:0-47108 GCA_032468405.1 Staphylococcus chromogenes
GATTTACATGACGCTGTTACAGAAATCGACTCACGTGCCACTTGCGTCCCACACGCGCCAGCGCGGGTGAAATCTTTCCCACCTTCCGGCACGCCACGTGAAGAAGTTTCCACATCACGTAACAGAAGTGAATCAAGTGATAGCAGTGGCGATTTTTCTACCACGCTGGAGAAATTCCACACGCCGTATGTCACATCCCCCCCCCACCTCGTTGCCGTACGGTGAGAAAGATTTACATGACGCTGTTACAGAAATCGACTCACGTGCCACTTGCGTCCCACACGCGCCAGCGCGGGTGAAATCTTTCCCACCTTCCGGCACGCCACGTGAAGAAGTTTCCGCATCACATAACAGAAGTGAATCAAGTGGCAGCAGTGGCATTTTTTCGGCCACGCTAGTGAAATCCCACACGCCGTATGTCACATCCCCCTCATAGTTGCCGCACGGTGGGAAAGATTTACATGACGCTGTTACAGAAATCGACTCACGTGCCACTTGCGTCCCACACACGCCAGCACGGGTGAAATCTTTCCCACCTTCCGGCACGCCACGTGAAGAAGTTTCCACATCGCGTAACAGAAGTGAATCAAGTGATAGCAGTGGCGTTTTTTCGGCCACGCTGGAGAAATTCCACACGCCGTATGTCACATCCCGTTCCATCCCGCTTCGGGAACGCCAAAATAGCCGAGCGACTGTCGTTTGCCAGCTCACTCCATGCACAGCTCCCCCACGGCACAATTCAAAGAGGCATGCTTAAGCGACTTAACGCAATCACGCTAGGCTAGATCCCATGAGCAATACGCCAAACGAACTTCCGCACGAGCCAAAGCTGAGCGGTTCTGAAGCCGTCAACCTCGCCGAGGAACAGGCGAAGAATACTGCGCATCGCAATATTCCAGGTCTGGGCGAGCTGCCGATCCCAGATGACACCGCCAACTTGCGCCAAGGCCCGAATTTGCACGACGGCCTCCTAGCGCTCCTGCCACTGATCGGCGTGTGGCGCGGCGAAGGCCAGGCCGACACCGCGGTTGATGGCCAGTACAACTTCGGCCAAGAGATTACGTTCGCCCACGATGGCGAGAACTATATCGCTTACAGCACTCGCCTTTGGAAGCTGGATGAAAAAGGCGAATCCACCGGCGCCGACATGCGTGAATGCGGTTTCATTCGCATCGATGAGAAAGATGAGATCGAATTCATCATCACGCACTCGACTGGCGTAGTGGAGATTTTCTATGGCAACCCGCTCAACGAGCGCGCGTGGCAGCTGGAGAGCGCATCGACGATGGTCACCGCTTCTGGCCCATCCGCTTTGGGACCCGGCAAGCGTCTTTACGGCCTGCTTCCCACCAATGAGTTGGGCTGGGTGGACGAGCGCATGGTCGCAGGAGAACTTCGTCCACGGATGTCTGCGCAGCTCAAGCGTGTGATCGGCTAGTTTAGTAGAGCAATGGGCCGGTGTCGCTAATTCTCGGGAAAACCCCCTAGGGACACCGGTTTTTAGACGTGTATTTCCCGCCAGAGACTAATCAATAGCCCTATAAGGCAGATCACCGCACAAATCAATGAGACGTAATGCCATTGAATAATCCACTCCGGCGTATAGTGCGCTAACGCCCCGGGATCATGTTCGTGGCGGCGATAGTACTCACCATTTGCGATCACTGAAGCGAAGAATGAGATTGCACTTGCAGAAAAAGCGATGACCCATAACAGAACCATCGCAAGACTTTTCTTCATCGTCACCTTTAGCGCTTTCAGGTTGCCAACGTCGCCATTCCCCGCGTTGGAGTACAAAACAGGGCAGCACCACTATATGCGCCGATGCAATGAAATGAAATTACGATTCAGCATCATTTAGCTAACTTGGGAGTAGGCCTTACAGCTAGCCCTATCGACCCCCTTCGACGCGCTTTAAATAACCGGAAAAATCACACACTGCCTTGGACCCCGCCAGGGTGTGCTCATCCAACTTGGTCACGCGAGTGGCGCCCCGGAGAGACGATACGAGCCAGACGCTGTCGGCCTTAAGGAGGTCGTCGTAAAGCAAGGGCTTTTCCTTGCACGAAAAGCCACGTTCAGTCAGATCAGCAAAGAGGGATGCGACCGTGGTGCCGGGCAGGACGTCTGCGCCGGAGACCGGGGTGCGGACTTTGTGCCCGCGGAATGTGATTACGGTGGCTGTGGTGGCTTCGAGGACGCGGTCGCCGTCCAGGAAGATGACATCGTCAAAGCCTTGGGAATTCGCATAACGCAGGGCGGACATGTTTGCCGCGTAACCGAGGGACTTCGCGCCGGACACCGACCAAGGCGTCGGGTCGGTGAGTCGATATCCGCGCGGTCCGGTCAACACTTTTACGCCGTGCTCCCGCTGAAACAACACTGCGGGAGAAAGTGGCTGCACCACCATCCACGCGGTTGGAATGTCAGGGCGAGATTCCCGCCCTCGAGTCAAAGTCCAGCGGCACGTAGCCTCCACCCCCGTGTGCTGCAGTTCCCACTCCGCCGCCGCCTCGGCCGTGGCCGCAGCCCATTGTTCTCCACGCGGCTCCGGGATACCCAACTGTTGGGCTGAGCGCTGGAAGCGCGCTATATGGCGCTCGACGTTTTCCGCGTGACCGTCGACAAGGCGCAGGGTTTCAAAGACGCCTTCGCCGCGGGTGACGGCGGTGTCGTCAACATACACCAGCGGCAGGGAGGGCAGATGCGAGCGCGTGGACCCACCGAACGGTTCGAGGGCGTAAATCAGCGGCTGGAGACGCGGGCTACTCATGCCACCCAGGGTACGCGCTAACATCGGTTGGGTGGCTGAAACTTATCGCTCCCCGCTCCTTGCCCGCCCCGGCGCCGCCGAAATCCAAGCCGGCACCGAAATCCAAGCCGGCACCGAAAGCCAGGGTCTAGGGCTTCTAGACGCCCGCGGGGTCGCATGGCACTATGGCAACCCATTGACCGAACAGCGCGACCTCAGCGACCGAACAGTGGTCATCGACCGCTCTCACCGGGCGGTCATCGCGGTAAGTGGCCCCGACGCGCCGACATATCTCAACAACTTGCTGTCGCAAAAACTGGATGATGCCCTCCCCGGGCTAGCAACCTCCGCGCTCGACCTCGACGTCCAGGGCCACATCGCCCACCACATGGACCTTTCATTCGTAAACGGCAACTTCTATCTAGATGTTCCCGCCGCGCAAGCCACCTCCCTGCACGACTACCTGACCAAGATGATTTTCTGGTCCCAGGTTGAGGTAACGCGCACGGATCTGGCCATCCTTACGCTGCTCGGCCCATCAGTAGAACTGCCGCCGGTAACTTATTCCCGCGAGGTGCCATGGCCGACACGTCGCGTAGACGTCGCGGTACCTCGCACAGAGCTCGAGGCAACTGCTGACGCGCTGGAGCAACAGGGCTGCGAGCTCGCCGGGCTCATGGCTTTTACTGCTGAGCGTGTGCGCGCCCTCGAACCCGAGCTCGGCATTGACTTGGACAACAAATCGATTCCTCACGAGTCCGCGTACATGCTCGGCCACGCTGTTCATCTGGACAAGGGCTGCTACCGCGGCCAGGAAACTGTCTCGCGCGTCCACAACCTCGGCCGGGCGCCTCGTGCGCTTGTCCTGCTCCACCTCGACGGCAGCGTCCCCGCCCTTCCCACACCGGGCAGCGAAATCAGCGCGGGCGGCCGTACTGTTGGCCGCCTCGGCACGCTTGTCGACGACCACGAGCTCGGCCCCATCGCACTCGGGCTCATCAAGCGCACCGCGTTGCAATCCCCTGACTTGCGCGTCGGCGACTGCGCGGTGGCCGTTGATCCCGGATCGATGCCCGACGATTCCGCTGAGCGCCCCGGCCGCGCTGCAATCAACCGCCTGCGCGGCTTGTGACCCATCTTTGCCGTGGCTGAGCTGGGGCAACACGCTATTCGTAACCCCGTTGCAGAAATTTTCGTCACTACCCGCTATTGTGTCTAACAGGAATACACACATTACTGAAAAATAAGCCCTGGGGCGCCGAATTCCCGAGCGCCCCGTTTACCTCAAGGGGGTCAGGCCATGGGTCGCGGCCGTGCCAAGGCAAAGCAAGCCAAGGTTGCTCGTCAGCTGAAGTACAACACGCCAGAGATGGATCTCGATCAGCTCCAACGTGAGCTGGCCGGGAAGCCAGCTGAAGGGTCCTCCTACGATCACTCCGGTGACGACTACGAGGATCCGTACGCAGACTGGACCGACGAGGACTGGGACAACTCCGGTCTCGATCGTCGCTAGTCATCTACCTGTAGCGAGGTAAGTGCACTTTCCTTCCCAGTGAAGGCAGGTAGCACCTACCTCGCTTTTGCGTGCGCTGGTGCTTTTCTAGTGTCTTTGGTTCTGCAACTTTTAAGCGAAAACTGGCAGAGACAAAGACACTAGATTCAGCCCAAAAACTACTGCTTAAGCAAAAAGCCCGCCGCACGCACAAAATATGCGTACCGCAGGCTGCCAGGAGGCTGAATTTAAGCGTCTGGGTGATTGTCGCCGAGGATCACGGAAGGTTCATCGCCTTCAGCGGCGCGCACAACGCCCAGCTCCCACGCTTCGATGTGGCGAGCGGTGAGCATTGCCAAAGCGCGGTCGCGGTCGGCTGCAGAAACCACGGCAACCATGCCGACACCCATGTTGAAGGTCTTCTCCATCTCGGCCTGTGGCACCTTGCCCAGCTTCTCGATGGTACGGAAGATCGGACCTGGGGTCCACGTCGCGCGGGAGATTTCCGCGACCATGCCGGATGGGATCACGCGGGCCAGGTTGCCGGCTAGGCCACCGCCGGTGACGTGGCAGAAGGTGTGCACCTCGCACTCGTTGGCCAGGGCTAGGCAATCGAGGGCGTAGATACGGGTTGGCTCGAGGAGTTCTTCGCCTAGGGTGCGGCCGAGTTCTTCAACGTAGCCGTCCAGTGGCAGGCCAGCCTTTTCCAGCAGGACGTGACGGGCCAGAGAGTAACCGTTGGAGTGCAGGCCGGAGGACTTCATGCCGATGAGCACGTCGCCGGTGCGCACGCGGTCAGGGCCGAGGACGTCCTCTGCTTCCACGACGCCGACGGCCGTGGCGGAGACGTCGTAATGCCCTGGCTCCATGACGCCTGGGTGCTCTGCGGTTTCGCCGCCGAGGAGGGCGCAACCGGCTTGGACACAGCCCTCGGCGATGCCCTTGACGATCTCAGCGACGTGCTCCGGAACAACCTTGCCGATGGCAATGTAATCCTGCAGGAACAGTGGCTCGGCGCCACAGACAACGAGGTCATCCACGCACATCGCTACGAGGTCAATACCGATGGTGTCATGCTTGTCCATCGCCTGGGCGACGGCAAGTTTAGTGCCCACGCCGTCGGAACCCGCAGCCAGAAGTGGCTCTTTGTACTTGCCGAGGGCGAACAGGCCGGCGAATCCGCCCAAGCCACCGCGTACCTCGGGGCGGGATGCGCGCTTGGCGTGCGGAGCAAAGAGCTCGACAGCGCGATCGCCGGCTTCGATGTCTACACCAGCGGCGGCGTAGGAAACGCCTTGTTCGTCGTGGTTCTCAGTCATAGGGAGGTCACTTCTCCTGCAAAGTTTTTAGGGTCGAGCTAATTGGAGTTCGAGGATGATTCTACCGAGGCTGCGATTGCATCTTGCGGACCAGCTCGGCGTTTGGATTGCCTTCCGGCATGCCAAGGGGGTAGTTACCGTCGAAACAAGCGCAGCACAGGTTTGCACGGTCTTCCCGGGTGGCTGCCACCATGCCGTCCACAGAAACGTAGCCCAGAGAGTCCGCGCCCAGGGCAGCCCGGACGGAGTCCACCATTGCGGCCTCGTTTGCACCGTCCACGTTGTTGGCAATGAGCTCACCTGGGGAGGCGAAGTCAATGCCGTAGAAGCACGGCCATTTCACGGGTGGGGACGCGATGCGAACATGGACTTCGGCTGCGCCAGCTTCGCGGAGCATGCGAATCAATGCGCGCTGGGTATTGCCGCGGACGATAGAGTCATCGACCACCACGAGTCGCTTGCCCGCGATTTCCTCGCGCAACGGGTTCAGCTTCAATCGGATGCCCAGCTGACGGATCGTTTGGGTGGGCTGAATGAAGGTTCGGCCCACGTAGGCGTTCTTCACCAAGCCGAGTCCGAACGGGATTCCGGAGCGCTGGGCGTAGCCTACGGCAGCTGGGGTGCCGGAATCTGGGGTAGGCATGACCATGTCGGCCTCTGCTGGCCACTCTTCGGCGAGGCGTCGGCCGATTTCTACGCGGGAAGCGTGGACAGACTGTCCGCCGATGACGGAGTCAGGGCGAGCGAGGTAAACGTGCTCGAAGACGCACAGCTTGCGGGTGGTTTCCGCGAAGCGGACAGAGTGGATGCCGGCGCCGTCGATACGCAGCATTTCGCCTGGCTCCACGTCGCGTACGAAGGATGCGCCGACGATGTCCAGCGCACAGGTCTCGGAGGCAACTACCCAGCCGGAATCCAGGCGTCCGATGGACAGCGGGCGCACGCCGTGCGGGTCGCGCGCGGCGTACAGGGATTGACCGTCCATGAAGACTAGGCAGAAGGCACCTTTGAGGCGCGGGAGGATTTCCCGGGCGGCCTCGAAAATGCCCTTGCCACCGGTTGCGGCGTTGGCCAGCAGCGCGGTCATGATGTCGGAGTCGGACGGGTGCGTTTCAGGCTTTACCAGGCCGAGCTCGGCGGCTTCATCGAGAAGTTCCAGGTAATTGACCAAGTTACCGTTGTGGCCGAGCGCCACATCCGTGCCGTCGGGAGTCATGCGGAACATTGGTTGGGAGTTTTCCCAAGACACCCCACCGGCGGTGGAGTATCGGGTGTGCCCGATGGCGAGGTCGCCCTTCAAGGCGCCGAGGGATTGTTCGTCAAAGACCTGGCTTACCAAGCCGAGATCCTTAAATACCACGATCGAGTCCCCATCCCCCACTGCGATGCCAGCGGCTTCCTGGCCGCGGTGTTGGAGGGCATAGAGACCGTAGTAGGTCAATTTGGCTACGTCTTCACCCGGGGCCCACACACCAAAAACGCCGCATTCTTCGCGAGGCGGATTTTCGTTGTGGTCATCGAGGTCGGGTCGTGTCGTCATAACGTTGTCTGCCACGTTGCTTACTCTAGCCTGTCGCAGTAATAACTACCAGAATCAAGGGCCAGCACGCTTATCGACGCCCACGCTGACGGCCCCCTCCCCCAGCAGCTGGCGCGCTACGCCACCGACACCCCGAATAGGTAGCCGATGCCATAGGTAACAGCCAGCGCTAATGCGCCGCCCACCACCAGGCGGGTGATTGAGCGACCGCGAGACGCGCCAGAGATCATCGCGGATAGCCCGCCAGTAAGCGCTAGGGCGATAAGCGTGCCCAGAAGCGTTGCCCACACCCTGGCTTGTTCTGGAGCCAAAACGCAAACGAGGAACGGAATGAAAGCGCCCACGACAAAACTCACCGCAGACGATCCAGCGGCCACCCACGGGTTGGTGAATTCGCCTTCGGCCATCCCGAGTTCCATATCCAGGTGAGCACCCAGGATGTCATGGGCTTCCATCTCGCGCACTGCTTGTTCCGCGGTTTCGGTAGAAAGACCTTTGCTTTGGAGGATATTTACCAGCTCTACGTGTTCTTCTTCGGGGAAGTTTTCTAGCTCCCAGCGTTCCTTGGACACGAGGCGCTGTTCCGAGTCGCGTTGCGCGGAGACGGAGACGAATTCACCAAGCGCCATTGATACCGCGCCAGAGGCAACTGCTGCCACGCCAGCTGTTAGTAGCTCAGGTGAACCTGCCCCGGCGGCTGCCACACCCATGAGGAGGCCAGCTACGGACACGATGCCGTCGTTGGCACCGAGCACGCCCGCCCGCAGCCAGTTGAGTTGAGAGTTTAAGTTTGCGGAGTGCGGCTCGATAAATGTAGTGCCATGCTGTTGCAGATCGGACATCGTGAAGCTCCCTAAAATTAGGCTGACCTTAGCGCATATTCGCTGGTCAACAACCTTAAGTTTAGAGCGCAGTGGGGAATGTCACAACGAAATCTAGGCTAACCGAACTATGGGTAGCCAGCCCTGAATTTCCTGGGCCCGGGTGCCGGAAACTTCGCTGGAACTCTCCGCGAGAGTGATGAGCCCGGTGGCCAGCCGCAGCCATTCCAGCGGCGTGCACTCCACTACGTTCGGTGGCGTGCCGCGCGTATGTGTTGGCCCGGCGATGCACTGCACCGCGACAAACGGCGGAACACGAACTTCTACAGAGTGACCCGGGGCCAGCTCCTCCAGCGTTCGCGCCGTGAGCCTGCAGGCGTCGGCAAGCGCTTTTCGGCCAGGTAGGGCTACGGTCTGCGGGTCGCGCACCCAATCGGCTACGGCAAGTACTGCTGCCCGACATTCGGCAGGGTCTACACGCTTCTTCATAATGACTGCCACAATAGGGCGTTTTCCTGGGAGTTTGCTAGCATTGTTAGCTAGCTCTCAAGAAAGTCAATTCCGCGTAGAAAGCCTGATCATGTCACAGCGAAACCCTGCCATCACCCTGCGTTTTATGGCCGCCCCAACCGACGTCCTCATGGCCGGAAACCAAGGTGTCAACGGTGGCCGCGTACTCGAATGGATTGACAAGGCAGCCTACGCCTGCGCCACCTCTTGGTCTGGCACTTACTGCGTGACCGCATACGTGGGTCACATCCACTTCTTCCGCCCGATTCCATCGGGCCACATGGTTGAAGTTCGCTCCCGTATTGCGATGACCGGCCGGTCCTCCATGCACATCGTCAATGAGGTGTACTCCGCCGACCCTCGCGAAGGCGTATTCACCCGCGCCTGCGACTGCCTGGTGATCTTCGTGGCTAAGGACACCGCCACCGGCAAGGCCGTGCCCGTCCCTGCCTACGAGCCAGAGACCGAAGAAGAGCAGCGTGTTTACGACGCAGCTCTCTCCCGCATCGAGCTCCGCCAAGCCATCGAAGCCGAGATGGAGAAACAAACCTATGACGGTCCATCCGACGCCCCGCGCCTGATCACCCGCTTCCTAGCCAAGCCGACCGACGTCAACTGGGGCGGCAAAGTCCACGGCGGCACCGCCATGGAATGGATCGACGAGGCAGGCGCTGCCTGCACCATGGAATGGTCCGGAGAGCACACCGTGGCTGTCTACGCGGGCGGTATTCGTTTCTACCGCCCGATCCAGATCGGCGACCTCATCGAAGTTGATGCCCGCATGATGCGTACCGATTCCCGCGGCATGCAGATGTCCATCCACGTCCGCTCCGGTGCCCCGCGCGGCGGTCGCGCGAACCTTCAGACGGCAATTCACGCCACCGTCTCCTACGTCGCCGTAGACCTCGACGGCAATGCGCTACCGGCCCGTCAGTTCACCCCGGTGACCGACGAGGACAAGCAGCTGTGGGAGCACGCTGCCCACCTGCGCGAGCTCCGCGCCCAGTACTCCCCTAAGCCGCTGACCAAGCAAAAGGATGCGCGGCACGTGGATTAATGGGCTGTCGGCCTTTCGGCCTGTCGGTCGATTTTTGCACCCAAGGTGTACCCAAACCCGCAAATTTGGACCACATGGGGTGCAAAAATCAATCCTCGCTGACCTCGCTCGCCGCCCGCGCCTCGCGTACCTCCCGACGCTTGCGTTTGCGTCGCTCATTCCACCAGACGATAAGCAACGCTAGAAGCACCACAATGAGCACGAGAATCATCCACCAGGACAACGTGGGACGCCAAGCACCATGACTGACTGGGTGGTCATTTGGAACACGCTCTGCCGTGACCAGGAGCCGGTCAGAGTTAATGCCGTAAGGGGTGCAGGTAATCAGCGTAATGCGATCGTGCCCAGGCTCGTAGGTTACTGCGTCATAGTCTTCAGGTTTTACCACTTTCTTACCGATCACTCGATAACGCAGCTGCTGCCCCATCACCGAAATGTAAACGTCGTCGTCATTTTTGACGCGTGGCAAGTTATCAAACATAGACGCATCCACCATGCCGGTGTGTGCGGAAATGACCGCGTTGGTACCGTCGCTAGGATTCCGAGCGCCCACTGGCAAGTCTGAGCCAAACATGTGGCCGGCACCGTGATACAAGACGTCCGAGTTAGTGGTGTGGTAGATCGGTAGGTCAATGTTGTAGCGAGGAATTGTCACGCGAGCCATGACACCATTGGTTTCGGGTGCGTTAAGCGTGTCCTTATAGGCGTCGAAACCCGGCGTTTCCTTGTTTGCGGGTCGCGCATGGTGACCGCTTTTAGCTAGCTGCTCATTATATTGATGTGCCCGCTCAAGGTAGTTCTGCACCTGTTGGCTCGGCTGGATGTGCTTGACGTCCGCATCGTAGTTAGCGGCGCGTTTGTCCAGCTGATAGTCGTTGTAAAGAGTGGCCACAACAGGATAGAGCAAGATCAAAATTCCCAGAACAATCCAGACCACCCCGGCTTTTCGCCGGGGGCGACGCTTGTCGACGCCCCCAGCGTGGCGGGATTTCTTTCGATTATTCGAGGTCATGGCTGTTGTCAGTCAGATATTCCTCGTCTTCACTTTCCTCTTCCTTGGTGCGTAGGTATCGCCATAGACCAATTGCAAGGGCTACAAGCCCCAGAAGCAGAGCCCAGACCAGGGCTTGCATTCCGGTTTGTGGCAGCATTTGCGAGATTGAAGCGGGCAATCGAATTGCATCATACGCGGACGTTGCTGTAGCCACGCCGGCCTCGGTGGTCGCTTGTACCGTAACTTCCTTGCCGTCGTATTTGAAATAAGAGCTCGGATCGCCGGGGATTGCTACGTCAAAGGCGCAATCTAGTGTTTCGCCCGCCTTGAGTATCCGGTCTTGCGTGCCACAGATATTAGGGTCCAATACGCCATCGGCAGGGACGACATATTGTGTTCCGTTTGCTGTGATCGTCATGCCAGCCAAAGTCGGGTCGATGAGTTTCAAGTTGGATTCCTCAAGCCCACCATTATTGGTGATCTTATAACGCATCGTCATTTTATCTACGTTAGTTCCAAGTATCGCCGTACCTGCAACTGCTCCGGTGACCGCAGACAGAGGTGAACCATCGATCTTCTTATCAATAGTCACGCTCGGGTAGGAATTAGTTGCAACCAGCGTCCAGTCGGCTGGCGTGCCCGGATCAGTGGGCTCTAGCACCGGCCAGATTCCAAATCCCCATTCATAAACAGGTGGGTTTTCGCTATCACCTGGGAAATTGATCACGTCAAGTTCAGGGTTAAGGTCAATGTTCTGGCCTACTGACTCCACGCCAATTTTTGCATGCGGCTTGGTGGATGGGTCGTTAGGATCGGTCGGCGCAGCATTATCGTTGACACCGTCGGAATCTTCTTGGACAAAACATACTGTCTCGACAGGAACGCGCGGGAATACCTGTGATTCACCAGCTTTTAGAGTAAATAGCTCGCCCTGCAAGCAGGAGCTATAGAATTCAAACGTCGTATCTGCCGGGATGGAGCCAAAAGCCTTTTTGACAAATGTAATGTCAACCAAGTCACGTCGATACACCGTTTCCGCACCAATGGTCATTGCCACGCCGGTACGGTCGGAGACTTGAGCATCGGAAGGCAAATTAAATGAGTATTTGTACGACTTCAAATCCTGCGTAATGGTTGACGGATCAAGTCGGATAGGCCGCTCAGTCGGGTTGCCTGGTTGTGCAACACCATCCTTCCAGACAGCGAATTCAGTGTATGGCTTCCGGTCCCCTGCAGTCATCATCAAAGTACTACGAGCATTTAATGCTGTGGACTTACTCATGTCCAAAGTACAGGACGCACCTACCGGCAAGTCAACAGTTTGGCCTGTGGTAGGCGGTGCCTGGTCGGCTACCGATCCTACTGCGTCAGATTGAGGAATTGTGTAGCTGACTTGGCGGGTTGTCGCGCTTGGGTCATCGCATGTCACATTCAGTTCGAACGTACGAGGGAAGTTAGGATCACTTGGATCTTCACCCCAATCCACCACATAACCGTCAACCATATTCTGGAGACGCACGGGCACCATGCGACGGGTGTATACATTCTCGAAAGGCACAGTAATCTGCGGATCCGGCCCCGTATATTCGGTTGCGGGAACGTATCCACTTTGTCCGTTTTCCTCTGCCTTCCAACCTTCAATCAGCGGGCTTCTAATGGCCAAATCGAGATCTTGCGGTAAACCTGCTGGTCGAGACTCCTTCAAGGTGCAGTACGCATCAGTAGGCAATGGCGTAGTTGGGAACGTGAAATCATAAATATCGTTCCCGTCGGCGTCAGTGCCAATCTTGCTGAACTGCTCCTGTGTTACCTGAGGGGCTGCCCCTCCAGAACCACTTGAAGTATAGGTATATCCCACTCCGCGACACGTGTAGTTAAAGTCGTACAGCTGATCAGGTTTAATGAGCGCGAGATCTCCCGGCTTGCCAATAACCTTCTTATTCAACGTCATCGTAGTTTTGACATAGTCATAGTGGTTACGCAAATCGACTACATTGTTTTGAACACCCTGTTCGTTATCTTTGGTAACAAACATCTGCGATGTTGTCGTCCCGTTCAGAACTTCTTCATCTCGAAAAGTAGTACCGTCATTGTTATCCACCACCCAGTCGACAAATTTCGGCTTGAGGTGCGCCTTTAACTGAACCCCATCAGAATCGGTATCCGAGATATCGAGTTGGCCAAACTTGTCACCGACAATACGACAATCAACACCAACTGGAACCCCCTCAAACGTAGCTTGACCTGGCCCAGTAATGGTGGCAGTGAAAGAACCACCCAACGGTGCCTCTTGCCCATTGATGACAGTTTCAGGGTCATAACAAGTCATCGTGAATGTATGTGTGAAGTAGTTATTAATCTTACTGCCGTCGATATTGCCAGGCAGAAAAGCTTGCTTATTCAGCTGCACAGAAGCAGTTCGACGCGTGTATTTATTGGTTACATCAATATTCGTCGCTGCATTACCCACCACAAATTGTTGGGAAATGTCCGTAGTCTTACCCGCGATAGTGATCGAACGCTTCAGGTCGATACCTGCAGCAGTAGTTGAATCACCTTCGGAAATGGTGCAGGAAGAACCAACTGGCACATCAGATACCGTGAAATCACCAGTAACGGACGAAATCTGACCTGAGTGAGTGGTGACTGTGCCATCGACGGGGCTAGTGCAAACCAATGTGATGTTGAATTTACGTTCACGCTTAATCTGCTGACGTTCAGCCGTGATGTACTGCTTGGTAGCTTCATCGAACGTAACCAGTTTGCGAGCAGAGATGACTTGTTCTGGAACTGTGTATTGGGTGTCTAGACGAACAACCGTTGCGTCATCAATTGTTATACCCTGCAATGCCACTTTCTGAGGCAGCAGGAAATTTGTGGATGCGCCACCATTAAGGTTAGGTACAGTTGCGTCAACTGACCGATTAATTGAGAATTTCTCCTGCTTATTAGGATCCCAAGTAGCTGCGCGCTGACCAGAATCAGTACTGGTTTCTGTTAAATTACAAACACTTCCCTTTGGCAACGATGAAGCCGGAATCTGATGAGTTGGATTTGAAGCTGAAAGAGTAAACGAGGCATCAGTAGGCTGAAGAGAAATTGGTTGATCATTGTTGGTACAGGACAAACTGTAGGTTATGTCCTCAGCTAGCGAAGCACCTTTAGACACGGTTGAGGTAATGGTTAAGCCCTTACCTGCGGCCGCAAAGTTGTTATTTACGACCTGGGTGTTTGCAGGTTGCGAAACTTTCACAGCTTGACTTGCTACATCAGATGTCCAGATTACGCCCGCCTGGGCAATCGTCGGGGTTTCTTCGGAAAATTTACAAATATTTCCGTATGGCACACCTAAACTTGCCGCGCCACTAGCATCGGTTTGATTGTTTAGCAGTTTAGCTAACTCGTCATCTACCCCTTCCATGACTAGTGGCTTAACTTGCCCACCGGATATTGTTACCGTGCCTTGCAACGGAACAGACACCACGGTCCCATTTGCACGCTGGACAGATCGGGTACCGCATTCGTAGATGAGCTTGTATTCCGTTGGAAGATTACTCAATCCGTTTTCCGTTACGGTTTTCTGCAAATTTACTTGACCAAGTTGGAAGTCATACGAGTTCCTTACGATGACCTTGTTCATGTTCGGGTCAGTACTGGTGTCAACCTTTGCAATAGGCTGACTCTTCGCATCCGCGTTATCGAGGATCTCCACCACGTCGTTTGAGTCACCGTAAATAAGTTGAGTCTGCTTCAACTGTAAATTGGTGACGGGTGGCGTATCTTGTTCCCAAATCAAACACGTACTGTTTACCGGCAGTTGCGGAATCGCCGCTGGAGTTTCATTTGGGGCTGCGATTTTGATATTCAGCGTGCCTGTTGGATTTTCCTTTTCGGGGGTCGTCTTATCTGGGGTGGTGCAACTGTATTGAACAGGGAAAGTCTTTCCCACTAATGTTGGTGAGCCTGCCGCCGGTCCAGCCAATTCCTTGATTACCTTGAGGTCGCGCAGCTGATAGGAATACTTAGCTACGATATTCAGATCGGCTTTTGGGGTGGCTTCATCTGGAATGGTGAAATGGTAAAAACCTGACTCATCCTTTGCCACGTTAGCCTGATTAAAAGTAACGACACGATCATCAAACTTGATGTACTTCGATTGTTCCGGGTTGAGACCTGTCAATGGCTTAAGGTAGCAATCCACCCCGATTGGGACGTTTGGAATTGAGGCAGTCCCCGTGGCGGTTCCACCCGAACGATTGACGGTCAGCGTGAACGGCACATCAAACTTTACGGATGGGCAAACGGCTTCAAATTTATATTCTTTGCTCGCCTCAAGCTCGGCAAAGGCGGATCCCTCCAGCGTCTTAGTCACATTGAGGGTGGCAGTCTTGAGGTCATACTTATTGACGACTCCGACGGTATTTTCGCCTGGAACCAGCGAGAGTTGATTACTCTTGGAATAGGTAGTCTCAAGGGACTGACCGGGTGGCTTTGGAAATTGTGTTTCCGTAATTGTGCAGTTACTGGTTGCAGGTAGCCCAACAATCGCAGGAGCGGTCTCACCGGACTTGACTTGGACACTGCCAGTTAGTGGAGTCGAATATGCGTCTACAAACTTAACTGTCGTCCCAGGATCTTGGCATTGGTAATTGATTGTAAATTCCTTGCCGGCCACTGCGTCAGACAATTCACCAGTACCCGTTACAGTTTTGCCAATTTTCAAGCTCGATGCGGTAAAGCGCTCTTTCCAAAGCACGTTACAAGTTAGCGGAGCATTCGCAGTGTTTGTAGCTGCCACCTCTGAAGTTCCTGCGGCTGCGTCATTCTTTAGGGTAAACCCTGCCGGCACCGGTTGCCCTTCAGTAATGATGATCTGAGCATTATTACCTTGGGTACACGTCCATACTGGTTGGTATCGGCTGAGCGCCTTTGTTGCTTGAGCACCAGATGCAGTCGATTTGAAGACCTGACTATCGGTTGGCTTCCATGTGTTTTGATCGTAAGGCCGAACGTTTGGAACAAATTTGTCATTGTTTGGATTCGGAATTTCCGTATCAGTTGAACCCACGCGACTATACATTTTAAAGTCAAAAGTCGAGTGCTGGCCGGTAGCGGCCTGTTCAAATGCTGTCTCACTAGACACTGTGCCACCGGTACGTCCCATCGCAATAGCAAATGCAGCAGCTTCATTTGTAGAGGAGATGAACCCAGTGGTGATTGATTTAGGGTTGAGCGAGCTCGCAAGAAAACTGCCAACCGGAGCACTGACGCCAACGTTTTGGCACTGGATATCCACGGGGCGTGAGCCGTTAGGGTCTACGTCAGTGCCAGGGGTTTGCAATCTGTTACATCCATCATTCCAGCCCCCAGGTGTCACACGACGAACGAAATTAATTGCTGTGCTCGAATTACGGTCGTCGAAGCTGAGTGTTTCCGCAGAAGTTGTCTGCTCAGCGTCTGCCATAAACATTCGCCAATTAGGTACTGGTTTGCCGTTTTCGGTTAGCTGAATGTTTGTAAAATTCACATAGGTTCGTGTGTTACCACCCTTCTTAGCAATTACAGGATTCGTAGCGTCATCGGCATAGGCAACGTAGTAGTCGTAGTACGGAATCAAAGTTGAGGTATTGCCCCAGGTTCCTGCGTACGCTGAGGTTTTTCGGGCTTCTAGGATCTGAGTCGTTTGAGCTTCTCTAATGCCCGTAAGTGAGATGGATTCCGCAGTGATATCCATCGTCAAGGTGTAGCGTCCGATTTGACGAGAATACTTGTAGGGCGCAGCGCCAAAGTCAGCACGAGGAAAATTTACGCCAGAAAAATCTAACCAGCATAGATCATCGTTCAGGATTTCTTTCGACGTAGATGAGTGATAAGCACAGCCGCCGAAGAGGTGGTCACTTGTGTTTGGAGCGGTTTGTGCGTCTGCTTGAGGCAGTTCGTTTTCAAATGGCGAATTTGGTACCGCAATTCCCGCTAAGGCAAGAATTGCACAAAGCAGGCCCGCGAAAAGGCGACGAGCCATCCAGCGCGAAGTTTGAGTGTTATTCGCAAACTTCATATTCTCGGTCTCCTTTCCGCTATTTCCATTTGCTTGATTCACATCGTTTAGGATTCTCACTGTTTTTCCTCCGAATCCTTATTGCGCCGTCGCACAGCGACTATCAGCCACCACCCCACAAGAGCAAGCACGACGGCCCCTAGCACGAGCCACCACACGTTGGCGCCGGTGGAAGCCAATCCGACCTTCCGCCTTACCTGATCTAAGGCAGATTTTGCGCTCGGTGCGGCGGCTTGCGTAGTCGGCGCCCCCGTTACCCTTTCCTGCTGCTGCGAACCGTCGGAAGAAAGGCTGGATCCTGCTACTCCAAGGGAGCTCAGGATCGGCAGGGCCGGTCCACCAGGGATTCCTGGCAGCGGAGGAACTACTTGTCCCGGGAAGCACTTACAGATTGCTACCGGGTTCGACGGGATGGATACCGCATCCAAGTTCTTGACGTCATCAACCTTGTTGTCCGGCAGCGGCATCAGAACTGGCTTGAACTGGGGTTTTACTTGCCGGGACGTTGCGCCGTCGGCAAATGCGAAGGTTACGGTGCCGCGGTACACGCCGCCTACGGGACGGTAGATGTGGGATTTGAGGTCAAAACCCCAACCGTCCGGGATGAGGAAGGCGGTGTTCGGCACTACGTCACCGATGGAAGCCCAGTCCTGGACTGTGGCCTCGAATTTTGTTACCACCCGGGTGTCTGGATGTCCGGTACGCGCTGCCGCCAGCTTTTCCAGGCCACTTTCGGTGAACTGAATGATAATGGAGCGAGTTTCTTCGTCCCAGGATCGGCGATAGTCAGTTCCTTCCGCGAGCGGTTGAGCGCCGTTGCCTTCAATTGCGACAGAAAGACTTCCCCTGTATTCCACACGCGGATCCAGCGGGTCCACGATTGCATATTGGTATAGGCGCCCAGTTACATCCGGCTCCGGCACACCTGTGGTGATGGTGAATAGTGCCGGGTCGTTTTGCTCAACACAGAACTTGTCCGTTTGCTTTGCGACGGGCAACGGCTGGTTCTTAGTACGCACAAGGACGTCGTTACGCGCCCCGATTCCGACCTCCGGCACGGAGACGAGGAAAGGCGTCGCCTGCAGGTAATCGACGTTTCCGATGCGGTAGGCCATTTCGCGTACTAGGTAAACCCCGGGCTCAAGGTTTGAAAACTTGGCAATGCCCTGCTCGTTCGTGGCCATCGTCAGTTCAGGCCCCATTGGATATGGGGAAGAATCGGTGAGGATGCTGATGTCTTTCTTAGTCAGGTCCGCTAATTCTGCTTGCGTCATAGGAGAAAGGTCCAGCAAGCGGTTGATTTTGAAGGTCACGCCCGGAATCAATTTGCCTACAGTTTCGCCTTGCCCATCGGTCTTTTGGATAGACAGGCTGTAGGATTCTTGCGCAGTCGCCGCTGGTGCTCCCGCAAGGAAAAGGGCAGCAATGAGCATCAAACAAGAGGCCACCTTGTGGGCCAAAAGTTCTGTGCGGATGTTCATCGGTTTTCCTCTTCTTCTTTTTTCTTGCGGCGCCGTGCGGCGAGCCAGAGCCACAAGAGATACAGCAGTACAAACACGGTGATGACGATCGATGCGATCATCCACGGTTGCCACGGGCTGCGGTAGCTCTGGTCAATATGGGCCGGCACTTCGGTGCGGTGACCTCGCACCAGCAGGCGGTGCGAGTTGATTCCGTACGGGGTGCAGGTCACCAGGGTGAGATAGTCTTGGTCGGGGTCAGCCTTGATGGACTGAATATCTTCCGGTAGCACCGTTTGAATCTGGTCTACTTCGTAAGCCAGGGTCTCCCCCATCACTTCGACGGTGAAAACATCGCCTTGTTTCATATGGGTGAGGTTGTCAAACATGGTGAGCGTCGCTAAGCCGGTGTGTCCGGTGAGCACAGAGTGGGAACCTTTGCCACCGACCGGAAGTGCAGTGCCGTATAGGTGACCGACTCCGTGCGCCAGCACGTCGTTTTGCGTGCCGTGGTACACGGGGAGGTCAATTCCCACGCTCGGCACCCGCAAACGAGCGATGGTGCCTTGGACCTGCAACTGCTGTAGGTATTCCCGATACGCAGGCGAATGAATATCGACGCCATTCACCCACGGGTCCGGCGCGCCTACCTGCGGCAATCTCTTGTTGTATTCCCGAGCGTTTTCCATAATCCGGTTGCGCTCTTCGCTTTGCAGCTTTGCGACGTTCGCGCTGTAGGCCTCAGCAATCCGGTGTTGCTCCACATTCTTGAGGTGCGTGAGCACCACCGGGGTAAGAAACACCAGGATTGACAGGATCAGATACACGACTCCGCGGAAGCGTAAGGGAGAGCGTCGTCGTGAGGGGCGCTGCTCCGCGTGGCGCTCGGCAGTTCCTTTTCTCACTAGCCAGCTCTCCCTTTTGTCTATCTATTGCGGTGGTTAGGACACCACCACTTGTCAATCTCGTGGGTCACTCACACTGTTGGTTAAACAGCAGCCTTGTTGTCCTTGTAGGAGGTGTACAGGCCGCGGGCCAGGAGCAGCAGACCCAGCAGGAACAGGATCACGATGCCCCATGCACCGGTAGCAGGGAGCTGGCCGATGATGGAGTCCTTGACGTTGTTCACCGTCACGGTGAAGGTACCGGCTGCGTTGGTTCCAGCGGTATAGGTAACTGGACGTGGTTCTGGATCACGAACGAAGCCAGCTGGAGCCTTGGTTTCCAGTACACAGTACTGGTTAGTTACCGTGCCGGTAGCGCCACCGGAGAAGGAGGATGCTGGGAGACCAAAGGCTTGCACAGTGTCGTTGGCAGTGGTCAGGGTATCAGCGGTGGCAGTGCCATCTGCCGTGGTAGCGACAGTGAGCGGTGTGCCGAGGAGCTGGTACTTACCCGCGTTAGCTGCATCAGGCTGGCACTGGTACACCTGGAACTGAGCACCATTCATCTCGGTAGCGGTGCCGCCGGTCTTGGTGATGGTCAAGTTGCCGTAGTTCGTAGAGGTAGGACCATCTGGAGTGTTCGGATCAGTGTCTACAGGCACGTCAGTGGTTACCGATGCACCATTAGGCAGTTCAATCGTTGCGGTGTTTACGATCTGGCCCGTAGTTGGGATCGAAGTCACCTTGGCAGTGAACTTAACGGAGACCTGCAGAGTTGGATCGGTCGTTCGAGCGGTTTCCAACTTAGTAATGCCCGCATCGGTGAAATCGACGCGCAGGGTGTTGCCGGTGTCTGTGATTGTGTAGTCGGTGCCCACAGCCAGAGTTGGAGGCGTAGCACCCGTGGCGGTAACCACAGCAGAGCCAGCATTGAGGGTCAGACCTGCCTGCATAGGGTCAACAATGTTGAACCGATCCATCTCACCCGCTGGAACTGGAGCGTTAATGGTGTAGGTCATGTTGCCGCCCAGGGTTGCCTGGGAATCATCGGCCTGCTTGTTTGGCTGAACGTTCTGGTTCTTCGGGTTCACCGTCTGGTTGTACTGCCAGGTTCCGTCGGTGCCGTTGTATGGCAGAGTGACCAAGAACGGCGCAGCGGTGGAGTAACCCGCGGTATTAAGTTCGGTGACCTTGTATACGCCAACAGTGAACGCAGAGTTCGTAGCAGTGTCGATGGTTGCCTTGCCTCCCACGATTGGGAGGGTTACCGCGGCGAAGCCGGAATCAATTGGAGCGTTTGCAGCTGTCAAACCTGCCAGAGTGGTCCAACCATCCTGGGTGGTGAGATCTACACCAGAGACTTTCTCGATCTTGAAATTGATCTGCGGAGAGTCTGGAGCCGGCGTAGCGGTATTGCCAACTTCACCAATGTACTTGTTGATGGTCAGGCTTACCTGAGCCGACGGGTCAATCACGCCAGCCGGGGCGGCTGGTGCTGGGGCAGGCGTGGTTTCAACACCTGTTGGAGTTTGAGCCAAGGCGACAGGCGCGCCGGCAAAGCTGAGAGCGCCGACGGCCACAGCCGCAGCAATGCGATGGACTAGAGATTTCATCCCACGATCTACTTTCGAGTGAGTACAAATGGTTTTGGTAGACCCACAGGCGCATCGCGTAACGCTTCCCCGACTAACGGCAGAGTTTCCGAATGTATATTTTGCCTGTGAAGTTCCCTTAATACTTCAAGGTACTAAGGAGGTCTCTTAGATGCAATCGTGTGAGCGGAAGATCCGTAACATGCCAGTCATAAAAAGTTTAGAAACGGCCAATTTCTATTGTTACCTAATTGTTATGTAGGCAATATTTTAGAGCTACTCTTAATCTTCTCTCATATTATGCGAAAATAGCACATTTGACAACATCGCTAAGGCAAACGGTTTCCAAAATTAAAATCTTGCGACACTCGAGTCAACCTGCAATGTAAACAAATTTCACAAGCGGTTCTTCACACATGTTTCACACCACAGTCAAAGAAGTGGGGCCAAAGCTTACAATTGCCAACAAATGCTAAAAGCTGCACAAACTTTATTTCCTTACTGAAATTATTTCGTTGCCACATCACCGTTCTGAATAATTCTCTTCCCCCTTGCGAAAAATTTTTCAATGCTCACGCAGAAGGATCCAACGGTTGAATGCCCATGTAGATGCCCAAAATGCAACGGAAACCACTTGCCCACCCCCATGCATGTAATTCTCATAAACCGTCCGTGAACTTTTAATGAAGACTTGTTTGAACTCAGCTAAACCTGCTGTTCAAAGGACATTCAGGGGTTTTCCAAACACTTGGGCGCGAGCTAAGAATATGGGGGCTTGCCCCAGCTGTTCAATAATCCTAAAACCAGTCTTCCCGAAGGATTCAACCGTGAAGCTCTCCTCGCGCATGCTCGCGATCCTCGTGGCCGCTGCCTCGACGGTTTCGCTCCCAGCAGTACCTCTCGCAACAGCAACACCCGCCAACGATGCCGTGGTGATCAATGAAGCCTACGGCGGCGGTGGAAATACCGGCGCCCCATTCACCAATGACTTCATCGAGCTCTACAACCCAACCGATGCCCCCATTGACCTTGGCGGCTACGTTCTTGAGTATTTCTCCGCCAAAGGAACCTCTGGAGGCAAAGAGTCCCTGACCGGAACCATCGCGCCCAAGGGCTACTTTCTTGCCCAGATGAGCGGCGGAGCAAACGGGGTAGCTCTGCCTACCGCCGATTACGTCGGCAAGCTAGCGATGAGTGGCACCAACGGTTCTGTGCAGCTCACTAAAGGTGCAACAGTCGTGGATACCCTTGGTTGGGGCACTGCTACGGTTAAGGAAAGCACCGCTGCTGCGGCAACCGCAAATCCGACTTCCGCTCAGCGCGTCACCCCAGGTGTGGATACGGACAACAACTCGGCGGACTTCGTCGTCGCAACTCCTACGCCACAAAACTCCGGTGGTGCTGCGTTAGAACCGACCGCTCCAGTTCAACCTGGCGTAATTATGCCAATCGCAGACATCCAGGGCACCGGGGCCACGGCACCGCACGTTGATCAGTCAGTGACTACTCGAGGTTTTGTCACCTCTAGCTACCCTGAAGGCGGCTTCAACGGTTTCCACATCCAGACCGGCGGCACGGGCAAGACGCAAAAGAAGTCCGGCGACGCCTCGGACGCTATTTTCGTTTGGACTAATTCTGAGACCGGACTGCCAGCAGTGGGCACGTGTGTGGAGGTCACCGGCACGGTGGCGGAGTACGGCAATGCGGGGACCTCGGTGACTCAGTTGAAGTCACCTGCGATCGTCGAAAAGCAAGCTGCTGATTGTGGCGAGGCGGTTGTTCCTGTCTCCATCGACACCATGCCTGCCGATGCCGCCGTGCGCGAAGCCTACGAGGGCATGCTTGTGCAGCCAACGGGCGCCCACACCGTCACCAACAACTACAACCTGAACAAGTACGGCACTGTGGACCTCGCCACCGGCACCAAGCCATACTTCCAGGCCACCGATGTATTCCCACCGTCGACCGACCCCAACTCCGACGTGCAGAAGTTGATGGCCCAGCAGGCTGCCGAGGTAGTCACGCTTGACGACGGCCGCTCTGGGAACTACTCCACCAAGGACATGAACACGCCACTGCCTTACCTCGCCCAGGCTGGCACCATTAAATCCCTGCGTACCGGCGACGGCGTGACTTTCCAAAAGCCAGTCATCTTCGATCAACGCTTCAACTCGTGGAACTACCAGCCCACCGCGCCGCTTACCGGCAACACGGCTGGCGCTGACCTACCAATCACCTGGACCGACTCCCAACCTTCGGTCCTGAATGTCCCGGATACGGTAGCCGGGGAATACTCCCTGGCCAGCTTCAACGTCCTGAACTACTTCACTACGCTCGGCCAAGATGTCGCCGGTTGCACCTCCTACAAGGACCGCTTTGGCACCCCAGTCACCGTGGCCTTCGGCTGCAATGTCAGGGGCGCCTACTCGGCCTCCGCTTTTGCTGACCAGCAGGCCAAGATCGTCGCCGCGATCAACAAGCTGAATGTATCCGTGTTGGGCCTTGAGGAAATTGAGAATACGGCGACCGTGACCGGCGACGTTTCCCGCCGCGACGAAGCCCTAAACAACCTGGTCACCGAGCTAAACAAGGCTGGCGGCAACTGGGCTGCGGTGAAGTCGCCTGCCAAGGTTCCGTCCGGCGAAGACGCGATTCGTGTTGCTTTCATCTATAACAAAGACAAGGTTGCCCCAAAGGGTGACTCCATCATCTTCGACGCCCCAGAATTCACCGGCACTGCCCGCCAGCCACTAGCCCAGGAATTCACCGCGGTGGTCAACCCAGAGGCCTCCTTCGTCGCGGTGATCAACCACTTTAAGTCCAAGGGGTCCGTTGCTCACGGGGACGCTGACATGGGCGACGGCCAGGGCAACAACGCAAACCTCCGCGTAGAACAAGCCAAGGCCCTGCTCCGAGAGCTCGGCAAGCAAACCCAGTGGAAAGACGCGCCAACCTTCATCCTCGGTGACCTCAACTCCTACTCCAAGGAAACCGCCGTTACCACCATCATCGACGGCGGATTCACGCTCATCGACGGCCACAGCCAGTCCTACCAATTTAGTGGACGCCTTGGGTCTCTCGACCACGTCCTGGGCAACGCTGCCGCGATGAAGCTGGTGAAGGATGCCAAGGTCTGGGACATCAACTCCGATGAGTCCCTCGCCTTCGAGTACTCCCGCCGCAATTACAACGCCGTGGACTTCTACGCGCCGGATGTGTTCCGATCCTCCGACCACGACCCAATCAAGGTGGGCTTTGACCTGCCAAAGGCGGCTCCTACCACTACCCCGTCGCCATCGCCTTCTCCATCGCCTTCTCCGGAGCCGACCCCTACGGTAACCACCCCGGCTACCTCGGAGGTTCCTCAACCATCGAACCCTTCGAGCAGCACTGCGCATAGCAGCAAGTCTCGGGGCTTCCTTGGCTTCTTTGGATTCTTCGTAGGCATCGTCTCTGCCCTGGGCATTGGCGATTACCTCCTGCGCACCTTCATGCCGCAGGTTTACGCCGATCTGCAGAACCGCTTCTTTGCTCTGCTTGGCCTTTTCGGCCGTCGCTAATCGACGCCCCAGCTAACGCAAGGGCAAACGCCGCCCGCTTTCCGATCTCAGTCGGTAAGCGGGCGGCGTTGTTTTTCTCCGGCTTCGCCTCGGCGATGCTGAATCTGCGGTGAGAAATGCAAGATTTAGTGCCTCAGATCTTGCCAAACCCGCAGCAAATTCCCCGCCAGCCCCAGGACCCAGCCCCAGGACCCAGCCCCAGGACGCAGGCCCTAGATCGGCAGGTTCTCCTCGATGAGATCCACTAGGGCATCATCATCCGGCTCAGTTTTCGGGGAGAACCGGCCGATAACTTCGCCGGATGGCGAAACCACGAACTTTTCAAAGTTCCACCGGACATCGCCAGTGTGGCCCTCGGCGTCAGAAGATTCCTTGAGCAATGCGAATAGCGGGTGCGCCTGAGGCCCATTGACATCGGCTTTTGCCAATATTGGAAAGGTCACGCCATAGTTCACGGAGCAGAACTCAGCAATTTCAGATTCGGTGCCAGGCTCTTGATTGCCAAATTGGTTGCAGGGCATGCCGATAACAAAGAGGCCACGGGCGCTGTAATCGTCGAAAAGCTGCTGCAGGCCCCGGTATTGGCCGGTCAGACCGCACTCGCTGGCGGTGTTGACGATCAACAGCAAGTGGCCTTCCCAGTCACGCATGGTGGTGGGACGGCCGTCGAGGGTAGTTACTGGGATGTCAAAGATGCTCATGCTTGCGAGTCTAGGCAAATTCGCGGTAGTCGCTCGCGCGCACGCCAATCTCAAGTGCCCGGTCGACCGCCTTCTTGAAGTCGGTGACGGTCTTTTTGTCATTCAGATTGCGTGCGGACACCGACAAACGCACCGTGCGCCCCCGCGCCGCATTGCGCTCCACCGCCTTGATGATGTTGCGACGCCACCACTTGGCTGCACCGTATCCCTCGCCGAACGACAGATTTCGGGTCTGGTGAAACGCGCCCGTCTTTAGCTGATAAATGCCCCGCGTCGACGAGGCCAGCGCGAACCCGAGCTCCGGCAAAACCTCTAAGGTACCAGCGGAAAGGCGCCAGCGCGGTGGAGCAAACAGCTCCGTTTCAAAGCCCAGCTTGGCCATCTGCCGCGTCGCCCCCTTCAGTCGCAGTCGCGCTTCGTGCGCCTGCAGAGTCGCAAACTCGGCGCGCCGCCCCTGCGCCGGCTGATCGAAGCCGTTCAAGATCAACGCGCGCCCCGCGTCCTGCTGCTCAGTGAGCCAGGCGCTTGTCGACGCATCCTTCGCTAGGTGCCAATTGCCGTCGATATGGGGCGCAACGAGCAGCGATGTCGGGACGTTCAAGTTGTCGAGGTATTCGACGAGTGCGGCGGCGTCGCTGCGCGTTGCGTCAAAAATACTTGAGATAGAAACCAATAGAGTGCCGCGCATGCGGGCAATTATCTCACGCTTCTAGAGGTTTGTCTTTCTGAGGCCCGATGATCCCCTTCTTCCTGGGAAAAGTTTTTCCTGTTGCCCTCTTGCGCTTGCCGTGAGGGTGGGTATAATAGAACATATAAACGATGATCTTCTTGGGGAGAAGATAGCCATGTCGCACATAAGATCTGCGTCAGAATCCGTTCAGTTAGCCAAAAGTCAACCGATCACTTCATCCACTTTTACCGACCTCATCGACCTTAGAGAACATACCGCCCGTCTGGAAACTCTCCTAGCTGCCGACCTCTCGGTTACCCAGTTGATGCAAAACGGTTTTTCCAGGTCATCCGCAATTATTCTCCATCGTCGCGCCAGTAACCCCTGGCACGACTGGGTACCCAGCGAACACCAAGACGCCATCCTGTCCGCCCTGGAATACCTTAGCTACAAATCAACCAGGCGCCTCGAAATCTACAATGACGCAGCAGAGCAAGCACCCACCTGCTCGCCCACCCAAATTAAGAAGTACACCCAGAAACTTGTTCGGGAAGAAAACGAACGTCTTAGCGGAAACCCCACCCTCCCCTACAGCCTGCGCGCCTTCTCAATCTCGAACCCAGATGCCACCGGCTGCTGCCGAATCACCGGCACCCTGCCGCCAGCCTATGCAGCTGCGCTCAAAGCCGAGCTTGACCTCGCTTTCAACCAACAACCGAGCGAAGGCGACGATCTGCGCACCGTTGCGCAACGCAGTGCTGACGCATTCTTCGACGTCATCAAAAAGGCCTCCGCAACCACGCACGCAACCTCGGGTCGCTGTTCGCTAGTCATCAGCATGGCTGCACACGATGCAATGGATCCGCACGCCCGCTTCGGCACCAACGTCGGCATTGACCTCTCGCTGCTTGACCTCGAATTCCTCAACAGCGACGACGTCACCGACTACATCGTCGTCCACAACCGCAGGGGCACTCCCATCGCACTCCATACTGCTTCCCGAAGCGCAAACTTCTACCAGCGCATAGCCTTGTTCGCTGCCGAGTTAGTTTGCCAGCATCCTGGATGTTGTGCTCCGGCTAGTCGCTGCGATGCACACCACGTCAGAGCATGGTCACACGGGGGCAAAACGGTGATCGAAAACCTCACCTTACTATGCCGAAGACACCACCGGATGGTCGACGACAACTGGCTTCGCGATCACATCCAAAAGTTCAACGGTCAAAGCCACTGGGTAAGCCCCCAGCGAGACACCGTCACCCGAAACAACTCCCCCGCCGCCAAGCAAGCCGGAGGTAGGCGAGTCACGGAGCCGGTGAGCTAACCCCAGAGACGACAAAACCCCAGGAACCGCAGTCCCTGGGGCAAGTCGGCATGCCTTTAGTGCTTGTAGTAATCCAAATCGACCTGTGGAGTCGGCTGCATGTCCAAATGCGGCGCGTTCTCTACGGTCGGGTTACGCAGATCCACATCGGTGTCTTCCGGCACTGCAACATAAGGAACCTTGCCGTCCAAGACATCCTGCACGCGCTGCTTATCAATCGTCTTGGTCCAGGTACCCACCAGCAAAGTGGCCACGGAGTTACCAGCAAAGTTGGTCAGTGCACGAGCCTCAGACATGAACTTATCGATGCCCATGATGACATCCACACCAGCCAGCAACGCTGGCGAGTGCGACTGCAAACCAGCCGCCAGGGTAGCAATGCCCGCGCCGGAAACGCCCGCAGCGCCCTTGGAAGCAATGATCATGAACACCAACAGGCCGATCTGCTCAGACAGGCTCATCGGCATGTGCATAGCTTCCGCAATGAAGATGGAGGACATCGTCAGGTAGATAGCGGTGCCGTCCAGGTTAAAGGAGTAGCCGGTCGGAACCACGATGCCCACGGTGGAACGATCCACACCAGCATGCTCCATCTTGCGCATAAGGTTCGGCAACGCAGACTCGGAAGAGGACGTCGCCACAATAAGCAGGAACTCTCGACCGAGGTACTTGCACAGCTTGAAGATGTTGTAGCCGCCAAAGACCTTGAGCACGATGCCCAGCACGATGAACACAAACAGGAAGCAGGTGACATAGAACGCCAGCATCAGCATGGCCAACGACTTCACGGCCTGCATGCCGGAACTGCCCACAACGCCTGCCATCGCACCAAAAGCACCGATAGGCGCGAGCCACAGGATCATGTTCAGGATCTTGAAGACAACCTTCTGCAGGTTGGCCACGAAGCCAAGGATCGGCTCGCCGCTCTTGCCCATCGACTGCACGGCAAAGCCGAACAGCAGCGCGATGAATAGAACCTGCAAGACGGAACCTTCAGTAAAAGCAGAAAACATTGTCTCCGGAATGATGGACTGAATAAAGCCCATCGTGCCGGTAGCCTTCTCAGGGTTCGGGGCAGACTTAGGGTTGGCCGTCGGCGCAATGTGCAGGCCGTGACCAGGATCAATAAAGTTGCCTACCGCCAGGCCAACCGCCAAGGCAAAGGTGGACATCGTAATAAAGTAAGCCAGCGCGATGCCGCCTGCCTTGCCGACGGTCGCAGCGGCACGGACAGAACCAATACCCAAGACAATCGTGCAGAAAATGACCGGCGGGATGATCATCTTAATGAGGTGAACGAACATCTCGCCGACAACGCGCCACTGCTGCGCATGTGCCGGATCCAGCAAACCGAATGCAATACCACCGACGATCGCAACGATCACCATGATGTACAGCCAGTGGGTACGGTCCTTTTTAGGCCTGCCCGAATCAGCGATTCGAGGGGTCACCGGCGTCGCGTTTGCGCGGTCAAGGTTTGGAGCATCGGAAGACATATATTGGGGTCTTTCTACGAAAAAATGACCGCTCACGGTGAGCGGTCAAGAAATGAACGTTCGCACTCAAAGCGCCACAGTGTAGCCTGCAGCACATCGATCTCTGCGGGGAACTTTAGTGGCCAGGTACACGAGATTCAATACCCGCGCCCCATCCCACTGCCAGCAGGAAGACTTAGTTCACCGGAGTTCAAAAAATCACATGCAGGTAACTTTTGGGTTTTCGCAGCGTATTCACCAAGCACGCGGAACAACGAGGGTTTATTCTGTAACTTTTCCCATGTTTGTGAAACGCAACACACCGATTTCGGGTGGGGCAAACCCCACCCGTGGTCACCCTCAAATCCTTAATGGACTACCCCCGCCGCCTCGTTCAGCGACCACGCCAGCTCAAAAGCAGACTGACGCCAGCGCTCATAACGCCCAGATACGCCACCATGCCCAGCGGCCATCTCCGTCTTAAGCAAGAACTCCCCGCCAGTTGCTACGTCACGCAGCCGGGCAATCCACTTGGCTGGCTCCACGTACAGCACGCGAGTGTCATTGAGGGAGGTCACTGCGAGAATATCCGGGTAACGCTGAGCGGATACGTTCTCGTATGGGGCATAGGACGCCATGTAGTCGTACACGGCTTCGTCGTGAAGCGGATCGCCCCACTCCTCCCACTCGGTGACAGTGAGCGGCAGTTCCGGCATCAGCATGGAGGTCAGCGGGTCAACGAACGGGACCTTCGCATTGATGCCCGCGAAACGGTCACCGCCCATGTTCGCGACGGCGCCCATGAGCAATCCGCCAGCGGAACCGCCCTCGGCAACCATCCGGTCCGCAGAGGTCACCCCAGCGGCAATGAGGTGATCGGCCACGGCAATGAAGTCAGTGAAGGTGTTCTTCTTGGTCAGCATTTTGCCGTTGTCGTACCACAACCGCCCCATCTCACCGCCGCCACGAACGTGGGCAATTGCAAAGATCACGCCACGGTCATACGCCGAGAGCATGAGGTTGGAGAACCCCGGATCGGTGCAGGATTCATAAGAGCCGTAGCCGTACAAGATCACCGGATTCGGCTGGGAAAGATCAAGGTCTGCGCGGTGCACCAGCGACACCGGGATTCGGGTGCCGTCGCTAGCGGTAGCCCAATCCCGACGCGCTACGTAGTCATCCGGATTGTAGCCGCCGAGCACTTCCTGCTGCTTAAGCAACGTGCGCTCGCCAGTACGCAGGTCTAGTAGATTCACGCTGCTCGGCTGGGTAAAGCTGGAGTAGCCATAGCGGAATACCGGAGTGTCCCACTCTGGGTTGCCACCAGCCCCTACGGAGTACAGCTCCTCCTCAAAAGACATCTCTTCAAAGTGCGTAAAGCCAGGGTCGAGCTTCATAATCGCGATCCGGCCAATCGCATCACGACGATAGCCGAGAACGAGGTGGCCCTGGAACGGATCAATCCCTTCAATGCGGACGTCACTGCGATGCGGAACCAGCACATCCAGGTCAGCTAAGGAAGTGAACGAACCCACCTTCGCCGTGCCGATTTCAAAATTCGGGCCGGTAGAGTTGTGGCTAACGAGCCAGTGGTCCTCTCCCCCGATGACCGCGTGGTCTACGTCGTATTCCACGCCCTCCTCGCGGGGCAGGAGGCAGACAAAGTCAGCCGTAGGGTCGTCGAGCGGAGTCGCCCAGGTCTCGGAAGTGGTCTTGGATCCCACGGAAATCAACAGGAATTTTTCGGAGCGGGTCTGGCCAATGCCTACCCAGAATTTCTCGTCCGGCTCGTGGAACACAAGCACGTCATCGTCGATAGGCGTGCCCACCTTGTGGCGCCAGACCGAATCAGGGCGCCAGGCATCGTCGACGCGCTGGTAAAAGATGTAATCATCGCCTGCCCAGGTGGCGCCGTAGAAGATGCCCTCGATGGTGTCGGGCAGCAGCTCCCCGGTGCGCAGATCCTTGATGCGCAGGGTGAAGCGCTCGTCGCCGGTGGTATCCGTGGAAAAGGCGAGGTAGTCGCCGGACAGCGTCACCAAGGACGCGCCGAGGGAGAAGAATTCGTGGCCTTCGGCCATAGCGTCCAGGTCAAGCAACACTTCCTCGGCCTCGGGAATCTCTTCACCGATCACCGGTGGCAGCCAGGCATCGTGCCCCTCTGCGACTGGCAGACGGCACGCACGCCCGTAGCTCTTACCTTCCTCAGTGCGGGAGTAGTACCAGTAGCCGCCCTGACGGACCGGAACGGACATGTCCGTTTCCTTAATCCGGCCCTTTAGTTCCTGAAACAGATTCTCCGTTAACTGCTCTAGGTCGGCGGTGCGCTCAGCCGTGTAGGCGTTTTCCGCCTCCAGGTATTCGCGCACCTCCGGGTTGTCCTTATCGCGCAGCCATTCATAGTTGTCGGTGAACTCCCGACCATGAAAGCTGCGGGTTACGGGGCGTTTTTCAGCAATTGGATACATGTTTTACTATGCTACCCGCTTATCGACGCCCACCTCTTCGGCGTACTACCCCACGGCACAAATAACGGGAACGCCGTCATGCTCGAGGATGTCAGCATTCACCCCGTACACCTCGTGCAGCAGCTGTGGCTCCAGCACCTCCGCCGGAGCGCCCTGAGCCTGCAGCTCGCCATGCTTAATCACCACAAGCTCATCGCAGAACCGCGCGGCGAGGTTGATGTCATGAATTGCCACGATAGCCAGCGCGCCACTGTCACGAACGCGCTGTCGGAGGTCCGAGAGCAAGAACAGCTGCCGGTGCAGGTCGAGCGCGGACGTTGGTTCGTCGAGAAGCAGCACGTCAGGCTCAGTCACCAGCATTTGCGCCACCGCCACCATCTGGCGCTGACCACCGGAAAGATCGGAGAGGTAGCGCTCCGCAAGCTCCACGATGCCGAGCTCCGACATCACTTCGGCTGCCCGATATTTGGCGAGCTTGCTGCCCAGGCGCCGGCGACCGGCCACGACCACGGTTTCAAACGCGGTAAGGGCCGCAGACTTAGGCAAATCCTGCGGCACGTAGCCGATCGCTTTACGGGTTTCCCGCTCACTGAGTTGCTGGCCGTCTACCCGCAGATGCACTTCTCCCGAATGCACAGGCTGCACACCTGCAATCGACTTCATCAACGTGGACTTTCCGGAGGCATTCGGCCCCAGCAAGCCCACCACTTGGCCGCCACGCAGCGGTGCCAGCGACAATCCCGGAACGATGGTTTTCTTGCCGTATCCGGCTACCAAATCCTGAATATGCAGACTAATCATCACCACAGCACCCGCTTCTTAGACAACACAATGAACGCAAAGCACGGCACGCCCACCAACGCAGTGATGATTCCGATTGGGATGGCAACGCCTGGAATAATCACCAAGCTCAACGCGTGGGCACCACAAAGCAACGCCGCACCGGCGGCCATTGACGCAGGCAGGAAGTAGCGCTGTTCCTCTCCCACCAAGATGCGCGCAACATGCGGACCGACCAAGCCGACAAACCCAATGATTCCGCAAAATGCCACCGAAGTAGCAGCTAGCAGGGACACCACGGCGAGCACCGTGATGCGAAGGAAGGTGATGTTCACGCCCATTGCCAACGCGCGATCATCGCCCAATCGCAGGGCGGTCAATTGCCAGGACAGCGCCCACAGGATGGGCAGCGCGATCACCAAAGAACCGGCGATAATGCCATTGCCCATCCAGGATGCCCGAGTCAGCGAACCCATCGTCCAAAACACAATGCGCTGCAAAGCCTCTGCGGAGGAGCGGTACTGCATCAGCGAGAGCAACGCCTGGAACAAGAACACCAGCCCGATGCCCAGCAGAATCATGGTTTCCGCGGACGCCCCTTTCAGCAACGCCGCCGCAATAATAGTCGCGGTGGCCAGCATGGCAGCCACCCACGCCAGGAGTGCCAGGTTGAGCTGCTGCACGCCCAGCGGCGCAATCCCGAAGACGATTCCCGCCGCGCCGCCGAATGCTGCGGCCGCCGAAATGCCGAGGGTGAATGGCTCCGCTAGTGGGTTGCCCAGGATCGTCTGCATCTGAGCACCAGCGGCAGACAGGGACATCCCCACCAAAATCGCCATCACGGACATGGGCAAACGCAGTTTCCACAACACCGTGTATTCGGTGCTGTTCAGGCTGCCCGGATCCACCAACCCGCGCAGGACCTGGGCCACGCTGAGGTTGATCGGCCCCACGATGGTGCTCACCACGAACGCAGCACAAGCCAGCGCGCTCAAGCCAGCGATGATGAGCCACCTGCGCTTGACGACGCGCGCGTGGCTGTCGAGAAGCTGCGAAATTGCTTCTCCGTCTGATTGGCGTGATTCGGTGTGCGGCTTTTCGGTCAGGATTGCGGTCATAAGTTACCTACTTCAGGAAGAACACACCAGAGACATCAAACGGAACGTACTTGGTGTGCACGTCGCGCCAATGCGCCTCAATGTCGGTGTCGTTGAACAGCTCTGGGTGCAGCCACTTTGCGATGAACTCAACGGCCATGAAGTTCAGCGGAGAATCGTAGAACTGGTGCCAGATCGCTGCGGTGTGGCCGTTCTTCAGGGCATCAACTTGGTCCATGCCGGGCAGCTTGGACAGATCCTGCTTGGTGGCCTCAGCCTGGTCTGGCTTAGCGGAGTAGCCCAGCTGAACGTGGGTGCTCTTCTTGTTGTCCTTCGGTGCCCAGGTGCCGCCGGTGACCAGAATGTTCTCCGGCTGCTCCTGGATTAGCTTCTCCGCAGTGATGCTACCCATCTCGGTGTTGATCAGTTCATCGCCCAGGTTCTTGCCACCTGCTGCATCCACAAACTCACCGATGTTGGACTTGTTTACCGTGGCACAGCAATCCGCAAAGCCACCCGCACGCCAGACGAAGGTTTCCTTCTTGTCTGCGCCTGCAACACGGGTCTTTACTCGTTCCACGGAGTTAGTCCACTCCTTGTTGAACTCCTCGGCGCGCTGCTGCTTGCCCAGAATCTGGCCGAGAACCGTCATGGACTTCGTGGTGTTTTGCAGCGGGTGCTGGCGGAAGTCAGTGACCACGTACTTAAGGCCTGCTTGATCCAGCTTGGTGAGCAAGCCGGTGTCCTTCGCGCCCTGGTAGTGGTCGGCGGTCATGGTGATCACGTCCGGCTGGTAGCTCAGCAAGTTTTCCACGCTGACATCGTTTTTGGCCAGGCTGCCGATCTCTGGGATGTCTTTGACCTCAGGGTGTACGGCAACCAGCTTCTCGTGGTAGGACGGCGCCGCGGACTTCAGGTCGTTGCCCATGGCTACCACCTTCGCGGTAGGGTGCTCGCGGTCCAGGATCGCGGTGGCGAACACGTTGCGGCCTTCACCCAGGATGATGCGCTCTGGCTGCTTGTCGAATTCGACCGTGCGGCCCATCACGTCGGTCACCTTGATGCTTGCCGACGCCTTACCCCCTTGGCCGCCATCGCTGGCAGATCCCCCGCACGCAGCCATCGTCATGGCCAGGCCGACAGCAGCGGTGGCGCCAGCAATCTTCTTCCACAAGTTCACGGTTTTCCTTTCAATTAATAACAGAACACCGCAACTATAGTAAGCCTCACCTTAGTTAGGCAAGGCTAAAATCAAAAACACCTCTCGCTCAATGCGAGAGGTGCCTTCGACGCTAAAAGTGAATTAGACGCAGCAGCCAATCCACTCCGAAAACTTCTTGCCAGAGATACGCTCATACGCCTCAACGTAGCGCTCTCGGGTAGCCTCCACGACGGAACCCGGAAGCGGTGGCGGTGGGGTCTGCGAGTTCTTATCCCACCCGGACTTGCTGCCGGTCAGCCAGTTGCGCACATATTGCTTGTCAAAGCTTGGCTGCACCTTGCCCTCCGCGTAGCCGTCCGCTGGCCAATACCGGGAGGAATCTGGGGTGAGTACTTCATCAGCCAAGACCAGGTTTCCGTCTTCATCCAGGCCGAACTCGAACTTGGTATCCGCCAAAATAATGCCCTTTTCCAGAGCCATATCAGCAGCTTGGCGGTAGATCGACAGCGTGGCATCGCGCAGTTGTTCCGCGCGCGACTGCCCCAGCTTCTCGACGACCTGCTCAAAGGTCACATTCTCATCGTGATCGCCGATCTCCGCCTTGGTAGCTGGCGTAAAGATCGGCTCTGGGAGCTTGGACGCTTCCCGCAGCCCCTCGGGGAGCTCAATGCCACACACCTTGCCGGTCTGCTGGTATTCCGCCAAGCCGGAGCCGGTGAGGTAACCGCGAGCTACGCACTCAAACGGCAACATTTCCAGCTTCTTGCACACAATCGCCCGGCCCAGCACCTCTTCTGGGATGCGCGGGTCATCAATGGGGCCAGCAAGGTGATTCGGGAAATCAATCTGCTCAAAGAAGTACATGCTCATTGCAGTGAGCACGCGACCCTTGTCCGGGATTTCCGTATCAAGAATATAGTCATATGCCGAGATCCGGTCCGAAACCATCATCAACAGGGTTTCATCATCGATCTCATAGATTTCGCGTACCTTGCCAGCAGAAAGGTGGCTGTACGAAGAAAGTTCAGGACGCATAGTGAAGCAGTGTAGCCCCGCGAGCAGTCAATTGCCACGCGGAAGCTACCCGCTTAGTTAAATGTCACTCTTAGAGAATGTCACCCGGGCGGTAATTCGCCGCCTCTGGGTACCGGCTCACCAGGTCCTGGACCCGAGCCAGCACGCGGGAAACCTGCGATTCAGCTGCGCCGATAAACGCATGGCGATCCGCCAGCGCCTCACGCAGATCAGCCAAGGACAACGGCATGCGCTCATCGGCTGCCAGACGTTCGATGAGGTCCTGCGCTCCACCGTTTTCGCGCATGTTAAGCGCGACTGCTACCGCGTTTTCCTTGATGATCTCGTGAGCAGTCTCTCGCCCGACCCCGGCGCGCACCGCGGCCATGAGGATACGAGTGGTAGCCAAGAACGGCAGGTAGCGCTCGAGCTCGCGGTCAATCATCGCCGGGAAGGCACCGAATTCTTCCAAGACGGTTAAGAACGTCTCAAACATGCCATCCAGGGCGAAGAAGGCGTCGGGAAGCGCGACGCGACGCACGACGGAGCAGAACACGTCGCCTTCGTTCCACTGCTGGCCAGACAAGTCAGCGAGCATGGAAAGGTAACCGCGCAGGATGACCTGGAAGCCACCGACACGCTCACAGGAGCGAGCATTCATCTTGTGTGGCATCGCGGACGAGCCAACCTGGCCTTCCTTAAAGCCCTCAGTCACCGTCTCATTGCCGGCCATCAACCGAATGGTGTGCGCCAGCGAAGACGGACCAGCGCCGAGCTGCACCAGGGCAGACACCGCATCAAAGTCGAGGGAACGCGGGTAGACCTGACCCACCGAATCAAACACGCGATGGAACCCCAGGTGATCTGCAATGGAGGTTTCCAGCGACGCCAGCTTGGTCTCATTGCCACCCATCAGGTCCAGCATGTCCTGAGCGGTACCCATTGGCCCCTTGATGCCGCGCAGCGGATAGCGGTCAATCAGCGTTTCGGTACGCTCGATTGCCACCAGCAGTTCGTCGGCAGCCGAAGCGAATCGCTTGCCAAGCGTGGTGGCCTGAGCAGCCACGTTGTGCGAACGGCCCGCCATGACCAAGGTCTGGTACTCCGCCGCCCGCTCACCAATCCGTGCAGCCACCGTCACAGCCTTGTTGCGCAGGATGGTCAGCGACTCATGAATCTGCAGCTGCTCCACGTTCTCCGTGAGATCGCGCGAGGTCATCCCCTTGTGGATGTGCTCATAGCCTGCCAGCGCATTGAATTCCTCAATGCGAGCTTTCACATCGTGGCGCGTAACTTTTTCCCGCGCCGCGATGGACTCTAGATCCACCTGGTCAATGACTGACTCATAGGCGGCAATAGCCTCGGCGGGAATTTCCACACCGAGATCCTTTTGCGCCTTCATCACGGCGATCCACAGTTGGCGCTCCATGACGATCTTCGCCTCGGCGCTCCAGATATTGGACAGCTCTGCCGAGGCATAACGGTTGGATAGGACGTTTGCGATCTTCTTCTTTTCAGCCACGTCCTCGAGTTTATGCCACCGTTTTATGAATCGGCGAACTTCTCCAAATCCTTAACCCGCCCAGCTGCGATGACGATGTCACCGGACTGCAACACATAGTCCGGAGCCGGGGTGGCAAAGCGCCCTTCCGAGGACCGCACCGCCACGATCGCAATGCCCTTGGGACACGAGGTAATGGACCGGCCGTGCATTTCTACCGGCGGCACCATCTTAGCCATGGCGAAATCGCGGTCGAACTCAATGTATTCCTGAATATGGCTGGCGATCAGGTGCGCGATGCGTCGACCGGTGTCGCGTTCTGGGCGCACCACGTGGTGCACGCCAATCTGCGTGAGGATCTTGGCGTGCTGCGCATTGTCAGCCTTGGCCCACACATTTGGCACCTCCAGATCCATCACCGCAGAAGCGGTCAGCAAGGAAGCACCCATATCCGAGCCAATGCCGATCACCACGCGGTTTGCATCCTGCACACCAAGCTGGCGCAGTGCTTCCGCCGAGGTGGTCTCTGCGATCACCGTATGTGTGAGCAGTGGAGCAGCCTTTGCGACGACCGCCTCGTTGACGTCAATCCCGAGTACTTCAACGCCAGAATGGACCAACTCCTCCCCCAACGCCATGCCAAATCGGCCAAGGCCGATGATCACAACGGGAGGAGTGGACTTGCGGGAAAAGAACTTAGCCAATGAACGGCCTCTCTACGGGGAAGGAGTACAAGCGTCGATTAGTGCGCCCGGCGAGCGCGGCCACCACGGTAATTGGACCCACCCGGCCCGCATACATCAGGCACACGAGCCACACCCGGGCGAAATCCGGCAGCTCAGGGGTAATTCCGGTGGTCAGCCCCACGGTGGCGAACGCAGAAATTGTTTCAAAAACAATCTCGTGCGAGGAAAACTGCGGCATCAGGATTTGCAGGCCCATAATCGAGCTAACCACGATCACGAAGGCCATCATAAACACCGCCATGGCCTGGCGCACGATACGACCAGGAATGCGACGCCCGCCGACGAGCAGCTGCTCGTCGCCACGGATTTCTGCCACCATCACCGCCACCAGAACCGCCGCGGTGGTTACCTTCACGCCACCAGCGGTGCCGCCGGAGCCACCACCGATCAGCATGAGGAAGTCTGTCAGCAACAGCGACGAGGAATGCAGATTGCTCAAATCAATGGAGTTAAACCCAGCCGTACGGGTAGATACCGAATGGAAGAACGCCGCTTGCACCGCGGACCACGGTTCGAGGTGCGCCAGGGCGCCATTCCACTCCATCGCCCCAAAACCGACCGTGCCCAACAACAGCAGGAATCCGGTGCCCCACAACGTGAAACGCAAAGTCAAACTTGGCGGAGTGCGGTGCGGCGATTTGCAACGCGCCCGCAGCTCAAGGAGCACCGGGAAACCGAGGCCACCGATGATGATGCCGGAAGCGATGGGCAAAATAATGCCCACATCGTTGACAAAAGGAACCAGGTTGGTCGAATGTAAGCCAAACCCGGCGTTATTAAACGCCGATACCGCGTGGAACACGCCCTGCCACACGGAGGCACCAAACGTGTAGTGGTAGCCGAAGAAGAATCGGCAGAACAAAATGAAGCTAATAATTCCTTCGACCGCCAAAGAGAAACCAATGGTTCCCCAGATGATGGTGCGGATCTCGCCGAAATCGCGTCCGCGCTGTTCAGCTGCGGCGTTCAGGCGGCCGCGCACGCCCATTCGGCCAGCGAGCACGTAGGAAACCACGGTGGCCAGCGTCATGATGCCCAGACCGCCGATTTGGATCAGCAGCAAAATCACCGCTTGGCCAAAGTGCGACCAGTAGCTCGCGGTGTCCACTACGTTCAAACCGGTAAGGCACACCGCGGAGGTAGCGGTGAACAGGGCGGTTACGAATTCAGGGCTTTGGGGCCCGCTGCGGGCAATCGGCAGCATCAACACGGAGGTGCCGAGCAGAATCAACATCAAGAAACTGCCCGACACCAACTGCGCTGGCGAAAAGCCGGGCTTGCGGGTGTCTTGTTGTGCAGAAGTCACGATTGGATACTCTAAGCCCCAATGCCGTCAAGTGCCTAGCCAATACTAGATATTGATCCGGCCTTCGACGGCCGGCAATGCGATGTCGCTGCGGTAATGCGATCCAGCCAAGGAAATCGTCGGGAGGATTTCGTAGGCCGCCGCGCGGGCGTCGGCAAGCGTGGCACCGGTACCGATGACGTTCAGCACGCGGCCGCCTGCCGAAACCAGCTGACCGTCGACACGCTTGGTACCGGCGTGCAGGACCTCCTCACGATCCGCGCCGGTAATCACGTCGCCTGTGCGCGGGCTTTCCGGGTAGCCGGCGGCAGCGAGCACCACGGTGAGCGCATAGCCAGGCGCCCACTGCAATGGTGGCTGCTCGGCAAGAGTGCCGGTGGCCACGGAGTACAACAGTTGGGCAAGTGGGGTCTTCAGCAGCGCCAACACCGCTTGGGTTTCCGGATCGCCAAACCGGCAGTTAAACTCCACGACCGCGATTCCGTCCTTGCCCCAAGCCAAACCAGCGTACAGCAGGCCAGAGTATGGGGTGCCGCGCTTAACCATTTCGCGTGCTACCGGTTCACAGACCTCGGATACGATCCACTGCACGCCGTCCGCTGGCAACCACGGTAACGGGGCGTAGGCGCCCATCCCACCGGTGTTTGGTCCTTCGTCATTATCGCGAACGCGCTTGTGGTCCTGGGCAGGCAACAGCGGCACCACGGTTTCGCCGTCCACCAGGCAGAACAGGGAAACTTCTGGGCCATCTAGGTATGACTCGAGCAGCACCGGGTTGCCGGCGGCGTGAACGTCATTGACGTGCGAGACTGCATCGAGCCGGTTTTCGGTGACCACTACGCCCTTCCCACCAGCTAGACCGTCGTCTTTAACCACCCAAATGGGACCAAATCGGTCCAGGGCAGCTTCGATCTCAGCATCAGACACGCCAGCTGGCAGGATCTCTGCGTGCGCCGTCTTCACGCCAGCTGCGGCCATAACATCCTTGGCAAAGGCCTTGGATCCTTCAATTTGCGCTGCTGCTTTGGACGGGCCGAAGACGGGGAATCCGGCATCGCGTAATGCGTCGGCGACACCTGCTACCAGAGGAATTTCGGGACCGATCACTACGAAGTCAGCGGCGACTTCTTGAGCCAGACGAGTCATCGCAGCTGGGTCATCAACCTTGCCTGCGTGGCAGGTTGCCAGCTTTTCCATGCCTGCGTTACCAGGCACGACGTGCAGCTCATCCACGATTGGGTCCTTGGACATACCGAGCAGGAGGGCGTGTTCACGGGCGCCCGAACCGATCACCAAAATTCGCATGATTGCCAGTTTAGCTGCCTCCCACTTCCAAAAACGCTAACCTGGCACTATGAGCAGCGTATTTACCAAGATCATTAACGGTGAAATCCCAGGTCGCTTCGTGTATCGCGACGAGGAAGTCGTGGCATTCCTCACCATCGAACCGCTGGCATATGGCCACACGTTGGTCGTGCCGGTCCAAGAGGTAGACAAGTGGACGGATCTTTCCCCTGAACTGTGGGCGCGTGTCAACGAGGTAGCCCAAAAGGTGGGCCAGGCGATCATTTCAGAATTCGGTTCGACCCGCGCTGGATACATCATCGCCGGCTTCGACGTGCCACACACCCACATCCATGTCTTCCCCGCCAACCAGATGTCCGACTATGACTTCCGCCAGGCCCTCGCGATGGATGCCACCGACCCAGCCAAGATGGACGAGGCCGCCGAGAAGCTGCGCCGTGCACTGGACCAGTCTCATACCGCGTAAGGGCCGCCTGCCCCTACCCACCCAGCCTGCGCTTAGCGACGCCCCACCGGTGATCCTCCTCCACGGCACCCTGGGGTCTCCCGGTAACTTTTCCCGCACCGCCCACGCGCTGCAGCAAGCCGGGCGCCGCGTCATCGGGCTGGAGTACAACCACAGAGGAACGGGCAGCTTGGCTGATTCCGTAGCCGAAGTTGGAGAATACCTCGAGCGTTTTGACCGCTTCGACCTAGTAGGACACTCGATGGGCGGCCTCGTCGGCCTGGAGCTTGCCCACGCCGTAGGTGCGCGCATGTCCACGCTGGTTGGGGTCGCCGCCTGCTGGCGCGGGGTACCTAACCGAGGAATCGCCCGGCTATCGCCGCTGCTCGGCAAGGGGTATCAGGATGCGCTGCGTGCCCGCGAACCGCGTCTGCCCGCCCACACCCGAGTGGTATCGGTGATTTCCGATGCGGATCGTACCGTTCCGGCTCACTCGGCACGTTTGGGTGACGTCATCGTGGTGCACGGAGTGCACCACGCCCATATGGCGAATCAAGCCGAGGCAATTCTTCGGGCACTGCGCTAGCTGCTGGCCGCTTTGACGTACTTGGGCAAGCAGACGTGGAACGTGGTGCCCACTCCTTCTTCGGAATCCACCGTAACGGTGCCCTTGTGCGCCTCCACCAGTGACTTCACAATTGCCAACCCCAGGCCGGAACCGCCTGAAGCTCGAGAGCGGGAGGAATCTGCGCGATAGAACCGCTCAAAAACATGTTCTGCGACTTCAGGTGGCATACCTCTGCCGTTGTCGATCACATCCACGCATACGCGCTGATCCTGTAAATGGATCCGGATGTTCGCGTCGGCCCCGCCATGCACCAGGGCATTATTAATGAGGTTGGTAAACACTCGGTGGAGCTTGAGGCTATCTCCCAATACGACTGGGACCTCATCCGCCTCATTAGCCACGCTGATCTTTCGGCCCGGATGGGCCGCACGCATGGAACCGGTGACTCCGAGGATCAAGTCAAAGATATCTACTTTGGTCAGCTCATTTGGCGCGCCCTCTGCCCGAGTTAGCGACAACAAATCTTCCACCAAATAGGACATCCGTCCCGCCTCATCAGACACCTTCGACAGCACTTTGTCCGCATCCGACATCGCCCCAGACCGATACAGCTCCGTGTAGCCCTTCAGCGAGGTAAGGGGCGTGCGCAGCTCGTGCGAGGCGTCTCCAACGAAGCGGCGCATCTGCGCTTCCTTGGACCGCGATTCCTCAATCGAGCCCTGCAATTGGGCCAGCATGACGTTGATTGCCTGGGAAAGTCGGCCGACTTCCGTGGTCGTCGGCAAGCTGGGCACACGTCGGTCCAGGTCGCCTACGGCGATGGCGGCGGCGGTGCGTTCGACGTCGCGAAGCGGGCGCAGGGACCGGCGCACAATCCAGAAGGAAATGATGCCGACCAGGGTAATCACGATCAACCCGATAATGAACTGTGTGGCCATCAATCGGTCAATGATGCGGTCTTCGCGATGCAGATTCAGCGCCACCACAGTGAGCACACCGTTGTGGTACTGGGCGATCACGCGCCAGCGGGTTCCGTTCGCCGCCCCATTAACGGTGCCGACAGTAATGGGAACGTCGTTCTTTTTTACCTGCGACAAGTCCGGCGCGGTCTCAGAATCATTGACGATGATCCGGCTGCCGTCCGCAAATATTTTTTGCACGTAGAAATCGCTCGGCGGCCGGGCCGTGGAAGAATCCGGGCGCAGGAAATCATTGCGAGCTGCCCAGCTTTGCGACGCCGTCTCGAGGTCTTCATCCACGCGAGCGAGAGTGAACTCCCGCATGGCACCATTGACCACCAGCGCCGAGGCGATCAACCCCGCCGCGGTGGTCACCACCATGACGAAGACCAGCAGCGTCCGCAGCGGGACGGCCTCAGAAAAACTACGCCGCTCTATTGGGCTGTGGTCGGACACAACTGCTACTCTAAGCGTCTCGCATTGTGCTGCGTGGGGTGCGCAAAACGTAGCCCACGCCACGCACGGTCTGAATCAATGGGGTATCGCCGGTATCGATCTTGCGGCGCAGGTAGGAAATGTACGACTCAACCACGTTGCCATCGCCACCGAAGTCGTAGTGCCACACGTTATCCAGAATCTTGGCCTTGGACAGCACTACCTCGGCGTTTAACATCAGGTAGCGCAGCAGGTTGAATTCGGTTGGGGAAAGTTCCACGATCTCACCGGCTTTCATGACCTCGTGGGTTTCATCGTTCAAAATGAGATCCGCGTATTCAAGGACAGAGGAGGAGCCCTCCCCTTCGTCGATGACGGAGCCGCGACGCAAGATCACGCGCAGGCGAGTGATCACTTCTTCCAGGGAGAATGGCTTGGTGACGTAATCGTCTGCCCCAATAGTCAAGCCGTGGATACGGTGTTCCACCGCGTCCTTTGCGGTGAGGTACAGCACTGGGCCGTCGAACCCTTCAGCGCGCAGCTTGGACAGCAACTCAAAGCCGTCGATGCCCGGCAGCATGACGTCCAAAATGAATGCTTCTGGGCGGAATTCCCGGGCTACGCGCAGGGCATCCGTGCCGGAAGTCGCGGAAGCCACGTCAAAGCCCTGGAACTTCAAGCTGACAGTCAGTAGCTCGACGATGTTTGGTTCGTCATCGACGACGAGAACCTTTACCGCTGGATCACTCATGTTTTCCTCATCGCTAGTGGGGTGAATACTGATGTTCCCCAGTATTGCGCAATGCACTGCCCCATAACTGAACGACTACTGAACGTTTCCTGTGAGCAACTGCCTGCAGTTTCCCACTATCCCCATTGCACGTCAGCCAAATCCACCCCCTCGCGTGCTGCCTGCGCCTCTACCAATTCCAACAAGTACGGCGCCAGCCCCGCGTAGTTCTCCGCAAAGCGGTCATCAGCCACATACATCCGAGCCAAACACACCTGCTTAGCTGGAGTGCAGTCATACCACTGCGCAATCTGAGCGCGATGCCGCATCACTAGATCGCGCGCGACCTCAGAGCCCGGCGCGACGCCCGCACTGTGAGCCTCGCCCAGGGCGGAAACAAAATCGGCCATCTCCTGCTTAACCCGCTGAAAATCTTCTGCTGTCATGTGCTGCTGGGCGCGCTGCGCTTGCTGCCATTCCGGGGTATCACCCCAACGCTGACGGGCTTCTTCTTCGTACTGCTGCCAATCCTGACCAAAAAGCTGAGCTTTTTCCGGCATGGTAAGTGTCCCTTCTAGTAATTCAGCTACTGCGCGTTCCATCCGGCGCAGGCGAACGATTTCCTGCTTTAGGTGTGCGCGCTGCGCCCGGAGGCGTTGTTCGCGCGAGGCGGTGCCGTCGATAAGCGCGGCAATGTCTTTTAATGGCATGCCGGTTTCGCGGTATACCAAAATCTCCCAAGCCCGATCCAGGTCCGCTTCGGTGTACAGCCGGTAGTCTCCCCAGCTACGAAAGCTTGGGGTGAGTAGGCCGATCGCATCCCAGTGGCGCAGGGTGCGGGAGGTTATGCCAAGGAGCTCGGCGGCTTCGCCAACAGTCAATTCGTTCACGTGTATCACCTTCGTGGTTGACGCTACGTGAAGGTCAAGTAGGTCGCGCGATCGATTGGTAACTGTACCGAACGTTCGTTACAGTTATCAGATATGACGTCGCGACGCAGTTGGCTCTTCTTCAGCATTATTTCCATCGGGTTGTTTCTCATCGGCATCGACAATTCAATCCTGTTCACGGCGCTACCGGTGCTACAGGAGCAACTGCACACCACTGAAAACCAGGGGCTTTGGATCATCAACGCCTACCCGCTAGTCATGTGCGGTCTGCTACTCGGCGCTGGCACGCTGGGAGATCGCATTGGCCACCGCAGAATGTTCTTATGGGGGCTCGCCCTGTTCGGCGTCGCCTCCCTGGCCGCTGCTTTGGCGCCCAATGCCTGGTTTTTGGTAATAGCTCGCGGATTCCTCGGCGCGGGCGCGGCCACCATGATGCCAGCAACACTCGCGCTCATCCGGCTTACCTTCCCCAACGAACGCGAGCGCAATACTGCAATCGGCATCTGGGGCTCAGTTTTTGTCATCGGCTCCGTCACCGGACCGATCATCGGTGGCTTCCTCCTACAGTTCTTCTGGTGGGGATCGATCTTCCTCATCAACGTGCCGATCGTCGCGCTGACATGGGCCGCCACTTTAGCCACTGCCCCACCAAACCTGCACAACCCCAACCAAAAATGGGATTTTTGGGCTTCGTTCTTTGCCCTGCTCACGTTATGCGGTCTGGTGCTAGCTATCGAACAGACGGTGTCCGCGCATCGTTCCATCCCCGCGCTAGCCTTTGGCCTCGTGGCCCTGCCGGTGGGTGCGATCCTGTTCCAGCGTCGCCAACGCAGCTTGCCCGAACCACTCGTGGACTTTTCTTTGTTCCGTAGCCCGGTATTCTTCGGCGGTGTCCTCGCAGCTGGCGTGTCCACCGTGCTGGCGTCCGGCACCCAGCTGATGACGTCCCAACGCTTTCAACTTGTGGGAGGCTTCACCCCTTTCCAGGCGGGACTTTTGTCTGCGGCCATGGCGGCCAGCGCGTTCCCTTCCTCGATTCTCGCCGGTGCTTTTTGCATCGCATCGGGTTCCGACGCCTCATGGTCTCCAGCTTCCTCATCTCCGCATTCGGCGCACTACTTTCGGCGCTCACGCTGCACAACCTGCCTTTATTTGTCACGGGCCTTGTGCTCGGCGGCTTAGGATCCGGCGCAATCATGTCGTGCGCCTCGGTGGCAATTGTCGGCGCCGCACCTATTTCCAAAATTGGTATGGCCTCCTCGATTGAAGAAATCTCTTTCGAGTTCGGCAATCTCATCGCGGTCGCCCTCCTCGGCAGCCTGCTCTCCCAGCTTTTTGCCGTGTTCGCTCCCGGCATGCCGCTCACCCACCCGCTTATCGACGCCGCGCGCCCGGCCTATGACCAGGCCTACCTAGGAATCCTCTATTTCCTCGCTGCACTGGGCCTCGGAACAACCCTCTGGAGCTGGCGCCTATTCCGCGAAGTCCCCTCGGAGGTACTCAATGCGCACTAGTAAAAAACTAACGATCCTCCAGGCAGCCATCCCCCTCGTCGAAGCCGACGGTGTCGAGGCCATCACCTACGAAGCGCTAGCTGCCGCCACCGGCCTTTCCAAAAGCGGGCTGATTTACCACTTTCCCTCTCGTCACGCTCTCCTCCTCGCATTGCACAGCTATTTAGCAGCCGAATGGGCTTCCCAACTAGCCGACGCCGCCGGGGCCTCCCCCACCGAACTTTCCGAAGCCGAGCGACTACGCGCCTACATCACCACTCTCGCTGACAAGGCCACTCGGGCAGACGTCCTCATCGCCATCGACGCACATTCCCACCCGGACTACCTCCGGCAGTGGCAGCAAGTCTCCACAGCTTGGTCCCCCACCCCTGAATCCAACCTGTATCCGTTGCGACTCATGGCCGATGGACTATGGCTGCACGACCAAATTAACGAAAACCCACTGACCCAGAAACAGCGCCAACACCTGCAAAAACAACTCCTCATCATGCTTGACCAGCAGACCTGCTAATTGCCGGTTAGTGTGTTGCGTATGCACACAGCGTCCGGCCCCTCCGCCAACCGCACCGACCGCGGCACCGTCCTAGCTTGGTCTGCGTGGGACTGGGGATCCTCTGCGTTCAATGCAGTGTTGGTGACCTTTGTATTTTCTGTCTACTTGAAAGACTCCGTAGGTAAATCCATCCCGGATGCTGCCGCCCTCTATGGCACCTCCATGGCGGTGGCGGGCGTGCTCATCGCTTTCGTTGCACCTGTCCAGGGGCGCCGAACGGACGTGCTGGGGCGCCGTCGGCAAGCGGTGCGGGTGTGGACCGTGATCACCGCGCTCCTCATGACCAGCCTCTGCTTCGTGCGCAACGACGCCCCGTGGTACTTCTGGCTGGGCTGCGCAATCATGGCCGTGGCCTCGGTAACCTTCCAATTCGCCGAGGTCCCTTACTTCGCGATGCTCTCCCAAGTCTCCACCCCAGCCACCGTCGGCCGCGTCTCCGGCTACGGCTGGGCTGCCGGTTACTTCGGCGGCATCTTCCTGCTACTGCTGTGCTACCTGGGTTTTATCGCAGGCGACGGCCCCACCCGCGGCTTCCTGCACGTGCCTATCGACGCCGGGTTGAACATCCGCTTGGTAGCGCTGCTAGCCGCCGGTTGGCTCCTGCTGTTCGGCCTGCCCGTGATGTTCCGGGTGCCGGAAATTCCGGCCGACCCCGCCGCCGCTGGGTCGTATTCACCACTCGAGGCCTACCGTGAGCTCCTTGCTGAGCTGGGTCGGCTCTGGCGGGCAGATCGCAACGCCGTCTTCTTCCTCGGTGCTGCTGCCGTTTTCCGCGACGGCCTGGCTGGGGTCTTCACATTCGGCGCCATTCTTGCCGTCTCCGTCTATGAGATTTCTGCGGGTGACGTGCTACTTTTCGGCGTAGCCGCGAATGTGGTGTCCGCATTGGGCGCCCTAGTGGCCGGCTACCTGGACGACTTCGTCGGCCCCAAACCGGTGATCGTATTCTCCCTGCTGGCGATGGTTATTGACTGCGCCGTGCTCTACTTCGTCTCCGGCCCCAAGATGTTCTGGATCTTCGGCCTGATCTTGTGCCTCTTTGTTGGCCCGGCACAGTCCGCAGCCCGGACCTTTCTCACGCGCGTCTCCCCAGAAGGCCGCGAGGGCCAGATGTTCGGGCTCTACGCCACGACCGGACGCGCCGTCTCCTGGCTGGCACCAGGCGCGTTCGCGCTGTTTGTCGCCGCGTTCGGCTCTGATCGGGCGGGGATTGCCGGCATCGGGCTGATCCTAGCGGTGGGATGCCTGCTGATGCTGGCTGTTAGCGCTCCCGCTTCTCGCCGCCCGTAGCGCGCGGCGTGAAGAAACTTCACGCCCCTATGCCAAGCCGAACCGCAAAGTGGGAAAGATTTGTTTGGCTACATTACCCGAGATACACAAGAGGCTGAAGTGACACTTTTCCAGCCCGGCCCGATCAAATCCTTCC
>JAUDUO010000010.1:0-18152 GCA_032468405.1 Staphylococcus chromogenes
CTGGCCTGCCGGCACCAACACACAACCATAAAAAACCACACCCACCCCACAAAAACAGGGCAAATGCAAAAAATAAGTACTTGATACGCTATTGAGTTCTCAAACAACATGCACACACCATCCCAACCAGCCCCCACACAGGAACCAGCGAAACAGTAGTAAATGATGAGCCAGCGACTCGTTTTCCTACCGCCACACACTCACAAAGCGGGGCGTTGTCGGTCGCGCTGACCCACATAAAGTTACACACCCCACCACACAAACACAAACACACAGGTAGAAGGCTAAAAACTAGCTCGTTACTCGCTCGACCTTTGCCCCAAGTTCATTCAGTTGTTCAACAAAGTTCGGGTAACCGCGATCGATGTGGAATACATCGTGGACTTCCGTCACCCCATCCGCCCGGAGCGCAGCGAGTACCAGTCCAGCGCCGGCGCGAATATCGGAGCTCCACACCGATGTTGAAGAAAGCTGTTCTTTTCCGCGAACTACTACGTGGTGGCCGTCCACCATCGCGTCGGCACCGAGGCGCAGGAGCTCGTCGACAAAGCGGAAGCGGGACTCGAAGACATTTTCCGTGATTACGGACATTCCCTCTGACACGGTGGCTAGGCCGATTGCCATAGGCTGCAGGTCGGTAGGGAACCCTGGGAACGGCAGGGTTTGGTAGTCCACCGCTTGTGGGCGGCCGTTCATCTTGACGCGGAAACCGGACTCGTACGTTTCCACCTGCGCCCCCGCGACGCGGAGTTTTTGCAACGGCAGGTGCAGGTGGCGGGGCGCGATACCTCCGACGGTGATGTCCCCGCCGGTTATTGCGGCTGCATAAGCCCAGGTGCCTGCGACGATGCGGTCGCCGACCACTTCGTGGGTAATCGGGTTCAGTTTGGCTACGCCCTCGATGCGAATCGTCGAGGTTCCAGCCCCGTCAATCTTGGCGCCCATCTCATTGAGCATTTCGCAGAGGTCGACAATTTCTGGTTCGCGCGCGGCGTTGTCGAGTACGGTCACGCCGTCGGCAAGCACGGCAGCGGTGAGAATGTTTTCGGTCGCGCCAACGGATGGGAAGTCAAGATCAATGTTTGCACCGGTCAGACGCTCAGCGTTGGCCACCACCGCACCGTGTTCGATGCGGGTGGTCGCACCGAGCTTTTCCAAGCCGGTTTGGTGCATATCAAGGGGGCGGGATCCGATGGCGTCGCCACCCGGCAGCGCGACCACTGCTCGACCGCACCGCGAGGTCAGGGGACCAAGGACACAAACGGAAGCGCGGAACTGTCGCACCGCCTCAAAGTCGGCATCGCTCTTGATGTCGGCTGGGGTATCGATGGTGACCACCGAGCCGTCGATAGTAACACTGCAGCCCAAACCTTCAAGGACGTCTTTCATGAGCGGGACGTCGAGGATTTCTGGGCAATTGGTCAAGGTAGTGCGACCTTCGGCCAGCAAAGCTGCCGCCATCAATTTCAGGACGCTATTCTTGGCGCCGCTCACCCGCACTGCGCCTTCAAGACGAGAACCACCAGTGACTAAGAATCGTTCTTTCACAAGGCCCAAGTCTAAACACAAACCCGTCCCGCTGCCGTAGCCAAGGCGCTACCCTCGAAGCCATGAGTGTACATTTGACCAAAATCTATACCCGTACCGGCGACGACGGCACCACCGGCCTGTCCAATTTCGAGCGCGTAGCCAAAACCGATTCCCGCCTCGTCGCCTATGCAGACACCGAAGAAGCCAACGCGGCCATCGGCGCCGCGCTTGCGCTTAGCGACGTCCGGGACGACATCGCCCGGAGCCTACAGCGAATTCAAAATGAGCTTTTCGATTGCGGCGCCGACTTGGCCACTCCTATTGAGGAAAACCCGAAGTACCCACCGCTGCGCATCGAGCAAAGCTACATCGACCGCCTTGAGGAAGAATGCGACCGTTTCAACGCGGAGCTGGAGGCGCTGACCTCATTCATTCTCCCGGGAGGTACTCCGGCAGCTGCACTTATCCACCAAGCCAGGGTAATTACCCGCCGAGCGGAACGAGCAGCATGGGCGGCGCACGCCGAATTCCCCGAAACGACATCCGCATTGCCAGCAAAGTACCTCAACCGACTCAGCGATCTGCTGTTTATTGTAGGAAGAATTGCAAACGCCGGGAACGACATCCTGTGGGTTCCCGGCGGTCAGCGCTGATTTAGCTCAACGTGGCTAGTAAAGGCAGCTAGTTAAGGCAGCGCTCCGATGCGGCGCGCTGCATTTACAGCTTCGTATCGAGTGTGCGCACCGAGCTTGCGCATGACCGAACGCAGGTAAGACTTGACAGTTTCGGCGCCGATGCCCATTTCCTCCGCCGCTTCCACATTGGTGTGCCCCAGCGCCACGCAAGCCAACACATCGAGCTCGCGCGCGGAAAGTTTGGTGGTCTGCTTCATGCGGACCGGCGTCACCATCTGGTCACAGAGTTCCTCAATTTCCTTGCGGATAGCCTCATCGCCAACACGATTAGCCAACATGCGCAGCTTGGAGTGAGTGGAGCGCACCTGCTCCCACTCGGCACCATTCATCACGCGGCCAGTCTTAGCGCCGAGGGCGGTGCGACCGTCGGGGCGTCGAAAAGCGGCGTTGATTGCTAATTCCTGCTCAAGCGCGCGGGCGGTCATGGTGACTTCTTCGATCACCTTGTCGCCCAAGCGGAGCGAGCTGTGCACGCCAACGTAGAGCACGCCAACCACATCACGAGCGACGATTACAGGTACCGCGACGATCGAGTGCAGGCCCTCGTCGGTGATGAACTTGTCGTAGTCATGGGAAATGACGTTTGCCCGGGTGTAGTCCGAAACGCCTACCGGACGCTTGGTTGCCAAAACGCGTCCGCCAACGCCGGCGCCCGATTCGATGACCAGGTTTTGCAATGCCGGTGTCCGCAAACCAACCCACGCGCTGATCTGTAGCTTCTTCTCGGAAACAACCGCCGCATACATCGTGACGGGGATGCCCGTAGCCGTCTTTAGAGACGTAAGTGCCGCCCGGATCGCATCTTCGTCATCCTTCATTGACTGAGCATCCATCAAGGTATCTCATCGCCTTCCACCCAACTAGGTACACCCGTTAGTGCACCAGAATCACAATATCCGGCAGTATAGCCAGAAATTGCCCACAAAAGAAGTCGGCTTTTATTCAGTTTTCTACTGTACCCGTGCATATTTGGCCAGTTTTCATGCATGAAAATTCCACTATCAAGTTGCCTAGTTTTTATCACATGGCAATCTAGCAGGCAATATAGCAAATTGCCCCCAAATATGTACCCCTGAAAAATATGAATGCCACAAAAAGCCGCACAAAAAACCACATTGCCGCAAGGGAAATTTAGGGGGATATATCACATCTTCAAGCCAACCTTAACCAGTATAGACAAAGCGGTCTACATATAGCAAACCACCCAGACTATTTAAAACTTGTTGACAAGCGTACACTTGGGAACCATAAGCGCCACTGTTGCCAACTACCAGCGGTTTCTTAATCAACCAGGCAGAGTTCTTGGGGGCCTGTGCAGTGTCATAACGCCCCTTTGGAACCCCAATCAGTAGCGCGAAAACCACAACGAAAGCTATAAGGAGCTATTTTCATGGCGAAGATCCTCAACAACATTGTCGAAGCAATCGGCAACACTCCCCTGGTTCGCCTGAACCGGGTTGTTAACGGCCTAGAAGCTGACGTGCTGGTCAAGCTCGAGTTTTACAACCCAGCGAACTCCGTCAAGGACCGCATCGGCCGCGCCATCGTCGATGCTGCCGAAGCCTCCGGCCAACTCCAGCCCGGCGGCACCCTCGTGGAAGCAACCTCCGGTAACACCGGCATTGCGCTCGCCCTCGTTGGCGCTGCCCGCGGCTACCACGTCATCTTGACCATGCCGGAAACCATGTCTAAAGAACGCCGCGTCATGCTGCGCGCTTACGGCGCGGAGATTGTGCTGACCCCGGGCGCTGCCGGCATGCAGGGTGCCGTCGATAAGGCAAACGAAATTGTGGCCGAGCGCGAGAACGCGATCCTCGCGCGTCAGTTTGCCAACACGGCCAACCCAGAAATTCATTACGCCACCACCGGCCCAGAGATTTGGGAGGCCACCGAGGGCAAGGTGGACATCCTGGTCGCTGGCATCGGTACTGGCGGCACGGTGACCGGCGCTGGTTCCTACCTGAAGGCGCAGAAGTCGGACGTTACCGTCGTAGGCGTGGAACCCGCTGACTCGCCACTGCTGACCGCTGGCAAGGCCGGCCCGCACAAGATCCAGGGACTTGGCGCGAACTTCATTCCAGAGGTCCTTGATCGCAAGGTCCTCGACGAAGTTATTGCTGTGACCAACGAAGATGCCGTCGCTACCTCTCGCAAGGTGGCCACGGAAGAAGGCATTCTCGGTGGCATCTCCGCCGGCGCAAACGTCTACGCTGCCCTCGAGCTTGCCAAGCGCCCCGAAAACAAGGGTAAGACCATCGTGACGGTCATCCCTGACTTCGGCGAGCGCTACGTCTCCACCATCCTCTTCGACGACATCCGCGACTAAGCTTTTCGACGCCCACCCCTCGCCCCGCACTCCAACGGGCGCGAGGGTTTCCTTTTTTAACCTCCCCGACTATCGATCGGCGCTAGAATAAAGCACTATGTTCACAATTGTGCGGATGATCCGGGAAGATTTAGCCAACGCTCGGGAGCACGATCCCGCGGCACGGGGAGACGTGGAAAACGCCATCGTCTATTCCGGGCTCCATGCTATATGGTCCCACCGCGTCGCCCACGCCCTATGGGTTCGAGGCTGGCGTGGCCCAGCCCGCGTCCTCGCCCAGTTCACCCGATTCCTCACTGGCATTGAAATCCACCCAGGTGCAACGATTGGTCGCCGCTTTTTCATCGACCACGGCATGGGCATCGTCATCGGTGAAACCGCCATCATCGGCGACGGCGTGATGCTTTACCACGGCGTCACTCTCGGTGGCCAGGTCCTCACCCAAACCAAGCGCCACCCAACGCTGGAAGACGGCGTCGTGGTCGGCTCCGGAGCCAAGGTGCTCGGCCCTATCACTATCGGCGCTAACTCCGCGATTGGTGCCAACGCCGTAGTAACCAAGGACGTGCCCGCCAACCATATCGCCGTGGGCATTCCGGCTAAGGTCAGGCCACGTAATCCGGAGGAAAAGGTCAAGCTGGTCGACCCAGATGCATACCTTTCCGGTGGGTTTGCTGCCAACTACGAAATTTAGCCTTCTAGGTCCTGATACTCCGGGTTCTTGGCCAAGAACCCGGATACAGCAGAACAGGTCGCCTTGATAGTTCCGCCAGAGGCGCGGACATCGTCAAGCGCGGCCTTTATTAGTTTTCCGGAGAGCCCCTGGCCCCGAAACGCTGGATCAACCACCGTGTGGTTAAAGTCCCTCTGAGCGCCATCGTGCCGGTACTCTGCAAAGCCGGCTTCCTGGCCCGCCACGGTAATAACGTATCGGCTCTTCTCCGGTTGGTGACGAACCTCGATCGAATCGTGCATGTGTGGCCTCCTTGGAATTGTCTTCTTGGTATTCAAGGGTGCCACAATCCGACCACGGACGCTGCTAACGCAAAATTGTGTGCTTCATCGTGACAGCTTTCGCGCAAAACCCCAGGAGGACATTTCGGGTGAAGCACACAATTTCCGCCCCTGGGCATCAAGCAGAAAATCCCTAACGCGTTAAACACGTTAGGGATTTCCTTGATGTGGCCAGAGCCAGGATCGAACTGGCGACCCCACACTTTTCAGGCGTGTGCTCTACCGACTGAGCTATCTGGCCGTTTGGCATATCGCTAGCGATAAACCAGCGACCCTGACGGGACTTGAACCCGCGACCTCCGCCGTGACAGGGCGGCGCGCTAACCAACTGCGCCACAGGGCCATATGCCGTACTAGGAACTTAGAGTCCCTTGCACGAGGAATTACTTTACACAGAACTGTAGTATCGGAACAAATCTGCAGGTGGATCGGGGTTTTAGGATGGTTGAAAAACCATTGTTGAGTACTCAGGACCTACCAATACGCAGCGTCCGCCAGGCCTAGGCCCACTTCCAAATACGTTGCCCATACCCTGTGTGGACATCCTTGAAATCGGCCAGGGTTCCTTGCCCTAACAACGCATAAGCCCCGGTTCATTTCTGAACCGGGGCTTATGCGTAAACAAATGCGACCCTGACGGGACTTGAACCCGCGACCTCCGCCGTGACAGGGCGGCGCGCTAACCAACTGCGCCACAGGGCCATATTTACTTAAAGAAGGCCCGCCGAAGCGGACCTTGTACTCCCAACGGGATTCGAACCCGTGTCGCCGCCGTGAAAGGGCGGTGTCCTAGGCCCCTAGACGATGGGAGCGAGCCTTACAAGGGGTTTCCCTTGCGACGGGTGTTAAATATACGTGAAAATTTCCACATCACAAAATCGCCCCTTGACCAGCAGGTTTACCGCTCGTACGCGGAAGTAAAATACTCACTCATGGCCGGGAAATAGTCCGCTTCAAAGTCAATGTCCGCCACGGAAGCTCCCGCAACCGCCGCAGCAAGCCGATCCAGGTAGAACTCCCAGCCGGGGCCGATTGCGGCCGCTTCTTCCGGGCTATCGACCGAGTGAAACAGGGTAATTGCACCGTCGGTTACCTCAAGCTCCAGCACCCAGATTCCAGTGTCTAGCTTTAGGCGGCGTGGCGCATCGCATTCCACGATCGTGACATCCATAGGCGGGCCAGCTTCTTCCGCGGTCATAGACACGGCTACCGAGCCCGTAGCGGGGTCGGTAGCAAACGGGCCGAACCAGAGGGCAGTTTTCTCCGATTCGCTCACATAGGGCCACAGTTCTGCGGCAGAGCCCGGCAATTCGCGCCGGTAGGCCCAGCGGTGTCCGTCGATAAGCGTGGCGGTGGGATTAGGCATCGTGCGCGCCGGAGATGTTCACGGACCACGCCATGCCGAAGCGGTCGGTGACGTGGCCGTAGGTGTCTCCCCAAGCTTGAGTTTCAAATGGCATGTTAACTGTGCCACCCGCGCTGAGCTTTTCGACGTACTCGCGACCTTCCGCAATGTCGTCGCCCCAAAGGGACAACGAAAGATGGTTGCCAATCGTGTAAGGCTCTTGGCCCATAAATCCTTCGACGTAGTCTGAGCAGGCAAGCTCCACTACCCCGCCAGACAGGTGGGCGTGGGCCACAAGGTGCTTCATGTCTTCCGGCAGGCTAGGGTCGCCCATTTGACCAAATTCCATGATGCGCAGCTCGCCACCGAAAATGGTCTGGTAGAACTCCATCGCCTCGCGCGCATTGCCAGCGAAAGCGTAGTAAGGGACATTTTTAATGGTCATGTTTCCTCTTAAAATTGCAAGTCAGGGTGGACACTCCCAAGTGTAAGTGGGTTTATGGCGACGCGTTGGCTCACTCGGACCAAAGCTTTCAGGCTTATCAAGGGCTGTCGGGTTAACAGATCCGCTACCAAAGAATCCACTGGTGGTTACATGCGCTACTTCACCGATCCCGAGGGTGACCCCCTCCCCGGGCAACAAGACAAGAAAACCCCGCTTACATTTCAGTAAACGGGGTTAATTGTGGGCCCTCCGGGGCTCGAACCCGGGACCTGCGGATTAAAAGTCCGTAGCTCTACCAACTGAGCTAAAGGCCCGACCGACAGCTATCTGAAAGATAATGCTGCTGTGGAACTACTTTAGACGCTTGCAAATGTTTGACAAAACTAGGGGTGCCACTAATAAAGAAAAAGCACCACGATCAGCAGTTTTAAGGCGAAAAAGAGCCGACCCGCTGGCGTCGAGAAGTGATGCTAGCGGGCCGGAGCGAAGTCAACTTTTACTTCTGCATGGTGCCGGTCTCGAGGAAACGCTGGTGGAAGGAGAATGCGTTAGCCAGATCATGTGGCGTCTGCAGGATGGACTTCTCCTTAGCGATGGACAGCGCACGGTCGTAGTACTCCTCGAGCAGCGGACGGTAATCCGGGTGCGCGAGAGCAATGATCTTTTCCACGCGCTGGCGAGGAGCCAGACCACGGAGGTCAGCGAAGCCGTACTCGGTGATGATGACCTTGACGTCCTGCTCGGTGTGGTCAATGTGCGAAGCAAACGGAACGATTGCGGAAATAGCACCACCCTTGGCCACGGATGGGGTAATGAAGGAAGACACGAAGCCGTTACGGGTGAAGTCCGCGGAGCCACCGACGCCGTTCATCATGCGGGAGCCGGAAACGTTGGTGGAATTGACGTTGCCGTAGATGTCGGCTTCGATGAGGCCGTTGGTAGCGATCAGGCCGAGTCGGCGCACAACCTCTGGGTGGTTGGAGATCTGCTGCGGGCGCAGCACGATGGATTCGCGGTACTTGTGTGCGTTCTCGTTCATCTTCTCCGCGTATTCCGGAGACAGGGAGAACGAGGTTGCGGATGCGACGGTCATCTTGCCGGCATCGATGAGGTCAACCATGCCGTCCTGGATAACCTCGGTGTAGGCCTTGATGTTCTCGAACTTGGAGTCCAGCAGGCCAGCCATCACAGCGTTTGGCACGTTACCCACGCCGGACTGCATGATGTAGCCGTCGTAGGTGAGGCGTCCGGCAGCAACTTCGCTTTCGAGGAAGTCCAGGAAGTGACCAGCGATCTGCTTGGAGACGTCGTCGACTGGAGAGAAGGGCGCGTTTCGATCTGGGGAGTGAGTCTCCACCACTGCTACGACCTTGTTCAGGTCGATGTCGATAGCGGTGGACCCAATACGCTGCTCTGGAGCGGTAATCGGAATTGGCTGACGGTTAGGCAGGTGGTTAATCCGGTAAATGTCGTGCATGCCCTCGAGGTTTTCGGACTGCCAGGAGTTAACCTCGATGATGATCTTCTCAGCGGCGTCCAGGTACTCCACGTTGTTGCCGACGGAGGAAGAAGGAACGATGTGGCCTTCCTCGGTAATGCGGACAGCTTCCACAATTGCCACGTTCATCTGGCCGAAGAAGCCCTGCTCAACGTAGAGACCGGACTCGGACAGGTGGTAGTCGGCGTAAAGAGTAGTGCCGTCGTTGATCTTCTTACGCAGCGTTGGGTCAGACTGATAAGGGGTACGGAAGCGGATCGCGTCAGCTTCTGCCAGCACACCATCGCAGTCCGGAGCGGTGGATGCGCCGGTGAAGAGGTCGATCATGTACTCGTCACCCTTGGCGTGAGCTTCTTTCGCGCGCTCCGCAATGGCGGTTGGCAGTGCCTTCGGGTAGCCCGCACCAGTAAAGCCGGAGATACCAACCTTGTCACCGTGGTTGACAAACTGAGCAGCTTCCTCGGCGGTCATTACTTTTCCACGCAGCTGCGCGTTCGCAATGCGATCAGACATCTATTCCTCCTTGATTGCCGCGAACCCTACTAATGATTTAGTTCCCGGATCCGTTTTTTAGTGACCTACATCGCGTTTACGATGTGACCATGGAAACGTAACATCTCCATCGTTGTGCAGTCCACAATAATTGAGTTTTAGCTGGTGTGGGAGCGTTTTAACACACCTTTAGGGGGGACTACACCAATTTCAGCGGTTTCCGCACGCCCGATTCACGTGGGTGCAGCAGATACACCCTCATTGCTAGTTTGTGTCCACGGGCGCAACCCAGCACAATGAAGGCCGTGACTTTGCAGATCGGTTCCCTTACCCTCAACTCCCCTGTTGTGCTTGCCCCCATGGCCGGGGTAACCAACATGCCGTTTCGTGTGCTCTGCCGCGAACAGGAGTTAGCCAAGATGGGGTCTGTGTCTGGGCTCTATGTCTGCGAGATGATTACGGCCCGCGCGCTCGTGGAAAAGAACGAAAAGACGATGCACATGATCGCTTTCGACCCAATCGAGCAACCGCGTTCCATGCAGCTGTACACCACCGACCCGGATTACACTTACAAGGCCGCGAAGATGATCGTGGACGAGAATCTCGCCGACCATATTGATATGAACTTCGGCTGCCCCGTCCCGAAGGTAACCCGCCGCGGTGGCGGGTCAGCACTGCCATACAAACGCCGACTCTTTGGCAACATCGTCGCTGCAGCAGTGAAAGCAACCGAAGGCACTGATATTCCAGTGACCGTGAAGATGCGCATCGGCATCGACGACGAGCACCACACGCATCTCGACGCCGGCCGCATCGCGGTAGAAGAAGGTGCCGCAGCTGTCGCACTGCACGGGCGTACGGCCGCCCAGCGGTACTCTGGCACCGCCAACCTTGATGAAATCAAACGCCTTAAAGAACACCTTGCCCATACGGGCATCCCAGTATTGGGCAACGGCGATATCTTTGCAGCGGAAGACGCCCAGCACATGATGGACTACACGGGTTGTGATGGCGTAGTGATCGGGCGTGGCTGCCTAGGACGTCCCTGGTTGTTCGCGGAGCTTTCAGCCGTACTGCAGGGCGTCGACAAGCCTGCTGCACCCACGTTGAGCGAGGTCACCGAAATTATCACGCGCCACGCGGAACTGCTGGCAGCACACAGCGGTGAGGAACATGGCGTACGCGAGATGCGCAAACACATGGGCTGGTACATGCGCGGTTACCCGGTGGGCGGCGAGCTACGTGCGGACCTGTCCCGAGTTGCGAGCTTGGCCCAACTCCGCGAGCTGCTAGCCCCTTATGCTGACTCCGATGCCCTGGCAGATGACGCAGAGGGCCCGCGCGGGCGCCAAGGTTCGCCAGGAAAGGTTGTGCTCCCCGAGGGCTGGTTGGACGATCCCGAGGATGCGACCGTTCCCGATGGCGCAGAAATCATGCATTCCGGAGGATGAATTCACGCGGCACCCGATGAATTAGTGCAGGTAATGCCCATCGCACGGCGCTTACGATACCCTCGAACGGGCTATGGTGCTGCAAACTTGGCGCGACTTTTCCGCCTAGCAGCCCTATAGTTAGTGCACATGCGTACCGCGTATCGGGAAAACCTCGACGAGTTTGCTTTCGACCTCACACAACTGTGCGGTCGCGTTCGCGATGCCATGAAAATGGCAACTATCGCACTTCTCGAGCAAGACTTGCAGCTCGCCGAAGACTGCTTATCGACGGCCGACGAATTGGAAGAGATGCGCGAGCACTGCGAGCAACAGGCCGTGGGCTTGTTAGCCCTTGAAGGCCCTCTGGCGCGGGATTTACGCCAAGTTGTCTCCTCTATCTACATCGTGGACGAACTCAACCGCATGGGCGCGCTAGCTATCCATATTGCGCGCGCTGCGCGACGGCGACACCCCTCCGGCGCAGTCCCTGAACCAATCGTCCCGTATTTCAAGGAACTCAGCAGGCTTACCTTGGATATGCTCGACAAAGTGCACGCCCTATTGCGTGATCCGGATGCCGACGTAGCAATGGTGCTGGTTTCAGACGATGACGCCGTAGATGATCTCCACGATCACCTCATGCTGATGCTGACGCGTCGCGAATGGCCGCACTCCACCGTGGAGGCAGTCGATGTGGCACTGCTCAGCCGTTTCTTCGAGCGTTTTGCGGACCACACCGTGAACATGGCTGCCCGCATCGTCTACCTCGCTACCGGCCTGACCCCTACCGAATACTCGGAGCGACGTCGCGCCGACGATCTCGATTCGGATTGGGCTCGCCGCTTCGCGGAGATCGAAAAGCGGTTCAGCTAGGTTTGTTGCGTTTTCTGGTTTTGGGGCGGCTACTGGGTAGTCGCCTTTTTCTTTTGCGCTAGTCGACTTGTCTATTGGCGTTAACCTGAAAATGCAAAATGGGCCAGCCGGAGCTGGCCCATTAGCTGTGCTCTAAGGACATAGCACGTTGCCCGGTGCCCATACAGCGCCACACTGCATGTTTGAGTCGGCGCCGGGCAAGTCTTAAGATCCGGGCTTTATCCGAAGCGGCCGGAAATGTAGTCTTCGGTTTCCTTCTGGTCTGGGTTCTCGAAGATCTTCTTGGTTGGGCCAACCTCAACCAGGCGACCTGGCTTGCCGGTTGCCTCGAGGGAGTAGAACGCGGTCTGGTCCGACACGCGAGCTGCCTGCTGCATGTTGTGGGTAACGATCACGATGGTGAAGTCTTCCTTCAGCTCATGGATCAGGTCCTCAACGGCCAGGGTGGAAATTGGGTCCAGTGCGGAGCAAGGCTCGTCCATCAGGAGAACTTCTGGCTCAACGGCGATCGCACGGGCGATGCACAGACGCTGCTGCTGGCCACCGGAGAGGCCTCCACCTGGCTTGTCGAGGCGGTCCTTAACTTCTTCCCACAGGTTAGCGCCGCGCAGGGAACGCTCAGCTACTTCCTTCAGCTTTGCGCGGTTCTTCTCGCCGGCGAGCTTCAGGCCTGCAACCACGTTGTCCTCGATGGACATGGTTGGGAATGGGTTCGCCTTCTGGAACACCATGCCGATGGTGTTGCGGACGGATACTGGGTCAACCTTTGGGCCGTAGATGTTTTCACCGTCGAGCAGGATTTCACCGGTGACGCGGGCGCCTGGGGTGACTTCGTGCATGCGGTTCAGGGTGCGAAGCACGGTGGATTTACCACAACCGGATGGGCCGATGAAGGCGGTTACGGAACGTGGTGGGACGTGCAGGTTGACGTTTTGTACGGCGTGGAAATCACCGTAGTAAATGTTGACGTCTTTCAGGTCGAGGCTCTTCGCCATCTTAGGTCTCCTCTAAAGAATGGTTCTGCTGTTGGGGTGTGAGTGAGAGAAAGTGCGTCGAGCTACTGCTTGACGGAGAACTTCGCGGAAATGATTCGGGCACCGATGTTCAGGAGTGCGATGATCAAAACCAGGGTCAATGCTGCACCCCACATCTTGTCCAGAACTGCTGGCGTAGAGCCGGCCTTGTACATATCGAGCATCATCAGTGGCAACGAGGACTGTGGACCGCTCAGCGGGTTCCAGTTCACGCCGGAGGTGGAACCCACCAGAATCAACACTGGTGCGGATTCACCCATCACGCGGGCCACTGCGAGCATGACGCCGGTGACAATACCGGACAGCGCGGTTGGGAGGACGATCTTGGCGATGGTCTTCCACTTTGGCACACCGAGTGCGAATGATGCTTCGCGGAGATCCTGCGGAACAACGCGGAGCATTTCTTCGGTGTTACGGACGATAACTGGGACCATCAACAGCACCAGGGCGAGGGCCACTGCCATACCCGAGCGCTCGAAGCCAAACAGCACGATCCATACCGAGTAGATGAACAGCGCGGAAACGATCGATGGGACACCAGAGAGAATGTCAACCATGAAGGTGGTGATCCGACCAAGGCGGTTGCCGTTGGAGTATTCCACCATGTAGATAGCGGTGAAGATGCCGATCGGGATCGACACCAGCGAGGTCAACGCTGCCTGGAGGAAGGTGCCGATCATTGCGTGGAGGGCACCACCGCCTGGCTTAGTCAGGCGCACGCTGAGCTGGGAGCTGGTCCACCACTCAGGCTTGATAATTGCCGGGAATCCCTTGGACGCAACTTCCCACAGAACCCATACCAATGGCACGAGGGCGAGGAACATCGCGAAGTAGATAACGGAAGTTGCAATGACGTTGACCGTCTTGCGGCTGGAAGAAATGTGATCGAAAGCCGAGGCCTTAGCTGGCACCGCGGAAGTATTTACTGCATGTGACATGGTCTTTTACCTACTTCTTCCTGTTGACCACTGCGCGAGCTGCAGCGTTAACCAGGAACGTCAAGAAGAACAGCACGAGGCCCGCCGAGATGTATGCACCGGCCTTGGTGTTGTCATTGAACTCTGGTGCTGCGTTAGCAATGATGGTTGCGAAGGTGGTACCACCGTCGAAAAGCGAACCGCGGAATGCGGAGGATGGGGAAATAACCAGGTAGAGTGCCATGGTCTCACCCAGCGCACGGCCGAGGCCGAGCATTGCACCGGAGATGTAGCCGGACAGGCCGAATGGGAGCACGGTGAGCTTCACAACTTCCCAGCGGGTTGCACCTAGTGCCAGAGCGGATTCGATGTGGCCCTTTGGCGTCTGGACGAAAACTTCGCGAGCAGTAGCTGCGATGATCGGCAGAATCATGACTGCCAGCACAACGCCACCGGTCATGATGTTGCGGGAGGTGGAGAAGGATGGGGAGTTTTCGTAAACCTTGAACAGGAAGAAGCTGCCACCCCAGCCGTGGATCCACTCAAACAGGCCAGAAAGCGCTGGGCCGAGAACGCGAGCGCCCCAGAGGCCGTAAACGATGGAAGGTACTGCGGCGAGCAGGTCGACCAGGAAGCCGAGTGGCTTAACCAGGCGCTTTGGCGCGTAGTTAGAGAGGAAGATAGCCACACCGAGTGCGACCGGCATAGCGATGATCAGCGCGAGGATCGAGACGGCAAAGGTAACTGCTAACAGGTTCGGAATACCGAAGTACATGGCAGAGGTATCAGCGGTGTTCCAGTCACCTGCGTAGGTGAAGAAGCCGGTGAAGCCGTTAGCGTTGCGCATCAGGGATGGCACTGCACGCCAGAGAAGGAACAGGCCAATCGCACCGATCAGAACGGTGATGAAAACTGCAGAGAAAGTAGAAAGGGCTTCGAAGATGCGGTCGCCTGGGCGCTTAACACCCGACGCTTCAGTTGCGACTATAGCGGGAGCCTTGGTGGCAGTAACACCGGTGGAGGAAGGGATCACGTCTTCTGCGCGTGCTTCACCCACGAGGTCATTGCCTGGGCCGGCTAGTTTTTCAGCCATGCGGAATATGTCCTTTGAGCTAGATAGCGATGGAAAATCTCGGCCGCGATGGAATTGTGCCAATACACGAGTGGCGTTATTCCGAAACCGGAATTCGTGTCTTTCGTCGCCGAGGGTTGAGCAGTTAAGTGCCCCCGTTGGTGGTAATCACAACGAGGGCAACAAAACTTCAGCGATATTGAGGTTTATGCCGGGGCACCCACCTCGCTATCGTTAATGCTTAGGAGATGGCGTCGACAGCGGTCTTCAGCTTATCCTTGAAAGCGCCGGATACTGGAACGTAGCCTTCAGCCTCGAGCTCCTCATCCTGGTTCTCCAGAACAACGGTCAGGAAGTCCTTGACACGGTTCTTGGTCTCCGCGTCGTAGCCCTTGGAGCAAACGATTTCGTAGGTGGTCAGTACCAGTGGGTATGCGCCGTCTTCCTTCATTTCGAAGAGCTTGGTGGAGTCAACAACCAGGTTGTTGCCCTCGCCCTTGAAGGAAGCCTTTGCCAGGGCCTTGTTGACGGAGTCCTTGTTCAGCTCAACAGCACCCTTGCCGAAGTCCATCTTGGCGATGCCCAGGCCAGCGTCCGTTGCGAAGCCGGACTCAACGTAGGTGATTGCACCTTCGGTTGCCTTAACCTGGTCCACAACACCGGTGGAGCCCTGTGCACCGGAACCAACGCCCGATGGGAAGGTCTTGCCGGAGCCTTCCCAAACACCGTTGGAGGTAGCCTTCAGGAACTTCTGGAAGTTGTCGGTGGTGCCGGACTCTTCAGAGCGGTAGAGAACCTTGATGTCAGAGGAAGGAAGCTTTGCGTCCTTGTTCAGCTCAGCGATTGCTGGGTCGTTCCAGGTCTTGATTTCACCCTTGAAGATCTTCGCGGTGACCTCTGGGGTCAGCACGAGGCCCTTGACGTCCTTCAGGTTGTAGGTGACAGCAACTGGGCCAACAACCATTGGCAGGTGCCATGCGTCGTTGCCCTGGCAGCGCTTCTTAGCAGCCTCAACCTGGTCGTCCTTCAGAGCGGAGTCAGAGCCACCGAAAGCAACCTGGCCGGCGATGAACTGCTTCTGACCGGAGCCGGAACCGGTTGCGTTGTAGGAAAGCTGAGCACCTGGAACAGCTTCCTGGTAAGCCTGGCCGAACAGGGACATTGCCTTCTGCTGAGAAGATGCACCTTCAGCAACGAGCTGACCGGTGGTGCCAGAAAGGCCCTCGATCTTCTTCTTTGCAGTTTCGCCACCCTTGTCAGCAGACTCAGAGCAAGCGGTCAGGGCGATGGAGCCAGCGGCGATAACGCCAAGGACAGAGATAGAACGCTTAAAGTTGCGATTCACGGGGTATTCCTCCGGTGCAGTCAATTGATTTTCAGGCAACGCCGCGAAAATTCTCGGATGAACACTCGCAGATCCCAATACTAGAAAGGGTTCCGATGCGCGTTGCTTCGCTATGCAACTTATGGGGCCTAAGTTGCGAACAAGACTCTTTAAGGTTAACAGCAGGTGAATTTCTTAAAATTTCACCCCGCCGCGCCTTTAAGTTCACTGGCAAGCCCCTAATGTTCATTGGTTATTTAATTCCTGGCAATGTATAAACCGCATGCGATTCAACCACCGCAAACCCCAGCGCTTCATAAGCGGAAACTGCCGGATTATTATCCGCCTCGACATAGAGTTCCACCTGTTCAGCACCTAAATCCCACAACCGTTGGATACCTGCCGAAATGAGGGGTGCCCCAAGTCCTTTTCCACGGGCGGCGTCAGCCAAACCAACCACATAAACCTCACCACTGCGGCCCGCCGGTTCACCGTTAAGTAATCTTGGCCACTTTACCCAGTGAAAGCCGAGAACGTTAAGCTCCCCCACCCCCGATTGCTGCCCCATCAACAAAACGTCATCCGGGGAAAACCACTCCGCCTCTTGAGCCCGCCGCCAACGCGCCATGTCCCATCCCCCCTGCTCAGGGTGCCAACTAAACGCCTCATTATTGACTTTGAGCAACTGCTCATCAGCCACCTCTCCCCACCGATCCCGCGCCTCGGTCAGCGAAAACACCGCGATGCCTTCTGGCGCCGCCACCGCTTCTCGACGCTCGCCAGTGGCCATAACCAACAATTCTCGCGTCATCTTGCCACCCAACTTGCTAGCCAACGTCCGAGCAGGCGGCAAGTTCCCGTGCGCCCAGACCCCAAGGGATTCCACCCCATCGGCTGCTGCTTCGATTAGCTTGGTGGCTACCGCGCGACGTCGATAAGCAGGAGCGACAGCAAGCTCCGCTTGGTCTTTAGCCAGAGCCAAAACTCCCACAACAGCATCTTCAGCGCAGGCGAGGAAATGGTGGTGGCCGAGCCTAGGATCGGAAAGCCCCAAGAGGAACTGCTCGGAAAACGGCTCAACGCCATCGGTCTTCGCCACTTCGTGCAGCAGTTGCTGCACCGCCTCGAGGTGGGCTGGGGAGTCGGATAAGTGGAGCTGGATGATATCGATGTTCATGCCTGTCCACAGTAATGAAACCGATCGGGTAGAACTTAAAGATGTGAAAAGGTTCGTTGCACAAAGGCGCCTCTTGGCAGCTATGACCGCTGTCCTACTGGTCACCTCAGCCCTGCTAGCGGACTACGGCCTAGCCATGCGTGCCGAACGGCGAATAGCCGCCGACACCCAACGCCACGCGCGTCTCGATGTCTCCCCGCACGTCAACATCGGCGGGATGCCCTACGTCTCCAACATGTTGCGAACCGAAACCCCCACCCTTTCCGCCGAGGTCTCCGACATCACCGTCCCCGGGTTCGGACTGGTCAGCGCCCGCACCGACGTCACTGACCTCACCCTCACCCCCGAGCAAGTCCGCACCGGCCGCCTCGAAGCCGTTCCCGCCAAGCTGCTCACCCGCACGTTGCGTCTCGACGGTGTCGCGATGGGCACATTCCTACACATCACCGACCTCGACATTTCCAACCCCTACGACATCTCCCCTTCCGGCGGGCCAGCCTCCGAGGTGCAATTCACCGGCACACCCGAGGGCTTCACTTCTCCAGTCACCGTGATCGCCGCCTTACGCATTTCCGACACGACCGTTTCAATCACCCCACGCACCGTGGTGTCTGCCCCTTCCGGCCGCGAAGCCGACGCGATGCGCGCTTTTACCTGGAGCATTGACTCCCGCTTACTCCCCATGCCTACCCGCACAAACCGTGTGTACTGCCAGGGCGGATCGATCTACTTCGAATCAGAACAGCGCCATCTGGTCATCGACGCCTCTGACCTGTCGCCTATCTCAATTCCCGATGTCGCTTACAGCCCTAAGCCGGGCAAGATTTAGGCGCTTTTCTTAGGCTTCCGTGCACCGTTGCCGCACGGTTGCCGTACGGTGAGAAAGATTTACATGACGCTGTTACAGAAATCGACTCACGTGCCACTTGCGTCCCACACGCGCCAGCGCGGGTGAAATCTTTCCCACCTTCCGGCAC
>JAUDUO010000011.1:0-14913 GCA_032468405.1 Staphylococcus chromogenes
TACTTTCCTATTTGCAGACAATGAACCATCTTTACATTTTTGACATGATGTCTCTTTTGTTTCCTGAGCACAGCTCTGGCCAAAAGTGTTAAGTCGACTGGAACATAGAAACGTATTCATCGACGACGCGGTGAATGTCGTAGTTATCCCGAACGAAATCATGGCCCACCTGTGCGAATTCGCGGAATTTTTCTTCTTCACGCAAGGCAAGAATCGTCGAGGTGATTTCCTCGACATCTTCACAGATATATTTCTCTGGGTAGATGTATCCCACACCTGGCCACGGCAAGAACAGAGCAATATTACCTGCGGCAAAGCACTCGGCCGGTGCCACATGGAAACTCTCGAAGTCGCTCACTGACAGCACGAATCCTTTGTCAGCCAAAGCTTCCTTTAAATCAGTCCAACCCGAGTATACGACTCGTTCAGTGAGACTATTCGCCTCAATCAATTCGTCGCAAGCCTGATAGTAAGCGGCCTCTTCGTCATCCCGCATAACCCATGGGAACTCCTTAGGCCCCTTACCGTAAATGGTTAGGTTGTAGCGATCATCGTACTGCCGCAACGTCGAAAGGATACTGAGAGCTCGGTTGAAACCCTTTCGTGCTGGGACAATACCAACGATGGCGAGGTTGTAGACACGATCCGGATCATTGCTTCGTTGGTATGCATCGACGTCAATGAAGTTCGGTATCATGCGAACTTTGGAGCGATCGAAACCAAACTTTTCAACCATTTCGTCGAGAATAGGCAGCGACACGAAAATGAATCGATCGATGTTCTCTTGAACGAGGGCAAAACCATATTCTCGAGTTACCTCAAACAAATGCCCGCGAACAACTAGTCGCTGGCCCGGTCGCTTATTCTGGCTGTACCAAACGGCGTTACCCAGAATCCATTCACAGTGGATAATCTCGGCCCACTCAATAAGGCGCTTACTCTTCTTGACGTCATGAGATGCATGACCGGTCCATTCATCAATCTGTACATTGTAAAACTGGCTCAGCCCTGGAACCATAGCCTTGATGAATTTCAAGTCATAGCCTGCAATAACAAGTCGGGCCTTAATTGCCTCGGAGAAGCGTCGGTAGTCGCCCACCTTGACCAAATCGAGGATTTCACGGAGCCGACGATTCAGATCAAACTTGGAGACTTCATCCCAATTCTTATTTACGAAATCACTAAACTTTACAAAATTCGCCTTCTCGATACCGCCAATATTGTTTCGAATCAAGCTCTCGAGCGCGAAGCGTAGTGCAACAGTTCCCCGGAGCTTAAGGTAGCTGACACCAACAGTTTTCAGCAGCTCGTTGGTTTCCGTCCATACCTGGAGATGGTTCTGCAACTCTCGGTCAGAGTATTGCTGCGTACTAGAGAAATTACCCTCAACTCGAGCGGTGTTGTACACAAAAGTTGGAACGTTGACGTACTCCAGATCCTCAGCGTGCATGAGCAATTCGGTTAGGAAGATCGTATCTTCACCCATACGAATGTCTGTCCGCCAATTCACATTGTTGTCATTGAGAAGACTTCGTCGAATAAGGCCGGGAACAGTAGTGCTTTGCGCACTAATGAGCTTCGAGATTTTGACGTCCTTCGGATCACTAGAATCCCAATCCGGTACCGTATTCATCTCGAGACGTTCGACTCCGTCGTCACGAATCAAAGTTCCACGAACGACATCTACTCGAGCTTCATGGTTCGGCTCGGTAGCTGCCAGCATCGCTTTCATTCCATCGACCAGAACTTCGTCATCTGCATCCAGAAAGAAGACAAACTCACCGGATGCAATCTTTAAAGCTTCATTTCGAGGCTGAGAGGGCGAGCCGCTATTCGTCTGCAACCTCAGTGGCATCCGCAGATCGTTTGAACGACAAAAATCCTTGACTATTTCAAATGTGTCATCCGTTGAACAATCGTCAACGAAGAGAACTTCAACATCAGTTCCATATTCTGCCCGCAGATCAACCAACGATTGGAAGCAGGGAGACAGCTTCTCCGCGGCATTGTAGGTCGGGACAATAACTGTGACCAGTGGGTTATTCATTGTTACACCTCGTACACACGAATTGGGCGACCTGCACTGAGCAGCTTCAAGCTTTCAAGCAAATGTTCTGGCTTCACCAACAATCCATTCGCGCTGTCACGTTCGGAGAACACAAAAGAGCGTTCGGAATCTGCAGCCACCACCGGAGTCTGAACGTACTGCAAGTGAAGAACAAGTTTTTCTAGGTGTTGTTCGGAAAGGATGTTGTCCTCGAGTTCGATAAAAACGAAATGAGTTGTACCTTCCGTCGCAGAATCAAACGAAGCATTGCCGCTCAATACCTGAGACTCCGACAGAACGACGATTCCATTGCTATTGAATTTCCGGACGATACGTGTGTGTTCGATCTTGGAGACTCCAGACGCAACAAGCAAAACTTTTGAGCTGAACTTCGAGTCAAGGTTGCTCAGTGCTAATACGGCAGCCTCTGCTTCCTCGACCTTATTTATTCGCGCGATGGCACCAAGCGAAACCTGGTCTGCACGGTACTGGATACCCGCAACGTCGAGAATCGTTTCAAATCGTCGCTCGTACGTGTGCTCCTTCAGGACGCGCTCGAGATTCCTGCTGCGAACTTCATCGATATTTACACCATTAAGGTCGAGCGTCTTCGTTTCGTCATCATAGAAGAAGTAAATATCGTCCCCGAAGAACTCTTCCAAACCTACTGAATAGTTGGAAAGGACGTAAGTATTACATGCCATCAATTCAAAGACACGGCGTGCAAACATTGTCGGAGACTTAGTCTCCGTATTAATGGTCAAGCCAAACTTAGACTCACGGTAAACGCGCCCTATCTCCGTATGTGGTACTGGCGGATGGCAAAACGCTTGGTATTTCTCTGGGAATTCATGCAGTGGGTCATCTTCGAACCAATAGCGATCGTAGATCTTCAACTTCTTTCCGCTCGCCAAAATTGAATCAAAGATTTTCTCCATCGATTGAGACCGCTCGATGTGATTGGCGTACCAGCTACCTGCGAAGACGATCTCATCGCTTCGATTCTCTTCTATGACAGCAGTCGGGTTAAAGATACGCGGTTGGACAGCAAAAGGGAGCACATGAACACTTGGGTGCCCCCGCTCCACCTGATAACGCTGAACAGTTGCTTCATCGGTAGTGAAGATGTGATCAAAAAGCACCGCGGTGTCGACGAAGTTGTGAACTTTGTCGTCATAGTGCGCAGGATCTTCCTTATTCCAAAATACAGTCGGAATCGAATTCTTTCGGCAGTATTCCAAAATTTCTAGGAGGTCGCCTCGATTCTCTTTGGCAAAGTTTTGTGAAGCATAAACCTTGCCTCGCCACGGACGTTCGGTTGAAGAGCGGCCTGACCATGCAGATTCGCAAAAGAATAGATCTGGGCTTTCGTTTTCGAATTGTTCCCGCCAATTAGCAGGCGTAATTTCGATCGCGTGGAACTCGGGCGCAAAACTGTTGTAAGAAAACTCATCCAAAACTACCGCAACGCGAATGTCCTTCTTTGACCTAATGTTTTCCCAATCGGGTTTTTGCGAAGATACTGCGATGAGAATCTGATTTTGAACAAATGGATTCTTTTCCCAGCCACAAAATCCAACTTCCAATCCGGCAGCCGTCGCTGGCAAAGTTACTTTAATACTTTCTTGGTGATTGCCCGTGTTGGAAAAGTACTGGTATGAGCCATATTTCGAACTTGAGTTCTTCAATAATTGGGTCGGCATCACCCGGCCAGATTGATCTATTGCCTTTGCCCAGACGAGTCCAGCTTTTGCTGATGGCTGCTGTGCACCATCTGCAGCAACGCCAAATGCCAACTCCACTCGGGATCCTCCGGCACACTGAATTCGAACCCCACGACTCGTGGAATCTAGCTTCACACTGGCCGTGGCTTCAGTCGTTTCATCGAGCAACTGCGTCGTAACAGATTCCGAAAAACGAGCATCATTTCGTGAGCCCAACTGAACCTCTACTAGTGCTGGCTGTGCAGCTGCCAACGGATTCTTTGGAGCAGGAGCTTGCGGTTGCAACGCTGGTTGCATTAGTACCGGCTTAGCGGCCAGTTGCACTGCTTTAGTAGTCACCTGCTGTGGGGCCAATTGGCCGAGGTTTCCCTTAACTTCATTGAGTTCCTTGGACAAGGAGTTAACGAGAGCTGCAGTATCCTTGCTTGTATCACGACTAATATTCGTTGCAATAACAATCTTGCGAAGGGTTTTTGCGATCCAATAAAAAGCAAGCAACGCACCTCCTGAAAGGAGGACTACGGCTCCTGCAAATAGCAAGTAGCGAACATATAGATTGATATCGATCGCCACACTAAGGATGCTTAGAACGAGAAAGACCAAGCCTGCCACTGCGATAAATGCAAACCTGCGCGGCTTAGATAAGTTTGAAATCACTAGTCACCCTTCACTTAGAACTACGATGGTGAGCAATAATGGAGTGCTCAACCGTAGTAATCTTGATTAATTTGAATGCTACCGCACATTAATTGACCAAGCTGTGCGAAAGAATTGATTTGCCATGCCTTATATTTGAGAGACTTAAAACAAGCATTTCTAATATGAAAATGCCGTCGAGCTAGACACTCACAGGGATCAACTCAACGGCTAATTAATTAGCGCCACAAACCCTTAGTATCCACGACAGTCTTTCCTGCCAGCGCGGTGGCGGGCACGTCGTAAAACTCCTTGTGGTCCACAAGAAGCACGATGATGTTGGCCTGCTCGAGAGCGGTCTTTGTGTCTGCCAGCTCGATGTTCTTCAGGTCTTGCAAACGTACAGGCAGCTCAGAAACATTCGGCTCAACGGCGAGGATGCGTTCATTTGGCAGCTCCTCAGCCAGCTGCATCGTGATGTTCAACGCTGGGGATTCACGCAAGTCGTCGATGTTGGCCTTGAACGCGAGGCCCAGGGTTGCAATGACTGGGTTTTCGGTGTTTGTCAGGGCTTCCTTGACTTTGTTCATCACCCAGACTGGCTTGCCGTCGTTAACTTCACGGGCGGTGCGGATGAGGTTGGAGTTCTCTCGGTCAGAGGACACGATGAACCAAGGGTCAACGGCAATGCAGTGGCCGCCAACACCTGGGCCTGGCTGGAGAATGTTTACGCGTGGGTGGTGGTTAGCCAGCTCTATGAGCTCCCAGACGTCGACACCTAGCTTGTCGCAGATGAGGGAGAGCTCGTTGGCAAACGCAATGTTAACGTCGCGGAAGGAGTTCTCAGTCAACTTTGCCAGCTCAGCGGTGGTTGCGGTGGTGCCCAGCAGCTCACCCCTGCAGAACGACTTGTATACAGCGGTAGCGCGCTTGGTGGCTTCCTCGGACATGCCACCGATGATGCGGTCGTTGGTGACCAGCTCTTCCATGGCGTAGCCCGGAAGAATGCGCTCAGGGCAGTGTGCAAAGTAGATCACTGGCTTGTCGCTCGACTCACCATCACGGTGCGCAGCGAGATCTGGACGCAGCTCCAGGATTTTTTCGGCGATCTTCTCCGTAGTCAGCGGAGGGCTGGTGGATTCTAGGATGACCAGCTCATCACCCTGCAGTTGCGGAGCAATATTGGAAGCTGCAGACATGATGTAAGACAGATCGCCCTCATGATCGTCTTTAAATGGTGTCGGCACGGCGATGATGTAGACGTCGGCGTGCACCATCTCGGTCGTCGCGGTCAGGTTTCCTGCGGCCACGACCTTCTGCAGCGCTTCTTCCAAACCAGGTTCGACGATGGTCACTTTGCCTTCATTGACTCGATCGACCGTGTTTTGATTGACGTCAACGCCCGTGACCTTAACGCCGTTAAGCGCCATCGTCACTGCAGTTGGCAGGCCAATGTATCCCAAGCCTACAAAAGCAACGTGCGGAAATTCAGACATCTGCGCCTCTCTAATGAATTGGATTTAGCTGCAAAAATTGTTTAATGCGGCGTGCCAAATTCACTGGTTATTTAGGTTTTACCGGTTCACTATCTGTTTTATTGTATTGCTAAAAGGTGACAGCGCAACGGATTAACTAGATATCCCTTCAATTACTACAATCGGTGGTCGATACTCAGACCGTACTTCCTCCAGGAACTCCATTGCCGGAGCCTTATCTTCTTTACCCATGCGACGCGCCCATTCGTGATATTTCGGAGCAACGTCAGCCGTTGGCCCATCCGCGATGATTCGGCCCTCACTGATCCACAGCGTCCGTTTGCAGTTCTCTTCAATCTGGCCAATCGAGTGGGACACTAGGAATAGGTTGCCAGCTCGTTCCAAGAGCTCGTGCATACGTGCTTGAGCTTTGGCTCCAAAAGCAGCGTCACCGGTCGACAGCGCCTCATCGATCATCAAGATCTCCGGCTCAATCGCCGTGGAAATCGCGAAAGCAAGTCGCGCAGACATGCCGGAAGAATAGGTATTCATCGGGCGTTCAATTGCATCGCCCAGTTCAGTCCACTCGGAGATAATGCCGATCTGCTCGCGAGCGGCCTCTGGTCGCATACCCAGCGCCAGGCAGCCCAAAAAAATGTTCTGACGGCCAGATAGCGTCGGCTGAAGCGCCGGCGAAACACCCATCAAAGTTGGTTTGGAGCTCGTCAGAATTCGTCCAGAAGTGGGCGCCAAACCACCAGAAATCATGCTCAGCAACGTTGATTTGCCGGAGCCATTCAAGCCAATAAGTCCAATCGATTCACCTGGCAGCGCAACCAGGGAAGCGTCAACCACGGCGTCGACAACCGTGCTCTTCTTACCAATCCGCACGTCAGAGGCATCGTCAGAACGACTTTGGCTAATCACATATCGTTTGGATACATGGTCGACGACTACGTTCGCCCGCTCAATTTCGATTGTTTCAGTCATGAAAACTCCTTAATTAAGCGATTCGTACATACTTGTCTTCTGCAAGCCAGAAGTAGATGAATCCAACGAAAAAAGTGCCAAAAGTCCAGGCCAGCAGCGTAGACCATTCTGCTAAAGAAGGAACTTGGCCATAGATCGTGGTGTCACGGATCGCGGTCAAAAATGTATACGCTGGGTTTGCCGTCATAATCGCGTGAATCTTGCCGAAACTTGCGAAACGGTCGAGCGAAAACATGACGCCAGACAGAAAGAACCAAGCTGAAGTCATTAGTGGAACTAACGCTTTAACATCGGGGATTTCAGCCGTCAGCCTAGCCATAATGAACATCAGGCCGGTGCCAAAAATATGCAAGAGCAGGAACAACGGCACAATGAAGATCAGAGTCCAACGTGGCGGGGTCCCCCACTGCAATAGAAAAGCAGAAACCAAACACACCAAAGCAGGCAAAACATTATCAATCATTGCACGTAAAGTTTGCGAAAAAATAATGGAAGCCCGCGGGAAATTGAAGGCACGGATCATTGACCGCGAAACCGTCATCAAACCGCTGCCAGAAGTGAACAATCCGCTCATCATCCGCATGAAGATGATGCCAATGAACAGGAAACCGATGAAGTTATCGATTCCTCGCGAGGACTTGAACAAGAACCCAAAAAGAAAACCATAAAGCGCGACATCAAAAAGTGGATTCAGCACCAACCACGTACGCCACAACCGGTAATCACGCGTCGAACGCAATGCTTTAGCACGCGCATCTGCAACGATAAAAAACCGACGGTCCCACAATTGTCGCAAGTACGCCGGCAAAGAAGGTCGAATCGCAAGAGGTTCCAAGCCCTCAGCTGAAACCTTATAGATCCGAGCGTTTGGATTCTTGACCCGTTGCTCAATGAGCTCAACGCCTTGTTGCGCGGCCTTTTCAGCTCGGTTAAAACGGTGACGAGACAAAACCACTCGGCCTTTCTGCAATATTTACACGGGTACGAAAACTATCCCAAGAGCTGCTGGTGATGTTACCGGTGAAAACGAAGGAGTTCATTCAACACAGCTCGAGCAGAACCTTTATCACCGAGTTCACTCGTGAAATCCAGGTGGGACATAGACAAAGGTGAATCCTCCGTCACCATGCCCCAAATCGGAACTCCAGCCCCAGAATAATCCGCATATTTCGACGGAAGGAATGGGTTAATTTCGAGCTTAGTGTCATTCAGGCTGACGTCACTTACAAGCAGAGCATCGAACTTGGTTGCCAAGTTAAGAAACTCCAAATAAGGCACATAGCCATTGAGTCGAAGCTGTCCAGCTTCAACCAAATCCCGGTATTCTTCACGCAAATCCTCTGGCTTTGCAGTAAAAACATGCAGAGCCACCTTTGCGGCTTCCGCTGCAGGAAGGTCTCGAATCGCAGCAACCACGTCACCCACACCGCGATTGGCGTAGAAGCTACCGAAATAGCCGATATGAAGCTTCACGTTGTCTAGAGGGTAATCAGCTTGTTGCAGCTGGTACATCTCTGGTGTCGGAGCAACATGCTGCTGAATTTTCGACTTCGCCTCTACAAAGGCCCGGAACTCAACTGGATACCGAGAAAGCATCACTTTCTGCTGGTTCACATTTGTGAAGATGATCTGATCTGCGCAGGCCAACGTAGCAAATTCCGTAAATTCGAAGTGCGTACGATATGGAATTGCGCCCCAACCGGACTTGTCCAGGAGCCTGCGGATTCGCAAAGTAGTGGTATTCCAGGTCAGCTTGCCTGCGCGCGGAGATCCATCAACTCCCACAGCCATTGGATCCGAAAACTCCGCGTCCCAAGAAACGGCTGGATGGATGGACTTGAAAAGTAACGCAGCGACGTGCGAACCAGACCAAAGCGCGCGCGAGTACATCGATTGATACTTACTCTGTGTTCGCTGTTGTATTCGCGCGGAACGGACGGCCTTTCGTGCGTAGTCACAAATCAATCCCCAGTCAGCAAAAGACGGCTGAGTGGCAATCTCGACCTGGTGCGACACGAATGGTTCTACGATCAGACGTGTTGACTCGTCTCTCCCTCTCACCCTCGACATGTCTGCAAAATAGACATCCACCAGCTGCTTCTCCGCCCGAATGACCTTTGCCGTCACATTCGCCGAAGTATCAGCAAACGGCGGGAAGCAATAGGAAAAGACCACTCGGCGCGCACTTTCTGGGCGCAGTTTTTCCCAATCCAGTCCGGTCAGCTGCAGATCAACCGCGTCCTGAATCGCTTGATCAACCTCATTAGGTCGAGATTTAAGGTAGTCAGCGACAAATCCAAACTGAGCATTTTCTAGTGAGACTCGGGCATTTCGATTTGTCTCAGGAACCTCGATTGCGCGCAAAGCACGAATGCATGCCAGGCGTTGGTGCACATTGAACTCAAAGCTCTCTTGTTTGCGAGACACCGAATCCGTGGTGAGATAGCGCAGGTAAGCCTGGTCAGCAGCCTGCGCTGGAACTAAGAACATCAAGTGTGGCTTCCGAAACAATTGGGCAAAGAACACTAAGTCTTCACCCGACTTCAGTTCCTCTGAGTATCGATGCTGGCCAAGCAATTCAGTGGCAACCACTTTGCAAGCATTAAAGCCAAGAGCCCATGGTGCCGCAGAAAGCGGTACCGCACTACCTGCTAGTGCGCGAATTCGTGCATTAAGTGAGTTTCCCGCATCACGTTCACCGCTGCGTACATCAACGATCGGCATCAGCACAATTGTGTTTGGCTGAGCCAACCGTAGTGCGGACTCCAAGAACTTTGGCTCCAACTGGTCGTCGTCATCCAGAAAGGTGGTGAACGCACGTTGCGCATTCATAAGTCCGATGTTTCGCGCACGACCAGCTGACGGAACCGAGCTACACAAAACTCTTAAGTCGAGCTGGGGAAACTCTGCAGAGAGCTCCTGACCAGCATCTTTCGCTAGATCGACACCATTAATCACCACGATGACTTCAAACCGCTGTGGATCCAGCGACTGCTCAGCCATTGATTTTAGGGCCTTGCGAATGGTGGTTGAGCCAGCTCGAGAGGGAATAATGACACTGATCCCAGAGCGAAATTCGGTCATCGGATCTTCTCCAAAATCTTGTACATCGCAATGACTACCCGATGCGGAATGTAGCGCTTATACGGCTTCACTAACGGCACAAGTTCAGCGATCAGCAGCGAACGAACATTAATCGGTGGCACATTCTCGCCGTTCACAATGCTTGGCACAGCAGCAGTACGCTGTACGGCCAGCAGTCCGGCGCGGAAATCCGCGCTGCTGCGTGAAGAAGCGGTTGCCGGCAAAAGCGCCAGGTGGATCCAGTTTTCGGTCAGATGTAATCCGCCGACTGCCCAATCGTCGAAATGCATAAGCACATCATGCAGGCGGCCAGTCCGAGTACGCGGAAACCACAACTCGACCGCGCTTGAGCGCCCCGTTAGCGTCGCCTCAACCAACTCAGGATCAGGGTCTATCAAAACTCCAACCTCGGCTCCCACTTCCGATGCCTTGGTTCCAAACAACGCGTTTTCTACAACCACATCAAAGGGCGGATATGTCATCGAACTGTCCATGAGGACAACACAGCGTGCCGACGCTGGAACGTAGTCGTCCAGGGAATTGAGCAACATGAAAGTTATCCTTGTTTCGCTACGGCTTCGACAATCTCCAAGAATTGCACTGGAACTACTTCATTTCGTTGGTGTTCCACCCAGTTTGCACCTTCATCGGTGATCGCGAGCTTGCTGCGATCTTTAATGAGGTCGATCCAGAGTTCCGCCAACGCTTCCGGGTTCTCCGGCTCCACCACATGCCCCGCGTGCAGCGACTCAATCAGTTCGGCCGCTTCACCCGCAACCACTGCGCTGATATGAATGCCCATGGTCATCAGCTCGTATGCTTTGGACGGAATGGTCCTATTGAGCGGTTCCCAATTGGTCAAGTGCACCAACGCGGTGTCTGCCCAGTCATAATGCGGAATCAGGTCATCCGCAGGTACTCGATGCTCGATTTGGGCGTCGATGTTCTTTTCTGCAATTTCCTTTCGAAGCGCAAGGAACGAAGCGCCATCACCAAGGAAACGAAGACGTACATCGAAACCCTGGTCACGGGCAATCTGAGCTGCCTTCAAAGCGTTATCCAGTTTCTGGGCACGGCCAATGGTTCCCGCATAGAGGACATTGAGATACCCTTGATCCCGATCGCTCTTCTCTTGCGGAACGTATGGAGCTTTTGGTGGAAAAACGTTGCGAACTGTGGCGTAAAAACGCTGTCTCCCGCCCTTGAGCAACGGCATTGTCCGCTCCAGATGCGTCTGCAACTCCGCAGAAGTTGTAATGATGCCACTAGCATTATTGAGTGCCTGACGCATCGAACGGTCGGTCACTCGAATCAATACCTGCAACGGCCCCTTACTGAAGACTCTCTCCCGAACAGAGCGCTTACCGGTGCCAGAATTCCAGTCGTGGGAATTATGGAGCAATTCAGGCCAAGCATCACGCAGATCCAAAATGTATGGAGCTCGAAGTCGCCTCGCCACCACCCACGTTGCCACGGACGTCGGCAGTGCAGGCACAGTGCCAATGACGACATCTGGCCGATATCCTTTGAGCCCTCGAGCCTTGCTAGGTCGAGCGACCAGCATGCTTCCTGCGACAATCGCTTGATTGAAGATTCGAGATGTGAGTGATCGGCCGGCTGGGAAAAATCCGGAACGCAAAATTGTCTCGCCGTTTTCCCCCTGCTCAACCTGCTCCTTGCCCAGTAGACCGGATTCTTTCCACCAGTCCTTCAAAGTGACGTTTCGCATGTAGTGAGGCGGAGGCGTCACTACTAATACTTCATGGCCCGCGCGAACCAAGATCTTAGTCAACCATGCCCACCGACGCTGTGGCACACCATTTTCCGGCGCCCAGTATTGGGAGAGCACGAGAATCTTCACCGATCATCCACTTTCAACGTCTGGTTACAAAACTGCTATCTTTCCCAGTTTAAAGCTTACAAAAGCAACTTTTGCGAATTGCATGGGAAAACCCCAAAACACAATCAACCTCGAGCCGATAGCGTCAGAGATGCAATAAATACATGCTACCCCGAACGCGAAGGCCGGTTGAGGAAGCTTAACCGTCAATTTGAATGAGTAAGATGCTTACTTATGCCAATCCACCGGAATTATGCACGCTACGGTGCAGAGACCGTTTTCTATCACAATCTCACCGAATTTTGCGCTGCACCCTTGTGCACAGACTCTGAACACACCGGAATGCTTAGTGGAGTTCATGCCATTGGGTTCGGAAACCAAGCAGACCATCGAATGCTTGAAGTACTGGTAGAAAACCGCAATGCTGCCACCACCGTGGTGGTGTTTCATGCTGCTGTGGATCCAAGCAAGACTTCGCTACCAGTTTTCATTGGTCGTCAATTCACAGAAACTTTGGATGCCAATTTAGTGTTCGTCTCGGATCCAGCGCTCCAGTATGGTGCCGGAATTGGCTGGTGTGCGGGCACTAAGGATCTAGCGCTACAAAAGGACTTGGTCAGTGCCATCAGCGTGGTTCAGGACTCAATCCCAGAGGCCGAGCATCTCGTGTTCTTTGGAGCTTCCGCTGGTGGTTTCGCGGCGTTGTACTACGCCCACCAATTCCCAGGCTCACTTGCCGTCGTTGCGAACCCCCAGACCAATATTGAGGCCTACCACCCGGGGCCAGTTCAAACGTACCGAGACAAGTGCTTCTCCGGGACCGAACTATCCGATGCTGGCATCGCCTTTGATATCAATCCGATCTACGCTGCCGAATTCCCATGCCATGTGATTTATCTGCAGAACGCCCAGGATGACTTCCACATCGAACATCACCTCAAACCGTGGCAAAAAGCAGTACAGAATTATCCAGATCGATGGCGTTTACATGTGGATGACTGGGGCCCTGGTCATGCTCCAGTTCCACCTGCAATCTTGACCGGCATCTTGGGCTTTGCCGCGTTTGTCAATGGAAATTGGGCTGAAGTATTCGCTGACGAAATGTTCGACTAGCGGCGAAATCTCCCTTGGATAGAACGAAGTTTTGCCACTGCAATGTGCCGCTTGCGGTGGACAAGATCGATTGCATGTGCCGATAAGCGCATCTTCAATTCAGCTTGCAGCTCTTGCCAACGATCTGCTTCGACAACCTTCAGGCCATCGCCCGTATGCGAGATTCGTAGCTTGTGTAACACAACGTTCTCCGGGTGCGCGCCCAGTCCCATGATTCTGAACGCACGGACATACATGCCTTCTGGAGTATGAATACTGGCTAGCGCCTCGAACTTTTCCTGCCCTGCTCCGAGATATACGAATGGGCCGATGTGCGAATTCTTGGACACGCCGATGCCCGGGATTCGGCGGGATTGCGGGATTCGATTCCCCTCACCATCCACCAGGGTCAAGCTCACCAAAGCTGGGCGAACACCGCCGTTATGCGAGGTAATGTCCGCCAGCACAGAGAGACTGCGCGTAGGGGTTTCGAACTCGAAGTACACGTCTTCGCTCAAAGTCTTGGGGGAATCGAGAATGTCCTGGGGCGCGGTGATACTGCGACTTACCGTGGGGAATGCAGCACGAATCTTGCGCGGATTGGAAACCGGAGAAAACTTGGACATTCCATCAAGCAAATGGTCCATAATTCGTCCGTCTTCGTACCGCATAGCATTATCTTGACCTGCATGAATACAACGCAAGTACCCGAAACCAGTAGCGTCGAGGATCACTGGATCATAGCGATCGGATTTATCGTGCGGTCCACCTTTTGGTCCTCTGATGGTTCCGTTTATATCGCGTTCGCATACGTACAACAAACCCATCGAGTTCATGGGAACGTGTGCTTCGCGCAGATTGAAGAACTGGTCATTGTCCAAGACCGCTTCAACTCCGAGCGGGAGGCTGACTACCATCCCTACTAGTTCAGGCTTGATGTAGCGTTCGACCAGTTTAAAGTACTCGGTTGACAAGATGTCATCATCATCAAGGCGATAGCGGCCAAATACACCGGTTAGCCCGAGCTCTTGGGCAATTCGCCCGACTGACGCATAACCACTATCCCCGTCCGGCAACTTGTCCAATTTCAACACACCAAATTCACGTGCTGCTTGCTCGAGTTTTGCTTGGTATTTCCGTGGCAGTGATTCCGAATAGGACACAACGTGAACCACTTCGAAACCCTCGGCAGCCTTCGCCAGTGTTGGCACAGTGTGTTCTACAAAGACCTTGGTACGCAGGTCCAAGCGGTCATCTGCGTAAAGAAAATTTCGATATTCCTCAACAGATTGAAATTGACCACCGTTTGATGCCCGCCACGCCCCAGAGTCGGGGACGTATAACGAAAATCGAGTATGGCCAATGAACATGATCTGTAGTCCTCTTTTAGGTAATTAGATGACAGTCACTAGTCTACTTTGTGGATTCTTCGACAATTTCACCCAAGTCCGATACGTGGTTTTCCACGATCGTCTTTGCACGGCCGCGAACTGCCTGGAAAGTTCTTTCCGCAGAACCGCCCTTATCAGCAGCAAGTCGATCTACGACGGCAAGAAGATCAGCAGTCACTTCGTCTTTACGGCTTTCCAAGTAACTGCCAAAAGCTGTGTCCTTCGCCTCCCAATAGGGATCAAGAGCTCGAAGAATATCAGACAAGGCCAAGCTGAGTGCGAACGGTATTGCATCTGGTCGAACCTTTTGGACTGACATTACCGCGCCTTTGATAGCAAGTCCCCGGATGCCTTGTTGCTCTGCGATAGAGCTTTCCACCAAATGTTCCAATTTAACGAGCAACTTGGCTTTTCGTTGAGGCTCCTCCGGATTAAGGACAAATTCACTCAAAACCATGTTCCCAGTATAGGTGGGTTAGTGCCTTTCAGAGTTTTCTGTCTATACGTTCGGCGTCTCCCTTCTATTACAATTACGGCATACTAACCTGTGTTAAGCGAAAACTTTCGCCACAATTCTCCATACCAAATTGATTTATCGATACGAAACCACACTATGCCTCAACTCACTTCTGCG
>JAUDUO010000012.1:0-5385 GCA_032468405.1 Staphylococcus chromogenes
TTTTGTGGGGTGGGTGTGGTTTTTTATGGTTGTGTGTTGGTGCCGGCAGGCCAGGAGTGGTCTGTGTAAGCATTAGTACTCAATTTTTTGTGGTGGCGGGTTTTTCCTCGTCGGATCTGTTTGTCACCACGCATTTTTTGGACAATCTAGCTATTTTTTGCTGGTTGTTTGTTTTTGCTAGGTTTTTGGCTTTTCATATGGCTGATTATCATCTTTTATGGAGAGTTTGATCCTGGCTCAGGACGAACGCTGGCGGCGTGCTTAACACATGCAAGTCGAACGGAAAGGCCCTGCTTGCAGGGTACTCGAGTGGCGAACGGGTGAGTAACACGTGGGTGATCTGCCCTGCACTTTGGGATAAGCCTGGGAAACTGGGTCTAATACCGAATATTCACTGCTCTTTAGTGTGGGTGGTGGAAAGCTTTTGCGGTGTGGGATGAGCTCGCGGCCTATCAGCTTGTTGGTGGGGTAATGGCCTACCAAGGCGTCGACGGGTAGCCGGCCTGAGAGGGTGTACGGCCACATTGGGACTGAGACACGGCCCAGACTCCTACGGGAGGCAGCAGTGGGGAATATTGCACAATGGGCGCAAGCCTGATGCAGCGACGCCGCGTGGGGGATGACGGCCTTCGGGTTGTAAACCTCTTTCGCTCATGACGAAGGGAAACTGACGGTAGTGAGATAAGAAGCACCGGCTAACTACGTGCCAGCAGCCGCGGTAATACGTAGGGTGCGAGCGTTGTCCGGAATTACTGGGCGTAAAGAGCTCGTAGGTGGTTTGTCGCGTCGTCTGTGAAATCCCGGGGCTTAACTTCGGGCGTGCAGGCGATACGGGCATAACTTGAGTGCTGTAGGGGAGACTGGAATTCCTGGTGTAGCGGTGAAATGCGCAGATATCAGGAGGAACACCAATGGCGAAGGCAGGTCTCTGGGCAGTAACTGACGCTGAGGAGCGAAAGCATGGGTAGCGAACAGGATTAGATACCCTGGTAGTCCATGCTGTAAACGGTGGGCGCTAGGTGTAGGGGTCTTCCACGACTTCTGTGCCGTAGCTAACGCATTAAGCGCCCCGCCTGGGGAGTACGGCCGCAAGGCTAAAACTCAAAGGAATTGACGGGGGCCCGCACAAGCGGCGGAGCATGTGGATTAATTCGATGCAACGCGAAGAACCTTACCTGGGCTTGACATACATCAGACAGGCGTAGAGATACGTCCTCCCTTGTGGTTGGTGTACAGGTGGTGCATGGTTGTCGTCAGCTCGTGTCGTGAGATGTTGGGTTAAGTCCCGCAACGAGCGCAACCCTTGTCTTATGTTGCCAGCACGTGATGGTGGGGACTCATGAGAGACTGCCGGGGTTAACTCGGAGGAAGGTGGGGATGACGTCAAATCATCATGCCCCTTATGTCCAGGGCTTCACACATGCTACAATGGTCGGTACAACGCGTTGCGAGCCTGTGAGGGTGAGCTAATCGCTGAAAGCCGGTCTCAGTTCGGATTGGGGTCTGCAACTCGACCCCATGAAGTCGGAGTCGCTAGTAATCGCAGATCAGCAACGCTGCGGTGAATACGTTCCCGGGCCTTGTACACACCGCCCGTCACGTCATGAAAGTCGGTAACACCCGAAGCCAGTGGCCTAAACTCGTTAGGGAGCTGTCGAAGGTGGGATCGGTGATTGGGACGAAGTCGTAACAAGGTAGCCGTACCGGAAGGTGCGGCTGGATCACCTCCTTTCTAAGGAGCTTATATTTTTTATGGCCCACAGTTGTGGGTTGTTGGCCGCTTGAGTCACCGAGTGTGTGGCTGGTGGTTTGTTTTTATCGGGTGGACGCCAACCCTTGCGCTTAATGTGGGTGTGGGGTGTGCATGATCGTAGAAAATTGTTGTTGGTGCTTGGTGCGTTGTTGGGTGTCTGGGGCACGCATGTGTTTCCCTTGTGGGCATGCATGGTGGCTGCTGCTGTTTGTGGTGGTGGTTGTTGTGTGTGTTGTGTTGTGTGAGAACTGTATAGTGGACGCGAGCAATTTCATGTGCATCATCTGCTGTTGTGGGTGGTGTGTGTGGGAATGTTATTTTTTTTATTCTTTTGTGTCTTAGTTTTTTTGTGTTGCCTTGTGCTGGCCTTCGCACTGTGGTGTGGGGGTTGGTGTTGGGTTTTCTAGTGTGATGCGCATAATGGCCTGGCTTGTGTTGGGTTGTTGTGTGTGTTGTTTGTTTGTTAAGGGCGCATGGTGGATGCCTTGGCATACTGAGCCGATGAAGGACGTGTAAGGCTGCGATAAGCCTCGGGGAGTTGCCAATAGAGCGTTGATCCGAGGGTGTCCGAATGGGGAAACCTGGCCGCAGTGATGTGTGGTTACCCAATCATGAATTCATAGTGGTTGTGGGGGTTACGCGGGGAAGTGAAACATCTCAGTACCCGTAGGAGAAGAAAACAATTGTGATTCCGTTAGTAGTGGCGAGCGAACGCGGATGTTGGCTAAACTGCATGCGTGTGATACCCGGCAGGGGTTGCGTGTGTGGGGTTGTGGGATGCGACTGTTCTGGTGCTGCCGTGCCGGTCATGATTAATCGTGTGTTAGGGGAAGTGGTGTGGAATCGCCTGCCGTAGACGGTGAGAGCCCGGTACCTGAAAATGTGTGGTTGTTGTGTGGTTGTATTCCCGAGTAGCAGCGGGCCCGTGAAATCTGCTGTGAATCTGCCGGGACCACCCGGTAAGCCTGAATACTCAGTGTGACCGATAGCGGATTAGTACCGTGAGGGAATGGTGAAAAGTACCCCGGGAGGGGAGTGAAATAGTACCTGAAACCATGTGCTTACAATCCGTCAGAGCCTGCTTGTTGGGTGATGGCGTGCCTTTTGAAGAATGAGCCTGCGAGTCAGCGGCATGTCGCGAGGTTAACCCGTTGTGGGGTAGTCGTAGCGAAAGCGAATACTAACTAGTGTGTTTAGTGGCATGTCTTGGACCCGAAGCGGGGTGATCTACCCATGGCCAGTGTGAAGCAGCTGTAAGAGGTTGTGGAGGCGCGAACCCACTTAGGTTGAAAACTGAGGGGATGAGTTGTGGGTAGGGGTGAAAGGCCAATCAAACTCCGTGATAGCTGGTTCTCCCCGAAATGCATTTAGGTGCAGCGTTGTGTGTTCCTTTGTGGAGGTAGAGCTACTGGTTGGTTTAGCGGGACTATCATCTTAGCGACGTCAGCCAAACTCCGAATGCCATAAAGAGCAGCATGGCAGTGAGACTGCGGGGGATAAGCTTCGTAGTCGAGAGGGAAACAGCCCAGATCGCCGGTTAAGGTCCCTAAGGGTGTGCTAAGTGGAAAAGGATGTGGGATCGCGAAGACAGCCAGGAGGTTGGCTTAGAAGCAGCCATCCTTGAAAGAGTGCGTAATAGCTCACTGGTCGAGTGGTTCTGCGCCGACAATGTAGTGGGGCTCAAGCACACCACCGAAACCGCGGCAATATTTTATATTGGGTAGGGGAGCGTCGTGCACGTGTTGAAGCAGCCTGGTAACGGTGTTGTGGAGTGTGTGCGAGTGAGAATGCAGGCATGAGTAACGAATGATAAGTGAGAAACTTGTCCGCTGGATGACTAAGGGTTCCTGGGTCAAGCTAATCTTCCCAGGGTGAGTCGGGGCCTAAGGCGAGGCCGACAGGCGTAGTCGATGGATAACGGGTTGATATTCCCGTACCCGAGTGTGCGCGCCAAAGGTGAATCAGTGATACTAACCGCCCTGATCCACAGCCAACGGCAACTTTGTTGTTGTGGTTGTGGTGATGCGTGGGGCCTGATCTGGTAGTAGCTTAGTGATGGGGTGACGCAGTGAGGTAGCCGAGCCACTTATTGGATTGTGGTGTAAGCGTGTAGCCTTCCGGCCTAGGTAAATCCGGGACTGGAATATAGGGTGAGGCGTGATGCGTAGACCTTTTGGTTGATGTTGGTGATCCTGTACTGTCGAGAAAAGCCTCTAGCGATGTGCATATTCGGCCCGTACCCCAAACCGACACAGGTAGTCAGGTAGAGAATACTAAGGCGTTCGGGTGAACTGTGGTTAAGGAACTCGGCAAAATGCCCCCGTAACTTCGGGAGAAGGGGGACCATTACTGGTGATCAACGTTCGTTGTGAGCTGGTGGTGGTCGCAGAGAATAGAGGGAAGCGACTGTTTATTAAAAACACAGGTCCGTGCGAAGACGGTGAAGTCGATGTATACGGACTGACGCCTGCCCGGTGCTGGAAGGTTAAGAGGACCGGTTAGACCCTTTGGGGTCGAAGCTGAGAATTTAAGCCCCAGTAAACGGCGGTGGTAACTATAACCATCCTAAGGTAGCGAAATTCCTTGTCGGGTAAGTTCCGACCTGCACGAATGGCGTAACGACTTCCCTGCTGTCTCAACCACAGGCCCGGTGAAATTGCAGTACGAGTAAAGATGCTCGTTACGCGCGGCAGGACGAAAAGACCCCGGGACCTTCACTATAGCTTGGTATTGGTGTTCGGTACGGTTTGTGTAGGATAGGTGGGAGACTGTGATCGCATGACGCCAGTTGTGTGGGAGTCGTTGTTGAAATACCACTCTGATCGTATTGAGCACCTGAACCTCGGCCCATGATCTGGGTTAGGGACAGTGCCTGGTGGGTAGTTTAACTGGGGCGGTTGCCTCCCAAAGAGTAACGGAGGCGCCCAAAGGTTCCCTCAGCCTGGTTGGCAATCAGGTGTTGAGTGTAAGTGCACAAGGGAGCTTGACTGTGAGACTGACAGGTCGAGCAGGTACGAAAGTAGGGACTAGTGATCCGGCACTGGCTTGTGGAAGCGGTGTCGCTCAACGGATAAAAGGTACCCCGGGGATAACAGGCTGATCTTCCCCAAGAGTCCATATCGACGGGATGGTTTGGCACCTCGATGTCGGCTCGTCGCATCCTGGGGCTGGAGTAGGTCCCAAGGGTTGGGCTGTTCGCCCATTAAAGCGGCACGCGAGCTGGGTTTAGAACGTCGTGAGACAGTTCGGTCTCTATCCGCCGCGCGCGTTGAAACTTGAGAAAGGCTGTCCCTAGTACGAGAGGACCGGGACGGACGTACCTCTGGTGTGCCAGTTGTACCGCCAGGTGCATGGCTGGTTGGCTACGTACGGAAGGGATAACCGCTGAAAGCATCTAAGCGGGAAGCCTGTTTCAAGATAAGGTTTCTTTTGAGGTTCCCTATAGATTATGGGGTTGATAGGCCAGATCTGGAAGCGCAGTAATGTGTGGAGGTGACTGGTACTAATACACCGAAAAACAATCAACGACCCTAGCAACACACACGCCGTGTGGTGTGCTAAGACCGCAAAAACAGGATAAAAAAGCTACGGCTCGCGTTTGCTATGCAGTGTTTGACACAACACCCCCACAC
>JAUDUO010000013.1:0-3206 GCA_032468405.1 Staphylococcus chromogenes
CGCTCGGGGTCAGATTGAGCCGGGACGCAATGCGCATTGGCTCCACGCCCTGCTTCCACAGCTGTTCAATGCGTTGAGCATCTGGCCTGGAAAGAGTCTTCTTACTGCGAATAGGCAGCCGAAGTTCGCGGGCTAAACGATAAGCAACATTCAGGCTAAGGCCTAATTCCGTCGCAGCACTACGAACACTACAGCCACCGTGGACTAAGAAACACAGCTGCTCCACCGACTCGGGCGAAGGATCCCAACGACTCGACACCACAAACACCACCAATCAAGGCCAGGTGTTTCCACGACCACTAGAATCCGCCATCATCCAGTTCAGCACTCGTTGGTACCCGGCTCGTTTCAGCCCCTGGGGCCCCTTGTAGTGGATCAGCATGTCCATGATTGGGGTGCGAGTTAGGGTGCTGCCAGCAAAACTCGTTCCAGGCTGGGGTAGATCTGGGTGAGGATGCTACGTAGTCGGTTGACGGTGCGGGTGCAATCGCGGGCGGTGTCGGCGATGATGAAGGCCTCGCGTTTGTCTGTTTTCGCACGGCCCGGATAGAGATCTGCAGCTTTGCGCATGGCTAGGCCTGGTAGGTATCCGACTTCGCATCCGCAGGCACGGGCTACAGCAATCGGTAGTGCGCCGATGGTATTGGGTTGATCGACGACCACAAGAACAGAGCCATGCTCTTGAAGCTGATGGAAAACGCTTGCTAGATCGGACTCGAGTTGAGGCAATGGTTTGTCGAAGACCTTGTTGCCGTCGCGCTCGAGAGCGCAGGCGTGGTGTTCAGACTTACCTACGTCTAGGCCGCGGAATATGTCGATGGAGTGTTCCTGCGACATGGTGAGCTCCTAGAAAACGAGATGAATATGTCGTTGTTCCAGTCGCTGGCGTCGTGACATTCGTTGCTTGTCACTCACGTCTACATTGAGACCTGGATATATAGATTCCGGCCGTGTTCCTATCAGCTGTCATCGAACATCCCTGGCACCCGGTGGCAACACCCCTTAGGACTCATGGAAACTACAGGGCAAGTAAGCCATACCGGGTCCAACGACTATCCCCATTGTCGGGGATACTCACAAGACAACGGGCGGTGAAGGAGCCGCGACGAATCGCTGAAAGACTGTCGTACGTCGTTAAAATAGGCAGTAGGAGCTAAAAGCAAACTGATTTTTCCTAAATCCACATTAAAATATCTGGTTGATGTAAAGGGGTATGAAATTAACATACCTGCAGTTTTTATATTGGCTCCAATAGGGGAAACTCAATTTGTTGCCATTGACCGCTCTCTAACAGATCTGTTTCGTCTAATGAAGCACCTCAAAAGATTTCGAAGAGAGCAGAATTTGACAACTGGCTGCAGTCATACATTCAGATAGGACAATTGTATCTAACGGAATATAGTTTTTTGACTGTAGCTACATCACTGAAAGATCTGATCGCGATTGCGGCGATGGTAACAAAATCATTTCTCATACCTATTTAACGCATTTGTTTCATTTGATGCGTAGGGGAGTAGAAAGGATTATCTACCTTGTTTGCTGGAATCAAGGATCACTCATCAGCCCTCACGGGCCTACTTTGAAAGCCGACGAAATGAAACCTTCAAACAAGCGGTACGGGCGGCAATGCCTAGTAGCTTTGGGTACAACGGTGGCCATGATTTCTACAGTCACCCAATCAGTAATCACTCCAGTCGCGCTAGCTCAGACTGCTGATCCAATTTCGCATTTCACGCTCATTGGTGCGTCCAGTCCTGAGGGTGGAAAACTCAATTTCTCGGGGCAGGCAGTTGCACAGCGGGCAAATTTTGCATTGGATCCAATGGAGGTGACGGTCAAAGTTACCGCCTCCGACGATCCTGGCCAGTCAATTGTGATTGTCAAGCCTGTAAACACTTTTGGCCAAGACCCACGATTGATGAATATTACGGGCAATAGCCAGTTTCATCACGAAGTCATGCTTCCAGAGATGTTTCATGGCAGAGATGTCGAGGTTGAAGCTCAAGTAAAGAATTTGGCAAGTGGCGCTACGTATTCGAACAAGCCCGAGAAGTACAAGACTGTTCATATCTTGCCCACGGGAACACCCCGAGCAAAGCAAGTGAATAGGCCAATAAATTCAGTCTCCATCAACCGTGAGGGTGGAGATATGGTCGTGCGATACCGAAATAACAGAGTGTCTGCAGTAAACTGCGTCGGTACAATTACCAGTGTCGAACCTCTAAAGGCACTTGATGAGTTTCACAAGTTGCAAGATCAAGGAATTCCCGCCGATCCCGCAGCTAAGGAAAAGGTCTACGAACTGTACTGGTCTCAGCAGCCTTACAGCCCGATTCTTCAAAACGGCGGTAAGATTGCAACGCCGGGTAGCGTGGATGCATTTTACAAGTCCGTGTGGACGGGCAACATCAGTGCCCAGGCAGAGACCATTTGGCGAGGACCCGTTGACAAAGGCAACGCCCTCAATATGTGGTGTGTCGATGGAAACGGCGGCATGCATACGTGGCAAGAATCGTATTCTGTCGGACTAAGTTCCCAGGTTGACACATCTCAGATTAAACCTGAACTGCAGCCGGTTGCAGGTGAACAGGACACCGGTACCCTTCTCAAAGACGCGGGCTTGGTGAGTGACTGGTCGCAAACTATTTCGGTGAAGGATGGGAACGGCAATCCTGTCGCGTACCGGGTGGATAAAACTGGAAAACTTTTCGTTGACCTTAAGAGCAACTTAGTGACAGGTCCGATCCGATTCGAATTTAAGGATCAAGTAAGTGGTATCGTGAACTCGGCCGTAATACGTGTGAGCTCAGTGGATACGACTCAGGTCGTACCTAGTATTGCTGCCGATGGCAAGCCTCATAACATTGGCGTGCTTGCGCAGACTCCTGACTCTAAGGTGGTCGTCCACGACGGCAATGGCAACGTGGTGCCAAACGCGGGGGAAATTGTCACTGATGGCAAAGTTGTGGTGACTCTGCCAGTTGGAACCAATGGTCCGATTAAGGTTGAGGTTACGTCACCGAATGGCAACATCGAAGTTGTAGAAATTCCAGTAAATACGACTTCCGTAGATAACAAGCCTAGCACCGGCATCGCGGTTCCTGCTGATGGTAAGCCGCATGATACTGGTGTTAAGGCTCCGGTTGATTCGACTGTGACTGTCGTTGGTACTGATGGAAAGCCTATTCCGGGGGCTACCGGCACGG
>JAUDUO010000014.1:0-968 GCA_032468405.1 Staphylococcus chromogenes
CTGCTGCGCCAGTATTTCCCCAAAGGCACCGACCTATCGGTCCATACCAAAGAAGACCTCGAGTTCGTAGCCATGCAACTCAACGACAGACCACGCGCAACCCTCGGATTCTCCAAACCAGCCGAAAAAATGGCTGAACTGCTAGGCTGTGCCAACGAAAACTAGAACCGTGTTTCCACGACCACTAGAATCCGCCCTCTTTCTTTTAGTTTGGGCAAGCTGGTAAAGAATGCACAATTGAGGCACAAAAATATAACACCTTAATGATTGTCGAAAAAATTTGATTTTCGGCTATGCCCAGGTCGTTCACTTTGACATATTCGGAATTCGCAATACGCTTTTGAACGACAGATAACTTAGTTAAAGCCCCTTTATTGGGGTAGCAATTTTCTTTTGTATTGCCCCTGGTTTTCTACTCTGACACCATCCCCTAACAATAATCGCTGGCAGCAAATTTCTTTACATGATTTTATTTTATTTCTTTAACTTTAAGGTGCTACTGGAAATGTAAAATTCACCTCTTGGAAATTTTTTGTCAAATGGCCTGCAATAGCCTCTTTCTTGCCAAACTCATTCGCGATTTGGCATCTCTCCTCGAAAGGAAGCTATGAACAACAAAAAACTGTCAGTAAAAGGTTCTACAGAAGTGAATGTCCCTGCTATTTCTTCTGACAACAATATGCCGAATGCCGACAAAACCTTCTCGCAGGCCAAAGCGGCAATCATGATCGGTGGGTGTATTGCCGGCCTCGGTGCCGGAGCGTTGCTAACTCAAGAAACTGCCGAGGCAGCAATCGTTGTAAACGCCATCGATGAAAGCTCTGCAATGGATGAGTACGAGTTCAGCGAATACGACGCCTTCGACGCCACCAACATCGCAGAAGAAGCTCCAGCTGACATCACCGACTCCACGTCCACCTGGGACCCCGAAGTCACCTACACCGACGAAAGCAATCACGACACCTTCG
>JAUDUO010000015.1:0-815 GCA_032468405.1 Staphylococcus chromogenes
GCTTGGAAGAACAACGACATGTAAATAGTTTCAGGACACACCCTCATAGTGTCATCGTCAGGGAAGTCCAGACGCAACCGATTCGAAATCTGCACCGGCGAATACCGCTGTTTCAACATCGACCACACCACGTCATGCAGCACCACGTTCGTTTCGAGCTTGCGTGGCTTTGGCCGAAACCTGCGCAGCACTGATTTCCTGTGAGCTGCATGCGGCAAATACAGCCCAAACTCGCAGCGATTGCGCCATTTCCTTGCTTATCGTTCCAGGAGAGCGTCCCAATCGTCGGGCAATAGCACGCATACCAAGACCTTGACGGTGCAGGTCAGCGATGAGTTCACGCTCCTCGACGGACAAATACCGTGAGCTGATGCGCTTGTCTATGGCGTGCTGTGGGATGACTTCGACGGGTACTGCTTGGCGGCCGTCAACATAGGGCAAGACCTGCATAAGTCTTTTATAGAGCGCAACGTCTGGACCATCGGGGACAAACGGCACGCGTCCGACAGGGTTGAGCTTAATAACTCCCTTGTCGATATCGAGGGCGTCGCGCGGATTGATCCCGACGGCTTCCGCGGCGTCCTTTCAGCCCATTGCGCGTACCCGCAGCGTTAAATACTCACAACGACGTGACGTAGCGTGTGCGCGACGACCATGGGGATTGCGGTGCCACAGGCCAAGCTCAATGCCAATGCGGTAGACCACGCTCGGGGTCAGATTGAGCCGGGACGCAATGCGCATTGGCTCCACGCCCTGCTTCCACAGCTGTTCAATGCGTTGAGCATCTGGCCTGGAAAGAGTCTTCTTACTGCGAA
>JAUDUO010000016.1:0-705 GCA_032468405.1 Staphylococcus chromogenes
GTCGATCGCATCGGTGAGCTGGAGCTCACCGCCCTTGCCAGGGGTGATGCGGCGTAGAGCATCAAAGATCGCGCGGTCCAGCAGGTAGCGGCCAGTAGCGGCAAACAGCGAAGGAGCATCCTCGAGCTCCGGCTTTTCGACCATGCCGGAGATCTTCTTTACCTTCTCGGAAACGTCACCGGAGATCTCAAAAACGCCGTAGTTAGAGACTTCTTCCGGCAGCACTTCGATAGCACAAAGGACGGAACCGCCGAACTCCTCGCGGACCTTGGCCATTTCCTCGATGACGCCCATCGGCACCACAACATCGTCAGGCAGCATGACGGCTACGACGTCTTCATCATCACGCATAGCCTGCTCGCCCTGGAGCACCGCGTGGCCCAGACCCAGCGGGTGAGCCTGTTCGACGGCTACGACATTAAGTAGCTCGTTCGCACGACGCACCTTACCTAGGAGCTCATGCTTGCCTTTGGCCTCGAGTTCATCTTCTAGCTCAGGGAACTTATCGAAGTGCTTAAGCACACCCTGCTTACCAGGAGAAGTGATGATGATCATCTGCTCTGCGCCCAGCTGGGTGGATTCCTCGGCACAAATTTCAATGCCCGGCGTTTCGACGACCGGCAGCAGCTCCTTTGGCACGGTCTTCGTGGCAGGCAGGAAACGGGTGCCCAAGCCCGCGGCAGGGACGATAACAGAGCGGATGTT
>JAUDUO010000017.1:0-361 GCA_032468405.1 Staphylococcus chromogenes
GTGAAGCAACATCACGTACCTGGTGCTGCGTTCTACAAGGGTGCCGATTGCTGACTTGTTTCCTTTGCCCAGGATGAGGTCGCCTTCCCAATGTCCAGGGACAGCGCGATCGTCGACCGTTGCAGGCCGCTCGGAAATCATCACCATGGGATCGCTAAACCGTTGACGTGGAATGCGCTGATTGCGAGGCTTGCGCACGGCGCGGCCTTGGCGCAGGCACGCGGCGATTTCTTTCTTCAGCTCCCCTTTGGCTTGGAAGAACAACGACATGTAAATAGTTTCAGGACACACCCTCATAGTGTCATCGTCAGGGAAGTCCAGACGCAACCGATTCGAAATCTGCACCGGCGAATACCGCTGT
>JAUDUO010000018.1:0-237 GCA_032468405.1 Staphylococcus chromogenes
GATAGGTCGGTGCCTTTGGGGAAATACTGGCGCAGCAGCCCGTTGGTGTTTTCGTTGCTTCCTCGCTGCCAGGGTGATGAGGGGTCGCAAAAGTACACCGGACAATCTGTGGCAATGGTGAAGGGCTTATGGCCAGCCATTTCACTTCCCTGATCCCACGTCAACGAGCCACGCAGGTGCGTCGGCAGCTGTTGGATAGCGTCGACGAGCGCGTTGCGTACTTCCACAGCACCGTGA
>JAUDUO010000019.1:0-228 GCA_032468405.1 Staphylococcus chromogenes
TCAACGACCCTAGCAACACACACGCCGTGTGGTGTGCTAAGACCGCAAAAACAGGATAAAAAAGCTACGGCTCGCGTTTGCTATGCAGTGTTTGACACAACACCCCCACACACATATTTGTGTGGTGTGGGGCCTGGTGTTTTGTGTTGAGATGTGTCGGTGGCATTAGCGGTGGGGAAACGCCCGGTCCCGTTCCGAACCCGGAAGCTAAGCCCACCAGCGCCGATG
>JAUDUO010000020.1:0-223 GCA_032468405.1 Staphylococcus chromogenes
GAGCAGCTGTGTTTCTTAGTCCACGGTGGCTGTAGTGTTCGTAGTGCTGCGACGGAATTAGGCCTTAGCCTGAATGTTGCTTATCGTTTAGCCCGCGAACTTCGGCTGCCTTTTCGCAGTAAGAAGACTCTTTCCAGGCCAGATGCTCAACGCATTGAACAGCTGTGGAAGCAGGGCGTGGAGCCAATGCGCATTGCGTCCCGGCTCAATCTGACCCCGAGCG
>JAUDUO010000021.1:0-223 GCA_032468405.1 Staphylococcus chromogenes
ACACCAAACGACAGCCTCTTCGGAGTCCACTCCACCCCACAGCTAACCGGCACAGTCATCAACGACGAAGCTGAACCAACCACCGAAATCCCGGCAACACCAAACGACAGCATCTTCGGAGTCCACTCCACCCCACAGCTAACCGGCACAGTCATCAACGACGAAGCTGAACCAACCACCGAAATCCCGGCAACACCAAACGACAGCCTCTTCGGAGTCCACT
>JAUDUO010000022.1:0-215 GCA_032468405.1 Staphylococcus chromogenes
GCGTGGAATCCGCATCGCGTTTGGCAAGATCCAGGCGCTCAAATCCTGCAAAACCCCAGGCAAATTCCACCTCCCCCTCTTGGCTAACCACCCACCAACCCCCGGCGTGGAATCCGCATCGCGTTTGGCAAGATCCAGGCGCTCAAATCCTGCAAAACCCCAGGCAAATTCCACCTCCCCCTCTTGGCTAACCACCCACCAACCCCCGGCGTGGA